>JAZQQB010000049.1:0-56367 GCA_045628865.1 Lachnospiraceae bacterium | reverse complement strand
GTTTTCACCCGAGCGTACATGAGTAAAAGAGTGAGCCGCGAAGCGGTGTCACTTGCGAAGCAAGTGCTTTTACGAATGAAAGAGGTAAGGAAAACAAGCGCCCGAAGGGCATTTGTTTTAATTTATGTATTGATCAGGGGGAGTTTTACGTTTTGGATATTCGAATATCGGTTAGAAATCTGGTTGAGTTCATATTGCGATCTGGGGACTTAGATAACCGTAGAAGCGGTGGGGCAGCCAATGCCATGCAGGAGGGTTCACGTATCCATCGTATGATACAAAAGAGCATGGGATCAGGATATGAGGCTGAGGTTTCATTGAAATATACATTAGAAACAAACGAGTATCGTTTGATCGTAGAGGGACGAGCAGACGGAATCTATACAGAAAATGAAGTCACCATCATTGATGAGATCAAAGGGACCTATCGTGAGTTAGGAAAAATCAAGGAGGCAGTGCCGGTTCACTTAGCGCAGGCGAAGTCCTATGCATATATGTATGCTTTAAAGGAACAAAAGGAAAAAATGGGTGTGAGAATGACCTATTGTAATTTAGATACGGAGGACATTCTGCATTTTAACTATGAATATTCCTTCGAGGAGTTGGAAGAATGGTTTTTGGATGTTGTTTCCCAGTATCAGAAGTTTGCAGATTATCAGGTTCAGTGGAGGGAAATCAGACAACAGTCTATAAAGGAGCTTGTTTTTCCTTTTGCCTATAGGCGAGGTCAGAAACAGCTTGCATCTTATGTATATCAAACTATCTATCATAAGAGAAATCTTTTTTTGGAAGCACCAACCGGAGTAGGGAAGACCATTTCAACAGTATTTCCGTCTGTGAAGGCACTTGGTGAGGGAAAGGCAGATATGATTTTTTATCTGACGGCCAAAACGATTACACGTACTGTTGCTGAAAATACCTTTTCCATTTTACGGGAACATGGTTTGTCGTTGAAAAATGTTACCCTGACAGCAAAGGAAAAAATCTGCCCAATGGAAGAGGCGATTTGTAATCCTGACAAGTGTCCTTATGCAAAGGGACATTTTGATCGTATCAATGAAGCTTTGTATAACTGTATTACGAAGGAACCGTTTTTTGACAGACTGGTGATTGAAAAATATTCCAAGGAATATCAGGTTTGTCCTTTTGAAATGTGCCTGGATATCAGTTTGTTTGCAGATGCCGTAATATGCGATTATAACTATGTTTTTGATCCGCATGTGTATCTGAAGCGATTTTTTGGAGATAATGTTTCTGGCGAGTACATCTTCCTGGTGGATGAGGCACACAATCTGGTGGATCGTGGAAGAGAGATGTATTCGGCACAATTGAAAAAAGAAGATTTTCTTGCATTGAAAAGAGTCGTGAAGGAATCTAGTCCCAAAATGGAAAAACAGCTGGAAAGCTGCAATAAGGCTTTGCTAGCCTTGAAACGAGAATGCAATGACTATGCATATTTAGATTCCATTGCTCCATTTTTAAACTTACTAAGCAGAGTGCATGCTACCATGGAACAGTATTTGGAGGATCATACGGAGGGAGAAGTGCATGATGCTGTATTGGATTTTTATTTTGAAGTATCTCACTTTTTTGAAATATATGAAAAGGTTGATGATAAGTATATCACCTACTCAAAGCTGGATGAAAATGAGGACTTTATTGTTCGATTGTTTTGCGTGGATCCATCAACTAATCTGGCGGAATGCATGAAAAAAAGTGTCAGTACGATCCTGTTTTCTGCAACCCTATTGCCAATTCAGTATTATAAAGGTCTTTTGGGTGGAACAAAGGAGGATTATGAGGTGTATGCAGAATCTGATTTTGATCCATCCATGAGACAGATTATTATCGCCAATGATGTGACAAGTAAATATACCAGACGTTCGGAAATGGAATATTATAAGATCGCAGAACATATACATCGAATTATTACGGGAAAACCCGGTAATTATATGGTTTTTTGCCCATCCTATCAGCTGATGGAGCAGATCATGGAGACCTTTCAGGAATATTTTTTGGATGATCATATGGAATGTATTGCACAGAATTCCAGGATGGATGAAGCACAAAGAGAAGAATTTTTAAGTCTGTTTGAAAAAGATGCAAACCTGGATGATAATGATGCCTTTGACACCTTGATTGGTTTTTGTGTTCTTGGTGGTATTTTCAGTGAAGGTATCGATTTAAAAAATGATTGTTTGATTGGCTCTATTATAGTAGGAACTGGCTTACCACAGGTGTGCACCGAACGGGAGATCATTATGAACTATTTTGAAGATACAGGTAAAAATGGTTTCGATTATGCCTATCGGTATCCTGGTATGAATAAGGTTTTGCAGGCTGCAGGCCGCGTTATCCGTACAAAGGAAGATATGGGTGTAATCGCCTTGTTAGATGAAAGATTTTTGACCTCTTCCTATCAACAGCTTTTTCCAAGAGAGTGGAAGGAATATGAAGTATCAGATAGCAAACATGGCAACCGAATAGTAGAAGATTTTTGGGAAAAAATGAAAAAGAAGGCTCATGAAATAGAAGATAATTGACGAAATAAAGTACATAGGTATGCGATAATCAAACAAAGCGAAATCGTATCAGAAAACTTAAATAAGGAGAAGTAATTTATGTGGGCGAATGAAAGCGTTTTTTATCAGATTTATCCTTTGGGATTTTGTGGGGCACCTTTTGAAAATGATGGAATAGCTGAAAATAGGATCAAGAAGGCGATTGATTGGATTCCCCATATGAAAAAGCTAGGAATTAATGCGATATATTTTTCACCAATCTTTGAATCAGATACTCATGGATATAATACAAGGGATTTTTTCAAAATCGATACCAGACTAGGTTGTAATGATGATTTTAAAGAGGTTTGTCAGCAATTGAAAAAAGAGGGTATCAAGGTTGTTTTAGACGGAGTCTTTAATCATGTGGGAAGGGGTTTTTGGGCCTTTCAGGATGTGTTAGAAAAAAGATGGGATTCCCCTTACAAGGATTGGTTTCATATTTCCTTTGATGGTAATTCCTCCTATAATGACGGACTTTGGTATGAAGGTTGGGAAGGCAATTATGACCTTGTAAAACTGAATTTGCAAAACAATGAGGTTGTGGAGCATCTTTTAAAGGCGGTTTCCTTTTGGATCAAGGAATTTGATATAGATGGTATTCGTCTTGATGTAGCGTATTGCCTGGATCGTGGGTTTATGGAAAGGTTAAGATCTCACTGCGACCATGAAAAGCAGGACTTTTTCCTGGTAGGTGAGATGCTCCATGGAGATTATAATCAGATTATGAATGACAGAATGCTTCATTCGGTTACCAATTATGAATGCTACAAAGGAATTTATTCTAGCTTTAACAGCTACAACTTTTTTGAAATCCTTTATTCCTTTAAACGGCAGTTTGGTCCTGAACAGTGGAGCCTATATCGGGATAAGCATTTGTTGTGTTTTGCTGATAATCATGATGTGACCAGAATTGCAACAATTCTTGATAACAAAGAACATCTGCCACTGGTGTATTCACTTTTGTTTGGTATGCCTGGAATTCCTTGTATATATTATGGAAGTGAGTGGGGGGCACAGGGAAATAAGGCTGAAGGGGATCCGTCACTTAGAAAAAGTTACGAAGCACCTGAATGGAATGCACTGACGGATCATATCGCGAAATTGGCCAGACTTGTGAAAGAAAATAAAGCTTTATCCTATGGGCAGTACTATGAGATTTTTTTGACAAATAAACAATGTGTGTTTGAACGACGCACAAATGAAGAGGGCATTTTTGTTGCTATCAATATGGATGGATCTCCATTCTATGCTAATTTCCATAGAGATCATGGAAAAGTACTGGATCTTTTGACTGAGGAAGAGTATCAGATTGAAAACGGTTTTGAAATGGCACCATATAGAAGCTATATTTTCAAAGAAATATAAAAACAATGGTAACTATTCAGAACCCCATTCGCAAAATCGCTGCTTTTAAGCTTCTTTTGCTCATGTGGTTACTTCGCCATATAAATTTGCTCATCTGCCGAATGCAAACATTCGCCGAAAGCAAATTTGCATGGCCCTGAATAGTTACAAAAACTAAAAAATGACCAAGAGTCGAATTGTGTAATAAAAGAGCAAATGAAGTGAAAGCAATTTCATTTTTCTTGCGAAAAACAATAAAAAAAAGTATAATAAAACGTAATAGTGTGTAAAGGATAAAATGTGGAGGGATACAATGAAAGCAAATGTAAAAAAGATTTTACTGTTTCTAAGCCTTGCTGTTGTATTGATTGGAATCACAGGTTGCGGCCCTAATACAGTTACAACAGTAAATCTGAATGAAGACATGTCCGGTGAGAGAGTCATGCAAATGTATATGTCTTCAACAGATCAGGAAGAATGGATTCTTACTGATTTGGAGACCATGGATACGGTTGTTAGTGAGAATTGTCCAAAGGAACTGGAATACTCAATGGTTGAGGCTGAAGATGGATCGGGCTATAATTTCATTTTTACATTAAAGTTTGATTCCATCGAAGACTATGAAGAAAAAATGTCGACTTTGGCAGACAGAGATGTAACAGTTACTGTTCAGATTGCAGATACTGTATTTTCATCTGGAATCTACATGGAGGAAGATTGTTATTCATCTGAACTGCTCGGATGGCTTCCAGACCTTTTGGTTGAGAATGAAATTATTGAAGAGAGTAATTCCAGCAATGTACTTAATAACAGTACAACAACGTTGAACTATCAGGAACAGGAATATTCCAGCTGGTTAAGTGGAAGGGTTGATATTGAACAGTTAGATTCTATTGCATTAAGTGGAGTCAATATTTTCTCAACACTGGATGGTGAAGAAATCTCAAGAACGATTGAAGTAGATATTCCTTTAAGCTCATATGAAAAAAAGGGTGCTGAAATCGAAGAATATTTAGAAGCTCATGTACCAGCAGGCGCAAGTGGTGAGATGGTGGATGGAGAATATGGAAATAAGCTCTTTACAATCACAATTCCACAATGCTCTTTGACGGATATGGAAGAAGCTATGAAGACATTTAGTGATTCTGATGAGGTTGAAATCTCTATGGAATCGACAGATACAAGTGCGAAATATGGTATTGCAAGCTGTTTGCATGAAAAACTGGATTTAGCAAGTTACATTTCTAATAATCCGGATAGTGTATATTCTAATTACTATGTTTCAGATAATATTGTAGTAGATGAAGTACAAAGAATTTGTGGCGATGAAGAAACATCCTACTATGTATATACTGGTTATGAGTATGAAGATTATTATGATGTTTCATCTGCGTATGCTGTGAAATATGATCTGAATACCAAAATTGTTCGTCTTTATAGACCACACAGCATGACGGTTGTTACTGATGTTGCAAAAGATGGTAATATTACACATTCTTTTGAAATGGGATTTGCAGAGGATATTTTGGCTCAGGATAAGGATTTTATTTTAGAAAGTGCGAAAGAGGATGTCCCAGAAAATATGACTGTTTCATGGGGTGAAGGAGAAAAAGCTGATTTGATCATCTTTAAGATTTCAGGAACTGCCAGTCAATTGCAGAGCAGCTTAGAAGACTACCTTTATACATATGATATCAGCTTTGATATGGATGATTCCTTTATAAAACCAAAGCAGTCTTACGAATTCAACTGCTTGATTTCGATTTCAACATTTGAAGATATTTATACCATTGAAAGTCCAGTGTATGAATTCCATTTGCCAGGTGATGTGACAGATGCTTCTATAAGCAAAAATTATTCTGGTTATGGAACGGAAGATACCTTAGCCGGTAATGTATACAAAGTAAGTACAAAAAGTGATGTGTGTCAGGTTAACATAGAAGGTTCTGTATTGAACGTAATGGGTATCATCATCCTTGCAGTGATTGCTGTAATTGTGGTAGTATTAATTATATTTGTTGTAATGATTCTTGTGAAAAAGAATAAGAAAAAGAAAGCTACTATGGGAATGATTGGAATACCAATGCAGCCAGGAATGCCGGGATTTGATAATGGAATACCAATGCAGCCAGGAATGCCGGGATTTGATAATGGAATGCCAATGCAGCCGGGAGCGCCGGGATTTGATAATGGAATGCCAATGCAGCCGGGATTTGATAATGGAATGCCAATGCAGCCGGGAATGCCGGGATTTGATAATGGAATGCCAATGCAGCCGGAAATGTCAGGATTTGATAATGGAATGCCATCGCAACCCGTAGTGCCAGACTTTGAACCAGGAACATTGATGCAACCAGAGGTTTTGGCTAACACAGAAAGCGTTTCTACATTAGAGCCGGTTTCCAATGAAGATAATCTGACATCAAATGAAAAGGTTGTAGAGGAAACTGCTGCAGAAGAGATCACTACAGAAGAAAATGTATCAGCGAATGATGTGAATGAAAGTGACGAACCAAGTACAACAGATAAAAATGAAATCCCACAGGAGGCAAAACAGTTTTGCCCTCAGTGTGGAAATGAAATTGTAGCCAATGCTGCTTTTTGTGAAAATTGTGGCATGAGTATAAATGATTAACCTAAGGAGGAAATATTAAATGGCTAATTTTTGTAAATTTTGCGGACAACCAGTAGGAGAGAATGGAGTGTGTACATGCCCACAGAGCCAGGCAGCTATGGCACAGCAGCCACAGCAGGCATACGGACAGCCAGAACAGGCATATGGTCAGCCAATGCAGCAGCCACAGCAGGCATATGGTCAGCCAATGCAGGGACAGGCGTATGGCCAGCCAGGACAGGCGTATGGCCAGCCAGGACAGGCATATGGTCAGCCAGGACAGGCATACGGCCAGCCAGGACAGGCATATGGTCAGCCAGGAATGCCAATGCAGGCATATGGAATGCCAGCACAGCCAGGAAAAGCAGGCATTATGTTTAAAGATGCTCTTGACATGTTAACAGGTTTCTTTAAAGCACCTTTAGCAACTATGCAGACAGCTGGTGCAAAAAAAGGTGGTGCGTTCATCCTTGGTGGCGCATATGCACTTTTAGGATTCTTGATCACTCTGATTATTATGATTTCTAACAAGAACATTCTTGACGGTGGTACATTTAAAGATTTTTATGAAGAATGCGACAAGAGTTTTGTAGGCACAATCTTTCTTGTATTGTTAACATTCATTGTTGTAAAAGGTGTTACAGCATTAGTTGCTTGGCTTTTCAGTAAATCAATTACTCCAGGAAGTTATTTGGATGTATTAGCCGAAGTTTGTGTAGCTGGTGTTGGAGAGATTTGTGTATTCGCACTTGTATGGTTATTAGGATATATTTCAGGATCTGTAACATTAATAATGATTATTGTTGCCATTGCTGTAACTATATTATTAGAGAGCAAAGCTGTTTCATATCGTTTTGCAGCAGCTCCTAACAAGGAGAAAGCATTCTTGATGGAATCATTAACAACAGTTGTTTCAGTACTTGTAAATGCAATCGTTGTAATGTTATTGTTAAAGACATTGGTTCAGATGTTTGCAGCTGGTGTAGGTATGGATTTCATGGAAGCTATGATGGAAAGCATGATGAGCTCTATGTTTGGTGGTCTTTTCTAAGAATCCACTTGACAAATCCCCTTTCTCACATTATGATTATTCCATATTGAAAAGGTGTTGAGAAAGAGGAGTATCAATACACCGCTGGATAGAGAGAGCGACTCACCGGGTGCAAGGTTGCTTACAGTAGGCATTGAGAAGGTAGCTTTTGAACTGGAAGTCTGAACGGTAGATTTACTAAGTAGGGTTTCACGTATGTCTGCGTTAAGGACTAAGAGTACAATATAAGGTGGTACCGCGTTTATTACGCCCTTATCTGATTTCGGTCAGATAAGGGCTTTTTGTTTTTGTAGCGAGGTAAGGAAAACAAGCGACTGCGAAGCAGGCATTTGTTTTCACTTAAGCGGAATGAGTATTTTTTATAAGTCGCGAAGCGACGACACCGACGAAGTCGGTGAAAAATACGAATGAAAGAGAAGATTTTTGATAAGCGTTGGTACAATAAAGAAAGGCAGGAGAAAATGAAAGAATTAGCCAAAACCTATGATCCACATCAGATGGAAGACAGAATTTATGCTAACTGGATTGAAAAGAAGTATTTTCATGCAGAAGACGATAGAAGTAAGAAACCTTTTACCATTGTGATGCCACCACCAAACATCACAGGACAGCTTCACATGGGACATGCCCTTGATAATACAATGCAGGATATCTTAACAAGATTTAAGAGAATGCAGGGATACAATGCATTATGGATGCCAGGTACAGATCATGCTTCTATCGCGACAGAAGCGAAGGTAGTTGAACAGCTGAAAAAAGAAGGCGTTACCAAGGAAGAGCTTGGTCGTGAGAAATTCTTAGACAGAGTTTGGGATTGGAAGAAGGAATACGGCGGACGTATTGTTTCCCAGCTTAAGAAAATGGGTTCAAGCTGTGATTGGGATCGTGAAAGATTTACCATGGATGAAGGCTGTAACAAAGCCGTTAAAGAAGTATTCGTAAAGATGCATGAAAAAGGATATATTTACAAGGGATCCAGAATTATCAACTGGTGTCCAATCTGTAATACATCTATTTCTGATGCTGAGGTTGGATACGAAGAACAGGCAGGACATTTCTGGCATATGAAATATCCAATCGTTGATGAGAACGGGGAACCAAGCAAGACAGAATTTTTGATCTTTGCTACCACTCGTCCAGAAACAATGCTTGGTGATACAGCAGTAGCCATTAACCCTAATGATGAAAGATATGCACACCTAAAGGGTAAAAAGGTATGGCTTCCAATCGTAAACAAACCAATTCCAGTTGTAGAAGATGACTATGTAGATATGGAATTTGGTACAGGTGTTGTTAAGATCACACCAGCACATGACCCTAACGACTTTGAAGTAGGTAAGAGACATAACCTTCCAGAAATCAATATCATGAATGACGATGCAACCATCAATGCGAACGGTGGTAAATTCGAAGGTATGGATCGTTATGAAGCAAGAAAAGCAATCGTTGCTGAAATGGAAAGCCTTGGACTTTTGGTTAAGATTGAAGATTACAGCCATAACGTAGGTACTTGTTACCGTTGCCACAATACAGTAGAACCACTGATCAAGAAGCAGTGGTTTGTAAAAATGGATGAACTGATCAAACCAGCAGTGGAAGGTGTTAAGAATGGAGAAATCCAGCTGATTCCAGAACGTATGGATAAGACATACTACAACTGGACAGATAATATCCGTGACTGGTGTATTTCTCGTCAGTTATGGTGGGGACATCAGATCCCAGCTTATTACTGTGATGAATGTGGTGAAATCGTTGTTGCAAAGGAAAAACCTGGCAAATGTCCAAAATGTGGATGCGAACACTTTACACAGGATCCAGATACTTTGGATACATGGTTCTCATCAGCTTTATGGCCATTCTCAACCCTAGGCTGGCCAGAGAAAACAGATGAACTTGATTACTTCTATCCAACAGATGTACTTGTAACTGGATATGATATCATTTTCTTCTGGGTAATCCGTATGATCTTCTCTGGATATGAACAGATGAAAGAAAGACCTTTCAAGACTGTATTGTTCCATGGTCTTGTAAGAGATAACTTAGGTCGAAAGATGTCTAAATCATTAGGAAATGGTATCGATCCATTGGAAATCATTGATCAGTATGGTGCAGATGCTCTTAGACTTACATTGATCACAGGTAATGCTCCTGGTAATGATATGCGTTTCTACATGGAAAGAGTAGAAGCAAGCAGAAACTTCGCTAATAAGGTATGGAATGCTTCCCGTTTCATCATGATGAACATGGAAGGAAAAGAAATCACAAATCCAGAGCTTTCTACATTAGAGCCAGCTGATAAGTGGATTGTTTCTAAGTTCAATAACCTTGTAAAAGAAGTAACTGACAATATGGAGAACTTTGAACTTGGTATTGCAGTTCAGAAAATCTATGACTTTATTTGGGATGAATTCTGTGACTGGTATATTGAAATGGTTAAGCCTCGTCTTTACAACTCAGACGATGCAGCTAGTCAGAATGCTGCATTATGGACATTAAAGACAGTTCTTTTAGGAGCACTTAAATTATTACATCCATATATGCCATTTATCACAGAAGAAATCTTCTGTACATTACAGAGTGAAGAAGAATCTATCATGATTTCTTCATGGCCTGTATACAAGGAAGAATGGAACTTTGCAAAGGATGAAAAAGAAATTGAAATCATCAAAGAAGCAGTTCGTGGAATCCGTAATGTAAGAACAAGCATGAATGTTGCACCAAGCAGAAAAGCATCTGTATACGTAGTAACTGAGAATTCGGACATTATGGAAGCCTTTGACCAGGGTAAATTATTCTTTGCTTCATTGGCATATGCATCAGAAGTAATCTTACAGAGTGACAAAAATGGTATCGCAGATGATGCAGTTTCTGTAGTGATTGAAAATGCAGTTATTTATATGCCATTTGCTGAATTGGTAGATTTGAAATTAGAGATTGAGCGTTTACAGAAAGAAGAGAAACGTTTAGAGGGCGAGCTTGCCAGAGTAAATGGAATGCTAAACAACGAAAAATTCGTTTCTAAGGCGCCTGAAGCTAAGATTGCAGAAGAACGTGCTAAATTAGAAAAATATACACAAATGATGGAACAGGTTAAAAATCGCTTGCAACAGCTACAATAAATTGTTAAAATAATACTATAAGAGAGAAAATTCTGAAAATTTGATGTATGTCAGACATGGAAAAGGATCGATTATGGGATTATTTGATGATGAAGTTGTTCAGGTCAATCTGGAAGAACTGGATTGGCTTGATGAGCAGATCAAATTAAATATGCCGGAATATCAGTCTGAGGACGTGGGTGAGGTGGTAACAACTCCCCAGGTTCTCAGTTCTTATGTGCGGATATCTGACGATCACATGACTGCATGGATTTATCTTGAAAATAAGGAACGGGCATATCGTCCTATGGAAATTTCTGACCTTCTGAGCAGATACGGAGTGGTAAAGGGTATCGATTATGACATGGTGAAAGCCATTATTGAGAAGCAGGTCTATGAAATGGAAATCGTGGTGGCTGAGGGAAAACCTGCAGAAGAAGGGGAAGAAGGACATTATGAATTTTTCTTTGATACCCAGATGTACCATAAACCGCGTATTTTAGAGGATGGAAGCGTTGATTATACCAGTATGAGTGAGCTTGCCAATGTAGAAAAGGACCAGCTGATTGCCAAGTATCACCCTGCAATGGCAGGTGTTCCAGGATATGGCGTGGATGGTACAGAAATTTCAGTAGGCAGAAATAAGGATCTTCCTAAGCTTAAGGGTAAGGGCTTTTATGTGGGCCAGAATCCTAATGAATACTATGCATCTAAGGAAGGCAAGATTACATTAAAGAATGACAGAATTGATATTGAAGATGTTCATAAAGTACGTGGAGATGTGGATCTGATCACGGGAAAAATTGAGTTTTATGGTGATGTGGAGATACAGGGAACTGTTGCTGCAGGAGTAGTAATCAAGGCAGGCAGAAATATCATTGTTTCGGGCGTTGTAAGTGGTGCAGAGCTGTACGCTGGTGGAGATATTATCTTAAAGAAAGGTCTTCAGGGTGGTAATCGTGCAAAGATATATGCCAAAGGGGATGTTTATGCTGAATTTATTGAATATGCAGCAGTAAGGACTGGTGGCAGTGTTGAAGCCAATACATTTTTATCAAGCTACATTTCAGCTGATGGAGAGGTACATGCTAAGGGCTCGAAGGGAAGTATCATTGGTGGTTATGTACATGGATTGCAGGGTGTAAAAGCCAGAAACATCGGAAATGAAGTGGAAGTAAAAACAGTAATTCATGTGGGATATGAAAAGGAAGCCTATAATAAGTTTGCATTATTATCCAAAAAGCAGACTGATGCTGAGAAGCTATATAAGAATATTGTTGGAAAGCTGGTGGATTTACAGAAAGAAACTAGATTGAAAAATATTCCTGCCTATAAAATGGAACAGGTGAACCGGGAACTGTTGGAACTTGCTGGTCAACAGGAACAGTATGGTGATTTACTGAAAAAGATCAAGGCAGAAAAAGAAACATTGAATACCATTATTGAAATTGGCAGGGGAGCAAAGGCAATTGCAGAAAATAAAGTATTTTCTGGTTGTGTGATTGGAACAGAAAGAGCACAGATTGTCATCGGACAGGATATGAGCTGCAGAATGTTCTATTACGAAAATGGAGCAGTGGAAAACAGGGTATTACATTAGCAAACTGTGTAGGATGGGGCACCATTTGTCACAGTTTGTTTTTTGTTTGATAGACTATGTTCTCTAAACCTGGTCTATCAAACAAAAAAACTCCGCGATAGAAGCGCACGCTTTGGAAGAGGAAGATGTCGCTTATGCGACGCCAAAGCGGCGCAGGGTATTGCTTGCGATACCCTTTGTTATGATAGAATAACAAAACATCTGTCTTTTATCGACAAAACAATTAAAACAAATATTCGGAATTAGATTGATTTTTTTTTGAAAAATAGATATTATGTTATTGTAGTGCCGGAGTGAAAGGTTTAGGGGAAATATGATCAATTTTGAAGAAGAATTAAAGAAATTTCATCCAAGTTTAGAAATAGAAGAAGCCGCAGAGGCAATCTATCATCAGGATTTGTCTGACATGGCAGGATTAGTCATTCAGATGCTTAATGAAGCCAAAAAGGAAGATAAAAATTAAGGAGATCATGATGAATTGTTATAGTTGTGGATGTGCATTAAATGAGAAGAATTTTTGCACAAGCTGCGGTGCTGATGTATCCGTATATAAAAGAATCGTCAGTGCCTCCAACATATTATATAACGATGGTTTGGAAAAGGCTCGAGTAAGGGATTTGTCAGGAGCGATTGTCAGCTTGCAGCAGAGTTTAAAATTAAATAATAACAATATAGATGCTCGTAATTTACTTGGTCTTATTTATTTTGAAATGGGAGAGGCTGTTCAGGCGTTGAATCAGTGGGTCATTAGCAAGAATTTTAAACCTAAGAAAAATATTGCAGATGATTATATCAATATGATTCAGAACAATCCTAATAGATTGGATAATATCAATCAGACCATTAAGAAATTCAACCAGGCATTGACTTATTGTAATCAAGACAGCTTAGATCTTGCAGTAATCCAGTTAAAGAAGGTACTGTCATTAAATCCGAAATATATTCAGGCCCATCAGTTATTGGCGCTTTTGTATATGAATAATGAGGAATGGGAAAAGGCTCGTCGTGAAATTCAGAAATGTTTGAAGATTGATATCAACAATACAACAGCCCTTCGCTATTTAAAAGAAGTGGAGAAGATGCTTACTCCAGATGATTTGGGATTGAAGGATAGAAAAAAGGAAAAAGAGAAGGACTCTGATTCTGTTATGTACCAGAGTGGTAATGAGACCATCATTCAGCCAACAGGAAGTGGTTTGCCACTGATTGGAGGTCACAGAGGTAATTCTATCTTAAATATTTTGATTGGCGTCGTACTAGGCGCATTGTGTGTATGGTTCTTAGTGCTCCCTGCAAAGGAGAAAAAGAGCAATGCAGAACTTAATAAGCAGTATAAGAGCGTAAGCGAGCAGAAAGATGAGCTGAATGCAACGGTTTCTGAACTGAATCAAAGAATTGATGCCTTAACGGTGGATAATGAAGATTTAAGAAAGCAGTTGGAGGTACTCGGCGGATCTGAGGGTGTACAGGAGGATTATGATCGTTTGCTGGAAGCCATGACCCTTTATTTGAATGATCCAGAAGATATTGTGGCAGTAGCAGAGGTTCTGTGTCAGATTGAAGGAAACTTTCTGGAATCTGAGGCGACAGAGGGGTATGCAGCAAGCTATGATAATTTAAAGGAATTGATTGGGAAGGATGTTTCTAAGGAATACTACGAGGAAGGCCTGGATTGTTATAATGATGAGTATTATGAGGATGCATTGTCTGCATTTGCAAAGGCATTTTATTTTGATGAAACCTCAGAGGATGCATTATTTTTACTTGGTAACTCTTATCGCATGCTGGAAAACAACAGTATGGCAATTGAAACATATACCCAGGTTGTTGAACTGTTTCCGGGAACACGTACAGCATCTCAGGCACAGTCATTTATTGATGAGCTGACAGCTGAAGAATAGAATAATAAAATATAAGAATGATACAAATGAGAATCTGGTCTAGATGAGACTGGGTTCTTTTTTTATTATAACAAAAAAAGGAGGTTGCAATGGAAGAGAAGGTTAAGATTATTGATCATTATTTGTGCATCCAGATGCCAAAGGAAGTTGATCATCATCATGCGATCAGGATAAGGGAAACAGCAGATAAATATTTGTTAAAGGAAGAGGTGGAAAATATTATTTTTGATTTTGAGGATACCATATTTATGGATAGTTCTGGCGTGGGAATCATTTTAGGAAGACTCAAAAAGATGCGGGGATTGGGCGGCAAGGTTTTTATTGTTCATGCGAGCAAGAGGCTGCTGAAAATGTTACAGTTGTCTGGAGTAATGCCCTATGTTGAGATATGGGACAATGAGCAAAATAAATGAATGGAGAGGATGGAAATAAAATGAATAATTATCTTATGGGAGAAAAAGCAAAGGAAGAAGAAAAAAAGGAGCCGGGAATTCAGATCAGACTACATAATAAGATGCACATGGAAATAGAGGCGGTTTCACAAAATGAGGGACTGGCGAGAATAGCAGTTGCAGCATTTATGACCAATATGAACCCTACGGTAGAAGAGGTATGCGATGTGAAGACTGCTGTTTCAGAGGCGGTTACAAATTCCATTATTCATGGCTATCGAAATCAAGGAGGAAAAATAGGAATTACATGTATTATGGAACAGGATCAGCTTCAGGTTGTCATTATTGACAGAGGAGTTGGAATACCAAATGTAAAACAAGCTATGGAGCCAATGTTTACAACTGGTACGGAATTGGAACGTTCAGGTATGGGTTTTTCCTTTATGGAAGCATTCATGGATGATTTAAAGGTAGAAAGTATTGTGGGAATGGGCACAAAGGTACTGATGAAAAAGAGAATTGGCAGATGCGAGACTGCGCAGGTGAATCATGAAGCATGAGTGATTTTTCCATCAAAATGAAAAGTGCACAGAAGGGAGAAAGCAAAGCAAAGGAACAACTCATCATGGAGAATATGGGACTGGTTTATACTGTGGCGAGAAGATTTATTAACAGAGGATTGGAAATGGATGATCTAATCCAAATCGGAACGGTTGGACTGATCAAGGCAATTGACAGGTTTGATATGAATTATCAGGTTTGTTTTTCCACGTATGCCATTCCGATGATCATGGGGGAAATCAGGAGACATCTTCGGGACAATGGGAGCATGCGTGTAAGCAGAAGCTTAAAGGAACGTGCTGTAAAAGTCATGAAGGAAAAGGAGAGACTTTTGCAGACTTTGGGTATGGAACCCTCTATTCATGATATAGCGGGGGCATTACAGCTAAATGCAGAGGATGTTGTGGAATGTCTGGATGCCTGTGTGAGCCCGATTTCTCTATCGGAAGCAATATCAGGAGATGGAAATGATGCACTTTGCGTAGAGGATCAGGTTCGTGATAAAAAAGAAAATGAAGAAAAATGGGTAGAAAAGCTTGCCATAGAAGAAGCAATGGACTATTTGACAGAAAGAGAACGAAAGGTGATTGTTTTAAAATACTATATGGGAAAAACCCAAGGAGAAATAGCGGGACAGGTGAATCTGTCACAGGCTCAAGTAAGTAGGATTGAAAAGAGTGCACTTCTTACCATGCGAGGGCATTTGATGGAGTAAAAAATAAAAAAAGTGAGCATACTTTTAGAGAAAGTCTTTTAAAAAACGAATATGCAATATATTGCAGAAGGGAGTATTATGCAGGAAACAGAAAAAGAAAAACTAGAGTATCAGGCTTATATCAAAAAGACTACCCCAAAAAGAAATGTTTTTGTACAGATGCTAAAAGCGTTTGTGACAGGTGGCGTGATATGCGTCTTGGGACAATGTATTGTTAACGTACTAATGAATAACTTTGAACTAACAAAGGATGATGCGGGAACATACTGTTCCATGATCTTGATTGTGATCAGTGTCTTATTGACGGGACTTCAGATTTATCCAAGAATTGCTTCCTTTGGTGGTGCAGGAGCATTGGTGCCGATTACGGGATTTGCCAATGGCGTGGCTGCCTCAGCCATTGAATACAAAGCACAGGGCCAGGTATATGGCATTGGATGTAAAATCTTTACCATAGCTGGCCCTGTAATCTTATATGGAATTTTCTCAAGCTGGTTGCTTGGAATAATCATGTATGTGATAAAATGCTTTTTTTAAATGACATGGTCAATTATTCGGTACGTTCATCACCCATGAAGAACAAGGCAACAGTACCCGGACCAGTATGAGCGCCGATGACTGTTCCAATATCACCGATGATAACCCTGTCTTTTAACTGAGGCATATTTGTTTCAATGAGCTCTTTGACTTTGGAAGCATCTTCATAACATGCAGAATGAGAGATGAGACATTTACCATTGTAGTTAAGTCCTCCTTCTGCATGTTCTTTCATTTCACGAAACATTTCTTCGATGACTTTCTTTTTGGTACGAACTTTTTTTCTAGGAACTAAATGTCCTGTATTGTTTACATTCATCAATGGACAGATACCCAATAGGGTTCCTAACATAGCTTCTGTACCGCTGATACGTCCACCACGTTTAAAACTGGTTAAATCTGTTGAGAAAAACCAGTGATGCAGTTTGTTTCTGTTTTCTAATACCCAATTTTTGGCATCTTCTAAGGAAACATCCTTATCTCTGAGTTCCATGGTATATTCTACCAAAAGACCATATCCGCCACAGGCGCATAAGGAATCTATAACTTCAACACGTCTATCAGGATATTTGTCCTTCATTTCTTCCATGGCGATATTGGCAGAATTGATAGAGCCGGATATTCCAGAAGATAATTCTAAATGAAGGATATCTTTGCCATCCTGTAAATAAGGCTCCCACATTTCAATGTATTGTTCACTGTTTACCTGAGAAGTAACAGGTGTAGCACCTTTGGCAATTGCGTCAAAGAAATCTTTGGCAGAGATGGTGATACCAAGATCGTCATCATAATCTACTTCATTCATACGATAATGGAAGCAGGCAAAAGGAATGTCATGCTTCTCAAAAAAATCTCTTGTACGATCAGCTGTGGAACAGCACGTTAATATAAACTGACTCATAAATAAACCTCCTTGTTTAGGTTATGTAATCTTAGCCTTATTTTCCTATGAATAAATGAATATGTCAAGAAAAACTACATGAAATAGTAATAAAAACTATATCGATAAAATACATTTTTTGACAATCACAAAGGGGTTCGGTACAATGGTAGAAGCCTATTCCGGATTTCACGGAGCGAAATGGAGCTTGGAATTGGAATTCAAATAATAAAAAAGAAGGATGGTAAAAGTATGGTTACACCTCATTCAGATGGTAAATTTTATGATTTACATGATCTTGTAAAGGCAGGCAGCTCGGATTGCCAAGGCTGCAGCGTATGCTGCGAAAATATGGGAGATTCCATTCGATTGGATCCATATGATGTCTTTTTGCTAAAAAAAGCTACAGGCCTTGAATTTGACGCTTTAATGGGACAATACATAGAATTATCCATGCAGGATGGCTTGATCAGACCGAATTTAAAGATGTCTGACCAAACAAATAGCTGCAGCTTTTTAAAAGATCATCGTTGTAGTATTCACGCAAACCGTCCTGGATTATGCCGACTATTTCCTCTTGGAAGAAATTATGAAGATGGAAAAATGAATTTTTTACTGTTAAAGGATACTTGTGGCAGAGCTATGACAAAGGTTAAGGTTTCCAACTGGATTGGATTGCCTGAAATTGAAAAATATCATAATTTTGTGATAGATTGGCATTATTTTCAAAAGGATTGCCAGAGCATTCTAGCGTCTATGGAAGACCAGGAAAGTGCGAAAAAGATCACCCTGTTTCTTCTTTTTCAGTTTTTCCAGAAACCATATGATTTATCCGTGGATTTTTATCAGCAATTTTATGAACGGTTGGAATATATACAAAGTGCACTTAACTAGTAGTAGAAAAGTGTATATTACACGCTAATATGAGAATAAAAGGTAAATTTTCAAATAATTCTGAAAATATAGTGCAAAAATAAAAAAATGATGATATAATATAGATAGTATCCGATAAATTCTTGAAAAACAAGGGGATTTGAACATTGCGAGAAATCAGGATTTATATCACCGAGTTCATACTTGCGATAGTTGCGTGTGCTGCATTATCATTTTGGACGAGCCATGAGAATGGAAATCATAGGGAAAACTACATAGAGTGGAATGACACTGGATGGACAGTTGTGACAGAGGATGGCGTCCTGATGGAGGATTGCAAGCTCCCTAACGTAGTAGATACCAAAGAAGGAACGGTCTGGCTTCAGCGTAAATTAACAGAGGAAGACTGTAAAGAAAACAATACTTTGGTTTATATGACGGTACATACCAGAACAGATATTGTTTTGAATGGAGATTTAGTATATTCAACAGCTAATGAGGATGTTTCTTATTCGAAATCAAGAGGACATAATTGGAACTGTTTGGATCTCTATCCGGAATACGCAGGAAAGACACTGATTATTTACCTGGAGTATCCATATAGTACCAAGGAAATCACAGTACCAACTTTTTATCTTGGTAATGATTTAGAAATTACGTCTGATTTTATAAGAAATCATGCATTGGCATTCATGATCAGTATATTTATGATCCTGATCGGTGTGTTACTTCTTTTGATTTATTTATTCCTTGGAAGGGATAAACGAATCGAGAGAAGACTTGTATGGATCAGCTGGTTTGCTATTGCTATGGGCATTTGGTCCGTAACGGAAACAAATGTGCTGATTCTGTATATGGATAATACGCTGTTACTTAGTCAGTTGGCGTTCATTACATTAAAGCTCACTTTTACACCAGTTGTGATGTTTTATAAAGAATCTTTTAAGGATAAGCATCACAAGGCGTTAGACTCATTGTGTTTTGCAAGTTTGTTAGATGTGGTCGTAACTACAGTCTTACAGATTACCGGTGTTGCAGATTTTAAAGAAACGGTAATCATTACACATTGTTATATGATCATAGGTGTAGGTTATATTCTTTTCTCTGTAATAAAAACAGTGCTGAATGGAAATAAAGAGTGTTTTAAGGATCAGGACGGAAAGTTTGGCGTTCGAAATACCATACATGCTATCGGAATGGGAATTGTTGCAGTTTGTGTTATCATTGACCTTGCAAGATATTATTCCAGTGAGTTTCATGTAGATTCTGCAAAATTTTCAAGAATTGGTTTGCTGGTTTATATCGTGACGCTAGGGCTTGAAGTAATTAGGAATTCACTTCATTTACTTGATGTGGAACATGAAGCGGAGCGATTGAAGGAAGAGGCTTTACTTGATCCGGTAACACATCTTGCTAACCGTAATTCCTTTGACATGGACGTTTCAGAAATACCTGTAGAAGAACGAAAGAATTATGGAATTATCATGTGTGACTTAAATGGATTGAAATATTTCAATGATCATTATGGTCATAGCATGGGCGACTCTTATATCTTCATTGCAGCAGAGTTAATCTGTGATACATTTACAGAATATGGTAAAACCTATCGCGTTGGAGGAGATGAATTTGTTATTCTGACAACGGGATTATCGAAGGAAGTATTTATTGAAATTTATGATCAGATGAATGAAAAGATTGATTCTATCAGTAAATCATGCTTTGAAGAGAGAATGGGAATTGCAGCTGGTTTTGCAATATTTGATCCTGAGAAAGATAATTCTTTACGGGATACAGAAAAACGAGCTGATGAAAGAATGTACATCAAGAAAAAACAGATGAAAGAGCAGAATGCAATGCTTAGAAGAACAGAGGATTTGACAACTGCTGAACAGCAGGTAGAAAATCCATTATTGAAAAAGAAAGAATAGTCAGTTAAGGCAGTTCATATTGAACTGCCTTTTTGCTTGGAAATTCTTCGAATTTCCAAACAAAAGCTCCGCAAAGGATGCATAACGCCATGACAGAGGTAGTTGTCGTTTCACAACACCAAAGTGGCTCTGGGTATCGCTTGCGATACCCTTTGTTTTATTTCAAATGTATAAAAGCGAAACCGATTTCGCATTTGTAAGGTTAACAATAGTGGGGGAAATGAAGCAATATGGTTTCAATGAAAGACATTGCGAATGCCTGCGGAGTCACAATGGGAACTGTGAGCAAGGCATTAAACAACCAAAAAGGTGTTGGGGAGGAAACAAGGAAAAGGATTTGTGAGAAAGCGAAGAGCATGGGGTATTTTCCGAATGCACAAGCAAGAGCATTGAAGACGAATCGAACTTATAACCTAGGAGTTCTTTTTGTAGATGATGCGTTAAGCGGATTGAAGCATGAATATTTCTCGTATGTGCTTGATAGTTTTAAGAAGAGCGCAGAAGAGAAGGGATATGATATCACCTTCATTAATTGCTGCAGGAATGAAAATAATCGAATGAATTATTTGGAACGCTGTTTGTACAGAGGTTTTGATGGTGTGGTGATTGCGTGTGTAAATTTCCAGGATCCACAGGTACTTGAGTTGGTAAACAGTGGAATACCGGTTGTGACAGTGGATTATGTTTTTCAAGGAACAAGCGCGATTGTTTCCAACAATATCAAGGGAATGAAGGACATCATTTCTTATGTGTATGATAAAGGACATAGAAAGATTGCTTTTATCCATGGTAGTTCAACCCTTGTTACACGGAATCGAATTTCAGCATTTTATAAAGAAATGGAACAACGAGGAATTGAGGTTTTGGATGAATATGTAAAGTCATCAAATTATAGAGATACCAAGATGGCAGCAGAATATACACTGCAATTACTTGATCTTCCTGAACCACCAACCTGTATCTTGTATCCGGATGATTATTCTGTTATCGGAGGTATGGATGCAATCCGTTCAAGAGGTCTTCGCGTTCCGGAAGATATATCAGTGGTTGGGTATGATGGAATTTTATTTGCAAATCAAACAGAGATGAATATAACAACTGTGGCGCAGAATACAGAAGAACTTGGAAGGCTGTCAGCAGAGCAGTTGATCTCATTGATTGAGAAACCGAAAGCAACAATTATCGGACAGACAACAGTAGATACAAGACTGGTTGAAGGATCTACGGTAATGGATCTAACCAAGTAAGAATTAACAATGAATGAAAAGATTCAACAATGCGGGAGAGTCTTTTCGATAAATCAGATATTAGCGGCAAGAAAGCCGAAAATATAACTATAAGCAATAAATGGGAGAAAAAGGCTATGAAAAGAAAGTTATTAAGCATGGTATTAGCAACAACCATGGTAGCTTCTGTGTTTGCTGGATGTGGCAGTGAAGAAGCTCAGGGAAGCAATGTTACAATTGATGATGCATCAACACCAGAAGCTGGTTCGTTATCATCAGATGGTAGTGTATTGAACATCTACTGCTGGAATACAGAGTTCCAGGATAGATTAAAAGCACACTATCCAGGTTACGAAGAAGTAGATGCAACAACAGGTAAAATCGGAGATGTTGAAGTAAAGTGGAATATCACTCCAAGTGATGGTAATGCTTATCAGAACAACTTAGATGAAACATTATTAAATCAGGACAGCGCAAGTGCTAATGAGAAAATTGATATTTTCTTAGTGGAAGCTGATTACGCTTTGAAATATGTTGATACAGATTACACATATCCAATCGAAAGCCTTGGTATTACAGAAGCAGATATTGCTAATCAGTACCAGTATACAAAAGATATCGTAACAGATTCTAAAGGTGTATTAAAAGGTCTTTCATGGCAGGGATGTCCAGGCGCTTTATTCTATTCAAGAGAAGCAGCTAAAGAAATTTTTGGAACAGATGAACCAGCTGCTATTCAGGAATATGTAAAAGATTGGGATACATTTACAGAAACAGCATCAACTGTAAAAGATGCTGGTTACTACATGACAAGTTCAGTTATTGATACATATCGTGTATACTCTAACAACGTAACATCAAAATGGGTTGAAGATGGTAAGATCAATATTGATGAAAATATTATGAAATGGGTTGAAGACTCTAAAAAATTAGTTGACGCAGGAATGACAGGTACACATGATCTTTGGTTAGATGACTGGAAAACAGGTTTCTATCCAGAAGGAAAAGTATTCTGCTACTTTGGACCAGCCTGGTTGATCAACTTCTGTATGGCAGCTGAAGCTGAAGGCTCTATCGCTAATCAGGGTGGATGGGCAGCAACAGAAGGACCTCAGGGATTTTATTGGGGTGGTACATGGATTTGCTGCAATAGCGCAACTGACAATGCAGATTTAGTAAAAGATATCATGTTAACACTTACAACAGATGAAGCTACTATGAAAGACATCGTTGTACAGGAAGATGATTTCGTAAACAACAAACCAGCTATGGAAGCTATGGCTCAGGACGATTCATACCAGAGTGCAGTATTAGGCGGACAGAATCCACTTGCTATGTATTGCGCAGGTGCAGAGAAGATTGATTTAAGTACATGTTCAGCATATGATCAGGGATGTAACGAAGCATTCCAGAAGGCTATGAAGAACTATTTCATCGGTGAAGCAACATTAGATGAAGCATTAGATTTATTCTATAAGACAGTATTAGAAACATATCCTGCATTATCACGTTAATAAAGATAGTAAGCATTTGCCTGTCTGCCGGCCTGGCAGACGGGCATTTTGATGAAAACCTTTAAAAACGGCAGGAAATGCCGATACTTAGCGCTCGATATTTGCTGCTATTTGTAAAGGAAGTCTAGGAGGAAAAGTAGTATGCAGGCACAAACAAAGAAATATAAATCGGTTAGCTACAATAAATGGGGATATATCTTTTTAATTCCATTTTTCACAGCTTTTGTATTTTTTCAGCTGATTCCATTGATTTCAACAATTAAATATAGTTTCTATGAAAGCTATCGTGATGGCTTGAATATCGTTGGACCTAATTTTGTCGGTTTAAAGAATTATAAGACGATTTTTTCGGATGGATATATCTGGACATATGCAAAAAACACAATGATCATGTGGGTGATGGGGTTTGTCCCACAGATTATTTTCTCACTTCTTTTGGGAGCATGGTTCTCAAACCATAGATTAAACCTTAAGGGACAGAGATTTTTTAAGACTGTAATCTATTTACCTAACTTGATTATGGCATCAGCATTTTCTATGCTGTTCTTTGTTTTATTTGCAAGTAATGGTCCAATTAACCATATTTTGCAGGATTTAAAAATCCTCAGTGCACCATATGAATTTATGAACCATGTATGGAGTGTAAGAAGCTTGATCGCATTTATGAACTTCATTATGTGGTTTGGTAATACAACCATTTTGCTGATGGCAGGTATGCTTGGAATTGATCCAGCGTTATATGAAGCAGCAGAAGTTGATGGTGCTACAGCAACACAGGTATTTTGGAGAATTACATTACCATTGTTAAGACCTATTTTGATTTATGTACTTGTAACATCGTTGATTGGTGGTTTGCAGATGTTTGATGTTCCATCTATTTTAACAAACCGTTCTGGTAACCCAATGGAATCTTCTAAGACATTAATCATGTACTTGAATGACCAGTTGTTTAGTAAAAACTACGGAAAAGGTGGAGCAATTTCAGTTATATTATTTATCTTGACCAGTGTATTGAGTATTGTAGTATTTAAATTTACTGGAAAGAGTGAAGAGAAGTAAGGAGGAAAGCTAGTATGTCGGCTAAAAGCGAAGAGGAATTATCAAAAGGATTTGGCATAAGAGCAAGAAGAGTATTTGCATACATTGTACTGGCTATCATTACCTTCTTATGTTTGATCTGGTTTTATATATTAATTGTTAACTCTACAAGATCGAAGGATGATCTGACAAGAGGATTTACAGTGATTCCTGGAAAGTTTTTATGGAAAAACTGGGTGAAGCTTTTGCACGGAACACAGCCTGTTTTGCAGGGTATGCGCAATAGTTTGATCGTTTCAACATGTACTGCGGCGTTATGTACTTATTTTTCTACCTTGACAGCATATGCTGTTCACGCATATTATTTTAGAGGGAGAAAAGCAGTGGTGACATTTATACTTGCTGTTATGATGATTCCAACACAGGTAACTGCACTTGGATTTATCGAGTTTATGAAGAAGATGGGAATGGACAATTCGTTCTTACCATTGATCATTCCAGCAATTGCTGTTCAGGCAATCTTCTCATTTGTGTCAAGCTGGAATAATTACTTTACACCAGCTTTGTTATTAAGAGAGAAGAAGAAAACATTACCTATCTTATTAGCAGAACTTCGAGGAGCAGATTTCTTAAAGTTTGACATGGGAACAGTTTACGTAATGATCGCATTTTCAATCCTGCCAGTTGTAATTGTTTACCTTGTTCTTTCAAAGAATATTGTAGGCGGTATTGCACTTGGCGGTGTAAAGGGTTAGGTTTGTTATTAAATTTGCCAGTTACTTAAATACCTTATATATTTTTTCATTAAAGTATACCTTACGGTATGCTTGTTACACGAAAGAGCTCAGGATTATTCCTGAGCTTTTTTGTGCTTGAAAAAATGATGATATTAATTGAAGTGTATATGAAATTGTGTAAATATAGTACTTTTGCCTTAATCACAATCATGGTTCTAGCACTTACATTTACGAAACCGTTTACGTTAATTATCAAATAATTATGCAACAAAGGATGAAAAAACAAAAAACACTTTAGGAAACTTGTGCAAAATGACTTTCGTAAATCGCAATTTTATATTAAACATTAACAAGAAATGAGTAGCGATAGACAGTTTGCATAAAAAAACAAAAAAAGGTGTTGCTAAAATGTAAAAGATGATGTATTATAAAGTTGCGTAAACGATTACGTAATAGCAACGTTCACAAATACATAATATGGAAGGTATGTATAATGGTTTCAATGAAAGATATAGCCAATGCCTGCGGTGTTTCAGTGGCAACAGTAAGTAAAGCACTGAACAACCAGAAAGATGTAGGTGTGGACACCAGAATGAGAATTCAAGAAACAGCCAAGCAGATGGGGTATTTACCCAATGCACAGGCAAGAGCTTTAAAAACAAATCGTACATATAACTTGGGAGTACTTTTTGTAGATGAAGCACAGAGTGGTTTGACACATGACTATTTTGCGAATGTTCTGGATAGCTTGAAGAAGAGTGCGGAAGAACGAGGCTATGATATCACGTTTATCAACTGCTGTAAGAATAGCGTTAACCAGATGAATTATTTGGAGAGATGTTTATATAGAGGATTTGATGGAGTGGTGATCGCTTGTGTGAATTTTCAAGATCCACAGGTGATAGAGTTGGTCAATAGTACGATACCAGTAGTGACTATTGATTATGTGTTTCACGATACGATAGCAATTGTTTCAGATAATGTGAAGGGTATGCAGGAATTATTTTCCTACATATATGAATCTGGACACAGAAAAATTGCTTACATACACGGGAATGCATCTTCTGTAACCCAAAATCGTTTAACAACGTTTTACCAGTCAGCTGAAAAATATGGAGTAACGATACCTGATGAATTCATTAAAGAAGCAGCGTATCGAGATGTACTAGGTGCAGCGGAGAAAACAGCAGAGCTGCTTGATCTTCCTGATCCACCAACCTGCATTATTTATCCAGATGATTTTTCGGCATTTGGAGGGATCAATGTCATTCGCCAACGCGGTTTGAGAATCCCAGAGGATGTTTCTATTGCAGGTTATGATGGAATAGCTATTGCAGAAAAAGCAGTTCCGAGTTTGACAACAGTGAAGCAGAATACAAGAAGTCTTGGAGCATATGCAGCTGAAAAGTTAATATCTTTGATCGAACATCCCAAAACAACAATTATTCAACAGATTGTTGTAGATGGAAGCCTAGTGAAAGGAAGTACCATCAAGCAATTGGTCTAATCCAATGGTAAAAAACTCCGCATTATTTAATCATGTGCGGAGGGAGTAATAATAAGAAAGGGGTAAAAGATGAAAGAATTTTTCAGAAACACTTGGAAACATAGAGCACATGTAATTATGGCTTTGCCAGCATTTTTAGTATTACTGTTTTTCTCTTATGTTCCAATGGCAGGTTTGGTTGTTGCATTTAAGAACTTTAATTATCAGGATGGAATTTGGGGAAGCCCATGGTGTGGCTTAGAAAATTTCAAGTTCCTGATTGCTTCAAAAGCGACCTTTTTAAATATGACAGGTAATACTCTTAAGTTCTACTTGATCTTTACATTGTTGGGAACATTCTTAAATATTGTTTTGGCAGTTGCTATTGATCAGTTTGTATTTAAGAAAACTGCTAAGGTTATGCAGACTATCATGATCGTTCCAGTATTTATTTCTTATGCAGCTGTTCAGTTTATAGTATATGCATTTATTGATTCAAGATCAGGTATCATCAATAGCTTACTCGGTACACATATTCGATTCTATACAGATAAGGAAAAGTGGACCGCAATTTTAACGATTGTTAAGATGTGGAACAGTGTAGGTTATGGTTCAGTTCTTTACATGTCAGTGTTGGCAGGTATTGATACAGAATTATACGAAGCAGCTGAAATTGATGGTGCTAATACATGGAAGAAAATCTGGCATATTACATTACCAGCATTGATTCCAATGATCACAGTAATGTTACTTCTCTCAGTTGGTTCTATTATGAGATCCGATACAGGTTTGTTCTATCAGGTAACAAGAAATAGCGGTACATTGTATCCTACAACACAGGTTATTGACTCTTATGTATTGAATGCAATTTTAAAGAATCCAAACTTTGGTTTCGTAGGAGCGACAACATTGTTCCAGTCAGTAGTTGGTTTGATCTTAATGTTGATTGCTAACGGAACTGTACGTAAAATATCACCAGAGAATTCATTATTCTAATAGAAGGAGAGAGGAACATGGGTAAAAAAGGAAATAAGATGGACCTTGCACCTTCTAGAAAAGAAAAAAAGGGTTTAGGTCAGTATATTTTAGGATTATGTTTATTAATCTATACATTGTTTTGTGCTTTACCAATCTTATTGGTATTTATAGCTGCTTTCACAGATGAGAAAGCAATTGCAGTAAATGGTTTTAGTTTTTGGCCAGAAAAATGGTCTATGTCAGGTATTAATGCAGTATTCCGTTATGGTAAACAGTTAGCTACTTCCTACGGTATTACAATTTTTGTTACTGTAGTTGGTACGATTGCAGGTTTGTTGATTATGTCAATGTTCGCATATTCAATCAGCCGTCCAGATTTTAAATTATCGAAGTTTTTAAGTGTATATTTATTAATTCCAATGTTGGTTAGTGGTGGTCAGTTATCATGCTACATCATTTATACATCTGTATATGGATTAAAGGATAGCTTACTTCTTTTGATTCTTCCACTGACTGTAACAACCATGAATGTTATCATCTTAAGAACATACATCGCCAATAGTATTCCGGGCGAGTTGATGGAAGCAGCTAAGATTGATGGTGCTGGTGAATATAGAACATTCTTCCAGATCACACTTCCATTGTTAAAACCATCTATGGCAGCTGTAGGTTTCATGATGGCAACAACATATTGGAATGATTGGCAGAATGCTTTGCTTTACATTACATCAGATAAAAAGAAACCATTACAGTTATTGTTAGTAAATATTCAGAAGAGTATTGAGTTCTTATTGAATAACTCAAATGTTCCACCTCAGGCTAGAGCAGCTATGGGAGGAAGTATTCCACAGTATTCATCAACAATGGCAACTGTATTGGTAGTTATCGGACCTATCATGGTAGTATATCCTTTCTTCCAGAAGTATTTCATCAAGGGATTGACTGTAGGTTCTGTTAAGGGTTAAATTTAAAGGTAAGTTTTTATTTTAAGGGTTTTTGGTATTTATGAGTGACGATAGCCGCCACTCTAAATATAGAGAATGAATGGGAGGATTAATAATGAAGAAAAAATTATTAACAACATTGTTGGTTTCATCCATGGTAGCTAGTATGTTAGCTGGATGTGGCGACACAAAAGAAACAACAACAGACAACGGTAGTACAGCAGATACTACTGCAGCAACAACAGACGCTGGTGAAAGCAAAGCAGATGCTGGTGACACAACAGCAGCACCTTCAGGTGACGTAGTAACAATCAACTTAACAAGAGCTTGTTTTAACACAATGCCTGATTCAGAACAGACAAAGAAAGTTGAAAAAGCAATCAACGATTACATCGCTGGAAAGATCAATGTTCAGATCAACTTAACAGATATTTCTTCTGGTGAGTACACAGAAAAAGCTAACTTAGCACTTGCTAACTCTGAAATCAACCTTTTATGGACAGCTTCTTGGGAAGCAACAATTGGTACAAACGATTTAGTACCTAACAAAGCTGTTTATGATTTAACAGATTTATTACCAGGTACAGATCTTTACGCTTCTATGGACGAAGGACAGTGGGAAGCTACAAAGTATGATGGAAAGAACTACTTCATTCCAGTATACAAAGATAACGTAGAAGGTTATGACCTTATGTTCCGTCAGGATTTAGCAGATCAGTTTGGTTGGGATCTTTCAAGTGTTAAATCTTTAAAAGATATCGAACCAATGTTAGAGGATTGCTACAACGAAGGATTAAAATATCCATACTTAACACAGAAAACAGCTATGTTCTACAGATATTACATCAATGATTTCGATTTCTTCACAGCTGATGCTACATCAAACTTCGTAGCAGTTGATAGAAGCAAAAACGAAGTTGTTAACACAATCGCTACACCACAGTACGAAGAATTCTGTACATTAATGGCAGAATGGGCTGAAAAAGGTTACTTATCAGAAGATGACTTAACAAAGACAACAACTGATACAACAACTCAGACACAGGATTGGGGTGTTTCATGGTGGACAGATATTCCTATCAATGATGAAGCAGACGCTCGTTACAACCAGGATGTAACAATGGTATCTGTAACAGATAGATGGGCACACTCTACATCAGCTCTTGGTTCTTGCTACTGTGTAACAGCTACATCTACAGAAGCAGAAGCTAAAGCTTGTATCGATTTCATGGGTCTTCTTTACACAGATTCTACACTTGCTGATATCTACACATTCGGTATCGAAGGTGAAGACTTTAACTACACAGATGATCACAGAGTTGAACAGGTTGCAGATTGCAAATACAACCATTCTATGTGGGAATCAGCTTCAGCTACAGTTGTAACTCCATTATCTAACGAGCCAACAGACAAAGCTGATTACTACAAGACATTCAACGGTGGTGCTAACACATCTTGTGCAGCAGGTTTCCGTTTCGACAAAACACCAGTTGCTGATAAATTAGCAGCTTGCCAGAACATCTTTGAACAGTATGGTTTTGCTCTTGAAAATGGTGGATACGCTCCAGCAGATGTTCCAGGCGCAATCAAAGAATACCAGGCAGCTCTTGATGAAGCTGGTTACCAGGATGTTTTAGCTGAGTTCCAGAGCCAGTATAACGATTGGAAATAAGCTGAAATAACTAATAAAGCTAAATAAGCTTGCCGCTTATTTGAGGCTGTCACTTCGGTGACAGCCTCTTTTTTAATTGCATAAAAACCTATGATGAGCAAGCCTCTATAGCAAGTGCATGGCAGATACCAGGGATGTTTCGCCCCTCCTGGAAACTGTTTTTGCTTAGAAGAGCACCAGTAGGCATAAATAAGATTCTATGGAGCTTCTTTGATCTTAGTAACTCTAAGAAATATGCTGCCAGCATAATTGCACTACAACCACATCCGGATCCTCCAGCATTGGTATTTAGTCCACTGGCAGGAATTTCAACATCCCCCAAAGTTTCATCCTGATTTAACATTTCTTCTTCGAAGTCGTCATTTTGCCCATATAACAGTCTACCGCAATCCATAATATTCTCGGAAATATCGTATCCTTTATCCATCATTAGCTTAATTAAGGCTTCCTGCCCGATTACACCAAGATCTCCTGTTATAATTCTGTCGTAATCCCTGGGAACCTTGGAAAGTTCCTTGAAATGACGTTCCATCGAATCGGCTGCTGCAGGAGCCATAGCAGCGCCCATGTTCATGGAGTCTGTGATTCCAAAGTCTACAATGCGTCCAGGGGTTAAGGATGTGATTTGGGCATATGTGTTATTAGATCGTTTGGATTGCAACAAAAACGCCCCACATCCAGTGGTTGTTCTGGTGGCAGATAAAGGTCTCTGATTCCCGTAGTGTAGTGGATAACGAAATTCAACTTCCGCACTCGCAAAGTGACTGGATGTGACTGCCAAAGTGCGGTTGGCAAAGCCAGAGGAAACCAGGATACTTGCTAAACTCAGTGCTTCGCCGCAGGTGGAACAGGCTCCGTATAAACCAAAATGTGGAATGGAATAATCCTGGAGACCAAAGGAACTGGCAGTTGTTTGCTCTAATAAATCTCCGGCAAAAGAGAAATCAATGTCTGCTGCAGTGATATTGGCTTTTTTGAACAAGGTATCTACGGTGTACTTTTGAAGAAAGCTTTCAGCCTCATCCCAGTTATCACAGCCAAATAAATCATCATCACTTGCATAATCAAAATGCATTCTAAAGGGTCCCTGTCCTTCTTTTTTTCCAGCAACAGAGGCGGCCTCCTCAATAAAAACGGGTGTAGTAAATTCAATGCTACGCATAAATGGTCTCCCTTCATACTTTCATTGTTGTTAGTATGCGTGAAAAGAGTGGAAAATATACATGAGGAACATAGAAATCAAAGAAGGACAAAGTGTGTGCTCGCACACACTTCGCGCCCGAGCGGAATGCGTAGCATTATCTTCCTCTCCGCGAGGTGCGATCCATCGCGGATCTTTTATTTCATGGGAAATTGGAGGAATTTCCTATGAAGATTAGAGTGTCAAAAACCAAAAAAACGGATTCTACGGATTGTTCCGCGCTTTGCGCTCCCACACTTTCACACATCACTGTGTGATGTGTTGTTGTCTGGGCGAAAATGCTTTTCGCTTGGTCCTCACAAAGTCTTTCCTCCACATTTGTGCAAGCACATGTGGAGGAAGACCTTTTGACACTTGAATCCTATGAAATAAAAAAGCTGTTTAGATATATTCCAAAGGCTTTGGAAATAATCTAAACAGCTAAATGAAAGTATGTAGTTTCATGACGTCCTTTCTTCTGAATCACAGGTTACTAATCGGTTTTCCATCTCCCAACCGGTTACAGTCAGGAAACGTAGATATGAAAAGCTTGCCCTTTCAGAATGTGTTATTATCTTTGATAAATATATCGGTTGTGGTAACATATTGTTTAGGATAAAAGAGAAAATTATTAAGAAAAAGAAAGCAAGAGGAAATCGATGGACATTCGAAAAACAAGGTTAGAAGAAGTAGATCAGGTAATTGAAATATTAAATGAATCTAAGAAGATTATGCGTGAGGATGGAAACTTTTCTCAATGGAACGGTAATTATCCAACGAAGGAAATGATTTTATCAGATATAGAACAGGGAAACAGCTATGTGCTTGAAGAAAATGGAAAATTGTGTGGAACCTTTGCTTTTATCATAGGGAATGATCCGACCTATGATTATATAGAGAATGGTAGCTGGCTAAATGAAGAGGAATATGGAACAATACATAGAATTGGGTCAAATAGATTGTATAAGGGAGTATTTCAGACTGCATTGTCTTTTTGTGAGAAACGGATGAATAATATTAGAATTGATACACATAAAGATAACCATATTATGCAGATGTTAATGGAGAAATATGGATTTATCTCATGTGGCATCATATATATCGCTGATGGAAGTCCTAGATTGGCGTATCAGAAAAAAATACTTTAAAACTGTACTTTCCCCTTGGATCAAAAGCGAACGTGAAGACCATTCCTAGACACCTGTTTTTGCGTTGCCTTGATTTGTGTGGTATAATAATACTAACTATGAAAATAAGCCAAGTATAAAATTTGGGTGAAAAGAAAAAGGAGAATAAAAGAAACAATGGACGAACACTCGGCGACGATGGAAACAGCCAGAGATACCCTTTATAGGGAGGTATCTAAGAATTTAAGAACAGAAAGTATTCTGTTATACGAAGCAGTTGGAAGAGTTGTATCGAAGGATTACGATGCGGTATTGGATATGCCACCATTTGATAGAGCAACAGTGGATGGATTCGCAGTATGTGCATCAGATTTAGAGGAATGTGGAAATGAAAAGCCTGTTACCTTAAGGATTGTGGATACAATCTGTGCAGGTGAATATTATGATGAAGAACTACTAAGTGGTCAGACAGTAAGAATTATGACTGGTGCGCCAATTCCAGAGGGAGCAGATGCAGTAGTACGTTTGGAAGCAGTAACGGTTATGGATGAAGAAGTAACCTTTATTGATAGTGTGAAGAATCATGAGAATATCAGCGATAAAGGTGAGGACATTCATGAAGGAGCACCGATTATTAGAACAGGGGATATTTTAACACCAGCCCATGCAGCAGTATTGGCAGGGCAAGGTTTATTTAATATAGAAGTATTCCAAAAACCTAAGGTTTTGGTGATTTCTACAGGAAATGAACTTGTGAAAGAGGGCATGATCACTCAGGGGAAAATCTATAATAGTAATGGACCTATGATTTCTCTTCGATTGAATGAGTTGGGATTTATTACGGTGAATCGTACCTGTTCAGATTCTGTAACTGAAATTAAAGAGGTGATTTTAGAGCAGATTGGAGCTGTAGATGCAGTGATCACAACAGGAGGCGTTTCTATTGGAGATCGGGATATTATTTTTGATGTAATCAAGGTGATCGATGCAGAATTGCTGTTTCGAGGAGTATCTATGAAGCCGGGCTCTCCTATGCTTGCTGCAAAGTATGAGGATAAGCTGATTTATGCATTATCTGGAAATCCATTTGCTTCAGCAGCTACATTGGAGCTTTTGGTATTACCATCCTTGCTTCGAATGAGTGGTCGTACACGTTGTTTCCCAGATGCTGGTCCTAAGAAACTGACTAAGGATTATGAGAAGGCATCGAAAGAGGGTAGAAGATTTATCAGAGGAAAGAAGGAGAATGGATATGTATCTATTCCAAACAATCATTCTTCTGGGTCTATTTCAAGTAATATAGGATGTAATTGTCTGATTGATATTGAGGGTGGTGGACGCCCATTGTTTGCAGGTGATGCTGTTTGGGTAGTTACCAACTTTAAGGATGAAGAGGCTTTGACAGAACCAATAGAGAAGAATCAGGATGATATTCCTATTCTTTGTATTTGTGGTACCAGAAATGTTGGAAAAACAACTTTTATGGAGAAGCTGATTCGAGAGTTGGCAAGTAATGAGATTAAGGTCGCAGCTATTAAGCATGATAATGATGATTTTGTACCGGATGTTCCAGGTACAGATTCGGCAAGATTTCGAAGTGCTGGTGCTGAGTTTATTTCTATATTTTCTGAGAATAGAAGTTTGGTATATGGAGAACAGGAAATTCCCGATGAAGAAACCTATGTTAGAGAATTGATCTCTCAGATTCATAATGTAGATCTAATTCTTGTGGAAGGATTGAAAGCTTCTCATTTTGATAAGTTAGAGGTGCTTCGTAAAGGAGTATCTTATGAAGAAGAAATAAATGGAGTAACTATGCTTCGAAGCGCGTCGGTAAATGGAAAGCTTTTGGCAACTGTATCAGACGCACCAGTTTGTGAAGTTATAGATGAAGAAACAAGACCACTTTCAGATCAGATTATTCGCTTTGATGGAGATGATGAAGTACAGGTTGCAGAATGGCTGAAGGATTTCTATGGATTAGGTGAGACAAAGGAAGAATGGTGCTAAAACGATGCATATGTGGCGCCAAGTAGCGTAAGCAATTCTCTTTGCTTGTAGTACATTGGAGGAATCAAGATGTCTGTTGGCGTTTGTATTTTGGCAGGAGGTTTATCCAGCAGAATGGGGCAGGATAAAGCCATGATGGTGATACCATCTGAAGAGAAAACATTGCTGGAACAGGTTTCCATAACACTTGGTTCTTTTGAGGAAAAAATGATTTCAGTTAGAGAGAAATATTATGAGCTTCCAGGGTATAAACAGGTAGTGGATCTGGTTGACAGAATTGGTCCCTTGGGTGGGATTTATTCAGCATTATCAACGTGTGACAGCGACGCGCTATTAATAGTGGCTTGCGATATGCCGTTTTTTTCATCAGAATGTGCGGAGCAATTGGTATCAAAATACAAAAAAGAAACATGTGATATTTTATTGTGCGAGAGTGAAAAGGGGATAGAACCCTTGGCTGGAATTTACGGAAAGAGTTGTTTGCCTCAAATAGAGAAAAAAATTCATAACAGGGATTATCGAATAAGGTCATTATTTGAGGAGTGTCAGGTTGCGACCATGAAAGTAGATGGCACCAGTCTAGTGACAAATATTAATACCACCAGTGACTGGGAACTTATGTGCAGATTATATAAAAAAGAATCTTGATTGGAGGAAATGACATGATTTTTCTTAGATTTGCATTTTTGTTTTTTGTAGGAAGTATGCTTGGCTGGTGTATAGAGCTAATCTATCGACGTTTTTTTTCCGATAACAATCCGGAACGAAAATGGATCAATCCAGGATTTTTAGTAGGTCCATATTTACCTTTATATGGAAGTGGACTTTGTGCCTTGTTTCTATTGGCCAATATTCCAGTTGATTTTGTTTCCAACAAAATTCTGCAAAAGTTGATCTTATTTGTAATCATGGCTATTGTAATGACTATCATTGAGTATATTACGGGCGTTATTTTTATTGTAAAAATGAAGGTAAAACTATGGGATTACAGTGAGAATTGGGGAAATATCCAGGGCGTAATCTGTCCGCTGTTTACTTTTTTCTGGGGTGTACTTGGAGCAGTATATGATCTATTGATTCATCCACGTATGGAGTCAGCAGTAGTATGGTTATCTGAGAATCTTGCTTTTTCTTTTGTGATTGGAATGTTTTATGGTGTATTTATCTTAGACTTATGTTATTCATTCCAGTTGGTAGCAAAGGTGCGTCAGCTTGCAATTGATTATGATGTGATTATTAAGTACGAGGAATTAAAAAGTACCATCAGACATAACAATGAGCTGGCGGGTATTCGTAAATTCCTGTTCGCATTTCGTTCAGATGTGCCAATATATGAACATGCAAAGCGTTATCTGGAATTACAGAAAACCTTTGGTGAGGATGAAATTAAGCGTCGCTTAGAGGATGCAGCTGAAAAGGCAAAGGCACGTGCTGAGATGGCAGCTGATAAAGCAAAGATGCGTGCAGAGAAGGCAAAAGCAAAGGTTTCAGAATTGACAAAAAGAAAATAGCGGGTGTTTTTTTATGAACAGTTTATTGACGAGGGAAAGTTTTCGGGGTAAAGTGTAAGTTAGATTTTGGAGTAGTGTGTGCAAAGGGTTGATTTCAAAATGAAATGATTGCCAGATGAACTGTATGGGGATGCGGATTGTCTGGTATTGGTAGTTTTTGTGTAGTTTTCGGAGTATAAAGGTGTAAAAGGGTGAACTTCCATGGAAGGAACAAGAAGAAGGATTCTAACAGAGGATCGTCGTGCTTTGCGGTCGTATCTTCTTCGACATCAGCGGATCAGTAGTGAGGAATATGATAAGCTGAATCAGTATTTATTACATGAGAATGCCTGGAGAGGTATAATCAGCTTATTGTTTTTTGTAGCTGTAGAGCTATTTCGCGTGTATGATCTGTATCATTTGTCAGAGGTCAGGACAGATTTCGCGTATTATTGGCATTTTTTTGCTGCAGGGCTAGGAGTACTAGGTCTGGTGTATATTTTATGGACATTTCCGCACAGGAATAAGAAACGTCTGCAATTACATATTCTAGGCATGTATATGGTAAGTATTTTGATCTTTACGTTGCAGGAAATAAATGGATTGCTGATCAATTTGGATTCTAAGGAGAATTTCTATTGCTGTTTGATTATTTTGTTAGCTTTTTCATTGTATCCAAAGCAGATTAGAATGATTTTATTTGGAATTCCAGTACTTGTTCTTACGATAACGGCAGTTATTGTAAAGGGATATTTTGCTTTCTTTTATTTAGGGATTGGTTTGATATCCTTTGCTGTTGGAACATTGATTTTTAATTTTGCGTGTTCATCAGAATTAAGAAGGATCAGAGTGGAGATTGATAACCATAATCTGAAACAGGTTGCTTATATTGATACACTGACACAGATCCAGAACCGAAGAGGTATTGAGGATTATATCAACGTTCGATTAAGGGATGGAGACGTGGAAGGTTATCTTTACTATATTGATGTTGATAATTTCAAAGAGTTTAATGATACCTATGGACATAATACAGGTGATGAAGTACTTCGTCAGGTAGCCAATACACTTCATGGTGTAGCACTTCGTCATAATTGTAAGGTGTGTAGATATGGAGGAGAAGAGTTCTTGATTGTGATGCCTTTTCCGATTACCATTGAGAATGCACAAAGGATTGGTGAAGAAATTGTTTGTGGTGTGTCTAAAACAGAGATTTATGAAAAAGAGAATAGACAGCTTTTGCATGTAACTGTTAGTGTAGGTTGTAGTGGATTTGTTTGTGATAGTTTGCAGGAACTTGAAATCCATATCAATCATGCTGATGAGGCACTTTATTTTGTAAAGCAGAATGGAAAGAATGGATTCCATATGAGTGCGTAATCTGTGCATCTTGGGGGATACAAATATGAGAAAAATGGAATTTAAGATGGAACGACAGGGGCTTTTGTCAGAGGGTGATCATATTACTGTGACAGAGGGTTTGCTTCCAAGTAACTATTATTATACAATTGATCCATCCTTGGCGATGTCTGGAAATATACCATTTCCAAAAAGACTAAAGTCCAGGGAAGGTGATGTGATAGAGATTACAGAAAATGCGAGAGGTTTTTATGTAGTCGTAGCATTTGATGAGGAGGATGTTTAAACATGAAAAAAATTAGTACAACAAACGCACCAGCAGCAATTGGACCATATTCACAGGCAATTCAAGTAGATAAGTTTTTATTTGCATCTGGACAGATTCCAATCAATCCAGCAACTGGTGAGATCGAGGGAACTACAATTGAAGAACAGGCAACACAGGCAATGAAGAATGTGGGAGCAATCCTTACAGAAGCTGGTGTTGATTATACAAAGGTAGTAAAAACAACATGCTTTTTAGCTGAAATGGCTGATTTTGCTGCATTTAACGCAGTATATGAGAAATACTTTACAGAGAAACCAGCAAGAAGCTGTGTTGCAGTAAAGCAGCTTCCAAAGAATGTATTGTGTGAAGTAGAAGTAATTGCCTATTTAGGAGAGTAACAAATAGGAGCGTAGAAATTTTGAAAAATATAGTATTAATTGGTATGCCTGGTGCTGGAAAAAGTACAGTAGGTGTTGTTCTTGCGAAAAAGGCAGGAATGCAGTTTGTAGATTCTGATCTTGTAATTCAGGAAAAAACAGGTAAACGACTTAGTGAAATCATTGATGAAGTTGGAACAGATGGCTTTTTATCCGTAGAGGGTAAGGTCAATGAGGAACTGGATTTGACCAATTCCATTATTGCAACAGGCGGAAGTGTAGTCTATGAAGAGAATGCTATGGAGCATTTAAAGGAAATTGGAACAGTGGTTTATTTGGAGATTCCATATGAAGAACTAGAAGAACGTTTGGGTGACCTAAATGAGAGAGGTGTTGTATTAAAGCCGGGATACACCTTAGAAACATTGTTTGAAGAACGTAAGCCCTTATATGAAAAGTATGCAGACGTGACAATTCATTGTCAGGGTAAATGGATCAGAGAAATTGTAACAGAGATTTATTCAAAGCTCTGTAAATAAGGGGATGAACAGCATGGTTGGACTGATGGTGAAAAATGTAAAGGGCTTTATGAATAAGCTCTTGGCAACAGATTGTTTTGATTCGTTTTTGTTAGAGGAAGCGGTTATTTCTACCTATAATGATTTTACAATTGATGGTCATATCAATCGTGATTTTTATACAGGGTTGGAAAGTACAGAGGATGATATGCCGGAATATGAATTTAGTAAGTGGGCAGATATCCGTTCGGTTGTATTTCAGCTGATCAAGGGAAAAAGAACACCACTTCAGATGAAATTTGTATTACATATCAAGCCAGATGCTTTTGCTGCAATCTTAGCAAAGGGTGATACAACAGTGACTGCCAATGATATTAGAAGCATGGTATTAACTGTGCGATATGATCAAAAGGGACTTATGCTGATTACAGCAACAGCCTTCAAATCCTTTATCATGGATAAAACACCAGATCAGCTATGGGATCAGGAAATCAAGAAATTTTTGACCAGAAAAGAAATTGAATTTGAAGAAGTCTCTTAAGATAATCTCAAAAACAGAGTATAAATTTATGGATTGACATTAGAGGTCTAACGATGTAGACTAAAGTAAAGGTTTACATCGTTAGACCTTTTTGACGTTTTTTATAGAGGAGGAGAAGCATGGAGCAGAGATTAAGTGAGGCGGAATGGAAACTGATGGAGATTTTATGGGAATATGAGAGTGTTGGTTCTACGGCATTGGTGAAGATCTGCCTGGAACGATATGGGTGGAAGAAATCTACGGTTTATACCATGTTAAAAAGAATGGAGGAAAAGGCCGTGATTCAGAATAAGGATGCAATGGTGATTCCGCTGATTGTCAAGAAGGAAGCCTTGAAGCAGGAAAGTGAAGATGTTTTGGAACGTACCTTTTGTGGATCAGTGACCAATTTTTTTGCTGCATTCTTGCAGGATAGAAAGATTACCAAAGAAGAAGCGCAGAGGCTTTCAAAGTTAATTCAAGAAGCTTCGGAAAACGAGTAGAAGAAAGCGAGGGAGTAGTTTGTTAACGAAGGTATTTTTGATATATATTCAGATCGCAGTGCATGCAAGCTTATTTCTGATTCTGGTGCTTCTTTTGAGAGCAACTCTAAAAAATGCATCAAAAAAATATGCCTGTTTTTTGTGGCTATTGGTTTTTTTTCGATTTCTTATTCCAGGCATTTATACTGTTACTTTTTCAACGGATGCAGGAATTGCAGGAAATGCTGTAAACACCAGTGAGAAAGCTATAGAAAATAAAGAGATAAACACAGGGTTAAACACAGAGGAAGCTGATTTTCAGGGGATACCCGACTGGGTTTTAAATATGGCAGGTGCCAATGAGCAGTCAGAAGAGGAATCCTTGAGTGCAGATAATTACAACAAAGATTCTAATAACAAAGAAGCTTACAATATTGAAACATATGAGCAAGAGAATGAGGAAATATCAGACGTTCAGGATATTGCAGTAAAAGAACATCTGACAGATGTATCGTCAAAGAGAGATAGTAAGGAAGCCTTCAAGGATAATTCCTGGCCTATTGTCATAGGGATGATCTTTTGGCTTACGGGGTCATGCGTATTCCTGGTCAAAGGCATATTTGCTTATCTAACTATGAGAAAGTGCTGCCAGGATTGTGAAGCAATATCGATTTTGGAATTTGGTGTAAAAGAAGAAACCATTAAAAAGTATAGGGCTAAGGATCGTATTTACTTGTCAAAAAAGGTGAAAGAGCCGATTTCCTTTGGTTTTTTGCATCCCGCAGTTTATCTACCAGACTCCATAAAGGAAAGTGGTGAACCAGAACAGATCAGGGCTATTTTAATCCATGAATGCATGCATATCCAAAGATTTGATACAGTGAAAAAGCTATTTGTATATTTTGTGTTTTGCTTTCATTTCTGGAATCCACTTATGTGGATTGCATTAAAGCTTTATCAAAAGGATTTGGAAATGGCTTGTGATGAAGCGGTTTTGGGAACTGGTGTGTGTAGTGCAAGAGAGTATGCAAAGGTGTTATTGGAATTTTCCATGAAAAGGAGTGGCCTTAATGTTTTTCCTGCCTTTGGAGAAAGTGATACGGAAAGCAGAATGAAAAATGCATTGAAGAAAAAGCAGAAGTCCCTGTGGATTACAGTGATCTTCGTGGTTGTGATGTTTATAGCTATCAGTGTATTTTTCATAAGACCAGCAATTACGCAAAAGGAAAATGCTAAAACAGATAAAGTAGATAAAACGGAAACAATAAATCATGATGAAATGAATGCAAACAATGCTAAAAGTTTAATCATAAATGAACTTCCAGAGGCTATCGCATGTGATAATCTAGAAAACCTGGGTGAAGAACTTCGACTAGCATGGAAAGAAAAACTGTTGACAGAAAACAAGCTAATCACGGGGCAGGAACTATATGGTAACGTGTGTTATCCAATAGCGCTAAGAGGAGATGATATAGGCGGGGTACAGCTTTTTACCTTTGATGAAACAGGAATTCCAACGTTTTTTTATACCTATTTTCATTATCAGGAATCCGAAGGAAAGTATGAAGTGAGTGAATTTGTTTCCTGGGATGGTAGTGATGTAGATAGTCTGGAAAAAGCTAACTTGTATAACCAAACAACAGATATGAGGGAGAATCAGTTTTGGTTTGCCAATGGTATCTGGGGAAATCCATTATCCTTTTTGCTGGATTCCTTTGGAGATTCAAAAACTTCCGATTCTTTTTTGCAGCTGATGGATGAGGCAGGTGTTTCAAAGGATGATACCTTTGGGGATCTGTGCATTGGTTTGGCAGCTAAGCATCCAGAGAGTTTTCTCTTCTTGCAGGATAAGGATGCTGCCATACAAAAGCTTTTACATCTATCCAATGTAAAAAGTATGGAATATGTACCGTATAATTTGCAGGGGGAATTTGCTATCATAACCTTTTCAGATGAATCACAGCTAAGTGTCTGTGTGAAAAAGTCTGGGAAGAATCAGTATGGTGTGGATCTGTATATGATAGATTCGGTTTGCTATTTTAATCTAGAAAAAGCAAGGCAACTTGAGGAAACGTTATTAATGATTGATGTGAATGAACTAAAAAAGAGGGATCAGTTAGGTGTAGAGGAAGAATATAATGAAAGCCATGAATATCAAGAAAAATATTCCCTCCTGCAACTAAATCAGGAAAAGGATGTAGCACTTTATGGCGTGTATGGTATGTATGGATATGACGCTATAGTTGTGCGTGTAAAGGATCAGGCTTATCCAATACGTACCAGCTTAGGCATGCATTACAGAACGGATATCTGGGTGATTGATCTTGATAAGGACGGAGAGGATGAGTATCTGATTCCACTCATTGATGGATGGGGAACAGGATATTATTCAGAAGAACTTTGTGTGATGAAAATAAAGGACGATACTCCAGAATTATTTGTATATGACTCCAATGATTTTCGGTATGTTTCTGAAAGAATCAGTACCAGCATTCATGCAGATTCTCATACCATAACCTATTATTTAGACGATCCTGAAAAATCGAATCCATTGGGAGAGATTTCGTATATGGTGGATGAGGAAGCAGCATGTACGGGATTAGGCTTTGGAGAGCAGATGGGATTTTACGAGGATGAGGGAAAGGTATATTTATGGGCGGAAGGTGGTATTTGTTATGAGAACAGAGCCCAGCCTGATTATGATACCAGTGTAAATCTAGTAGCTCCCATTTATATGGATGAAGCAGGATGTTTGATTGTATCGGAGGTATCATTAGAAAAAAGAGAATATATTTATCATGAAATAGATTAAAAGAAAAGCGTATGGGACTTGAAACCATACGCTTTTTTAGGCTAATCCATAGGCTCTTTAGACTTAAAAATCAGACTTGCAAGATAGCTTGCAATAAGCGCGGTGGCGATACCTGCACTGCCTGCTGTGAAGCCGCCTTTGAAGATACCAAGAAAGCCCTCTTCTTCCATCCCTTTTTTGACACCCTCCATAAGCAGATGTCCAAAGCCTAAAAGAGGAACAGTGGCACCGCTTCCAGCCCACTCTTTAAAAGGACCATATATGCCAAGGGCACTTAAGAGGGTACCAAGGGTTACAAGCAGTACCATGATCCGTCCTGGCATCATATTTGTTTTTTCCATGAGAATCTGAGAAAGAGCACAGATAGTGCCACCTACTAAAAATGCAATGATGTATTCCATTCATACTCCAATCTGGATCAGCATTCTAAAAAACGCTTATCCGTAACATACTGTTAATGTTAAATCGTAACAATTATTAGTGTTCCCATAAGAAAAGATTTCATACCAAAACAAATAGTTAAAAATACAACAAGGTTGTAAACCCTCAAAAAGAAGTGTTATAATGAGGCGATTGATTGTGAAAAACAATAAAAAAGAAAAAAGGGAAAGATTATGGATAAGAAAAGACCAATTAGTCATGAAAAAAATGTAACAGGTAGCGGGAATGCTTACAAAAGAGGCAGCGGACTAGGAACAGGTCCGGTAGGTACTACCAATGGAAGAAGAAACAGCTCGGGAAGCTCAGGTGGTGGTGTCAGAAAAGCAGGAATTTCTACTGGTGGAGCCGTTATTCTATTGATTCTATATCTTTTTGGAAAAAATTTTTTAGGTGGTATTTTACCATCATCAGATTCTGGTTCTTCAGATGGTTCGCATATAACTGGCCAGTCAACCAATACAGCAAAGCCAGATACGAGTGTAGCGAGTGGTGCGAGAGAAAAGTACACACAGCTTCTTGGAAATGGTCAGGACGAGGTTACCATCATGGTCTACCTTTGTGGTACAGACTTAGAGTCTAAAAGTGGTATGGCAACTGCCGATTTAAAGGAAATGACTTCTGCAACAATTGGTACCAATGTGAATTTGATCGTTTATACAGGTGGCTGTACGAAATGGCAGAACGATATCATAAGCAGTAACAAGAATCAGATCTATCAGATTAAGGATGGTGGAATTGTATGTCTTGAAAAGGACATGGGAAGTGCCTCCATGACAAATCCAGATACCTTATCTTCATTTATTAACTATTGCAAAAAGAATTTTCCAGCAAATCGAAATGAACTTATTTTATGGGATCATGGCGGCGGATCGATTACAGGATATGGTTATGATGAAAAAAATAAAAATAGCGGTTCTATGAATCTTGCAGGTATTCGCAAAGCACTTTCAGACACTGGTATGACTTTTGACTTTATTGGATTTGATGCATGCCTTATGGCAACCTTAGAAACAGCAATGACATTAACGCCATATGCAGATTATCTCATTGCATCAGAGGAAACAGAACCAGGTGTGGGCTGGTATTATACCAATTGGCTCACCTCATTATCACAAAATACTTCTATGCCAACCGTTGAAGTTGGAAAGATGATTGTAGATGATTTTGTAGATGTGTGTAACCAGAAGTGCAGAGGGCAGAAGACAACTTTATCAGTAGTTGATCTTGCAGAACTTGAAAAAACAGTTCCATCTGAATTCAGTGCCTTTGCAAAATCTACCAATGAACTGATTCAGAATCAAGACTATAAGACTGTATCTGATGCAAGATACAATTCCAGAGAATTTGCAGTATCTTCCAAGATTGATCAGGTGGATCTTGTTAATTTAGCTGAAAATATGGGAACTGTAGAGGGAAGAAACTTGGCAGATGCCATTAAGGGTGCTGTAAAGTATAACAAAACTGCAAGTTGCATTACCAATGCATATGGGCTTGCCATCTATTTTCCATACAAAAAGACCTCTCAGGTAGACAGAGCAACCTCTGTGTATGACCAGATTGGCATGGATGCAGAGTACTCCCGTTGTATCAAGGAATTTGCAGGCTTAGAAATTGCAGGTCAGCAGACAAGCGGTGGACAGACTTCACCAGTATCCATTCTTTTAGGTGGAAGTGCTTCAAATAGTTCTTCGTCTGGAGGAATAGATTCTATTGCAAATTTATTTGGTCAATTTCTGGGAAATACAGATCTTGGATTTTTTAGTGACAGAACCATGAGTGACGAGGATACAGTCCAGTATCTTTCTGAAAACCACTTTGATCCAAATGAACTTGTATGGATCATGAATGATGGTGAATATAAGATCATGATTTCTGAAAGCCAGTGGGATCTGGTTCAGCAGCTTGATCTAAATGTATTTGTAGATGATGGAGAAGGTTTTATTGATCTTGGTTTGGATAATCAGTTTGATTTTGATGAAGAGGGTAATCTGTTAGGTACCTATGATGGAACCTGGCTTGCTATCAATAATCAGCCTGTTGCTTATTATCATACCGATACAGTGGGAAATCAGGATGATTATTCCATGACAGGCTATGTACCTGCTTTGTTGAATGGTGACAGGGTGGAGATCATTTTGGTGTTTGATACAGATAATCCAGGAGGATATGTGGCTGGAGCAAGACGTGTGTATACACAGGGAGAAACAGATACCGTTGCAAAGAGCATGTTATCCATTGAAGAAGGGGATCAGATTGATTTTATCTGTGACTATTATGATTACAGTGGAAATTATCAGGATAGTTATTATTTAGGAGAACAGTTGACAGTATCAGGCGATCTGCAGATTTCCTATGTGGAGCTGGATAATCAAGTAGTTGAGGCTTCTTATCAATTTACAGATATTTATAACCAGCATTACTGGACTGATGTGATACCAAAATAAAATATAAGATAAATAAGAAAAAAGCAGTACACAACGGTAATATTTCTGTTGTGTACTGTTTTTTAATTTCACAAACACTATTCATTTAAGGTAGTCAAAAAATGTTCCTGCTGTTTACGCATATGAGGTCTTTCTCCGAAGCTCATAGGAAGTATGATATCTCCCTGCAAAACCACCTTGGTTGGTCGAATTTTTTCTAAATACCGCAGGTTGATGATCACATTCTTTCCTGTGTAGGCAAAAGCAGGATCAGCTTCTGTCATATGAAAAAAATCTTTTAAAGGCATATCACATTCAATACAGCTATTATCATTTAAATGCAGATTGTATTTGCCATTGTTTCTTACATCTGCATAAAGAATCATATCTTCAGGCAAATATCTTGTTTCATGGATGCCATGAATCTCGTAAAGATGCTGCGCATTTTGTGAAAATTCATGACTGATCTTAACCATTGCATGAAGCTCAGCAGGCTTTAATGGATCTGAAATGCTGTATAAATCTTCATATAAACCATCATCCGCATACTCCTTATTATCCAGTTTAACAATGACAATAGGAGCCAAAACATTGAGATCTCGTAGCTGTTTCACCAGATCATAGACACTGTATTCCTCTCCTTTGATAGAAAGGAAAAAAATGTTATATTGCATTGGCGCGTAAAACAAAGCTTCTTTACTGCCAAAAGAGTCAATATATAAAGGAGAATCCACCACAGTTCTTGCATTGGATTCTCGCTGCATTAATCGTTCAAAGTGTTTTCTGTGTGCGACATCATCATCGCAAATTGCTATATGCATAATAGTACCTCACGTTCATTTGTAAATCAGATAACCACCAATAAAGCTTACATGATTGAGATGTTTACCTGAGTTACCAAATAAACAACCAGAGCAATCTGAAGAATGAGAATAAGAGGCATTCCAATTACAAAGTACCAGTGCTTTGTTTTGTGATGAAAAACATACATACCAAAAGTAGAACCGATGCTTCCACCTAATAATGCAAACATAAAAAGAGTTGCTTCCGGAATTCTCCAGGCGCGCTTGATTGCCTTACGCTTATCAATTCCCATGGAAGAAAATCCAATCACATTCATGATCACCAAATATATCACTAAAATCACAATAACATTCATATACCTATACTCCACATAATAGTAAATTTCATACCTCAATGATTTTATCATAAGATAAAGGAGAAAAGCAATATAAATCCATGACTTATGGTTCATTGACAGTGGTCATACACTGTGTTAGTTTAAAGTAGAAAAGTAACTGAGAAGTTGCTAAGAAAGACTATTCCAAAGAGTATTGAAAATGGAATAAGAAAAGAGCGGGGAGAAGGGTACAATGCCAGTAACAGAATATTTAAAACGCAATGCAGCGATGTATCCACATGAGGTTGCATTGGTGGAGTTAAACCCAGATGAGAAGGATACAAGACGTTCAACATGGAAAGAATTTGAATTAATTCAGCCATCCAGATTTGAACCATATCGAAGAGAAATCACCTGGAGTGTTTTCAATGAAAAGGCCAATCGATTTGCCAATATGCTGATTGGAAGAGGGATAAAAAAGGGTGAAAAGGTTGCAATTATTATGTATAACTGCTTAGAATGGTTGCCAATTTATTTTGGGGTATTAAAGACAGGTGCCATTGCAGTACCTTTTAACTTTCGATATGATGCGGAAGAGATTTTATATTGTGTAGAGCTAGCAGAGGTAGATGTGATTGTTTTTGGACCAGAGTTTATTGGTCGAATGGAAGCTAATGCAGATCGTTTATCCAAGGGAAGATTGCTTATTTATGTAGGTGATAATTGTCCTAGTTTTGCAGAAAGTTATCGTGAATTGGTAGCAGACTGTTCTAGTATGGAACCAGAGATAGAGATAACAGAAGAGGATGATGGCGCCATTTATTTTTCTTCTGGAACAACAGGATTTCCGAAGGCAATCCTGCATAAGCATTTAAGCCTGACCCAGGCAGCGGAAATGGAACAGAAGCACCATGAAACAGGCAGAAAGGATACCTTTTTGTGTATTCCCCCGCTGTATCATACGGGAGCTAAATTCCATTGGATGGGGAGCCTGGTGGCAGGAAGTAAGGCTGTTTTATTAAAGGGTGCAAAGCCTGAAACAATTTTATCAGCAGTATCAAGCGAACAGTGTACCATTGTATGGCTTTTGGTGCCATGGGCTCAGGATATTCTGGATGCTTTTGATAGAGGCGATTTAAGAAAAGAAGATTATCATTTGGATCAGTGGAGATTGATGCATATTGGTGCACAGCCTGTTCCACCGTCCCTGATCAAAAGATGGAAGGAGTATTTCCCAGATCATCAGTATGATACCAATTACGGTTTATCGGAATCAACAGGTCCTGGTTGTGTGCATCTTGGTATGGAGAATGTACATAAGGTGGGAGCTATTGGCGTTCCTGGTTATCGTTGGAATTGTAAGATTGTGGACGAGGCTGGTATAGAGGTTGTCAAGGGTGAAGTTGGTGAACTTTGCGTAAAGGGCCCAGGTGTTATGACCTGTTACTATAAGAATGAAGAAGCAACCAATGAAGTATTAAGGGAAGGTTGGCTGTATACAGGTGATATGGCCATGCAGGATCCAGATGGATTTATCTTCTTAGTAGATCGTAAAAAGGATGTTATCGTAAGTGGTGGTGAAAATATTTACCCTGTTCAGATTGAGGATTTCATTCGTCGATTTGACAAAGTAAAGGATGTTGCTGTTATTGGTCTTCCAGATAGAAGATTAGGAGAAAAAACAGCAGCGATTATAGAGATAAAAGATGGTTTTAGCTGTACCCAGGAAGAAATTGAAGAGTTTTGTTTAGAGCTTCCTAGATACAAACGACCAAAGGAGATCATTTTTACACAGATTCCAAGAAATGCAACTGGAAAGATTGAAAAACCAAAGCTTCGTAAAATGTATGGTGCGGAACGTTTGGTAGAACAAGAGAATATGGCATAATATAAAGAGCCGGGAAATATTATAATTTCCTGGCTCTGATCAGTTATAAAATAGCCTGCTCCAGATTTCACGAAGTGAAATGGAGATTAGTATGGGAAGTTCGCTTTTCCTGGAATAACTTTTTCTGTTGTATCAAGAGGTATATTCTCATCAATAAGTACATGCCCATACATATCAGTGATACGGAATGTATAAGGACCTGCACTACCCATTCCTAGAGGAGCACAATAATAATTATATGGTTTGCGTTGTAACGGTATCCATTCTCCGTTTGGATTTAAGTATTCCACTGATTTTAATGGATATCTTTGCTCACGGATCTGAACCTCTGCCCAGAACTGACTGCTGCTAGGTTTAAATTTATAAGCAATTGGCTTTGTGGTAGGGAATGGGATAATCTTCCATGTACACTTCATACGACCGGTTTCCAAAGGTTCAATTGCATCAAATGCTGAGATTGAAAGATCAAGGTCCCCTGGCTGACCTTCTGGAAGTTCATTAGTAACTAATACATTGATCTTATCTCCATCCTTATCTGTTACTTCCAGGTATGCACCTGCCAAATTGTACTCATTAAAATCTGGTCTGTTCATAGCTACCGTATAATATAAGTCTTCATAATCATCCATGTTACAACATCCTCCAGGACCTGCACCATAAAATGTAGCATCACCACCATGTACTTCTTTTCCAAACTGTGCTTGTTTATCATTTACGAGTGAAGTGGTTTCTTCTTCACTTTCCTCAGCTTTGGATTCTTCAACCTTGGATTCCTCAACTTTGGATTCTTCAACCTTGGATTCCTCAACTTTAGACTCTTCAATGTTGGATTCCTCAACTTTAGTCTCTTCAATGTTGGATTCTTCAACCTTGCTTTCTTCTACGTTACTGTTCTCATTTTTACTTTCTTCAACGACATTTTGTTCAATATCCTGAATATTATACCACTTACCATTTAATTTATAGGAAAGATTGAAATTCATGTCAGAAGGACATGTACCATTACCAATAAAACCAAAGTTTACAGATCCCTTGGAAGGAATCGCCTGATTGTATCCAAGTGGTGTGATGATCAATAGATCTTTATCCTTTGTAATTTCTGTACACCAGTTTGAGTTGATATCTACTAATGAAGCAGGGATTGTAAGCTTCCAATCTTCAATGTCACTATTTTCTGAGTTTGTAATCGTTACTTTCATTGAATAACCTGTTCCCCAGCCTGAAACATCGTAAGAAATTTTTACGTTGCCACTTGCCTTTTCTGTTTCATTTTTGGTATCTTCAGGTTTTGTAGTGAGAGATGAGTTTGTGTTAGTTTCCTGAGTCCAAACCCCATCTATTTTATAGTAGGTAGAATAATCTAGATTAGAATCATATTTACCAGTTCCAATGTAACCAAACTGGATATTACTACCTGGCTCAATTGATTTGTTCCATTCCATAGGAAGAATTACAGTTTTTCCATTTTCAGTAGCTGTCTTCGCTGACCAGATTTGATCAATAGTAACGTTGGAATTGATTACAATCTTCCAATCATCAATCATTTTTCCGGTTGTATTATTTAATGTTGCATTAACACCATAACTTGTTCCCCAGCTTTGCCCTGACAAAGATACGGCTAAGCCACTTTGTTCCTGAATGGATATACGATTGGCTGCTTCAATTGGATTAGTTGGAAACGTCAAAACTAATGCCGATGATAAAAGTGTAACTGTAAGTATTTTCTTATTTGAGTTTTTAAGTTTCATATGAAAACCTCCTTTTCCACCACTCGTACTGTTGAATTGTTAAATATTTTTTACAAAGAAATATTTGCCTACAACTTGCATTTTCAACATTCGGAATGATTCGTAAAGCTATTATATACTTTTAAATGTTAATTGTCTATTGCAATTTCGTGACAAATATTACAGAAATATTAAACAAAATTAATGCAAAAAGATAAAATACGCAGGGTGGTTTTGAAGGAAAAAAAGATTTTCAGGTTCATATTAGTGTTGTAAAAAACTATATTCCTAAAATGATTTTGGCATTTTGATAGAAGATCATATCCAATTCTTCACGGGACAATCCAAGTTCGTTCATCAGTGTAATGCTCTCTTTTTGAGAACTCCATGGGCTGTCTGTTCCAAATAAAATGTGTTCAGCACCATGTTTTTTGATCATTTGAGTAAATTGCTCCTTGCTAAGAAGTCTGTCATCAGACAAGGAAGGCAGCTTAACGCTGAATGCAGTATCTAGATAAACATCTCTTCCAAGGATTTCACTAGAAACCATATCCCATTCATCCCATCCACCCATATGTGCAAGTATCATCTTATCGGGGTGAACAGTGTCTAACATCTGAAGCGTGTGAACGGTGCTTGATTTGGTATCTCCTGGAAATCCAATATCCATACCGGCATGCGTTACAACATAAAGCCCCTGGTTACAGGCTTCATCAATGATATGAAGATATTTTGGGTCGTCCAAATATGTTTTTTGAAAAACAGGATGAATCTTGATACCTTTTACACCGTTTTCTGCAAGCATTTTTAGAATATCCTTGTAATCTGCACATTCGGGATGTATGCCTCCAAAGGAGATAAAACCAGTATGTGCAGAGGCTTCGTTGATCTTTATTGCAAGTTCATTGATGCCATTTACCTGAGATGGTTTGGTAGCTACTGGAAGCAATACAGAATATTGAATAGCAGCATTCTCCATGGATTTTTGTAATCCAATATCAGTTCCATCGGTGCATGCAGTTATATGAGCTGTGGCAGACAGAGACTGAATTGCTTTTGGCGCAATGGATGCTGGAAATGTATGGGTATGAAAGTCGATGATCATGATGTACCTCCATGGTATTATTCTAGTTTGATAGGAAGGAAATTCCTTGAATTTCCTTCCTATCAAACAAAAGCTCCGCAAAGAATACGTACCTCGCGGAGAGGTAGTTTTTGCTTCGCAACCGCTCGGGCGCGAAAGAGTGCTTTGCACTCTTTGTTCCTTGTTATATAGTGTATCATATTTTGCTTCATTTACAACAACTCTCCCAATTGGATAGTTCACTATCTGTTCCGGTGATTGTAATTGTGTGGATGGGTGAGGATGATAGGTATATCAGGTGCGCACAGTGATTAAATATTTATGCATGGTTCTGAACAGACAATTTATCTATAAGTATAAGTAAGAATCATGATAATGATACAGATAAAAGACAGGTTTCAATCTACGAAGCACGTATTGCATTGAAGGAGCACCGCGTTGAGGAAGCGGATGCAATTTTAAAGGAATTAGAAGCAGGCTTTTCAAAGGACAGCGGAGTCATATTTGAATTGGGTGGATTTTACGCAGACGCTGGAGAATATGACAAGGCATTGGAGTACTTTGAAAAATCATATAACTTGATCGAAGAAGGACAACCAAAATACAACGATGCCCTACAGGCACAGGCAATCATCTATGAAATCCAGGAAAAATATGAAGATGCCATCAAAGCATTAAACAGAATAATCGAAAATGCAAAGGAATACTGGGGTGTTGAAGAAGGAGCTGTGGTTCAGAAATTTGAAGCGTAGAAACAGAGAATCTTTAATATGATGCAGAAGTAAAAAAGCGGCTGTGAGAATGATCTCACAGCCTCTTTCTCTTTATTTCATAGGAAATTTTTTAAATTTATTTTGTTTTCACTTCTTCTAATTTCTTCATAGCACGAACCTTTGTTGATAAACCAAAGAGGTTGATGAAGCCTTCTGCATCATGATGATCATACAAATCACCAGTTGTGAAGGATGCTAATGATTCGTCATATAATGAATATGGAGATGTTGTACCAGCTTTGATGATGTTACCCTTGTAAAGCTTGAATTTAACTGTACCAGTAACAGTTTCCTGTGTTACATCGATGAATGCACGTGCAGCTTCACAAAGTGGAGAATACCATTTACCTTCGTAAACAACCTGAGCAAGCTTTGCACCCATTTCAGCTTTTTCACGGTATACATCACGATCTAAAATCAACTCTTCTAACTGTTGATGAGCTTCCATTAAGATTGTTCCACCTGGAGTTTCATAAACACCACGTGATTTCATACCTACTACACGGTTTTCAACGATATCGATGATACCGATACCATGTTTACCACCAAGTTTGTTTAATTTACGGATGATATCAGCATACTTCATCTTTTCGCCGTTAACAGCAGTTGGAACACCCTTTTCAAAGTCGATTGTTACATATTCTCCTTCATCTGGAGCGTTTTCTGGACGTTCGCTTAATACTAAGAGATGATCATAGTTAGGCTCTAAAGAAGGTCTTTCAAGCTCAAGACCTTCGTGGCTGATATGCCATAAGTTACGGTCACGGCTGTAAGAAGAATCTGTTTTAAATGGAAGATCGATACCATGTGCACGGCAGTATTCGATTTCTGCTTCACGGGAATCCATGTTCCACTTATCATTTCTCCAAGGAGCAATGATCTTAATATCTGGAGCAAGTGCTTTGATACCAAGCTCGAAGCGGATCTGGTCATTTCCTTTACCAGTGGCACCGTGACAAATTGCAACAGCGCCTTCTTTTCTAGCAACTTCTACTAATTTTTTAGCGATCAATGGTCTAGCCATTGATGTACCTAATAAATATTTGTTTTCATATACAGCATGTGCCTTTACACATGGAGAGATGAAATCTTCAGCAAATTCATCACAAACATCGATGATGTATAGTTTAGAAGCGCCACAGGACTGTGCACGTTCATTTAAACCGTCCAATTCTTCTTCCTGACCACAGTCGATACAGCAGCAGATTACTTCATAATCATATTCTTCCTTTAACCATGGGATAATAGCAGTGGTATCAAGACCACCTGAGTACGCAAGTACAACTTTTTCTTTCATATTGATATCCTCCATCATAAAAATGTATAAAAATCCAATTTATACATGTTTCAAGAAACAAATTTTCATTGGATTATGTTTCGACTGCAACTAATATACAACAAATATACGGTGAATGCAAGAAGAAAAATATACATATTTTCAAAAGAATATACAAAAAATATGAAGAAATATACAAAAAAGCCTTGCATAATTTGAAATTTAGATGTATATTTATGCATACGCAATTAAAATAATACAGGAAAAGGTTATGTATACCTATTCATAAATAAGAAAAAAATGTAGATTTTTGATTACACAAGCTGTATCATAGAGATTGTGTCGTTTATTTTTGAAATTCAATTCATAAATATACGTTTGAAAATAAAAATGAATGTATATTTACTTAAAATAGAAATGTGGGGATAGAACATGGTAGAAATTAGAACAATGACAGCAAATGATTACGATGGAGTAAAGGCATTATGGATGACCATCCATGGATTTGGTATTCGAAGTGTAGATGATTCCAGGGAAGGTGTCGAAAGGTTTTTAAGACGAAATCCAACTACAAGTGTTGTTGCAGTGGAAGATGGCGAGATTGTTGGAGCGATTCTTTGTGGTCATGATGGACGACGAGGCTGTTTATACCATGTATGTGTAAATGAGAATTATCGAAGACATGGCATTGGTAAGAAAATGGTTGTTTTTTGTATGGAAGCATTAAAGAAGGAAGAAATCAACAAGGTTTCCCTGATTGCTTTCACACAGAATGATATCGGAAATGCTTTTTGGAACTGTATTGGATGGACCAAAAGAGAAGATTTAAATTATTACGATTTTACTTTAAATGAAAAAAATATTACAGAATTTAATAAGTAGAAGAGGACAGAAATTGTCAGGAAAGGTGGTAAAGGATGATGAAAAAGATTGAAGGTGGCGTTACAGCTGCATTAGGATTTGAAGCTGCAAGTGCAGAAGCAAATATAAAATATTCCAATAGAACAGATATGGCTCTTGTATATTCCAAGTATCCTTGTAAGGTTGCTGGAACTTTTACAACAAATGTGGTAAAGGCAGCTCCAGTACAGTGGGATAAAAAAGTGGTTTCCGATTCCACTTTTGCACAGGCTGTTGTGATCAACAGTGGTATTGCCAATGCATGTACTGGTAAACAGGGCATGGATGTATGTGAACAGACTGCTAAGGCAGCAGGAGAAGCACTTGGTATTCCTGCTGACAGCGTACTTGTTGCTTCTACTGGTGTTATTGGTATGCAGATCAATGTAGACAGAATCAAGACAGGTATTGAGAAATTAACAGCAACCAAAAATGACAGCTTAGAAGCTGGAACTGCTGCTTCTAAAGCTATTATGACAACAGATACCGTTAATAAGGAAGTTGCCGTTTCCTTTGAAGTGAATGGTAAGACTGTGAAAATGGGTGGTATGTGTAAGGGCTCTGGTATGATTCATCCTAATATGTGTACCATGCTTGGATTCATCACATCAGATGTTGCTATTTCCAAGGAACTTTTGACAAAGGCTGTGAAAGCAAGTGTAGATGATTCCTTTAACATGGTTTCCGTTGATGGAGATACATCTACCAACGATACGTTATTGGTACTTTGCAATGGGGCAGCAGGAAATGACGAGATCACTACAGAGGGTGAAGCATTTGAAGCATTTTGCGAGGCATTAAATTATATCAATACAGAGCTTGCTAAGAAAATGGCAGGCGATGGTGAGGGAGCAACCTGCCTGTTTGAAACAAAGGTTATTGGTGCTGATACAAAGGTCAATGCCAAGATTTTAGCAAAATCAGTTATTTGTTCTTCTTTAACAAAGGCTGCTATTTACGGACACGATGCGAACTGGGGAAGGATCCTCTGTGCACTTGGTTATTCTGGAGTAAACTTTGATCCTGAAAATGTAGAGCTTTTCTTTGAAAGCAAGTCAGGACGCATTCAGATCTTTAAGGATGGCGTTGCTACAGATTACAGTGAAGAGGAAGCCACCAAGATCTTATCTGATCCAGAGGTAACTGTTGTGGTAGATATGAAGATGGGCGAAGCTAGTGCAACAGCATGGGGATGCGATCTTACCTACGATTACGTAAAAATCAACGCAGATTACAGATCATAATGGTCAGATTTGAGATTGCATTAGAATAGATAGTTTTTATGAGTATGAGGAGATAGAAAAATGGCACAGAATATGAATTTAGATCAGGAATTGGCAAAGGCAAATGTACTAATTGAAGCATTACCATATATTCAGAAATTTAACAGAAAGATCATTGTTGTGAAATACGGCGGAAGCGCTATGAGCAATGAAGAATTACAGAAAAATGTAATCAAGGATGTAACACTTTTAAAATTAGTAGGCTTTAAGCCAATCATCGTACATGGCGGAGGTAAGGAAATCAGCCGTTGGGTAGGTAAAGTTGGTAAGGAAGCGAAATTTGTGAACGGACTTCGTGTAACAGATGAAGAAACTATGGAAATTGCTGAAATGGTTTTAAATAAAGTAAATAAGAGTCTTGTTTCCATGGTTCAGGAGCTTGGTGTAAAGGCTGTAGGTATCAGTGGAAAAGATGGCGGTTTGTTAAAGGTGGATAAGAAATATTCTGATGGTCAGGATATCGGTTTTGTTGGAGATATCAAGGAAGTAAATCCTAAGGTTCTTATGGATTTACTTGAAAAAGATTTTCTTCCAATCGTATGCCCAATTGGTATGGATGACAATTTCCATAGTTACAATATCAACGCAGATGATGCGGCATGCGCCATTGCGAAAGCAGTTCACGCTGAAAAGCTTGCATTCTTAACTGACGTAGAAGGCCTTTACAAGGATTTCGAAGACAAATCTTCCTTTATTTCAAGAATCACTGCTTCACAGGCAGAGGAGCTTATCGGAAGCGGAATTATTGGGGGCGGTATGCTTCCTAAATTAAACAACTGTACTTCAGCTGTGAAAAATGGTGTAAACAGAGTACATATCATGGATGGACGTATCCCACACTGCTTATTGTTGGAAATCTTTACAAACAATGGAATTGGTACAGCCATCGTAAGTGATGAAGATGGTTCAGAGAAATAGTTTTTTATTAGGAGGACGCTATAATGACAATGCAGGAATATATTGATGATGCTGAGAAAGCACTATTACATACCTATAATCGTTTTCAGATCGTGTTAGATCATGGTAAGGATGTTCATTTGTATGATCTTGATGGAAAAGAATATTTAGATTTTTGTGCAGGAATCGCGGTTTTTGCACTTGGATATGGAAATAAAGAATACAATGATACTTTAAAGAATCAGGTAGATAAGCTGATCCATACATCAAACTATTATTATAATGTACCAGCTATCGAGGCTGCTAAAAAATTAAAAAAAGTATCAGGCTTAGATAGAGTATTTTTCACAAACTCTGGTGCAGAAGCCATTGAAGGTGCATTAAAGGCTGCTAGAAAATATGCCTTTTTAAAGGATGGTAAAACAGATCACGAAATCATTGCTATGGAGCATTCCTTCCATGGAAGAACCATGGGAGCGTTGTCTGTAACGGGAAATCCTCATTATAGAGAAGCTTTTGAACCAGGTATTGGAAACATTAAATTTGCACAGATGAATGATTTTGAAAGTGTGAAAAATCTGGTTACAGACAAGACCTGTGCAATCCTTTTTGAAACAGTTCAGGGCGAAGGTGGCATTTATCCGGCAACAAAGGAATTTATGGAACAGGTAAGAGCTCTTTGCGATGAAAAAGATATCTTACTGATCTTAGATGAAATCCAGTGTGGTATGGGTAGAACCGGTACCATGTTTGCATGGC
>JAZQQB010000048.1:0-36089 GCA_045628865.1 Lachnospiraceae bacterium | reverse complement strand
TATGACGTAAAGATTTTTGATAACTATTTAAGTACAGCCGCAAAATAATTGTATGCTAAGGACAAACCTATGAAAATATACATCCTATCTCACAAACCATTCACACCGCCCACTTCTAAGGACTATGTGCCACTGCAGGTTGGGGCAGCCCTTCACCCGGAGTTTGACTATCTGTCTAAGACCCAGGGCTTTCTTTCAGATGCTTTTGATCAACATATTTCTGAAAAAAATCCCTACTACAGCGAACTCACCGGACTTTACTGGGTTTGGAAGAATGTGTCTGACGAGGATATCATCGGATTTGCCCACTACAGACGCTACCTTTTAAACGATTCCTCCATGCTCTATCAGGCACCGGAGGTAACTTCTCTACTTGCAAAGTACGATCTGATCACAACCAAAACCGTGGTGCTTGACGAAAGCTACTACAACGCATTCGGTGGGCGCCACCATCAAAAAGATCTGGATATCTTAGCGGATGTTATAAAAAAGAAGCATCCTGATCTGTTCCCTCTATATGATAAGCTGATCCATGAAAACAACACCTATTTTGGAAACATGTTTATCACCACGAAAAAAAACTTTCATGCATACATGGAATTTCTATTTCCTATTCTTTTTGCCATGGAGGAAAAAGTGGACATGACCGGCTATGACGGCTACCAGAAAAGGCTTTTCGGCTTCGTTTCAGAATTTCTCCTTTATTTTTTTGTACAGGCAAAAGGACTTAAAGTAAAGGAAAGTCTGGTTGGAATCCTTGGGGAAAAAACAGAGATTGCTGACGTAAAAGAACAGGTCAGTGCCTTTTTCATAAAGCATGATCTTTCGGGCGCAAAACAGGCATTTTTAGCAATTTATGAAAAAAGGCCTGACATTCTAATGGAGGTTTCTGATATCAACATGGAATGTCGCCTCACCATGCAGGCAATCAGCTCCATGGAACAGGAAGAGGCTGCTTTCGGAAAAACACGCCTTGACATTACAAATGATCTATCCACCCTCATCCAGTTTTACCGAACTTTAAATAAAATAACTGGCAGGTATCGAAACACTGCCAGCAATTTAGACGAACTATTGAATTTACCATTAAAGCCATCTGAAAAGGCATTTCTTTTGGATAATCAGGTAAATGCACAAGAGGCTAGAGTATCCTTTTTACTGCAAAAAACACCAACCTAACCAGCACTCCTGGCAATTAATAGCCCAATTTTTTCATAATTGCTTCCACTGAATTCTTATCTTCCTTATCAGCCAGCACTAAGATACAGGTGTCTTGCACCCTTGCAAGATAAACGTAGTCTGTGAAAGTCGTCACAGACAATGTCTGATTATGTGCTCCACTAGATGTCATATGTGAATTTCCACCTTCAAGAGCCCCTGCAATCACTTCCCTATTGCTATTGAAAAAATTGATGGCATATTCTTCTTTTTCAAAAGCATAGTACTCAATCTGATACTCGCTGTTTGAGGCAAGTACAATGGTTTTTACCTCATTATACTCTGCTGCCCCCTTTGTATCCTCTTCGACTTTAAAACCATTTTCTTTCATTTTACTAAAAAACGCTTTATCCGTTAAAGCTTTCTGGCTGCCACATCCTGCCAGCAAAAAAACAAAAATAAGCAGTAAAAGACAACATCTTTTTTTCCTAAGACCTTTCATATCTATCATTCGTTCCTCCCGCATAAATCAATTTCAATTATTCATTAGTCTCATTGAAACGCTTTCTTTTCTTGCTCCATATGATCCATCCATACACTGCGTTTAATAAATAAAAAGCCCACATAACTGTCATAGTAGGATTTTTCTGAATTGCCCACATAGCAACTGTTACTGCATCTACAATGATCCAAAGCAGCCACTGTTCTCTATAACGTAAAAGCATCAAAGCATTGGCAATGACAGAAAAACAGGTACTGGTGGAATCCAGCCAGGTAGAATTACCTCCAAGTTTTTCAAGCACCATCTGGTACAGCCAAATACTTAAACCTGAACAAGCTAACATGATACCCGTTGCCTTCCAGGTTAGTTTCTTACATTTTACAATACTTTCATCCTCAGTATCCTTATGCTTTTTCCATAGCCACATACCGATAAACTGGGATGGCAGATAGTAAAGACCATTTAGCATTACTTCGCCATACAGCTTTCCTTTAAAAGCTACAACCACATAAGCTACAATGTTGATAAAGCCCCAAAAATACTGGGATCTTTTTCCACCTGCACACAAAACTACGCATAGGATTCCACATATTGCTGCCAACGCATTCATGATAATGATAAACATTGGATCCTCTGTGTTTGTCACTGCAAAATAAATAGTAAAACCTGTTACTGCCAGTACCTCGATCCACTGGATCAAAGTCATAGAACGAATCATCTTCTTTAGTAAATTCATACCCGTAACCCTCATCTTTCTTATCTTACTTACTTCGTTTCTGTCAAAAACAGCTTCTTAGTCAGCTCAACCGCCTGCTCATACCGCTCTTCATAGCTTCCTGATACAGATACATAGGAAAAACCATGTGTTTCAAAAATCTCCTTGATCTTAGCACTGTATTTTTCCCTGTTTGCTGCGATTTCTTCAGACCTGCCACCATCCTGCACAAACTTCACATCAGGCTCTAGAAAAAGAATAAGATCATAGGAATTTAACCCTGCAATGGCATCTGCTAAGGCAGCATTTTGTTCCTTATCCTTTCCTTCTAAAAAATCAATATAAAATCTGGTGATCAAACAGTCCGTATCTTCAAAAAGCACCTTATTGGAATATGGTAAAAGCGCCATTTCCTTTGCCTTATGACTGATCAAAATATCTGTGAAATCCTCCGGAAGCATCATCTCATCTGTACCTGATTTTTCCGAAAGTTCACGTCCAACCTCCTCTAAGAAATTGGTATTAAAATAGTTAGCAAGATTGATAGTCAGAGTTGATTTTCCTGTACTCTCTCCACCGATCAACAAAACCTTTTTTACATAATAAGGCTTCACCACATTAGGAAGCATGTCCCAATGTTCATATACATTTGAACGAATCAAACTTGACGAAATTTCATTACGTGGAAAAATATGAAGGAAAGCCTCTGGATAACACTTTTTCCAAAAGCTGTTCTCATCATAATCACTTCCGCAAAAAACAACGTCAATTGGCTCCCCTGCAAAAGCGCGAACCTTTTTCCCGTCTGCTTCCCACTGCTCTTTTCCGTAGCTTTCCTTACTATCATCCTCATCAAGAAGTGTAAAAAGCTTCACGTGAGGCAAATGCTTTGTCAGCTGGTACACCCAGCGATATTTTACCCGAATATCGATTTCATTTCTGCCCACGCCATCACTGATCACGATGATCAGTTTTTCACACATATTCGCAGCTTTGATGATACAATCCACATGTCCTAAATGGAGTGGATTAAAGCTTCCACCATAGATACCACAATGATACTGCATAGTCATTCTCCCCATTTTTCTTATTTAGATAGTCCTAAGACATACTGATTTTCCAGAATAAATCTAGTGATAGCCGGGTCATCCACAACCGCAAATACAGCCTTCACCACAGGTCTGTTTAGATCAAGCAGACTTCGTAGTCCGATCATGATATATTCTGAAGATGGAATACGAAACATTGCTCTTAATACCTTTTCCACCATGACATATTCTTCCTGGGATAATGCTGATACACTGACCCTCCCTTTTAAAAACGAGACCTTCTCCACCATGGCATTGATAAGGATCGACAGCTCTGATGGATCTTCAGGTGCAGCAGCAGTTCCCTCAATAAACTCATCCACAACGACATACTTTTTCTGCTTTTTACAAAATTCAATAAACTGATTACCCTCTGCAGTTCCAATGTTTCCGATGATCTTATTTTTGATCACTGTTTTAGTCACATCTGAATCGATCTTTAAGATATCACTAACCCTTTCCCAGGAACGCGGGGTTGCAAAAACCATATTTTCATCCCCTGGCACCTGGTTATGGAGTGCTGTTGGCTTAAAGGTCAGATAATCCACCACGAATGGATGTACCCCTGCTTTCAATGCAAAATCATATTTCCAGCTTCTAAAATCCACATCTATATAATGGATTTCAAAACGATCGGCCAAAGGTCCTGCCAACTGGATATAGACACCATCATCGTCCTCTCTGTTTCCCAAAGCCACCACAAAGGTTCCCTCTGGAAGATAGTACTGACCTACACGTCTGTCTAGAATCAGCTGGTAAGCAGCCACCTGCACACGCTTTGGGCAGGATGTGATCTCATCCAACAAAAGAATGGTATTTTTTCCATCTCGCTCCTCATCTGGCAAGATTTCCGGAGAAAGCCATTTTGTCTTGGTTCTGTCTTCATTTGGATAGATGAGTCCTCCGATTTCAACCTCCGACATTTGTGCCAGACGAATATCGATTACCTTAAATCCGTATTTTTCTCCAATCTGTCTGATCAGCTGGGATTTACCTACACCAGGTGCCCCCAATCCCAAAACAGCATGTTTGATATTATGTGCGATATTAAACTCTATGGTTTCACCAAATTCCTTTAATGTCATTGTTTTTCCTCTTTCTACAGATTCGTAATCCTTCCGATTCGTTTCATTCCTTCGTTGAAATAGTTCGTAGAGATCACTAAAATCGTTTTTCTCTTTAACTGTTTATTTTCATACTCTTTAATAAGCTCACCAAAATATCCGTCCGTCAAAATGATCACAGCCTCCGGTTTTATCCGATTCTCCTTGATATAGCGAAAGACACAGTTAATATCTGTTCCCCCGGAATGTCCCGGCATCGCCTTAAAAAGCTCCTTTGGATTTCGAATTTTCCGATACACATCTGTAACTGCTGTATCCCAATAGGCAATATTCATCTCACATTCAAAATCCCTCGTCACGCGATATACCTGGGTAAAAAACTGATTCAGCTCCTGACCTCCTATAGATCCGGAAGAATCAATAAATGCCCAGACCTCTCCAAGATTATCATAATTTCTCTCAGCACCTGGGACGATCAGATCCATATGCAGATACTTTCTTTCCGGCGTTAAATAAGAGCTTTCCTCTGAAATATCTCCCTCTAACATACCGATGAGGTACTTATTCCAAGGGATATGCTTACTCTCCACAAGCTGCAAAATGGTATCCGGTATAAAATATCCATCTCCCAGGCCTCTTGTTTTTGACATGGCATCCGCGATCAGATTTTTTACCATCTTGGCAAGATCCTCAGAGGCTCCATCCGTTTTTTCACCAGATAATACAACCTGGGCAGACTTTCCATCCATATCCCCTGCCGTGCCATTGTCTGAACTTCCTCCGGTCAGATTTTCTGGCAGCACCACAATATCTGAGGCCATTTCATTCTGGGTATCATATCTTTGTTTATCCCTAAGTATCTTGTAATACAGATCCTCCGCAGACTGATTGATATCCGTATACATAAAAAGTCCTTCTTCTGGCCTTTCAAAAGGAATATGATACTCTCTCATGGTACTGGATAATCGATAATTCAGCATAGTATTCACAATATAATCGCAAGCCACATTCCAGATCTTTGGATCCTTATCTATATCTCTTTTACAATGAAGCAAAAGAATATGAAAAATCTCATGCATCAGGATAAAGTTCTGCTGTCCGGTACTTAATTTGGACATAAACCTCGGATTATACCGGATGTTTCTTCCATTTGTACAGGCAGTAGAAATGGTTCTATCCGCTATGATTGGCACATGGACCAATATTTCTCCATAAAAGGGAAGCTTACGAATCAGTTCCATCTTAAATCGCAAGACATCCTGTGCTACTCTATTTGACATTATAAATCAACTTTTCTCCTTGATTACTACATTTTTCAAGACTTCGTTTATCTGCACACTAGATTAAAATCTCTCCGTGATAATTACATCTTAAATGATTGTCTGCACCATACACAAAGCCCCTCGTATATTCACAATCACCTGTATTGGTGCATCTTCCGTAAAATTCCTCTAAAAAACCGTTCTCTAATACATAAACGCCATCCTGACATTTACACATATCAAAGTCCTGATAACAACGCGTCATCAAAAGTCTGTCATCTGACACACTGATCACATCTTCATACCTCACCTGCTGGGACTTTACAAAATCATTGATGGGACTTGCAGTGATAAAAGATACCTTTGGTACTCCAACCCAATTTGCAAAATCCATAAATTTGTGAGCCTCTTCTCTTGTTCCTATATAATCCTTTAATAGCAAACAATTCATTACAAAAAGATCCTTAAAAGAAATACCGCTAATGAGTTCCCTTATCTCCTCTTTTGTGGGAACCTTTATTCCAAACAAAGAGGCATTGATCTCATCATCATAGTGATGTCTGCTGATATGAAGCTGATCTAGATAAGACAGCTTTTCAATCTTATCTAATTTCCAAAGACCAATTCCATTGGTATTTAGAGAAACCTCAAGCTCTAATCCAAAAATCTCATACACCATGTTAATGGCTTCATTCAAAAGAAAGGCATCCGTAAAAGGCTCTCCACCCGTAAAGGTAACTCCTCTTACAACATCCTCTTCCTTCAGTGTTTTTAATACATGCTCTAGCTTTTTAAGATCGATCCATTCCTTTTCTTTGGAAGGTCCTGCAATACAAAACGGACAGGATGCCGCACAAAAAGAAGTCGGGCAGATAGAAAGCTGAAGCTTTATTTTTTCCGGTTTTTCCCGGTAAGGCTCTCCATCCTTGGAGCAGATATAATTTTTTGCTATCACTTCTTTGCCACATACTGTGATCTTTTTGGTTTTGGCAAAAGAATCAGAGCATGGACAACAGGATGAACTTTCCATATACAGCCTCCCTTGTCTTATGGTCTGTATGCACAAACCGCTCATTTACTACTCTTTCAAACTGCGAGAAGTAGATGCATTCCGGATCATCATTCATATACTCTCGAATGCACACATAATACGACTTTCCTTCATGCTTCACCATTCTTCTGGCAAACCAGTAAAAATACTCTCTCATGATATGAAAGGTCACATAATATTTATCACCTATCACCTTTGTCTTAGATGGATCAAAGGTTACTAAGAGTACTTCTTTAACAGGAAAGTCTTTTTCCAAACGAATATACTGATCATTGGTTCGCTCAGCCGATTCATCAAACGGCTCTTCGATCATTCTCATCTCTTTTTGATACAAAAGCTCTTCCATATTTCGGGGGAATTGTTCCATCAACCACTGAAAACAGCAAGCCTCTGTAGAAGCTATGGTTTCTCCTCTATTTGTTCTTCTTTCTGAAAAAATCGCACCCATACCTGGACTTATCTTTGGTACTGGTCTGGCGAATTCTTCTAACCCGACGTATAGTTCATACAGGCTCATGATCTCATCATGAGGTGTCGTTAAAAGCATCTCCCCTGTAGGTAAATGGATACTGGTTGATAACAGTACATCATACTCATCCTTTTCCATGACACGAACAGCATAAAGCTCCCTTAATTCCGGGCACTGTAAAAAGGCATCCTTTGCGCAAAACTCAAGGGTTGATGGTAAGGAAACTATTGACAGAGTATTACATCCTTTGAATGCTCTTTCTCCAATTTCCTTATATCCTTCTGGTATCACCAGTGTTTTTATTTTTTTATTTCCTAAAAAGGCTCCTTTGCCCACCTGATTCGCAATCATTGAATCCGTAAGTAAAATCTCATGCTCTTCATTTCCATTGTAGGCTATGATCACCTGGTCTGCGATGGCATACTTAGAATCAAAATATGTATTCATACTAGCACCTGCCATTTCTGTTCATTTCATTGGCAATACGCGTCTTAGCTCTTCGAATCGCTGTAGCAATATCTTCCTTTGACATGTTGGAACTATTGGCCAAATCATAAAGCTCAGGCTGATAATCAGCCATTTCTTTTACCATCTTTACAAGATCAGGATCCACCTGGCTACGCTCTAAAATCTCAGCAAGCTGAATCATGGAAAGCCTGATACGCTCATTATCATGACATTCTACAATTTTCTGGATAAATTTATGGATCATTTCTTCGTTCATGGTATCCCCTTTTCTTTGTTTGATGGCACTAATTGTCTCCATTTCCTATTATAAGATAATGAGAACTTGAAATCCATATCCGACAGCTATTAATTTTCAGATTCTTATCTCTTATGATAAATCATTTTCCATGCTGGCATCTATCTTTGCTATTCCAGGCCTATCTTGCCAAATCCATCTTGGATTGATACACTAGTAATTGAATTATCATTTAAAAATATTTATAAAATTGGATTATTTTATTTCTACGAAATAAGGAGGAGAATCTTATGGCATCATCCCAAAAACATTTGAAAATCACATTAAATGCGCCTGTTACACTTTCCTTTAGCGCACTTTGTATTATCGCACTGATACTCGGACAAGTCACTGGAGGAAGACTGACTCAGCTTTTTTTCATGACCTATCATTCAGCGCTATCATCCATCTTAACCTGGCTACGTTTTTTTACCCATGTACTTGGACATGCTGACCTTGGTCACCTGATTGGTAATATGAGCTACATCCTTCTCTTAGGACCTATGATTGAAGAAAAATATGGCTCAGCCATGATAGCTGAGCTCATTGTAATCACTGCCTTTGTTACAGGCATTGTGAATTATATTCTTTTTCCACATGCAGGACTTTTAGGTGCAAGTGGCGTTGTTTTTGCTTTTATCATTTTATCTTCTATCACAGGCATGAAATCCGGAGAGATTCCGCTTACCTTTATCCTGGTTGCCTGCATCTATTTAGGTCAGCAGGTCTATGATGGAATCTTTGTGAAAGATAATATTGCGAACTTCGCTCATATCATCGGTGGTATCGTTGGTGCTGTTTGTGGCTTTGGATTTGCCAAGAAAAAATAAGATTTGTTTTTTATTATCATTTTTAGGACACAAATAGAGTTTTTATTGATTTGTGTCCTAAAATTTACTGATTTTCTTGTTGAAAATGAAAAGAAACATGGGTTTTTAGGACATAGATATGGATTTAGTTGTTCCTTGTCCTATTCTATGGATATGTACGGAATTTAACCTTCCTCTCCGTAACATTTCTCCTTTGCAAAGCTTTTGTTTACACTATTGTATCAACAACTCATAGATCTTATGCTTTGCAATCCCATCATAATAGAAAATATAATCTTTCGGTGGAACAGTTTCTTCAACCAATGTCGCGCCAAGCCTTTCAATTGTCTTATAAGAAGCTATATTATCATAATCACAGGTCAAATATATTTTTTCCATTTTGTAAAATTTAGCGCATTGCAACACCAACCGGCACGCTAATAATGCATAATGATTTCCTCGATATGCTTCCTCTACTTCATACCCAATATTTCCATTAAAATAGACATGCTCATTATATCCAATTCTAAAACTGATCTTACCTACCGCCTTATTTTCTGCTTTTAGAACAATATTCCACCAATAAAAGGGTAGCGCTCCATCCTTTTTTTCAAACGTATCAATAAGCTGAAGTTCAATACCCTCACCTTCTATTTTATAAAATCTCTCATCAAATATAACTGAGGACATTCCCTTATACCTCCATAATTATTATCATTCTGAAACATGAATTTCGTTCCAATGAACACTGTATCACAATATTAGATTTAATACAATAAACGTGCACAAATAATCATCTTTTCATCTTGCTCGATGGCGTTCGTGCACTACTTCCAAAAATCATTATCAAGCTTCTCTATATAGCTAGGAATTTCAATTTCCTTACCCTGAGTATCCAGTGCTCGTAAAAATATAGGGTATTCCATAAGTGCTCCAACCCCATACTCAACTATGAAATCATCTGTAGCTGAAAGTGTGTAGATACGAAAAGAAGTGTCATTTGGATAATCCTCTCTTTTTATATATCCTACACATTCTTTGGGCTCACCAACAGCAATTTGTCCATATGCTACTCCATAGGGTACATATTCTCTCCCATTATAAATGATAGAGATACATTCCTCTTTTGTGTTATCCGGGTTAGTATATACACTTTCTGTAAAAATAATTGGCGAATCAGGCAACTTCTTATTTTCAAAAACGTTTCCACATCCACAAAGTAATACTGCAAGTAAGCACATCAAACTGATTTTTCTATATTTTTTCATAAATACCTCTTCAAATTCATGTATTGGCTATCAAATACATGTTTTCTTAAATCACAAACAATTTAACTATATTTATGATAATGAAATCTTTCACTGTGTCCGATTCCGTTAAACCAAGAACAATTTACATGATTCCCTGCTTTTTTCGTACCATCACAGTAAATATTTCCGTTATCCTTACTACTATCTGCATTTAACGATTCATTTACACAATAAGTACTGTTTATATAATAAGCCCTTGTATCGTTACTACTCAATGGACTTAATGCAACTATACCCAATTTCACTGATGCAGCACAATCAGAATTTCCAAATGCAAACTGGGCTGCGTTTATAGATTTCAAATCTTTATCATGTTTATTACACTGAACAATATTTACGTCAAAACAAACATATGTTGTTCCCACTCCGCTTCCTACTCCTGAATATTGTTTAACTTGAGGTGGATATATACAGGTCGTCGTTTGAGAAGAACCCGCTGACATTGCATCTGACATTGCAGCAATACCTTCAGCAAAATCATCAAATGACATTCTATAATTTATATCATAACCTTCGTAATTTACATAATATGTCAATGCGAAGTACAGTATAAATACTTACTTTCAAAAAAAGAATAGCACAAAAAGAAAATATTATTTTTTCGTTTTATGTTAACCTTTATTTTATATATGATTTTAATGTTAATAAATATATCAAATATCGTAATATAATTATCGAAATCTTATAACCACATTCTATCACAAAAAACACCCGCTAAGCCTTGTATTTATTAGGCTTGGCGAGTGTTTTGTTCTCTTTTCTCCTTTACTGGAAGCTGAGCGATTATTACCGCTACAAAGATCAAGGCGCATCCTGCCAATTCCTTTAAAGACAATGCTTCATGCAGGATCACAAATCCCCCTATCACAGAAAAAACTGATTCAAAGCTCATAAGTAAGGAAGCAATCGTTGGATTGAGTCCATTTTGCCCAATGATCTGCAAGGTATAGGCAACACCGCAGGATAAAACTCCTGCATACAGGATTGCCACCCACGCAGTAAAAGAGCCTAGTGAAGAAACCCAGCTAGCCATTCCTGCAACAGAATGTTTCATATCCACGAAAAACATAGGGATTGCGGAAATGATTCCCGAAACCAGAAATTGAATACATGACAATTTTACCCCATCTACCAGTGGTGAAAAATGATCCACCACCAAAATATGAATGGAAAAGCCCAAAGCACAAAGTAGCAGTAACCCATCTGCAAGTCCTACGGATAAGCTTCCTGACATGCAAAGAAGATACAGCCCCACCAAGGAAAGTCCCACTCCAATCCAGATGTTCATAGAGCATTTCTTCTTTAAAAAAATCCCCAAAATAGGCACCAGCAAAATATAGCAGGTGGTTAAAAATCCTGCTTTTCCAGCAGGGGTTCCTAGCGTGATCCCCACCTGCTGCAGATTACTGGAAATGCTTAAGGCAAGACCACAAAAAATACCAGCCTTTAAAAGCATTCTTTTATCCTTTTTGGTGGCTGTCTCATTCTTTGCCCGCTTTGTATCCATAAAATGCACCACTGGAAGCAACACAAAAGATCCAATCAAGGAACGCAGACAATTAAAGGTATACGCACCTACTTCATCTCCTCCAGTACTCTGCGCTACAAAGGCAAAGCCCCAGATCATGGCAGCGAATAAAAGTAAGCCTGATTTTTTCATTTGTTCTTTCATACGTTTCTCCGTTCTACACGTTTTCCCGTGACCAAACAGTCACTGTTCAGTCACTGTTCAGCAACGTTTTCCCACCATTCTACCATACTTTTTTAACAAACAGTTGCAAAATTCTCAAAAATCTGTAAAATAGAATTGGTGTGCTTATAAATAAGAAAAAAAAGAAAATGCCCTATAGGATTTGGAGGACAAGAAATGATTCAGGCAAGTAATGTGACTTACCGTGTTGGTAAGAAAGCTCTTTTCGAAGAGGTTAATATTAAATTTACAGAAGGTAACTGTTATGGTTTGATTGGTGCCAATGGCGCAGGTAAATCAACTTTCTTAAAGATCTTATCTGGTCAGTTAGATACTACCCAGGGAAATATTATCATCACTCCTGGTCAGCGTCTTTCCGTATTAGAGCAGGATCACTTTAAATATGACGAATACAGCGTAATGGACACTGTTATCATGGGTAACAAACGCCTTTACGATATTATGAAAGAAAAAGATGCTATCTATGCAAAGGAAGACTTTACAGACGAAGATGGTATCAGAGCCAGCGAATTAGAAGCTGAATTTGCTGAAATGGATGGATGGGATGCTGAAACAAATGCCGCTATGTTATTAAACGGTCTTGGTATTGATACAGAATTCCACTATGAGATCATGGGTAACTTAAAGTCAGCTCAGAAGGTTAAGATCTTACTTGCCAAGGCTTTATTTGGTAACCCTGATATCTTACTTCTCGATGAGCCTACTAACCACTTGGACTTAGACGCTATCGCATGGTTAGAAGATTTCTTGATTGATTTCGAGAACACTGTTATCGTTGTATCCCATGACCGTTACTTCTTAAATAAAGTATGTACTCATACTGCAGATATCGATTATGGTAAGATCCAGTTATACGCTGGAAACTATGATTTCTGGTATGAATCAAGCCAGTTACTCATCAAACAGATGAAGGAAGCCAACAAGAAGAAAGAAGAAAAGATCAAGGAATTACAGGAATTTATTTCCAGATTCTCTGCTAACGCTTCGAAATCTAAACAGGCTACTTCCAGAAAACGTGCTTTGGAAAAAATCGAGCTTGATACAATCAAACCTTCAAGCCGTAAATATCCATATATCGACTTTAGACCAGATCGTGAGATCGGTAATGAAGTATTACAGGTTGAAAACTTATCTAAGACAATCAATGGCGTAAAGGTATTAGATAACTTATCCTTTACTTTAGGTCATGAAGATAAGGTTGCATTGGTTGGTACCAATGAAATCGCTATCACTACTCTTTTCCAGATCTTAGCTGGAGAATTAGAACCAGACGAAGGAACCTACAAATGGGGTGTTACAACCTCTCAGGCTTACTTCCCTAAGGACAATACAAAGGAATTTGACTGTGATGATACCATCGCCGACTGGTTAACAGGTTACTCTGCTGTAAAGGATGCTACTTACGTTCGTGGATTCTTAGGACGTATGCTCTTTGCTGGAGAAGACGGTGTTAAGAAGGTTAAGGTATTATCCGGTGGTGAGAAGGTACGTTGTTTACTTTCTAAGATGATGATTTCTGGTGCAAACTGCTTATTATTAGATGAGCCTACCAACCACTTAGACATGGAATCTATCACAGCACTTAACAATGGTTTAATTAAATTTTCTGGTGTTTGTATGTTTAGCTGTCACGATCATCAGTTTGTACAGACTACAGCAAACCGTATCATGGAAATCTTACCAAACGGTACCTTAGTTGATAAGATCACAACATACGACGAATATCTTGCAAGCGATGAAATGGCTCGTAAGAGAACTGTATACGAAGCTGAAGCTGAAGACGAATCAGGTGAAGAATAAAAATTGGGGGACAGGTGAAAACCTGTCCCTTTAAACTTTAGAAAGGATGAACACCATGCAAGCAATCGATCTACATACACACTCTAGTCGTTCTGACGGAAGTTTTACCCCAACTGAACTGGTGGAATATGCCATTCAAAAAAATCTAAAGGCTATTGCCTTAACTGACCATGATACAGTAGATGGTCTGGATGAAGCCCTTACTGCTGCCAAGAATACTGATCTTACAGTGATTCCTGGCATTGAGCTTTCAACGGAATACTGCATTGGCAATACCCCATCTGGTAAAGGAAAGGATGTCCATGTAGTTGGGCTTTTTATCGATCATAAGAAGCAGAAGTTTGTAGACAAGCTTAAAGAATTTGTAGATTCCCGCGTCAGAAGAAATGAGAAAATGTGTCAGAATCTTCGTGATGCAGGTATTGATATTACCTTTGAAAAACTTCAGGCTGAAAATGAAGGAGCTGTCATCACCAGAGCACATTATGCTACCTATCTTGTAGAGCATGGCTTTGTCCATGACAGAAATCATGCATTTGATAAATACTTGGGAGATCATACCCCTTACTTTGTTCCTAGAGAAAAAATCACTCCGGAAATGGCGGTAGATCTGATCCTTTCTGCAGGAGGTGTACCAATCCTGGCACATCCAATCCTGTATCATCTAAGTGACGCCAACCTGGATGCACTGGTGGAACGTATGAAGGAAGTAGGTCTTCGAGGTATTGAAGCCATCTATTCTACCTATGCCCCGGCTGAAGAGCGCCAAATCAGACGTCTTGCTGATAAATACGATCTGTTAATCAGTGGTGGAAGTGACTTCCACGGAAAAAACAAACCAAAACTTGATCTTGGTAATGGTTATGGAAAGCTCTTTGTACCAGAAGATCTGTTAGCACCTATCCAGGCTGAAGCGGAAAAGATCAAACAGGAAAATACATAATACAAGATACTACATTTAGGAGACTAACTAATCATGAAATACAATGTTTTATTTTCTGATATGGATGGAACCTTATTAAAAACTGACAAGACTATCTCTCCTGCTACCAAGAAAGCATTGGATGACTTTGTAGCTGCTGGCGGCAGATTAGTCCTTACCTCTGGTCGACCACCAGAAAGCATCCTTGAAGTTGCCGAAAAGCAAGGCATCCTTTATAAAGGAAGCTACATCATAGCCTACAATGGTGCTATGATCTATGACTGTGATGAAAGAAAAGTCATTCATAAAGAAGTGATTTCCAGAGAAGATGTTTCTCTGATTGAACAGGAAGCACTCTCCCATAACCTTCATATCCATACCTATGAAGGTAATCAGGTAGTATCGCATGTAAAGGATGATGAGATCCTTTACTATACCACCTTTGTTCATATGGATATCAAATATTTAAAGGATTATGGAAAAGAGCTTATAGAAGAACCCATGAAGATGATCGCCATCGATCTGCATGATCATGGAAAACTCAATGTTTTTAAAGATGCCATCAAGCCAATCTTAAAAGATCGTGTACAGGTACTCTTCTCTACACCAATGTATCTGGAATTTTTACCTGTAAATGCTGGAAAGGGAAATGCCGTTGCAAAGCTCTGCGAAATGTTAAATATTCCTCTAGACCATGCTATCGCCATTGGCGACGAGGAGAATGATATCTCCATGATTAAGACAGCTGGTCTTGGCGTCGCCATGAAAAATGGAAGTCCCCTAACAAGGGAATCTGCAGATCTTGTCACAGATAAGACCAACGATGAGGATGCCTTTGTTGACCTGATCCAGCAGATCTTAACGAATGATTAAATGTTCATAAAACACCGGAGATGGAAAAATCTTCTTTTCCCATCTCCGGTATTTTTTACATAAAAAGTTATAACCATTCTCTTATTTAAAAAACTGATATCGTTCCTCGCTAGGAACAAAATATGCACTACTCTCATCCACCGTAAAGGTTTCATAGAAACGATCAAACTGTGCGAGTGTAATATTCACTCTTTCATGACCTGGAAGGTGCGTATCTTCTCTTAATATTATCTTCTCACAACCAGGTGAATACACATCTCCATAGCTGATGGCATAGGTAATAAAGAACTCCTCATAGGATGGATTATCCATCTGTTCCAATAGTTTTAAGCATACTGCAACAGAGATATGATCTGCAAAATTTTCATCAGCAGATAAATAACAGTCACAGGTATTTCCCATCAAAGTGGTTTTATCCATATAGGCATCATAAATTCCCGTAAAATGTTCCCCATACGCATCATCCTCTTCACCCGAAATAAACTCTGTCCATTTACCATTTAGATCATAATAATAGCAGTCAGAATCAAATCCATGCCCCATCTCATGTGCAAGCACACTTCCTAGCATGCCAACCTGCTTCTCATAGTCAACACTTTCATCCCAATAGTCAGATTCAAAAAATCCATTCTCCACTGCAATCATATTTTCATTTGGAAGATACCATGCATTATAGGACAACAGATTAGATCTGGTATCAGAATAACGTTCTTTTCGATCCAGAAGACGTTTCCTGAAATTCCAGTTACTTCTTTTAAATGATAATGCCGTATCCACTACATTATCACAGATTTCTACATCCTCATACCGGTTATAATACTCATAGCTGCCAAGAAGCAGCTTCATATTTTTAATTTTAAAACGATACTGTTCCTTGGTTTTTTCACTTAGCCAGTCTATGCCTTTTACCATCTCGAGCATCTGAATCTGTAAACTTTCAAACATGTCCTCTACTAAAGCCACTTTAGTATCATCTACATAGTTTTCGACATAGTAATTGGCCAAAACACCTTTATCAATGGATTCTACAGTATAAAGTACATCATACTCACTTAACTCTGAGGCTTCATCAATTCCATAATAATGATTGTCAATATTATAGTAAGCCAGTGCTGCCTCAGGATTTGTATAATAAATCAGTTCCTCTAGCACGCACACAGCAAAGTAATCCTTTAACATTTGCAGATTATCCATTACAAAAAAATCATTCAAAAGATCTATGTAATCTGGCTCCATTAGGAAAACATACTCTTTTTCTCCCCTGTGTTCATAATTAACCAAAACAAAATCCTGTGTTTTGATGATATCCATCAAGGGAAGATCAATATCCAATTCAGCATACTTATCTTCTGTATATGCCTCCCAGGAAGATCTGGATGTAAAGTAAAATTTCTGGATCATATAATCCAGTTCAATAGCATTTTCAGCCATTCTTGTTGCAATTTCCTCATCGTAGTTCAAAGCCTGCAAAGCTTTTGCAAAACCCTCTGCAGTCATCTCCTGTTCTGCCCCACTCTTAGAATACATTTCTAAAAATGGTTTCTGTACAAATCGAATAGCAAAGCAATCTTCAAAAACCGGCTCATATCTTACATCAAGAAGATGATCAAACATCACATAATCCTCTTGAAGCATCCATGCATAAAGCCCGTCTATACTCTCTATAGATTCTACTTCATCGATTATTTCACAGATTCTTTCATCAGCAGGTCCACCTTTGGTAGTCTGTTCTTTGACCTGACCATAGAATGTATTTAGCTTATAAAGAGGATCTGTCTCGCCCAAACATGCCAGACTTCCTTCTTCAAACAGCATATACATTCTCTCATCCACCACATCTGCCGCATCGTCAGTTCTTGCTTTCATAGAAAAATCCTTCATGGTTTCAGGATCTGTCACATCAATACCCATCTCCTGATACCAGTCTTCATTTACCTGATAAGAGAAATCATCCACATGATCAAGGGAAAGATTCCACGCCATTTCCTTTGTTTCATCTGTATTGACTTCTACATCAGATTCAACGCTTTCTGCCATGGGACCTGCACTTTCCACATTCTTTGTTTCATTCACAGACACAGCTGATTCTTTCTCACTTTTTCCACATGCAACCATGCTTACGCACAAGCTCACACACAGAATTGATGCAATCGCTCTTTTCTTCAAATACGTTTCTCCTTATCACTTACAAGCACTTATGCCTCTACAATCAAATATCTTCCATCTCCAATGTCAAATACTTCATCTGCTTCTACAATACTGTCTTTGGTATATTCGTCCACATCAAGGCCTTCCTCATCAAAGAAGTTCCACACCTCCTGTTTAGACTTCACAACCACTGCAAAACACATGGTCAAAAAGTCGGCAGCTTCCTCTCTTGTTTCAGCCACTACCTCTGGTACCAGCTTCAACTGATTCTTAATAAAACAATCCAATACTGCGTTATCATATTCGCCCATTTTAATTTCTCCTTTTATCCCTTTGTTTTTTATGAAAAAATATATCCTCTTAATTTGCACTCTTCATAAAGGCGTGCAACTGGAAGACCCACTACATTGTTGTAATCTCCAAAAATACCCTTTACATGCTTGCCCCATTCTCCCTGAATAGCATAAGCACCAGCCTTATCCATAGGATCCTTTGTACTGATATAAGCATCAATCTCTTCTCCCGTTACAGGATAGAAAGTAACATCTGTCTTTTCCGAAAAAGTAAAACTTGTTACTTCGCCCTGATGGAGTACGGCAACTGTTACACCTGTATAAACCTGATGTGTGGTTCCCTGAAGCATCTTTAACATACGAAAGGCATCCTGTTCATTGGCTGGCTTTCCAAGGATTTCACCCTCCAGGGACACCAACGTATCTGCTCCAAAAATCATGATATCTTCATCCTGGGATTTGCTGGCCTTAGATTCAAAATCCTGCTTTACAGCATCTGCTACCTCCAATGCCTTTTGCTTAGAAAGATTCTCAACAATCTCTGCCGGGGTATCTCCTATCTGGATTTCCTCTCCATACGCCTTTTGGATGGAATATTCAATTCCAAGTAATGCCAGTAATTCTTTTCTTCTTGGCGATCCTGATGCCAAAATGTATTTCATAACTTTATTTGCTCTCTTCCTTATTTGTTTCCGGGGTAAAAACCCGTTTTTTCAAAGCCTTAATAGCCTTGGTCTGATTCATGACTTCCTTGCAGAACGAGGCTTGTGCCTGAAATGCTCTGCCAGTTCGTGACGCCTTCACATAGCTGCCATCTGCCTGCAATTCTCTTGCCTTCACATTATCCTTTAGCTGCCAATCCAGAACATGCTCTATATACTCCTTTGAAGCAGGTTCCTCTACAGGGAATAGGATTTCAACTCTTCGTTCCAGATTTCTAGGCATCCAGTCAGCACTGGCAAGATACACCTCACTATTTCCACCATTTTCAAAATAGAAAATACGGATATGCTCTAAGTATGTTCCAACCAGACTTCTTACGCGAATATTCTCAGAAATTTTAGGGATACCTACCTTCAAACAACAGATTCCTCGTACGATCAAGTCAATAGAAACCCCTGCTGCCGATGCGTCATACAAAGCTGCGATAATATCCGGATCACATAAGGAATTCATCTTAGCAATGATTCTTCCCCCACGTCCATCTAAGGCAAGCTTCTTTTCCCGCTCGATCATATATAAGAATTTATCCTTTAACCAAAGTGGCGCCAAAGAAAGTTTATTCCACGACTTTGGTTCCGAATAACCGGAAAGCATATTAAACACTGCAGTGGCATCCTCTCCATAAGGCTCCGCACAGGTAAAAATTCCCATATCTGTGTATAGCTTTGCCGTTGCATCATTGTAGTTTCCTGTAGCAAGATGCACGTACCTGCGAATGCCCTCCTCTTCCTTTCGAACCACCAAAGTGATCTTACAATGGGTCTTTAATCCCACCAGGCCATAAATAACATGGCATCCGGCTTTTTCAAGCATCTTCGCCCATCCAATGTTATTCTCTTCATCAAAACGAGCCTTTAATTCCACCAATACAGAAACCTGTTTCCCATTCTCAGCGGCCTGTGCAAGAGCTGCAATAATTGGCGAATTACCACTAACTCGATACAGTGTCTGCTTGATAGCAAGCACCTTCGGATCTCTTGCTGCAGTTTTGATAAAATCAACCACTGGCTGGAAGGACTGATATGGATGATGCATCAAAATATCACCCTGTTTGATCTTTTCAAAAATATCATATTCCCCACTCAGTCCTGGCACAGGCTGTGGTGTGAACGGTGCTGTCTTATATTTTTCAAAGCCTGGAAGTCCATATGCCTTCATCAAAAAGGTAAGATCCAATGGCCCATCAATGGCAAAAATACTTTCTTTTTGAATATGAAGTTCTTCCTTCAATCGTTTCAAAAGAGCCTCATCCATGGAAGCACCGATTTCCAAACGGATAGCCTGTCCCCATTGGCGCTTTTTAATCTGCTTTTCAATTTCCTTTAAAAGGTCCTCTGCTTCCTCTTCTTCAATGGTCAGATCCGCATTTCTCATAATACGAAATGGCGCAGAACTAACTAGATCATAGCTCAAAAACAGCTTATCAATATTTCGATCGATCACATCCTCTAAAAGCACAACCTTAGTCTCTTCCACGGTCTTTGTAGGAATCTCCACCAGCCTTGGCAGCACTGAAGGCACCTGCACCATGGCAAATTCAAGTTCCTTTGGCTTTGACTTTTTGGATAATAGCGCCGCAAGATTTAAGGTTTTATTTCTAACCAGTGGAAATGGTCTTGATGAATCCACCGCCATTGGTGTTAATACCGGATACACCGTTTCATCAAAATATTTATCCACGAATAAAAGCTCCTTTTCAGAAAGAAGCGATAGATCTCTTACTATATGGAACCCAATCTTATCACATTCTGGCATAAGCTGTCCATTGAAAATGCGATACTGTTCCTCCACAAACCCATGAATTTCCTTATGAAGCTCCTTTAACTGTTCCGTAGGTGTCATGCCGGCAATATCCCTTTTCGTATATCCAGCATTCTCCATGTCCTTTAAGGATGCAACTCGAACCATAAAAAATTCATCTAAGTTGGAAGCCGTAATGCTTAAAAACTTCAAACGTTCAAACAGTGGATTACTCTGATCCTCTGCTTCCCCCAAAACACGCTTATCAAACAAAAGCCAACTCAACTCACGATTGGTAAAATACTCTGGTTTTTGATATTTTTTCAATTCAGGCATCGTCTTTTCCCCCATCTTTCTTAAGACCTGGTCGTTACACAATGAACTGCTGGTCTGATCCTATATACCTCTTCAAAAAATGCAAGTCGAGGATTTAAGAATCCAACCTCCAATGTAATATCAGATGCACTGGTCAGATAGATGTCTAACACATCATCCTCCGCCTTCGATCTGACACCCTTATATTTTTGTTTATGACTTCTGCATAGTCCTCTGGCAACCTGTAGGATTGCTGTCAGCTTGGCAATCGTGAGATAATCCTTGGTTTCTAAATCAAGCTCTAATGCCAGTTCATCAAAGGCTGGCATTTCCACCTGACTAAATCGAACCACATTGGCAACAATTTCCCGTTCCATATGAGATAGTCCTATAATCTCCGTTGACTTAATAATATTATAGGAACACTCACCTGCATTGGCCATATTAATATATTTTCCACAGTCATGCAAAAGGACGGCAATCTGTAGCAAAAGCTTATCTCTTTTGGATAATCCACTTTCTTTTTTCATGGTATCAAATATGGAAAATGCAATTTTTGAAATGGTATCTGCCTGTTTCTTACTTCCTTTATATCGTTCTGAAATGTTCTGTGCACATGCAATAATATCCTGTTCAAAATCATGTTTTCCATGAATCAGGTGATTCTTCTCTCCGTATTCGTAAGCAATGCCGTCGCAAAGTGCCACACCTGGAATACACACGTTCTGGATTTCTAAAACCTCCATCATATTTTTTACCAGCAACGTAGACAAATACAACAGAGGTATTTTTTCCTCTTCCACGTCTAACTGATGGGAAATCTCCAGGGTAGAACCTGAACGCAGTTTTTCATAAAAACCCATAAAAGTATCCTTACTCATCATGGTTTCCGGCATGCTGCTATTTCTATAAACCACATCAGAAATATAATCATCCACCACCACAAGACTTGTTAAAGAACGATCTCTCAAAAACAGTTTCCGATACAGATTCAGCTGACTGCTGATCAGCTCCACGGCAACCTCCTCATAGCGTTTGGAATTTAGCTTTAATTTTCCTAGCTGCTCCTTCATTCGAAGGATACCGATCTGCAGATTTTGTGTGGAAACTAAGGAATCCTTATCAAAAAGTGAAATCTGGATACTACCACCGCCAATATCCACAATAGCCGTTCCACTTTTGATGATCCCATCGAACACATTCCCTTTGGATGCAATGGATTTGTAATCCAAAAATCGCTGTTCAGAGTTACTTAGTACACTGATCTCGATACCAGTTCTAGCCTTGATCTGGTCCAAAAGCACTACCCTGTTTTTCGTTTCTCTAAGTGCCGTGGTTCCATATGCTTTATAGCTATCCACCTGATAGCCCTTGGCAATTTCCTTAAACTCCTTTAAGACACGACAGATTTCCTCCATGTGAACCGAACTGATTCTCCCCGACTCATAGGTATCCGATCCAAGATCAATGCTATGCCTTACAAAATCAATGGTCTTCATTTTATCCTTCCCGGAAAATTCAAAAACCTTCATTGACAATTCATATGAAGCTACACTGATGGCTGCAAATGTTTTTACCCCCATATATGCCCCCTTACACCATTATGATTAGTAATTTCCTAATATTTTTAAATTAAGTCCTTCATCACGAAGCCCTCTGATTGCATTCTTAACTGCAGAATCCCCCATATTTCCTTCAAAATCAACAAAGAAACGATACTCCCAGTTTCGTTCCGGGATTGGACGGCTTTCAATCTTACACATATTTAAATCATTGTAAATAAAGTGAGAAAGCAGGCGATACAAGGATCCACTCTCATGTGGGATTTCAAAACAGATGCTGATTTTTCCTGCATCCTTCAAAAATACCTTCTGATTGGTAACCACAATGAAACGTGTGGAATTGTTATCTGCGTAATTAACACCTTTTTTTAATACTTCCAGTCCATAGATTTTAGCTGCGTGTTCACTGGCAATGGCTGCCTTGGTATGATCGTTATCCTTAACCACCTTTTGCGCTGCAAATGCATTGTTCTTCATACTGATCTGACTCCAGCTTGCATGCTCCTGTAAAAACTTATTGCTCTGCATCAAAGACTGTGGATGAGAATATACTGTCTGAATATCTTCCATCTTTGTCCCTGGAAGTGCCATCAGACAATGTTCTATCTTAATGATCTGTTCTCCCACAATATAATTTTCAAATTCAACCAAAAGATCATAGATTTCATTTACGATACCAGCGGAACTGTTCTCGATTGGAAGCACTGCATAATCCGCACTTCCTTCCTCAATGGCAACCATAGCATCGCGGAAGGTATCCACATGAAAGCAATTAATATCTTCCCCAAAAAACTTTAACATAGCGGCCTGGGAATATGCTCCCTCAGCACCCTGGAAACAAATTCTGGCATTCTCTGTATCTAGATGGGGAATTTCTATAAATGGTAGCTTACCTATTGCCCCATGCTCCATTAATTTCTGGTACTGAAGCTTTCGGCTCATGGAAAGAATCTGCTGAAACAATTCCTCTGAGCCTTTCCTGGTAAAGTCACTATTGCTTAGTTGCTTCACATGTTCTAAGATATTGCTTTCTCTTTCCTTATCAAAAACCTTCATGCCCGTATCGATCTTCACCTCTGCAATCTGTCTGCAGGTTTCCATTCGCTTCTCATACAAAGCCACTAATTGTTCATCTATTTCATCAATTTCTCTTCTTAAGTCACGTAAATCCGCCATTTTTGTCCTCCCTCATTGCAAAAATCGCATAATACAACCTCAATGATTAACAATGATTTTTTCTGGGGCAAAACCCATACTTATATTTTATTTCATCATACCTCTTCTAGCAAGTTTTTATAGGAAGTTTTTTCGTCTTTTCTCTTTAGAGCCGTACCAATTATGACGATAAACCAAATAGAACGCACCTGATTTCATAGGGCGATAATCATCTTGGAGGAATCACTTATGCCAAAAAGAATCAAATATACGATTATTATTATCTCTGTCGCTATCTTATCCATCGCTGGTGGAATTTATTACATGAAAGTCGGATCTCGTATAACCCCTAATCCAAAGGGAACCGTGGGAAATACAGCCGGTAATCTTCATAACGGAGGACTATATTGTGAATCTGACGGGATCGTTTTCTTTGCCAATCCATATGATCACAACTTCTTATACTCCATGAAAACTGACGAAAGCGCCTGTCAAAGGGTTAATACCTCCATGATACGAAATATCAATGCAGGCAAAGAGTGTCTGTACTATTATCAATATGATTCAGAAGCCTCTGAGGAATACGGCTTCATTAGTAATCTAGGTGGTCTTTTCAGAAGTTCTAAAAAGGGTGGTCGAACCGTATGTCTGAAAAAAAACACAATTGGAAATCTGCTTTTACTTGACAACACCATTTATTATCTAAACTATGAAGCATCTGGATGCTACAATCTTTACAGCATTCAGGCAGATAATAAAAAAGATCATCTTATAATAGAAGGCTTGGCAGATCCATCCTGTATCTGTAATGGCAGGATTTATTTCCAGATTCAAGACTCACCAAAAAATCACTTTTTAAACAGCTATGATCCTGAAACAAAAGAAACCAGTGTGGTTCTTGCCAAGGATGTCTGGTATCCTCAATGTTTTGGAAGCTATATTTATTATTTAGACATTCATAATAACTATGCACTATGTCGATATGATACAGCCACTGGTACTGAACAAACCCTGACAAGCGAACGAATCGACTGTTTCAATGTCACTGGAGAATATATCTACTATCAAGTCAATTCCAAAGATGATCCATATCTTGGCATGATGTATTATGATGGTTCCATGCAGACCCGTGTGATTCCAGGCATCTATACCAACTTAAATTGCAGTTCCAAATATTTATATTTCAATGCCTTTGGAAACGATACACCAATCTATCATGTCCCACTTGGCTCCGCTCAAGTAACCAACTTTACCGCTGGTTTGGATGCCATGAAAAAATATTATTAAGGTACTATTATTGCATCCTATAATCTTCACATCAAAAAGCAAAAGAGGAACAGATTATCACTCTGTTCCTCTTACATTTTAATCTCCATCCATCATATCGTCGATGTTATCAGCTCCAATATTCAATGTGTTGACTGTTCTTCTTTTCAGTCTTGCTTCCTCACTTACCTTGCTGATGTAAGTCTTGATTTCCATAGAATTCTTAATATGCTTTAATTCTAAAATTGGATGTGTAGTATCACCTGTATTACATACGATAGTTCCAAGTCCTACGATTCTCTCAAAGAAAGATCTTTTTAAAGTAACATCCTGTACCTTATACATGTAACAATCATTCTCAATTGTATTTAAAAATCCAGTATCGATTATGATATATTCCTCATTCATTTTATATACAGTAAAAGTCCATGGAATACCTAAAAATAACCATCTTTTTCTTTCACAATATGTAAATGTTACTTCGTTCTCTTTTGATTTTTTTCCCATCGTATCCTCCTAAAGCATTGCCGGTACTTTTTTTGTGTTCAAAAGTACCTATTCGATTTAATGATATTGTACGAAAAAAAACACCAAATTACAACCTTATCTTTTTGAGAACTTCACTACATATTTTCACTCATATAGATACCAACTCTTTTCTGAATTACAGAAATGACATCATCTATCTCCTTTTGCCCATAAAAATAGTATTCTGCTTCCTCCATGATCAAATCGATCAAAATAGAATCCTTATACTCTGATGGAACTGACTGATCGATCAATTCCTGCATTGTTTCTTTTTGTTCATTCGTTAAACATGCTGCTCTCAGTTCATTGTCTTTCCCGATAACCACTCTGTCAAATATGATTTCGTTCCCATCTTCATCCTGATCGCTTAGAAGTTCCATTTCAGAAGCGACATATTCATTCATCGAAGATTTTAATACTGGAAATGCATCTCCTGATGAAACAATCACGTTCTGATAATCCTCTACTAAAAATCCTTTTAGAAAACACCAAGCTTCTTCATCATTTTTACTTCCAGAAGCAATTCCAACCTGTTCCATACCTGCTTCTAACACATTTTGGCATACTCCATCAACTGGATGACCAATTACTTTCTTTTTATCACCAAAAACCAAATCCATGATCATATAATCGTTCACACTAGAAATCTTTTCCATAAAGAAAAGCGCTTCATTGTTTCGAAACTCTTGAATCTCACTTTCATAATTGGACTCAAACGAATATTCTCGAACCTCATTTGGCAATTGATTTGCGATTTCCATTAAGAGTTTAAAATTTCCAGATTCAAAATCACATGTACCATTATTCCAATCAATAAATTCTAATAAATCATGGTACAAAACATCATATAGATAATCTGTTTTTGATACTTCAGCAAATATCATGCAATCCTCTGATCGTTCATTCACAAGCCGGCTGATACCTTGTATATCCATTGTCTCTTCCTGATAAAAATCACTGTTTGAAACAACTGTTGAAATATAATAAGACGGTGTAATGGAATACAGTCGATCCTCAAAAGCCCCTAACTGCATTGCATTCCACTGAAAATCATCTATGTTGAAATCACGGTCAAAATATGGCGTTAGGTCTACCAAATAATTCTTTGACGCCAATTGTGTCATTTCTATGATAGATAAATCGATCAAATCCGGAGATTGGTCTGTCAGCATATCCAATTTCATTGCCTGAACACCTTCATCCATGTCATACTTTTCCTGATAGTCCCTTACTTCTACATATATTTCGTCCTGACTTTCGTTAAAGTCATAGATATATGAACTCATTTCCGAAGAAAGACCATATGTTGCATACGTTAACACACATCTGTTTTCATTCCCCTTAGACGCTGTATGGACAACATCTTGCGCTTCTTTTCCACAACCAGCATTTGTTATAAATGCTGAAAGCATTAATACAGATAATATTTTCACATTTTTCATCATGTTTTACCTTTTTTCCACGAAAGATACCAATGCATCATCAACTGAATACACGGGCTTTCGCTATCTATCCTTCCATTTATCGCCGATTATTTTTCCATCTTTCATATACACAAAATGGTTTCCATTTTCAGCCAATTCCTTATCATGGGTAACCATGATGATTGTAACGCCTTCGTAATTGATCTCTTTTAATAGTACCATGATCTCGTTTCCAGATTCTTCATCCAAAGAACCTGTTGGTTCATCTGCTATAATCAATTCCGGTTTTGTGATCAGCGCTCTTGCAATTGCAACTTTCTGCTTTTGACCTCCAGATAATTCATATGGCATTCTAAATTCAAACTTCTTGATAGCTAGTTTTTCCATTATTTCATCCACACGCTCTTCACGTTCTTTGCGTGAAACATTCTGATAGATCAGTGGTAATTCAATATTTTCATAAACAGACATTTCATCAATCAATGCAAACTGCTGTACCACATATCCAATATGTTTTTTTCTGAATTCATTCATTTCCTTAACAGACATCGCATTTACATTTTGAGGTTCATTCATAAAAGTATAAATTCCCTCGTTTGGCATCAAAAGTCCACCGATCACATTCAATAACGTGGTCTTTCCGCACCCACTTTTTCCCATAATGGTAACAAATTCACCTTTTTGAACCGTTAGATTAACCAAATCCAAAGCTTTTACTTTGGCAGCCCATTTCCTATTTACGCCATACACCACACTTATATTCTTTAATTCTATTAAACTCATTTTCTTTGACACTCCAATATTATTCTGATGTATCTTATACACATTTTTTCATAAATTTCTTTACTTGAACGCATACATTGATAAAAATACATCCTATCAAAAACATGACCACAAGCTGTATGATACCAATACACGCAATGCGATCTTTTGTTGAAAATCTAATCAAATCACCTAAAATCATCAAAATTGAAATGATATCTCCACAAACAATCACACAAACTATTTGTAACAATATTTCATATAAGATAAATGAAGCATTACTTCCACACAAAATCTGAATACGATACCGTTGCATATTCTCATTTAAGTGTTCTTTCAATATCAAACTGATTGATACAACAGTAAGCGTGACCAATATGATCAGTAACACAACATACTGCCTTGTAACCAGCTTTGTCATCTGAGATATGCTTTGTATATAATCAGAATAATCAGCTGCCAAATTTTCTACTTTCATATTAATTCCAAACTCTTGAAGGTGATTATCTTCTTTCACTTTATTATAATCAGCCGCTAATTTATCTCCTCCTGTGCTTGTCTTAAGCAAGCCAACCACGGACTGTAATAATATACTACCGATATATTCTAATGAAGAATCCTCAAATTCAAGAATAGCTGGTGCGATAATATATTTATTTGTCGATTCCAGTTCACAGGAAGTTGATGAAAAGAAAAAAGAATTCTGTTCTACAAAACCAACCACTTCAAATAATGTCTCTTCTGCAAAATATTCACCGCTAATTATATCCCCAACATTGAAATATCCAGAATAATCATGCCCTAACAGAATGGGGATTGGTTTATTCTTTTGTAAGTAATAGTCTTCCTCACCCAAACTTCTTCCTTCATATATTTTGATATCATTTTCCTCAAAAAACTGAATACTCGTGATAATTGCTTCCATATCTTGGGCTAAGTGTCCACAATACTCCTGTTTAGAATCCGCTCCATATCCAAACTCATAGCCAAAAAGCGCAACTTCTGGTACTTCTTGGTCATATATAACAATACCCTGTTGCTCTATCTGGGTAATAAATTTAAAATCATTTGATTGATATAGATCATTGACAAATTTTTTTAAATCGTCAAAATGAAATTTCTCTCTTGTATAACGATAAAAATTTACATCATCTAGCGTTTCCAAGGTTCTATATACTTCTTCTTGATTCCACATGTATCTTGAAACTATTTTTTCCTTAGTTCCTGACTCTGTGATTGATTGAAATACCCCACCTACACTTCCAAGAAGTATTGCTGTCAGTAAGATCAATACAACCGTTTCCACCTTATGTTTTCTGACATCACGTAATATATTGCTAAAATAAAAACAAATCAAGAATTCATCACCTCCTGCATAGAACTACTTAAAACCACTTTTATCTGGAACAAACAGATCAAAGAAATTATGATGACACTCATAAAATAAACAAGCCATAAAAATACCAAATAATCAGGATAATAAAAATAACATACTCCATAGATCAACACAAAGGAAATTCCCAGATACATACCAATGGAGGAAAGGATTTCTTTTGCAATTATTTTATTTGTTGCCCCCAAAAGCTTCTTAATCATTAGTTCCCTTTTTCTACCCTTTATCCATTGAGTGGAAATAAGCACCACCGAAATCAATGTACATAAGATCAATTTCACAAACCACTTCGAAGCCTCTATTTTGACCAAAACCGAATCCTCAAAACTACAGCCTTCCGAAATAAGTTCATTCCCATATCCCTCTATATTTAACTCTTCTAGATAGAAACAAATTTTATCTTTAACATTTTTTCCTCTCAAACAATCTACAATAAAAATACGACTATTATCATAACAATCCGATAAGCCATTGATATATATATAATCGTCTATAGTGGATTGCTTTTCAAAGCCCATGATTCCAATCACTTCAAACTTATGTTCTCCTAAAGTAATATACTTCTTTCCGTTCTCTAGTTGCACACAATCCTTGTAGTTTTTTCCAATAACAGCTACATTATTTCCTGCACAAAAATCGGTATCATTAAGGAATCTACCCTCTTCCATAGGAAATGTTGCATATCGATCGTTAAAATACAAACTTCGAATTCTGAAATCATCTAATTTCCATTCTTGAAACACAGCATAGTCTACACTATTTAGACGTGAATCGTCACTCCAGTATTTGACAAATAGATTTTGATAAACATCCTCTTTTTCCGTAAATAGTACGACTAGATTAGATTCCCCGAACAATCCACCATCTATGTTTGATATCGTATGCATCATTGCAATATGATGAATTGCGATCAGCAATACCAACGGCAGCACTATATATGAAAACAAACAAATCAAATCAATCTTTCTAATCTTACCTCTCATTTTTTGAACTTCTCCTACATATTTCTATAAACAAAGGGGAATATCCCACCAAAAGATATTCCCCTCTTATTTACGATCAACTAGAAATGAATCTTCACCATTATGAAAAAATTATCCTATTATCTGTAGTTATAGTTAATGAACACACTAACACACCTACCGCTGTCATAAAGCAAGCTACTTTTTTTAATCATTTCATTTTCATAGATTTTTTTTCTCTTACATTATGCCAAAAGATATCTTTTGTAATTACTATAGCGAGCCTAATTATATGATTTAATCAAATTTATGTCAACTAAATTTTTTATATTTTTATACGATATTTTGTCTACCTAATAAACACTCTACCACTTTAAGCACTAGTAACATTCTAGCATTATTCTTTACAACCTTATCTTTTTGAGAAGTATTTTTCATTCTTTGATTGAAACACTTCACAACTTATGGTAAGATGTTTTCAGTATAAATACAAGATAAAAGCTACGAAGGAGGGTATTTTCATGACACCAAGTGAATTGATTATGGGACGCCGTAGTATTCGTAATTTCTCTGACAAGCAGGTTTCAGAAGAGCTGATCAAGGAAATTGTGACAGAAGCTTCTTATGCACCAAGTTGGAAGCATACACAGATTACTCGTTATATTGCAGTAACTGGTGAAGTTAAAGATAGAATTGCTGATGAATGCTGCACTGCTTATGCCAAGAATGGTGAGATCATTAAGAATGCAGCTGTATTGATGGTTATTACCTATATTAAGAATCGTAGTGGTTTTGAGAGAGATGGCTCTTATTCCACAAATAAAGAAGGCGGCTGGCAGATGTTTGATGCTGGTATCGCTACACAGACACTTTGTTTAGCAGCTCACGAGCATGGTCTTGGAACTGTTATCCAGGGTATTTTTGATGATGAAAAAGTTGCATCTATTTTAGATGTTCCAGCAGAACGTGAGGTAGTATGTTTAGTATCTATGGGATATCCAGCGGAATCACCTGACGCACCAAAGAGAAAACCAATTGATGAATTGTTAGAATTTAAATAGAATTATTAGAAAAATCGGAGAATTGTAATATTCTTCGATTTTTGTTTGTATTTAGGAAAAAATATATTTCAGTCGCTTCTTATCTAGAGAAGAAGCCTGAACCAGGAGGTAAACATGAGACATTTAATGAGTCCACTTGACTTTACAACAAAGGAGCTTGATCAATTATTTGATCTCGCAAACGACATGGAGAACAACCGTGACAAATATGCACATCTTTGCCAGGGCAAAAAATTAGCAACCTGCTTTTATGAACCATCTACAAGAACCAGATTAAGCTTTGAATCAGCTATGATCAATTTAGGAGGTAATGTCATCGGATTTTCAGATGCCAACTCTTCTTCTGCTGCCAAAGGAGAAAGTGTTGCTGATACCATCCGTGTAATATCCTGTTTTGCAGATATCTGTGCGATGCGTCATCCTAAGGAAGGTGCTCCAATGGTTGCAGCGGAACATTCTAATATTCCTGTGATCAATGCAGGTGACGGTGGTCATCAGCATCCAACTCAGACCTTAACGGACCTTCTTACCATTCGTTCCTTAAAGGGAAGATTAAACAACTTCACCATTGGCTTATGCGGTGATTTGAAATTTGGACGTACCGTTCACTCTTTGATCAGCGCCTTACAAAGATATGAAGGAATTCATTTCATCTTCATTTCTCCAGAGGAATTAAAGGTTCCAAGCTATATCAAAGAAAACTTACGAAAAGCTGGTATCACTTTTGAAGAATATATCAAATTAGAGGATTGTCTTCCACAGTTAGATCTTTTATATATGACACGTGTTCAAAAAGAACGTTTCTTCAACGAAGAGGATTATATCCGACTAAAAGATTTCTATGTTTTAAACAAAGAAAAAATGGAACTTGCAAAGCCTGACATGTTAGTACTACATCCACTTCCACGTGTTAACGAAATCTCCGTAGAGGTCGATGAGGACGAACGAGCTGCTTATTTCAAGCAGGTTCAGTACGGAGTTTATGTCCGTATGGCTCTCATTGCTACTTTATTAGAGCTTGCATAAAAAAACAATTCAGGCAAACCAATCAGTATCAGTTATTTGGAGGATCAAAACAATGTTAAATGTTGGAAAAATCGAAGAAGGTTTTGTATTAGATCATATTGCAGCAGGTAAAAGCTTAAGTATCTATAAATTTTTACAGCTTGATAAATTAGATTGCCCAGTGGCTATCATCAAAAATGCCCGCAGTGAAAAAATGGGCAAAAAAGATATCTTGAAAATTGAGATTGATGTAGATAAATTAGACCTTAGCATTTTAGGTTTTATTGATTGTAACATCACCGTAAACGTGATCAAAAATGGTGTCATCACACATAAAATGGACTTAACCTTGCCTAAAAAGATTAAAAATGTTATCTCCTGCAAAAACCCAAGATGTATCACAACAATCGAGCAGGAGCTTCCTAACATCTTCTTATTAACAGATGAAGAAAAGGGAACTTATCGTTGTAAATACTGTGAAGAACAGTTTTCTTACAGCTCTACAGCATTTATGAATTAACACTTACACACATACTTTCACAGTTATCCACAGTCCATGTGAGTAACCAATTAAGCATATATCAAATCATGTTTTAATTTTTTATAACATAGTATTAAAATAGCCATTGCTGACTTTTTTAAATGTCTGCAATGGCTTCTTATTTCTAGAATTCAATTGATTCTACATCTTCCACACAAATTGTCTGTAGGACTTCCTTGGTAACATCAGTCACATTTACAACACGCTCTGCATGATTTGAGATTGCCTGTTCCATATAATTTCGAACGTCTCTGGCATTGGCATAATCTTCAGGTCTTACCTCGTAACGCTTGGTAAAGAACTGTCTCGCTACTTCTTTAGCATCCTCTGAAAGAATGTATTCCTTCTTGCTGCACATGCCCTCTAAAATAGCAATTTCTTCATCCGGCTTATAATCTTCAAAATGAATGAACTTATTAAATCTGGACTTCAGTCCTGGGTTAGATGCTAAAAATTCATCCATAAGATCTGGGTAACCAGCTACGATCACAACTAAGTTATCACGATTATCTTCCATAATTTTTAACAAGGTATCAATGGCTTCCTGACCAAAATCTCCTTCACCGCGATTTACACAAAGGGTGTAGGCCTCATCAATGAAAAGAATTCCGCCCATCGCATCATCTGCAACTTCCTGTGTTCTGGTTGCAGTCTGACCAATATAACCTCTAACCAGACCTGAACGGTCTACTTCTACTAACTGTCCCTTAGAAAGAACACCAAGTCCTTTATAAATATCAGAAAGCATACGTGCTACTGTTGTCTTACCTGTACCAGGATTTCCTGTGAAAACCATATGCATGCTGATGCCATCATTCTTCATGCCAAGATCCTGTCGCATCTTCTGCACCTTTATTAAGCTTACTAAGCTGTTAATCTCATGCTTCACGCCCTCTAAACCAACCAGTGCATTTAACTCTTCTAACCGCTTTTCAACCATTTCCTGCTGTGCCTGAATAGCTTCTGGTGTCTCAGGTGCTTTTTCTACAGTCTTTTCAGGACGAATATACTTGGTAGAGTTGGTATAATATACACCATATTCCTTCAAAAAGCCTGTTAACTTTTCCAGATAAGCTGTAAGCTTATCTGTTGCTACAGTGGTCAGTTCCTGATGAGATGCAATAATGGCCTCACCAAACATCTTATAGGTATCTACGATGACCTGCGCCTTCTGCTCTTTGTATGGATCCTGTTCCAATTTTTTTCCAGCATCTGCTACAACAGCGTATTTGATAGGAAGTGGCACAGCATTGGCAAATACTGTATCCAGCTTCTCTCTTGCCTTAATAGCCTTTAAATCTGCTACATTTCCTGAAATCTTAATATATTTCTTAATAGTTGCTAATTCTTCATCTGAAATGTCATTATCTGCATCTGCTAAAAATACAGAGAATTTCACCCATTCATAGTGTAGGATTTCTTTGATCTTGCCTGGCGTTGCTCCTAATTTTGCAATATTTGCCTTTTCTAATAACTGACAAATCTTCTCGCAATGTTCTATCATTTGTTCCAGATTCTGTTCCATAACCGCTCCCTCGTCTTATCACATTTTGTAACTATTCAGAGCTATGTGGTTCTGAATAGTTATCACATTTTTTTAGTTAAAGCTGATAACCGGTTCCTTAGGTGCTACCGTCTTCTCTACCGAAATTGCCTCTAAGATAGGACCCTCGCCCTTATATTCTGCTCTAAAGCCTTTGGTTACCTTTGCAGTTACCTTAACCCATTCCTTATCCTTTAATGTACTTGCATTCTGATAATGACAAGCAAATCCAAGAAATGCAAGGTCATTGGCACAGCATGTCATAGCCATTCTACCTGGCACAAAATAATCTGCTTCGAAATTCTTAGGTCTAAATACCGTGGCTACAAATGTCATTGTCTTTCCAACGTAACGATCTAAATTGTCCATAGAATCTAAGTACCACATACCATATCCACGGTTATCAAGTTCGATCACTGACTGACTAAGATCGTATGGAAGATCCTCTTCAAAAATCTGATTGATCTCACCCTCAGAATCCTCAAAGATCACATCTGCCTGCTGGTTTAACGCCTTTACATTTCTTCTAAATGCTGGCAATGATTCGTTAAGACCATCACATCTGTTGAAAATGATCATCTCAGACTTTCTCATCATATCAGCCAATAGCTGTCTGTCGTTTGTATAGAATTCCTCAAATTTAGAACCATCGATCAAAGTAATCTGCTGTTCTAACTGCCATGACAATGGAAGCTTCATATTCTGGAAATTCCACATACCATTCCATTCCACAACTACTCGTTCCGGTTTTATCTTCTGTTCAATCTCTAATAAATGATCTACATTAAAATCTTCTGCCTTATCTAATCTTTCAACTACTGTTCTTGTCTTAGATAAAAGTTCTGGTTCATATGTCACTTCACCCTCTTCACAAATGATCAAAAGGGTTGTTCCTCTTGTTTTAAAATATGGCTGAGAAATGGTAAACTTGATAAAATCGGTCTTACCACATCCCTTAAAACCATTAATCATATATACTGGAATTGTTTTTGGCTGTTTTTTAAACATCATAACATTATTCTCCTTATTTCTATCCTGATAGCATCTCGCCATCCTTTATCATATCATGATTTTCCTTAAATTACTACACTTGGTACTGGGTTTTTTATGGCATCAATTCTTCGTACACTTCTAGTATAGCTGGCAGCGGCAATGCACAGCTTTCCTCCATGTAGCTTCCCGATACTAATCCAATAAGATATCCCTCCTCTGTAAAGCAGCCACCACCTGACATGCCTGGTGTTGCCTTACAAAAATTATAAAGCATATACTCATCAAATTCTTCAAAAAACCATTCCTTAGCGGATAACGTTCCAATATAAAAATCCGCTGCGACTCCCGATGAGGATCCCACCTGAAAAATGGTATCTCCCTCTTTCACCTGTGCAAAAACATCTGCATCGTATGGTACTGCTTTAATATAGCCTCGCTTTTCCTTTTCCACGTCTTCTACATCAACCACCATAATGCCTGCATCATACTTTTGGGATATACCCTTCACCCATCCAACTGTTACTGCACCATTGGAAAAAGTGACAACGCCAGAATCATAGGTTTCAAGCAAATGCCCACAGGATACAATCACAAACTGCGTATCTGTAATTTCAAGTACCACTCCACTTCCAGAAAGATCACCCATATCGATTTTTACGATGGAATTTCGAACCTGTCCATAGGAATTCCAGGAAGCTGACTCTTCGTTAGAGTCTGGTACCGGATTGGAAATGCTTGATTCTTCCTGCACACTATCCTTCGTCTCCACAAAAGATTCCCTGTTATCTTCCTCAGAAATGCTCTCCTTCTGTATATTATCTATGTTATCTCTATGTTTCCCATTCTGGTCGTTTAATTGAAAATAAATTACAATACTAAGTCCAACGGCACACGCAATCAATACACATAATATCACTATTTTCTTTTTCATTTATTTATACCCCTGACAACTCTCATAATATGTTTATCTCAATTCAAGAACGCCTCGCACATTTTGGCTCGACGTGGCTAAAAACTATGCAATACTTACTTTCCCATTAATCTTTTCAAATATTGGGCTGATTTTAGCCTTTCACCTTCTTTTCCAACCATACTTTCAAAAAACCTTGTATGGTCGGAAATCTTCGTTAAAATCATAAAAAATGCCCTTTTCACCATGAAACAGCTCGGGTGAAAACAGATGCCTGCTTCGCAGTCGC
>JAZQQB010000047.1:0-43036 GCA_045628865.1 Lachnospiraceae bacterium | reverse complement strand
CCTTGATAGATCAGATCCGATAAATTATTTTTGGGTATTGCCCCAAACATGATCTCTATATTAGCCAATCCAAAATCTGCATCCAAAATAATAAAGTCGGAGGCCAAGCGGTCTTAGGAAGACAACTCTAGGTTGCACCTCCTTGGCTCACAGAACGACATGGCTACGATCCGACTTTTCCCTTGATAGATCAGATCCGATAAATTATTTTTGGGTATTGCCCCAAACATGATCTCTATATTAGCCAATCCAAAATCTGCATCCAAAATAATAACTCGTTGTCCCATTTTTCGAAACTGGATTGCTAAATTGATAGCTGCATTGGACTTTCCAACGCCGCCCTTTCCACTTGTAACTGTAATTACTCGTGCCATCGGCCGTTGCATCTGCACGGGCGAATTAGCCTTGATTATATTTCTTAATTGCGTAGCTTGATCCATAAGAATACCCCATTTCCTTTGGTGAACTGTAACGCTTTCCCCTTACATATATTCTGATTATTTTTACTAGCTCGCACTACTTTCATCTTCTCGCAAAGGTTTTTTCACGCGCAATAACTGCTTCACGGTAGCCTGCGGATTGAAATTCTCAATATCATCTGGAACATTCTGACCACATGTAACATAAGACAAAGGAAAACCTGTATATAATCTTAAATTCAGCAAATTACCCAATGTTGTTGTCTCATCCAGCTTTGTAAAGATGATCTTATAATCCGTCATTTTCTTGTAAGTATCCGCAATGCTCGTCAAATCTCTATACTTTGTAGTTGCGCTCACAACCAAAAATACCTCTGTTTCAGCAATTCCATCCAAAGAATGGATAAAGGTTTCCATATTCTGCTTTTGGATATCATTGTGATGAGAATGTCCAGCCGTATCTACCAGAATATAATCATATTCGTTAAAATCACGATATGCATTTTCAACCTCTTCCTTTGAATATATCACTCTAAACGGAACATCCATAATGGTTGCATAAGTCCGTAGCTGCTCTGCGGCTGCAATTCGATAAGTATCTGCGGTCAAAAGAGCTATCTTTTTTTGTTCCTCCACATGGAACTTAGAAGCAATCTTTGCAATGGTTGTTGTCTTTCCTACTCCAGTTGGTCCTATGAAAAAAATCACCTTTGGCTTATGATTCTGTGCAGGTGTAATTCCAAAAGGTCTGCCAAATTTCAGAATCATCTTCTGATAGACATTAGCCAAAATATAGTCAATCGGCATATTGTTTTTGGTCACCTTATCCATCTCATCAATAATCTGATTTGCATACTTTTCATCCACTTCATTGTCGATCATGGTATTATACAAAAGCTTTAGAAACATCTGCATTTCACGTTCTTTTTGCATCTCTCCTTCTGGCTTATCTGCTGATTTTGTTTCATCCGGCTTCACAAGTTGCCTTTCAATCAGATTCTGAAGACTTTCAAGCTTTTGTTCTAAGATTTTGGACTCATTCACAGAATTTCTGCTCTCTTCGTTTGCCTGTTTGATAATTCTTTCATCTTCTTTACTATACAATAAAGAATTACTTGCTGTCTTTTTCACAGCCTCTGTATAATGTTCCATCGGAGACATCGTTTTTTCCAAAATAGCCTCTCGGGATTTTTCAAACGGATCCCCTGCAGCGCTCTGGATAGCAGCGATGCTCTTAATAGCCTCCGCTGCTTCCGAAAATGTACTTTGCTTTTTCGGACTTTCTTCTACAGTTTCTTTTTTTTCTGAAAAATCAGAGTTTCCCTTACCCTTATTATCAGGATCATCTTCAATTGCAGCAGTAATTTCAATATACTGCGGCTGCAAAAAAGCAAATAATCCCTTCTTCTTGACAGACTTGGAATTCATGATCACTACACTGCCTCCAAGTTCTCTCTTTGCAGCATCTACTGCTTCTTTTTCTGTCCTACCCTGGTATTTTTTGATGATCATTACGCCATCACCCCTTCAGTTACTTTTTAAGCAGAAATCATTCCTACTGATTGTAATTCTACATTAGATTCGACTTCATTGTAAGATACTACGATCAAATCTTTAAAATAATCTTCGGTTAATCGTTTAAAATAGGTTCTTACAATCGGAGAAGTTAAGATAATCGGATTTTTTCCAAGATTCTCCAGCTTACCTACTTCTGTTTCCACCGATTGCACAATGGATTTTGTTTTTTCCGGAGCAAGATTTAAAAATGCTCCCTGTTCAGTCTGCTTTACACCAGCCATGATTTCCTGTTCAAGCTTTGGATCAAGTGTTACAACGCTTGTAGTTTCATTTACCGGAAAATATTTCATGCTGATAGCTCTTTTCAAGCTCTGTCTTACATATTCTGTTAATATATCTGTATCTCTGGTACTCGCTGCATGATCCGCCAATGTTTCATAAATGGTATGTAAATCTCTGATAGATACACCTTCTTTTAACAAGTTCTGTAATACTTTCTGAATATCTCCAAGACTTAATACCTTTGGTACCAATTCGTCAACAAGTACAGGATGATTCTCTTTTAAGTTTGTTGTAAGATTTTGTACATCCTGTCTTGTCAAAAGTTCAGAAATATGAACCCTGATCACTTCCGTTAAATGTGTTGCGATTATAGAAGGCGGATCAACAACAGTGTATCCTAAACTTTCCGCCCTTTCTCTTTGTCCTTCTGTAATCCAGATTGCTGGCAAATGGAAGGATGGTTCAAAGGTTGGAATACCTGAAATCTCCTCCTCAACAAATCCTGGATTCATTGCCATATAATGATCAAAAAGGATTTCTCCCTCACTTACCTGAATACCCTTAATCTTAATAATATACTGATTTGGATTCAGCTGAATGTTATCTCTGAGTCGAATGATCGGTACAATGGTTCCAAGTTCTAATGCAATCTGTCTACGAATCATAACGACACGATCCAAAAGATCACCACCCTGATTCACATCTGCAAGTGGTATGATTCCATAACCAAATTCAAGTTCAATAGGATCCACCTGTAAAAGAGAATTCACATTTTCAGGCCGCCTGATCTCCTCTGCCTCTTCCTCAGAAACATCTGCTTCCCCTTCAATTGCTTCCAGTGCAATTGTATTCTGGATATTTCTTCCTGCAATTACAAATGCCAAACCAAGTGTTACAAAAATGTACCATTTTAATGGTGTTAAGATTCCTAAACCAATCAAAGCTGCCCCTACCATATAAAGCACCTTTGGAATGCCAAACAACTGACTGATGAGTGCTGTACCAAAATCAGCCTGTTTGCTTCCTTTTGTTACCAGGATACCAGTTGATAAGGAGATCAGCAAGGATGGAATCTGTGATACCAGTCCATCACCAATGGTCAAGATTACATATTTATCAAGTGCCATGGAAAAATCAAGATTCTGACGAAGCACGCCCATAGCAATACCGCCAATAACGTTTACTGCTGTAATCAGCAAACCTGCTGTAGCATCACCCTTTACGTACTTCACCGCACCATCCATGGAACCGAAGAAGCTTGCTTCCTGCTGTAGCTTCTCTCGTCTTTCCTTAGCCTGTTGGTCATTGATGGCGCCTGTATTTAAATCTGCATCGATTGCCATCTGTTTACCCGGCATAGCATCCAATGTAAATCTGGCTGTTACTTCAGCAACTCGTTCAGATCCTTTGTTGATTACCATGAACTGAATCAGGATCAGAATGATAAATACAATGGTACCGACAATCAGATCTCCACCACCAACGTATTTTCCAAAAGTACTTACTACATTACCAGGATTACCTGTTGTCAGGATCAGCTTGGTAGAAGATACATTTAAAGCAATACGAAAAATTGTGGTGAACAGTAACATGGTTGGATAATAGGACATATCCAAAACTTCCTTGCTAAACATGGTACCAAACATAATGGTAAATGCCATTGCAATATTAAAAGCTAATAACATATCCAATAACCAGGATGGAATGGATACGATAAACATTACAAATGCTGCAAGTACATAAAATGCTACTGCGATATCCTGTCGTTTCATCTTTTGTCTCCTTTCTTCTAAATTTTAAGAGACCCTCTGGATCAAATCTTTCCCTGTGCTTTGTAAACCTGTGTCAGCACTTCTGCCACTGCCTGATACAGTTCCGGTGGAATGGTAGCCCCCACATCTACATTGTGATAAATTGCTCGTGCAAGTGGTTTATTTTCTACTATTTCAATTTGATTTTCTCTGGCAATTTCTTTGATCTTTTGTGCCAGATAATCTTCCCCTTTAGCTAAAAGATAAGGTGCATCTTTTTCTGAAGGATCATATTTTAAAGCAACAGCGAAGTGGGTCGGGTTTGTGATAACCACATCTGCTTTTGGCACATCAGCCATCATTCTTCGCTGAGACGCTTCTCTCATCTTACTTCGAATCTTACCCTTTACCTGCGGATCACCTTCCTGATCCTTCATCTCATCCTTAACCTCTTGTTTGGTCATCTTCATATCGTTCTTAAATTTCACCTTTTGATAAATGAAATCAAGAATGGCAATGACTAAATAGGCTGCTGAGATTCTGATTCCTAAACTTACAATAATATCTGCCATTAAGCCGATACCCTGCATTAGAGTTAATTCATATAGGATCAGTATTTTGTTGCTTTCTCCCTTTAAGTAGGAATATGCCACATAACCGATCAGCCCAATTTTTAAGATTGATTTCAACAATTCCATCAAGGACTGTAAGGAAAACAATCTTTTGATTCCATTGATGGGATTTAATTTATTAAACTTTGGCTTAAGTGGTTTCGAAGTCGGTTTCCATTTCACCTGTACCAGATCACTTAAAAATGCAAGCACACAACCGAGCAAAAAAATTGGTAAAACGATCATTGCCATCTGATATATCGCTTGTGCTATCACATTTCTGATATTTACCAGTATCTGCCCATCTCCCTGATAGACCGTGGCCTGATCAATTTTCCCATAGATATTGCCAAATATGGTGATCAGACTTCTTCCCATGCTTGCAGCATAGAATTTAATAAGTAAAAACAATGCAAATAAACTGGTTGCATTTGCTATTTCTTTACTTTTGGCTACCTGTCCCTCTTCTCTTGCTTTATCCAGCTTTTTGGGTGTGGCATCTTCTGTTTTTTCGCCACCAGGTCCATCCTTTGCAAAAAACTGAAGGTCTAAGGAAAGCATTACATCATCCCTTTCACAAATAATACAGTGATCTTTTGAATCTCTTCAAAAATCTTATTGGCAATCTGCGGAAGCATCTGCATGGTAATAAACAACACGCTTAGTCCCACGATCACCTTAAGCTGCATACCTACCGCAAACATATTCATCTGCGGTGATACCTTTGCCAAAACGCCAAGCACTGCATTTAGTAATGTCATTACCACAAAAACCGGCAATGCAATTCGAAAACCCAATATTACAAAATCTCCTAAAAAGATGATCATATTCTCAACCAATGTATCCGTCCGAAAAACTGCTCCTGCCACAGGAATCAACGTAAATGTTTCAGCAAGTGCTGTTAACAAATATCTGTGCATACCTGTTATGATCAACAAAAGAATAATAGCATTCTGATAAATAGAACCTGACAGGGTAATATCCTGTCCTGTAGTCGGATCCAACAGACTCGCCATTGCAAGTCCAGACTCTGTATCTACAATCCTTCCTGCAAAGGAAACAATATTGGTACACATCTGTGCTCCATATCCTATCAAAAATCCTGTAATTGCTTCCTTCATAACAAGAATCCCATATCCCCATACCGTACCATATGTCGGTAAAACAGGATCATCGATCACTCCGACCAAAAGGACGGATGTATAAAGTCCAATGGCAATTTTTGCCATTCTAGGTGTATTATGCATACCAAAAAAAGGTGCAATAAAAATAAAGCAAGTCACTCTGACAAAGACCAAAAGAAAATATTCAATTGCTTCCATTGAGAATGTCAGATCGATCATTTGCACACCTTCCATCAATGTATATATTTTGTAAAATCACTCCATAAAAGTGTCATATATTCTGTCATATTATTTAACATATAATTTCCCAAAAGCATAATTCCCACAAACACCCCAATGATCTTTGGCACAAAAGTTAAGGTTTGTTCCTGGATGGATGTTACTGTTTGAAAAATACTTACAATAAGACCTATGATCAAGGAAATCAAAAGAATCGGGATTGCAGTTTTTAAAATTACATACAGTCCATTGGACATAATACTTACAATTGTTTCTGCTGTCATTTGATTCCTCCTTTTTCCCATGTCAGTAGAATGTCTTAACCACATTAACAATAATGAGGCTCCAACCATCGGCTAATACAAATAATAAAATCTTAAATGGCATCGAAATAGTTGTTGGCGGCAACATCATCATACCCATACTCATCAGTACCGACGCCACTACCATATCGATGACAATAAACGGAATATAGATAAAGAAACCGATAATAAATGCTGTTCTTAACTCACTTACGATAAAGCTAGGAATCAGTACAAGAGAAGGAATATCCTCTAACTTTCCGGTCCAGTCATAGCCCGCAATCTCCATAAACATCTGGGCATCCTTTGTCATGGTCTGCCCATACATGAATTCTCGTAAGGGTTCCATAGAATTTTCAATAAAAGCTTCCTGGGAAATCTCTCCTGCATCAAATGGTTTGATTCCGTATTCATAAACCTCCGTCAAGGTAGGTCTCATAATAAATAAGGTCAAAAACAATGCAATGCCTAAGAGTACCTGGTTTGGTGGTGCTGTCTGTGTATTTAATGCTGCTCTGGTGAAATGTAAGACAATGATCAGTCTTGTGAAGGCTGTCATCATTATGAGTAAGGATGGAGCAATTGCAATCAAAGTCAGTAAGATCAAAATACGCAAAGCGCCATTTAGTTCTCCTTTACCTTCTCCTTCTCCATCGTCATATGTGATTGTAAGATTATTACCAATATTTAAAGATGTTAGATCATCCTGTGTTTCAGCTGTACCTGCCGGATCAATATAAGTTCTTTGATCCGCATCATCTTCATCATTCGTCATCACATCAGCTCCCACAGATTCAATGGTCGAATCATCGCCAACATAATGATGTTCTGAATCACTTTCAGAGGACGCATGATCTGCCCCCTCATTTTGTACTGTTGCATGTGCAACAATTCCGGTATTTGCCACGCCTGCAGTCATGATCATGACCGCTATTGCGATTGCCTTACATAACATCCCCAATTTTTTCTTCATAGTGTCGCCTACTTCTTCATCAGATTTTTCGCTTTCATGAAAGCCTGCTTAAAATCCAGTCCTTCGGTTTCCCCATCCTTAGGTAACTTAATCTCGTCTGAATCTAGTTCGGTCAACATGGTGATTTCATTCTTCCCAATTCCAATCACCACATATTTGTCCCCAGTCTTCACTATTTGTATATACTTATTTTGTCCAACCCGGCTTTGCTCGATCACTTCAATATTTTTTCCTTTAGTCTGCTTTTTCTGGTAATTTGCTATCCACCTTGTGGTAAAAAAGGTGATTCCCAAAACAAATATAAATACCAGAAGCACAGTGAAAAATTGAAGGACGGAGTTCCCGGTAGATGCAAGTCTTGCGGTCACGCCGTCACCTCCAATTATTTTATGATCTCAGTTACACGAATACCAAAACTTTCTTCGATAACTACTACTTCGCCTTTTGCAACGAATTTGCCATTTACCAATACATCAATAGGTTCACCTGCAATTTTATCCAGTTCTATGATGGTACCAGGTGCAAAATCAAGAATGTCTGAGATAGTCTTCGTTGTTCTTCCAAGTTCAACTGTAACCTCCAACGGAACATCCATGATCAATCCAATATTCTCATTTCCTGCTATAGCACTATAATCCGTAGAGAAATTCTGGAATTGTGCCTGTTGTACATTGACGCCCTGTGGAGGCATCATATATGGCATTCCATAAGGTGGCATTCCCATCTGCGGCATTCCCATTGGCTGCATTCCCATCTGCGGCATTCCCATTTGTGGCGGTGGTGCCATTTGTGGTGGTGGTGCCATCTGTGGTGCTGCTGGCGGTGGTGCCGCTGCTGCAGGTGCTGGTGCTGGTGGAGGTGTTGGTGCGCTACCTCCGCCTCCGCTTAACTGTTCAGCAGTCATTCCCATCTGTGTCTGCAAGAATGTATCACATAAAAACTTTGCAAAATCTATCGGATACAGCTGCATGATGGTCGAATCAACCAGATCAGAAATCTGCATGCTAAATGCTACCTTTACAAATTGTCCTTCCAAAAATGAAGCAATGTCTCCACCGCTTGTTGTCTTCGGAAGATCAATAAGGCTCGCCTCTGGCGGGCTAATATCAATGGTCTTACCAAGCATGGTAGAAAGTGATGTAGCACTTGATCCCATCATCTGGTTCATGGCTTCCGAAATAGCACTTAAATGCAGCTCTCCAAGTTCCACATCTGTGTTGGTACCATCACCGCCCATCATGAGATCAGTGATGACCTTAACATCATTTTCCTTTAACACCAAAATATTGGAACCATCCAAACCTACGGTATATCGAATCTGAATAAATACACATGGTCTTTCATACTGTGCCATCATCTCATCCCAGGTTGTTAAACTAACAACCGGAGTTGTAATATTAACCTTCTGATTTACCAAAGAGTATAAGGTTGTTGCAGAAGTTCCCATACTGATATTGGCAACCTCACCAATCGCATCTTTTTCTACATCAGAAAGGATTTCATTTCCTGTTCCACTTGACTGTGTATCCAGCGTATAATCGCCTGATGCAGCACCGCCGCCATCGTCTGAGTCAGAATCGCTTGTATCCATGCCACTTAACAAAGCATTGATCTCATCCTGTGAAAGCATTCCATCCATTTGCTATTCCCCCTCTCTTATAATTGATGTTACACGTACCGCATAAGAATCTTTACTAGCACCTGGAAGTGCCGTAAATTTCTTGATATTACCAACATAAACCTCCATTTCAGAATCGATTTTTGATTCCAAACGGATAATATCTCCTACCTGTAAGTTTGCAATATCACTTACTGCAACCTTGCTCTTTCCAAGTACCGCCTTTACTGGCATATCAATCTTTCGAACCATGGTTTCAATATACTCGGCATATTCTTCACCCTCTGTATTTTGCATGGTCGAGAACCAATACTTGGTGTTTAATTTATCCATGATATTTTCCAATGTGAAGAATGGAAGACAGACATTCATAAATCCTTCTACTTCGCCAATCTTCATATTCAGCGTAACAATGGCTATCATATCATTCGGTGAAATGATCTGCGCAAACTGTGGATTTGTTTCAATTCGATCCAGAATCGGATTGATCTCTAAAACATTCTTCCAGGGTTCTCGCATTAGTTGCATGCTCATGACCATGATTTTTTCTATAATAGTCATCTCAATATCTGAAAAATCTCTGTTTTTCTCCAATGGATTTCCCTGACCGCCAAGCATTCGGTCGATCATTGCGAATCCTAGATTTACCGCCATATCCATGATGATCTGTCCCTGAAGTGGTTGAAAATCAACAATTCCAAGAATAACCGGATTGGATAACGCGTTGGTAAATTCCGAATAAATTACCGTTTCTGAACTGGCTACATTTACCTGAATATTTTTGCGAAGGTAAAGCGGTAAGTTTGTAGACAGCAAACGCGAATATTGTTCAAAAATAATTTCCAAAGTTCTTAAGTGTTCCTTTGAGAACTTTGCCGGACGTTTGAAATCATAGTTTTTAACCTGTTTCTCATTTTTGTCCGCCATATTATCGACATCAAGTTCACCAGAGCTTAAAGCCTGAAGCAAACTATCTATCTCATTTTGTGATAAGACGTCTCCCAAGAAAAATCACCACCCTTAATATGACCTAATAAGCATTTTCTTCCTTAGCTTGGAAGGAAGGATGTAAAGTTTACCTGATAAATAAATGTTGAGCCAAAATCTGTCTGGATCTTACGTAAGATTTCTTCTCTGACAGCTGCCTGATCAACTGTAATTTCCTCTAATGTATGACTGCTGATCACATCATTGATATCTGCACGGATGATGGCTTCCTTATCAACCAATGTATCCTTATATTTGCTGTAATCCGGATTGGTCATGTCCATCAGTAGGGAAACTTCAACCACTGCAAAATGCTGTGTGGTATCTGTCGGTGACATTTTAAGTGCGATAGTCAGTTTCTCTGATACATTGTATACAGCAATATCATCCTGCGATAATCCTGCAGGCTGCAATGTAACAGTATCGTCTGTTAATTCCAATGCAAGCACGGAAGAAATATCTGTAATCAGTGTCGTTACCTTTGCTGATGCTGTACTGATAGTTGTAAGAGTCAAAACAGATACCACAAGATTCGCTACAACCATGCCTAGTACAATAATCGTTAATAAATTCTTTTTCATATGAAATCCTCACTTTATGTCTGCATCGTTTTTTAGTAATTGCTACTAAGTTCGTGATAGATCTTAATCTCAACTCGTCTATTTAGTGCTCTGCCTTCTGGTGTTGCATTATCTGCGATTGGAATATATTCTCCTCGTCCACTATAAGAAATATTGGCTGGACTTAAGGTAGAATGATCCGTTAGATAATAAAAAACTGCCAGTGCTCTTGCCGCACTCAATTCGTTGTTAGATGGATATCTTCCGCTTGACTGTGGCACATTATCGGTATGGCCCTCGATCATGATCTCGCAATCTGCATACTTTTCTAAAATAATCGACAGTTTTTCCAAAACCGGATATGCCTCCTGTTTTAAAACAGCATCTCCTGAATCAAATAGCAGATTCCCCTTTAATGTCAGCTTGACATACTGGGAATTAAACTCAATGGTCATATCATCTGCAATATCATATTCATCTGCAGCTTCTTCAATCTTTTCCGCCAACTGTTCACTGGCTTCTAATTCCATCTGTTCCATTTCTTCTAATACCTGAGATTCTTCTGACACATAAATCTCTTCATTATTTGGATCTGTATCGTCCCCGGCTCCTGTAGAATTGATGTATTCTGATAATTCATTTAACTGACTTACGCCGTTACTAACAAGCATCCCATCTCCAATGGAAGAAGCTCCTCCATCAAAAATACTAAACGACTTTGAAAATGAAGCAGCTACCTGTTCCCATTTTTCTTCATCTACAGATGACATTGCATAAAGTAAAACGAAGAAACAGAACAATAAATTCATCAGATCTGAGAATGTAGACATCCATGCCGGGCTCCCCGCTGGCGGTGGATCTTCTTTTCTCTTAGCCATTATTCACCTCCGCCTTCTTCACTGGATGCAGGTCTGTCACCCGGTGCCAAGAATGATTTCAATTTTTCTTCAATAACTCGAGGGTTCTCACCAGCCTGAATAGAAAGGAGACCTTCGATCATTACTTCTTTCTGCATAATTTCTGCCGCATTATTATATTTCAACTTACCTGCACATGGTGCGCAGATCCAGTTTGCCAACAAAGAACCATACAATGTTGTTAACAAAGCAACCGCCATAGCTGGTCCAATCGCTGCCGCATCAGACAAATGCTGGAGCATCAATACCAGACCAACCAAAGTACCGATCATACCCCACGCAGGACCCATGGAACCAATTGTCTCCCAAAAAGAAATCTTGTCCTTATGTCGTTGTTCTGTACTAAGTAGCTCTGTTTCCAAAATTGCTCTTACAAGTTCAGGATCTGTACCATCTACGATCAGCAGAATTCCCTTTTTCATAAATTCATCATCCATGCTTCTAGCTGCTTCTTCCAAAGCAAGCAAACCTTCTTTTCTGGCAACATTGGATAAATCTATGATTTTAGTTATAGTTCCTGCTGTATCAATACTAGGTGCCTTAATGATCATTCCAAAGCTCTTTAAACCGCCAACAAAATCTTTGATGGAATACATAGCAAGTACGGATGAAAAAGCACCACCAATTGTGATCAGCACTGACTTGACATCGATGAAATACTTGATAGCAGCCGCGCCATCATCACCTGTAACAATACCCATTACAACCATGATCGCACATACGGCAAGACCAATAATTGACGCTAAATCCACAACGTTCACCTTCCCTTTTTGTTTCTATTTAAGTGTATTGCTCCTCAGTTTTTGATAAATACAAACAAAAATGTCCTTTCTACATAATTTTACAAAATTTCCTGGAAATTGTCTACTTAATGACGAAAAATAGTATAAAATAGCTGCGAGAAACGAAAAATTCATTTCCCGCAGCTGATATTCCTTTTATTTACTGTTTTTTCGCATATTTTTGTCGATTAAATCATGCTAAAACGTACGATTATCGTTTCAGATTTACCAATTCCTCTAAAAGTGTATCTGATACAGTGATAATCCTACTATTTGCCTGATAACCTCGCTGTGTTGTGATCATTTCTGTAAATTCATTGGCAAGATCTACGTTACTCATTTCCAATGCACCCGTTGTCATAGATCCTTCATCCGATGTGATATCGATACCAATTCCATCAAAATCTCCTGAGTTTAAGGTCGAAGCATATAAGTTATCACCCATCTTTTCAAGTCCAGCTGCATTAGCAAATTCTGCTACTGCGATCTGTCCTAATAATCTGCTGCAGCCATTGGTATAGGATGCATAAATACGTCCATCTGGCTGAATTGCAACACCATCCATGGTACCAAGCATTCTACCAGTACCAAGACCGCTTGTATCACCCTTGGTAGCAGAAATAGTTGAAGTACCACTGTTGTTATACATGGTTGATGGTGAGAAATCCACTGCAATGTCTGAGAAGTTGTTTAAGCTAATGGTAGTACCATCTACGATCACACTGTCTTTAAAATTGATCACTGCTTTATCCTGACCTGCAGCGTTTGTTGTAATACTGATAAATTCACCAGTATCTGTATTGTATTTTAACAAACCACCATTTACTCTCTTGGTTGTTACTACAAAGTTTCCTTCTTCGTCAATCTTTCCAGCAAGTACATTGTCAAAGTTTACAGACGGATACATGGTCTGTAATTTGTACAGTGGATAGTCTTCATTTTTCGTAATAATGCCATCCTGTATCAACTGTGTTGCTTCTTTTGTTTCTGCTGCATTTAAGGTCAATGCAGGAGTTGCATTGGTGTCATTTTTCAATGTCTCCACATAGGTCCATAAATTCTGAACATCCTGTAAGGTAATAAATTTTTCATTGGATCCGTCTGTTTCATCTGCTGCAGTTCCTGCTGCTGTTGTGATACGGCCTTCGCCCATGATGATCTGACCCATTGTGGTATTCGTCGTACCAACAGTAAAGGTTACAAAGCCATTGTTGATGGCATCCTGATACTTTGTTTTTGCATCAGCGATCACACCTGATGTATTGAAATCATTACCATAATATTTCTTTAAAATGGCAGTACTAGCACCAGTTAAGGTTCCTGTCTGAGTATCTAAATGGAAATATTCATCCAGGGCTTTCTGTAAATCCTCTAATTCACCTTCATCATCACCCTTTGTTGTATCCCATGTTCTTGCAAGCAAGGTTGAATTCTGAATAGAGAAATTGAATTTAGATGCAGATAACTCATTTACAGATACTACCTGTACAGAGTCTACACCGCCAAAGGTAACAAGATCTGCCAGATTATCGGTACCGTACTGTTCTTTGATAGATTTACCATCAAAATCAAGTACATCATCCAGTTCCACATAATAGGTACCATCATTGGTTGTGGAATGGATACTCAGTTTTGCCGTATACTGATAACCAAGCGCATCATAAAAGCCAAGGCTGATGGCTTTACCAAGCTTAGAATGTACATTACTGTCATTTTTATCTAAGATACCAGATAAGTAACCCTGTGTGGTCGCTTCCGGTTCATAAGTCAAGTTTGCTGCACTCATGATTCGAAGTGCTGTAACAGTATCCTGTTTGATGTCATTGGTATTCGGATCAACCTGCCATCCCATAACATTATATCCATTAGAGCTCATTGCAAGGTTACCCAGTGCATCTACATAAAAGGAACCATCACGTGTAAAATATGTATTAGAAGAATTTCCACTACTACTAACGATAAAAAAGGATTCTCCATTGATCTTTACATCAAATGCATTTCCTGTTGTCTGTGTCGAGCCTGCTGTTGTGATCTGTGTACTAATGGCACCAGTCACAGAACCAAGACCGATCTGACGAGCATTGGTACCAGCTTTTCCAGTCGCTGCATTTGGACCAGCAGCTTTCTGTGTTGTCTGATACATCAATTCTGTAAATGTCATGGACATTGTTTTATATGCTACCGTATTAACATTGGCAACGTTATTACCAATAACATCCATTTTCGTCTGGTGTGTTTTTAAACCAGCAACACCAGAATAAAGTGCTCTCATCATACAAAAATACCTCCTACGATCTTTGCTTACGTAGAGGAGCCTGTTTCATATGGTTTCTTCTATCATTCCGAAACCCTCGCTTCCATTCGGTCCAGCGTTTATATGATCACCGCTCCATCAATATTCGTAAATACTGATTCTTCTGTGTTTGTACTATCCATGGTTGTAATAACCGTATTGTTTGGTACATTCACAATAAATGCTAATTCATCTACCAAAATCAACGAATCCTTGATTCCTTTGTCAGATGCCTTCATGGTTCCTTCATTTAATCTGTCTAACTGTTCCTTCGTTAGTTCTATGTTCCTTTCTTCCAGTCTCATGCTGGCATGCTTGGAAAATTTCACTTCACTGGTTTTATTGTTTTCATAAATCTTACTTGCATTCTGTAAAATACTGGAAAATTCCAATCCGCCATTTGTTTGGTTCGTCTTTTTAGATTGTCCAAAATACTGGTCATTTAACTGTTCGATAGAAAGGAAATGATTAGGGTCTATCCCATTCATCGACTACCAATCCTTTCTCCTTCAACACTATTTATCTGTAACTTCCTCACTATCTGATTCTTTATCAGATTCCTTATTTGTATCGTCTGCTTTCGTGATATCCTGAAGAGCCTTTACAGCATCTTCATAGAGTTTTTTCACATCTGTGGCAATAAAGGACAATTCATAATCATTCATGCCCTCATATATTTTCTGCAGCTTTTCAATCGCATCTTTATGTTCTAATGTGATCAGTGTCGGTTTCGGAATCTTCGAAAGTTCTGATGCCCAATCCATTACCTTGTTATAAGCTGATAGATACTCTGCATCAATCACAGTATCCAAATCATCTAAGGAATATAATTCTCCATCAATGGATAAATAAGGCTTACCGGCTTCAATATATACAAAATCAACCATTCCTGATTTGTATGTGGATTCACCAGCTCTGTCTGTCACTTTCATGATCACTTCTTTTCCAACAAGATCATAAGAGCTTTGCAATGCCAGGGTATCCTCCATATTTCCAAGAGACTCTACCTGTGAAAAGGTTGCGAACTGAGAAATATACTCTGTGTTAGAGGTTGGTTCCAATGGATCCTGATACTGCATTTCCGCAACAAGCAGCTGTAAAAATGCATCCTTATTCATATTCGAGTTCGAAGTTTTTTTATCATTTGCTAATGAATTGGCAGATAATGTAGAAGTTTCTAACTTTCCATCTACCATATGTGCCATTAATGCCATATTGATCTCTCCCTTTCTTTATGCAGAATAATCAAGTGAATTACCGTTTTCTTTCATGATCTTCACTGTAAGTTCTTCCGCTTCACTGATTTCCCCTGATTCAGATGTATCCGTATAATCTGACAGATTGATTCTTCTTGTCTGATTTTTCTTTAATTCTCTTTCAAAGGCTTCTTTACCCTCGTTGTCTTTGGCATCCTGATATTGCTCATTATATGCACCGGCATCAACCTTTACTTCCACTGCCTCTACCTGGATTCCTTTTTCCTGCAAGGTTTCCTTTAGCTGAATCATCTGTGTTTCCAATGCATTCTTTACTACTTCATTCTGCGCTGTAAAAGAAGCTGTTACTGCACCTTCCTTTGCAGTTAACTGTACTGTTACATTTCCCAAACTTTCCGGGTGAAGCTGCATTTTTAATTCTGTTACTTCAGGTGATATTTCTAATTTCATACCTTCAATCATCTGTTCCATAACAGATTGTGTAGTAGAAGTGGTAAAGCTTGGAGATGTTTCTGTGGATACTGCATGTTCTGTCTCAAAAGGATGTTCTGTGTGATTTGCCTGATTTAAAATCGGATTTTCATCTCCTTTTTTGTTTTCAGTCTTCTCATCTGTATCCTTTGTTTGTGTATCCTGAGTCTCAGTCTGTACTGCTTTTACAGACTCTTCTGTCATTTCTACACGATCCTTAGATTTCGTTTCCATTTCCATCATCAGATCATCCATTTCATCATCCGGCTCATCCACAATAGAATCTTCCAATGTAAAATTAGAAGCCGCAACCCCAAAAGTTTCAGAAATTGTTGTTAGCATGGAATTCAGATCATCCATTATTTCTGTAATAGCCTGATAAAGAGAATCATTGGTCAGTAAATCCAGTTTCTCTGCATTACCTATATTGAGGCAAAGATTCAAAACATCTTGTGGATTCAACAGATTCGCATCTGTCAATCCAAGTTCTGCCATCTTTTCTTCTAATTCCTCATCTGTTACTCCCAGTTTTTCTTTGATTTCGTCTTTCACCTGGTTTTTCACATCTTCACATTTTTCTTTCATGGAATCTGTGTTTTGAACTTTTTTTTCACCACCACCTTGTGTTTCAAGCTTGTCCTTAACACTTGCTCCTGAAAGCTTTTCTCCCTTACCAGAATATGCTGATATTTCCATATTGGTTGGTGGTTGTGGAAGTTTGTAATTATCTTTTAACTGGTCTCCCATAAACTTTTTAAAAGAAACGTCTCGCTCTTTTGTACCAGTGATCGTAACATTATCTGTCATGTTCACTGAAACGGCATTTCCAATTGCCATTGTTCCTGCCATATTTTGCCTCCTTTCATTTCTATTGTTCTGTTTACCCGAAATTTATTTCGGCAAAATATCCCATTTGCTTAAGACTCTGGATACATTATTTGTGTAACCTTCGCAGCAATCTCCGGATTCATTACAGCCAAAATATTGCCCCTTGTCACATAATCCATTGCCATCAAAATTTCCGATACAAGGCTTAGATTATCTGTCATATTTTCAAAAATATCTGCTACCGTTTCAGGTTCCATATTGGAATAAGTATTCACATAATCCTGCACCTGATTGCTTGCATACTGTTCCTGGATTGCCTGTTTATATAAAGACTCTGCTGTTGTTGGATCCATGGATTCAAAATATTTGATATATTCCTCTACCCCTGGTCCATTCTCAGCATATAACACCTCTTCATAAAACTCCTGCTGGATTTTTTGAAACTCAACCTGACTGTTTTCAAAGGTCTGTAGTCTTTCCACCTCTGCTGAAAGGCTTGAAATCTCAGAGCTCTTTTCTGCGCTTTCTGTCTGCGCTTTTTCCAGTTCCAATTCCAAAACCTTGATCTGATCCACTGCATCCGTAATGCTTGTATATCCATAGTAGCTATCCTTTTCAGAAAGCTCCTGCAGATAGTCGCTTGGAAGAATTTCCCTAAGAATTGGGACATCTCCAATGATAGGTGCCATTACATGGGATCCAAGGCCAGCAAAATCCAATTTTATCATTACCCCAATGATTCCTAACCAGATAAAAATGATCACAATAGATGCAATAAATGTTGAAAATTTTCCTTTTCCAACCTCTTCATCTAACTCAGCTTCCTGATCAGCAAGCTCTTTCGCTCTTTTCCTTGCTTCCTTTCGTTGCTGTTTCTGCTCTGTCTTGAAATCCTTTTTATCTTTTTGAAGTTTTTTCTTCTGCTCTAATGCAGCAGCGTCATCTGGATGTAATTGTTTTGCCATATATACGCTCCGCCTTTCCCCTAATCTTCTTTCTGCTTCTTACCGAATCGATAGCTGACCAATTCATCAACTGTTTTTTGTTCTTCTTTGGACTCTTCTAGTAAAAATTCTTCGAATGCTTTTTCCTTTAATCTTTCTTGTGCTTTTCTTTCTTGCATCAGCTGTTCTAATTTTTTTCGTGCTTGTTCCAGATTTTTCTCTGCCGCACGAATGGCACCTAGCTGTTTTCGGATTGCATCATCCATCTGTGATACACCTGATTTTGCAAGCTCTATTTCCAATATCTGAATGCGATTCATCAACAGTTCCTGGTACTGCTTCATGTATTCGCTTCTTTTTTCCTTTAAGGCTTCCAGCTTATCTCTTTCTTCTGCGAGTTTGGCTGCCGCAACGCCGAATTCCTCTTTTGCCTGAGTTTCCAAATTGATCTTTACACTCAGAATATTCTCCATTCGATAAATGAATCGGCCCATCTATTTTTCTCCAATTTTCCTGATCAGCTTGCAAAAAGTTCCTCTAACAAGGATACTGCTTCGGCAAAATCATATTTTGCATCTGTTTCCTGCATCAGAAACTCGTTCACTGCATCTATTTTAGATATTGCATAATCAATATTTGGATTGCTTCCCTTTTTGTAGGCTCCTATGTTAATGAGATCCTCTGCATCACGGTAAGTAGCCAAGACATTCTTTAATTTACCAGCTGCATTCTTGTGTTCTCTATCTGCTATAGAACTCATGCATCGAGATATACTCTGTAAAATATCAATGGCTGGATAATGGTTCTGATGTGCCATTTTTCTACTTAAGATGATATGCCCATCCAAAATACCTCTTGCCGTATCTGCAATTGGTTCATTAAAATCATCACCATCAACCAAAACAGTATATAAACCGGTAATAGAGCCTTGTTCACTGCAACCTGCTCTCTCCAATAGTCTTGGCATTTCTGAATATACACTTGGCGGATATCCTCTGGATACTGGTGGTTCTCCACTGGCAAGTCCGATTTCTCTTTGAGCCATAGAAAAACGTGTCAGGGAATCCATCATCAAAAGCACATCCTTTCCCTGATCTCTAAAATACTCTGCAATTGCTGTTGCGGTTTTTGCTGCTTTATTACGTTCCAATGCCGGCCTATCTGAGGTTGCAACTACCACAACGCTTCTCCTTAAGCCTTCTTCTCCAAGATCCCGTTCCACAAATTCCCGAACCTCTCTGCCTCGTTCTCCAACCAATGCAATAACATTGATATCAGCCTTGGTATTTCTGGCAAACATTCCCATCAGAGTGGATTTTCCTACACCAGATCCTGCAAAAATACCAATACGTTGTCCCTTTCCTAGAGTAATCAGTCCATCCACTGCCTTCACGCCAAGAGGAAGTACTTCACTGATCACTGCCCTTGACATAGGATCAGGTGGCAATGCTTCAATGGGATAATTAACCCCCTTTAGAATCTTAGAACCATCAAGCGGTCTTCCAAGACCATCTAAAACTTTTCCCAATAGATGATCGCTCACCTGGATAGACAAAGGTTTTTGTGTATTCTCCACCTTACTTCCAAGTCCTATACCTTCTACATTTTCAAAAGGCATCAGCTGCGTTTTTCCATCCTTGAATCCCACTACCTCTGCCATAATTGGTTTTGCAGTTTTATCCACAGGGAAAATATTGCATAAATCGCCCAATTTTGCCTCTGGACCAGCAGATTCGATGGTAAGACCTACCACATTTACTACCTTTCCCATTTTTTTGAAATAATGTCCCTTTTTCAATATTTCATATTTTGCAAAATTGATTTCTGGCTGTTCCAATGCTTCTATCCTCTTTTATATGCTAATAATTTAATTTCTTTTTCTAACTGTTCAAGCTGCGTATCCAGACTACAGTCAATAATGCCCCCCTCTGTTTCAATCAGGCACTCTGTTTCCTTCAATGTGTAATCTTCAATAACCTCAATACTACCATTATTTACAATAACTTCCTGTAATCTCTTTTTCTGTTCATTCACTCGTTCATAATCTGCTTTGGATACATGTACAATAAAATTCTTTCCACTATCAATTCCCTGGAAAGTTGATAAGATCAATTGTGTAACAATATCCTGATAATTTGAAAAATCAACATGGAAAATATGACGATACAAATCGCAAAAAGTCTTTGCAAACTGTGGTTCCAATTCTTGAACCATGTCATCATACTCTCTTTTTAATTGTTCTCTTTCCTGTTCTAGGGATTTTTTTCCAGCGTCTAACTCCTCCATAGCTTTTTGGTGAGCTTCTTCATAACCTTCCTGATAACCATCTGCTTTGGCATCCCGTCTAATCCGATCAGCCTCTTCATTTGCTGCTGCAAGCTTTTGCTCGCATTCAGCCTCAGTCTCAGCTGTTTTTTCAAGAAGTCTTTGCTCAGCTTGTTCCATTTCCTCTTTCTTTTGCAACAGTGCTTCCTCTAGCTTGGCATACTCTGTTTTAGCAAGTTCCAAGCACTCCTTTTCTTTTTCAAGCTCCTGCCACTGTGCATGCATTTCTTCTGCACTTTTTGTACTCATCATATATGGTTGTGTTTCCACATTTCCAGTATCGTTTGATTCTTCAAAGTTAGAATCAAATATTTTCGTTACCTCTTCTCCATTTTCTGACTGATAAACTACATTACCCTCTTCGTCGGTAAATGTCTCTATTTTTTCGGCAAACAATCCTGCAACAAATTCACCCTCGCTATCAGGATTGTCTTCTTCACCCATAAGTGCTTTTTGTTCTTGGCGTTTTTGCTCCTCATATTCCTGTAGTCTTGTGACCATTCTGTTATTGGTATCAATCACTACTGTTTTTTCTGGTGTTTGTGGAGCAAACCACGATTTTAAAATATTTCCACTAGACAACGATTTCGTCACCTCCGCCTCTTGAGATTACAATCTCACCAGCGTCTTCTAATTTTCTGATAATATTAACAATCTTCTGCTGTGCTTCTTCAACATCCTTCATTCGAACAGGTCCCATGAATTCCATATCTTCCTTGATCATAGATGCAAGTCGACTTGACAAGTTATTAAAGATAGCAGCCTGAACCTGCTCATTTGCAGATTTTAGGGAAACAGCAAGATCACTATTTTCAACATCTCGAAGTACTCGCTGAATTGCTCTGTCATCCAAAAGCAGGATATCTTCAAATACAAACATCTTCTTACGGATTTCATCTGCAAGTTCTGGTTCTTCAATTTCAAGTGTTTCAATGATATGTTTTTCAGTTCCTCGGTCAACAGTATTTAAGATATCAACAACTGCATCCACACCACCAATGATGTTGTATTCCTGACTTACTAAGCTTGCCAACTTAGATTCTAAAACTTTTTCTACTTCTTTAATAACATCCGGACTCGTTCGATCCATCATAGCGATTCTTTTTGCAACATCTGACTGTCTGTCAGGAGGCAATGCTGAAATGATCATCGCTGCCTGTCCAGAAGATAAATATGACAAAATCAATGCAATTGTCTGCGGATGTTCGTCCTGAATAAAGTTTAAAAGCTGTGACGCATCTGCCTTTCTTACAAATTCGAACGGTTTTACCTGCAGCGATGCTGTCAGTTTGCCAATCACATCCAGTGCCTTTTCTTCGCCCAATGCTTTTTCCAGAAGTTCCTTTGCATATCCAATACCGCCTTCTGCAATATACTGCTGTGCGAGGCACATATCATAAAATTCCTGGATAACCTGTTCCTTTTCCTGTGGCGACACACTTCTTGTATTGGCAATCTCCAATGTCAATTCTTCAATTTCTTCTTCTTTTAGATGTTTGAAAATGGTTGCAGACATCTCTGGTCCTAACGCAATCAATAATATTGCAACTTTTTGTATACCAGTCATAAGCATCCCCCTAAAAAATCTTTCGAATTCTTATTTTAACTCTATGCGCCCCATTCTTCTTCCAGCCAGTTTCTAAGAAGTACTGCTGTAGCCTCTGGGTTTTCCTGTACAAATTTTTCTATCATGAGTCTTGTTTCTGACTTCTGTTCTAATTCAATATTTCCAATATCTTCTGGTTCAGACTGAAGCATAGATTCCACTGATAATTCTTCTTCAACTTCCTCTTGCTGTTTCTGTTTCTTCTCTCCAGCCACTGTCTTAAATACTACAAACGCAAGAAGTGCCAAGATCAATACTGTCAAAACGATCACAACTACATCAGATGTTGCAACTGGCTTACTGGTAACAACACGGTCATAAAAAACAGGTTCCTGATATGCTGTAATTGCTACATTTTCAACAGGGACACCCGCTGCATAAGCTACCAAAGTATATAAATCCTGATCAACCTCTAGTTTTTTTCTATCACCATTAACAGCCTTGAATTCCTCCCAGGTCATATCTGCTAATAAGCCTTGTGTTTCTACTTCCTCTTCCTTGTATACATAATAAGAATATGCAGATAAAGATACAAAGGAACTATTTTGTTCAATGGATCCCATTGCCTTTGTTGTTTCTGTAATGCTTTCCTTTGGAAGAAAATCTCGTGACCACTGTTTGGAATACTCTGCATTAGGATCGTCTTTATCCCCTGTAACATAAGTAGTTCCCGTATCGTCATTTGATGTAGTTCCCGGCACTGCAGCACCATCTTTTATCGGTTCGGAATTGGATTCATAATAATCCTCATGGCTTAACACACCCTGCATTTGTCCTTCTGCAGCCTGATAATCATGGGTCACATTGCTGACCTTATCGAAATTAAGGACCAATCTTGCAGAAACAGATACGCTTGAATATTGTCCGGTTCCAAGTACAACATCCTTTACCTGTTCTGTAACAAGTTCTTCCATCTGTGCCTGGAATGCAAGCTGATTGGTTACGTCTAAAACAGTAACCTCATCTTCTTCATCCTCATCTGACACTTCTTCAATGATCGGATAGATCAGATTGCCCTCTGTATCCATAATAGAAATCTGGTCTGTTGTATTATTTCCAAGATAAAACGCTACCGTTTTGGCAATCGCCTCTGCTGTTTCCATCTTGAACTGATCGGTAATATCCAGATAGATTGCTGCATAAGATTCTTCATTATTGGAAATCAATGTTCCAGAACTTTCTGGAATAAAGAAGTTCACCCTTGCAGAATTAATTGTTTTGATCTGAGCCAAATCTTCTTCTAACTTTTCTTCCAGATATTTCTGATATTTTCTTTGCTTATCCGATTCTGTTGTTGTGAAGCTGGTATCGATCACATTATCGAATCCATATGATTTGGATTCAATTTGATTCGCGCCAAGTACTAAATTCGCTTGTGGAAGATCCTCCTCAGCAACCGAGATTACTTTTCCATCTGTGGATGTTTTATACTCTATGTTATTATCCTTCAAAAGGTCCACAACCTCGGAGGCTGTATAAGTATCCTCACACTCTTTTAACACTGTGTAAGTCTTATGGTTCAACACAACCACTAAAATAAGGACCATGATCAGCACAACAGAAACAGCAGAAAGAATAATCCCTTTCTGCTTTCTGTCAAACTTGATCCACCAGTCCTTTATTTTATCCCATATTTTCTTCACATTTTCATTCATGGATAGCACCCCTTACTTCACAACAAATCCCAAAGTTCATTTTCCTTTTTCACTTTTTTGTTTCGTTTTTAAGATATTCCCAGTACCTTAAATCTGAATCTGCATGATGGTGTTGTATGCTTCTAACATCTTATCTCTCACCGCAACGGTATACTGTAAAGAGGTAGATGCCTTCTGCATAGCAATAGCAAGATCATGTGTTGATTCATTTTCTCCCAGAGCAAACGAAATCTCTGCCGCCTCAGCCTGCGACAAATAATCATTTGTCGTTGAAATATTGTTCATAGCAGATTCCAAGATTGAAGCAAAAACATTCCCATCTTCCTTTGTCTCTTCACTACCAAGTGTTCCTTTATTTACCAGTTCATTGATATTAGATGTAGCCGCATTGTAAAGCGGTGATAAATCCAATCCTGCAATTTTAGAGATTTCCATGTGTTTTTCCCCCTACACACTATTAAAAAAACTATTGAACTCCTTAGTTAAACATGTTTAATGCTTCCGTTGCAATCTGCTTGCTGGCATTAAAGGCTGTTGCATTAGCCTCATATGCTCTGGATGCATCAATTAAATCTGTCATTTCCTGTACAATATTTACATTTGGATAAGTTACATATCCGTCCTCATCTGCATCTGGATGAGATGGATTGTATACCTTGTTCATCTCTGTCCAGGTATCATCATAGGTTCCTTCAACTCTGACACCATTGACCTCTCGATACTCCCTTTTCTCTTCCTTTCCATAGCACTCATGAGAAATGTGGGTATCCTCTTTACAAAACTGTTTCTTCAACACAGCATCAAATTTTATATCTTTTTCCTCTTCTTTGTCTTTCTGATATTTTTCTTCAAAAGTCACCACCTGTCTCACATATGGCGTTCCATCTTCTGTTCTTGTAGTATTGGCATTGGCGACGTTTTCAGAAATAATATCCATTCTATACTGCTGGGCAGTCATTCCAGATGCATTCACATTAAATGATGAAAAAATACTCATAACCTTCTCCTTTCAGTCCACTACTTCATGACAGACTTTAGGTTGTCAAATTCCTTAGATATGCAATTCAGTAAATATTGATATTGAATCTGATTAGAAGCCAATTCCACGTTTTCTGTTGCGATATCCACATTATTTCCGTCAGTTCGATAAGATAATTCCTTATGGTCGGTATAAATCTCTCCGGTTAGATCATGCTTATTTGCCTCTCTGATCTGTTGTCCTAAAGTAGCCTCTTCACCAGCATTCCCCATTGCCTTGGTAAGTACAGATGGAAAATCAATATCCTGTCGTTTGTATTCCGGCGTATCTGAATTGGCTATATTGTTGGCAATCAGCTCATTTCTAATGGAAGTAGCATCTGCCGCTGCATCTAAAACATTGATATAAGAGTACACACTTGTATTGATCATATTTCTCTCCTATCTGTAAGCAAACAATCCTCAATGGATTTCCTTACGAATTACAGTTTATAATCTTTGGTTTTTCCCCATTTTATACGCTTTTAAGGATAGTTTTTCTAACATAAATTATAGATAATTATCAAAAAAACACAACATTTTTAACGATAATTGCACATTTTTGCAACTAATTTCCGCCAATTGTCGAAAAATCGTTCTTGTATTCATGGTATACAATCAAATTATGAAAATACTATTTGGACAACTTTACTGTCCCTTTTTGTCCATTTACGCAAAAAAGGACCTATCATTACAATAAGTCCTTTTATCACAATCAATCCATTTTATCCACTTGTCACCATTTATATCGACATAAAATCAGAATACTTAACCCCTTTTTTGAAAAATCGCGGGCGCTTGTTTTCCTTACCTCTTTTATTCGTATTTTCCACAGACTTCGTCTGCGCCGCCATTTCGCAACTTGTGAAAATACTCATGTACGCTCGGGTGAAAACAAATGCCCTTCGGGCGCTTGTTTTCCTTACCTCTTTTATTCGTATTTTCCACAGACTTCGTCTGCGCCGTTGCTTCGCAACTTGTGAAAATACTCATGTACGCTCGGGTGAAAACAAATGCCCTTCGTGCGCTTGTTTTCCTTACCTCGCTAACAAAAAAAGGATGCGAATCCATTCGCATCCTTTTGATAAATCCTTCCCGCTCAGTTGAACTTCGTTGGATTATTTAGTTTCTTTCTTTTTGATTTTCTCAATTTCATCAAATACTACATCATTTAATACTTTGATGTAAGTACCCTTCATACCTGAAGAACGTGACTCAATAACGCCAGCACTTTCAAATTTACGAAGTGCGTTAACAATTACGGAACGTGTAATACCAACACGATCAGCAATCTTAGATGCAACTAAGATTCCTTCCATTCCATCTAACTCATCAAAAATATGTGTAATTGCTTCTAATTCAGAGAATGATAATGTACTAATAGCAGATTTCACAACTGCCTGCTTTCTGTTCTCTTCTGCACTCTCTTCATTGACAGCACGTAACATTTCAAGACCTACTACAGTGCTACCATACTCGCAAAGGATGATGTCATCGATATCATACTGCTCGTCTGATTTGTAAATAAACAATGTTCCAAGTCTTTCACCAGCAATTTCAATGGGGGAGATGATTGCCTGGTATTTCTTGATATCATCGCTCTCGAAACCAAGTGTTGTCAGATTTACGTTCTCTTTTGTAGAAAGAACTGCTAAAAGTCTTTCATTCAATAATGGATCGATAAATCCGCCTACCTTGTCATCGATCAATTCCTGAATTTCTTCAACGCCGTCATATAAACCAACGCCAAGTACTTTTCCTTTTTTACTAATAACAAGTACGTTAGAATTCAAAATCTCTCTCATAACTCGACAGATATCATTGAACACTACTTTACTGGAATTGTTATTGTGTAACAATTTTCCAATCTTTCTTGTCTTGTCTAGTAACTGTACACTACTCATGGTTAATTCCTCCGTTTCACTAAGGGGTAAAGATTATTTCTTCCAAGAAATATCAGTATTTTAACACATTGTTTTAATAATTGCAACATTTTGAATGCGTACTTTGAAAAAAACGCAAATTAGACTTTAAAAAAACTGTCTATTGTAAAACTTTCTGTTTTTTATCCGTAACGAAACCACAATTTGGATCTGAACAAACAATTTTATTACCTTTTTCTAACATAATAGAACCACATCGTTCGCACCGCTCTTCACTTGGCTTATTCCATACCATAAAGTCACAGTCTGGATTATCAATACAACCAAAATATCTTCTGCCCTTTTTGGTCTTCTTGATTACAATATCTTTTCCGCATTTTGGACATGCTACGCCAATTTTCTCAAAATATGGCTTGGTAAATCGACAATCTGGAAATCCTGGACACGCCAAGAACTTTCCATGAGGGCCATATTTGATAACCATATTTCTTCCACATTCATCGCAGATTTCTTCTGTTTCTTCATCCGCAATCTTTACTTCTGCCAAATCAACCTCGGCACGCTTTACAGCTTCATCTAAATCCGGATAGAAGTTTTCTACAACTGTTTTCCACTGAATAGAACCTGCTGCCACAGCATCTAACAATGCTTCAAGATTAGCAGTAAAGTTTACATCCACAATAGATGGGAATGCATCCTTCATCATCTGGTTTACAACATCACCAATTTCTGTCACATAAAGGTTCTTGTTCTCTTTTGTGATATATCTTCTTGCTAGAATTGTTGTAATTGTTGGTGCATAGGTACTTGGACGTCCAATACCCATTTCTTCCATTGCACGCACCAAAGAAGCCTCTGTAAAATGTGCTGGAGGCTGTGTAAAATGCTGTTTTTCTTCAAAGTGATCAAAGGAAAGCTCTGAGTTTAAGTCAAGACCCTTCGTCAAAGTATTGCTCTCACTCTTTTCATCATCATCATCGGTATAAACACTCATAAATCCGTCAAACATAAGTTTTGATGCAGCCACTGTAAAGCGATACTGGTCTGCATCAATCTTTACAGAAGTTGTCTCATAATTAGCTGAAGACATACGACTTGCAACAAATCTTTTCCAGATCAACTGATATAATCTGAACTGATCTCTAGAAAGAACGTCCTTTAACATAAATGGTGTTCGCGCAATATCAGTTGGACGAATTGCTTCATGAGCATCCTGAATCTTTGCATCATTCTTTTTGCCATTTGTTTCCTTCGAAGTATATTCCTCGCCATAATTTTCTTTGATATAGGCTTCAGATGCAGCCAAAGCTTCATCTGATACACGAATAGAGTCTGTTCTCAAATAGGTGATAATACCCGTTGTTTCACCCTTAAGATCAATTCCTTCATACAACTGCTGCGCAAGACGCATAGTCTTTTGTGTAGAGAAGTTTAATACTTTACTTGCTTCCTGCTGTAAAGTCGATGTTGTAAAAGGAAGCGGAGCCTTTTTGGTTCTTTCTCCCTTTTTTACTTCGCTAACCTGATACTTTGCTTTTGAAAGATCCTTCATAATCTTCTCTACCTCATCCTTTGACGAAATATTCATCTTTTCGTCCTTTGTTCCGTAGAACTTTACAAGGATAGGCTTTTTCTCACCTTTCACATTTAACGCTGTATCTAATGTCCAGTATTCTTCTGGAATAAAAGCATCTATTTCTTCTTCTCGATCACAAATCATTCGAAGAGCTACTGACTGCACTCGACCTGCACTCAATCCCCTTTTTACCTTCGCCCATAATAATGGAGAGATTCTGTAACCTACCATTCGGTCAAGAATTCTTCTGGTCTGCTGGGCATCTACCAGGTCCATATTAATTTCTCTGGCATTCTTCAAGGATTCCTTGACTGCCGTCTTTGTGATCTCATTAAAGGTAATACGATATACCTGTTTCTTATCTTCTAATTTCAATGCCTGGGTCAAATGCCAGGAAATTGCTTCTCCTTCACGGTCCGGGTCAGTTGCAAGAAAGATCTTATCTGCCTTCTTCACTTCCTTACGAAGCGCAGCTAAAACGTCCCCTTTTCCACGAATTGTAATATACTTAGGTTCGTAGTCATTGTCTACATCAATACCAAGTGTACTCTTGGGTAAGTCTCTGACATGTCCATTGCTGGCAATGACCTCATAATTGGACCCTAAGAACTTTTTTATGGTGTGCACCTTTGCAGGTGACTCTACGATAACAAGATTTTTTGCCATAATCAAACCCCCATTAGTGATTGCGTTTCACTATACACCATTTTTTTTGACCATGCAAGCAATTTTTCAAATTTTTCCTATTATTCATTCAACTGGCTATTAGTCTGACTTTGCCCAACAGGTATTCAAAATGCTGATAAACTATTGCTTTTTTTCCGCTTTTAATTCATCTTCGGATAAAATAATTTCTATTTCATCTCCTGGATAAATTGTTCCTGATAAAATCAATTTTGCAGATAAGGTTTCCACTGTTTTTTGCAAATATCGTTTTAATGGTCGTGCTCCATAAACAGGATCATATGCTTCTTTTACAATATATGCCTCTGCCTCCTCGCTTAATGTAATTCTGATTCCTTTTTCTTCTAATCGTTTATTCACATCTGCAAGTAAAAGCTGAATGATACCAGATACATGATTAATTCCCAATGGTTTGAACAAAATGATCTCGTCTAAACGATTCAAAAACTCTGGTCTGAAGTGATCTTTCAAAGATCCCATTACCATTTTTTCTGCACTTGGCATAATCTCACCTGCATCATCAATTCCATCCAAAAGATACTGTGCACCAATATTGGATGTCATAATCAGGATTGTATTTTTGAAATCCACACATCTGCCTTGAGAATCTGTGATACGTCCATCATCTAACACCTGTAAAAGCACATTAAATACATCCGGATGTGCCTTTTCCACTTCATCGAACAATACCACACTGTATGGTTTTCTTCTGACTGCCTCTGTCAGCTGTCCGCCTTCATCATATCCCACATATCCTGGAGGCGCTCCAATCAGTCTGGATACGGAATGTTTCTCCATGTATTCGCTCATATCGATTCGAACCATATTATTTTCATCATCAAAAAGTGCTTCTGCCAATGCCTTCGCCAATTCTGTTTTACCCACGCCTGTAGGTCCTAAGAACAGAAATGAGCCTATTGGTTTTGTCGGATCCTTAATTCCTGCTTTGCTTCGAATGATTGCTTCCGTCACCTTTGTAACGCCTTCATCCTGACCAAGCACACGTTTATGAAGTTCCTCATCTAAATGAAGTGTCTTATTTCTTTCACTTTCATTCAATTTCGCTACAGGAATTCCTGTCCATCTGGAAATGATCTTTGCAATTTCTTCATCAGTCACTCTTTCATGAACCAAAGAAAGATCCTCATCCTTTGCCTCATCTTCTAGCTGTTCCAATTCTCTTTTTAGTCCAGGCAACAATCCATAGGATAATTCTGCTGCCTTCTCCAGATTTCCTTCTCGCTGTGCAATCTGAATCTGAGAATTCACAGAATCGATCTGCTCACGCAATTTTTGCAATTTGGAAACACTATCCTTTTCATTGTCCCATTGTGCCTTCACCGCATTGAAAGAATCCTTGGCTTCTGCAAGCTCCTTTTCTAATATTTCCAAGCGCTCAGTGCTGGCTCTATCTGTTTCTTTCTTCAGTGCTTCTCTCTCTATCTCCATCTGCATGATTTTTCGATTCATTTCATCTAATTCAGCCGGCATAGAATCAAGCTCTGTCTTGATCATAGCACATGCTTCATCCACCAGATCAATTGCCTTATCTGGTAAAAAACGATCCGAAATATATCGATGAGACAATACTGCAGCGTTTACCAAAGCACCATCCATAATCTTTACTCCATGGAATACCTCATAGCGTTCCTTTAAGCCTCTTAAAATAGAAATGGTATCCTCCACTGTTGGTTCCTCCACCAAAACAGGTTGGAATCTTCGCTCCAAAGCAGGATCCTTTTCAATATATTTTCGATATTCGTCTAAAGTGGTGGCACCAATACAATGCAGTTCTCCACGAGCTAGCATTGGCTTTAACATATTGCCCGCATCCATGGCTCCATCCGATTTCCCTGCCCCTACAATTGTATGCAGTTCATCGATAAAAAGAATGATCTCACCATCACTCTTTTTCACTTCCTCCAAAACAGCCTTTAATCGTTCTTCAAATTCTCCACGATACTTTGCACCTGCAATCAAAGCTCCCATATCTAAAGAGAAGATCTTTTTATCCTTCAAATCCTGTGGAACATCACCTCTTACAATTCTTTGTGCAAGGCCTTCTACTACTGCAGTCTTACCCACACCAGGTTCCCCAATCAAAACCGGATTATTCTTGGTTTTTCTGGATAAGATTCGTATCGCATTTCGAATTTCACTATCACGTCCAATGACTGGATCCAACTTTTCCATTCTTGCCTTTTCAACAAGATCCTGTCCATACTTTTCTAAAGTATCATAAGTAGCCTCAGGATTATCACTGACAACTCTTTGGTTTCCTCTCACACTAGATAAAGCAAGCAAAAATCTTTCTTTGGTAATTCCATATTCTGTAAAAATTTTCTTAACTTCTGGATTAGGATTGGCTATCAGGGCCAAAAACAGATGCTCTACGCTTACATATTCATCTCCCATAGGCTTTGCAATATCTTCTGCTGAGATTAGAACCTGGTTCAAATATTTCCCCACATAAAGCTGTCCGCCTGAAACCTTTACTCGTTTCTCAACGGCCTGCCTACATCGATCCTCAAAATGATCCAATAATATTTCCATCTTCGTGATCAGCTTTCCGATCAAACTATCCTCAATCTGTAAAAGCGCATAAAGAAGATGTTCCTGTTCCAATTCCTGATTTCCATATTCATATGCCAGCTTCTCGCATTTTTCAACTGCTTCCATTGACTTTTGTGTAAACTTTTGAATATTCATAAACATACCCCTTTCTACATTTTTGTTGTATATTAACCATGTTAATTTGTTTTATCTGTTCTATATAAAATATAACACCATTTTTAAATCTGTCAATATAATTTCTATTTTTTTATTTATTAAAAAATAGTACTAATTATCTATTTTCTTTTTTCCTTTTTTTCATTATATTAAAAAACACAATTCTAAAGATATGTTACGTAAACCGTCTTTTCTTTAAACACTAACCATATGTTAGTAATCTATTTATTCTAAGGAGTTCAATTTATGTTAAGTACAATCATTTCTGGCGCCATACATGGTGTCAACAGTTTTCTCACACACATCGAACTGGATATGTCAAGTGGTCTACCATGTTTTGATATGGTTGGAATGCCTGGTAGTGGTGTTAAGGAAGCCAAAGAACGGGTTAAAATTGCACTAAAAAATGCTGGCATTTCTATTCCGCCACTTCGTATCACAGTAAATTTTTCCCCCGCCAACATTCGAAAAGAAGGATCTGCTTTTGATCTTCCCATTGCCATTGGAATTCTAGCCAATATGGGCATGATCAATACAAGTCTCTTAGAAGATACCATGATTTTAGGTGAACTTGGTCTTAATGGTGAAGTCCGAAGCGCCAAAGGCGTTCTTCCAATTGTTATGGAAGCCAAAAAACATGGTATTCGCCGGTGCATTGTTCCAAAAGCAAATGCCACCGAGGGCGCCATTATTGACGGCATTGATCTATATGGAGTGGAGACACTGTCTGAAACCATCGCCCTTCTTTCTCTAGGGCCTGATGATATGTCAGCGTTTTTATCTCCCATTCACATCAATCTCCAAGATGTCCTTGCAAATAACCGTAGCAATGAACAACTTGATTTTGCTGATATCAATGGTCAGGAAAGTGTCAAACGCGCAGCTCAGGTAGCTGCTGCAGGATTCCATCACTTTTTGATGGTTGGTCCCCCTGGCAGTGGCAAAACCATGATTGCCAAACGCCTTCCTTCTATTCTCCCACCACTTTCTTTAGAGGAAAGCTTAGAGGTTTCCACAATCTACAGTGTAGCAGGACTCTTAAACGAGAAACAGACTCTTATCACAACACGTCCATTTTTAAGCCCTCACCACACCATAACAGAGCAGGCTCTGGTTGGTGGCGGACTTATCCCACATCCAGGAATCATTTCCCTTTCACATCGCGGTGTTTTATTTTTAGATGAAATGGCTGAATTTAATCGTTCTACCATCGACATTTTAAGGCAGCCCTTAGAGGATAAAGTGATCCACATTGCAAGAAGCAGTGGAAATTTCACCTATCCAGCTAATTTCATGCTTGTGGGGGCTTTAAATCCATGTCCATGCGGATACTATCCAGACCATAATCTTTGTAACTGCAGACCGAATGAAGTAAAAAGATATTTAAACCATTTATCTGGTCCCATTTTGGATCGCATTGACATAGCCATTGAAGCCCCAAAAATCACTTATTCTGAACTCGTCAGGTCACAACGCAATGAATCAAGCGCCTACATGCGAAATCGCGTTTTGGAAGCAAGAGAGCGTCAAAAATTCAGATATCGAAAGGAACCTTTTTCCTTTAATTCTGACCTCTCTCCCTCTGGTGTTAAAAAATACTGTGTTCTTGGGAAATCAGAAGAAGCTTATATGAAACAATTATTTTCCGTTATGCAATTAAGCGCTCGTTCCTACCACCGATTACTTAAGGTAGCAAGGACCACTGCTGATATCGATGGTTGTGAAAACATTACAGAATATCATTTAAGTGAAGCCGTTCGTTATCGATTATTAGACGGAAAATATTGGGAACAATAGAAAGGAGATATTTTATGCAATCACTTATACCGTCTGCTTCAGAATTTCTTCGTGCCAAACAGCCCTACGCCTACTGGCTTGATCATATTCCCGGCATTGGAAATAAAACCATCCATCATCTTTTAGAGGAATTTGAGTATCCGGATATGATCTATCAGGCAAAGGATTCCGAACTATTAAATCTTTTAAATAAAAAACAATTACATAATCTAAGGCTTTCCCAGCAGGAATTCGATCTTATGGGAGAATATCAGAAGCTATGTGAAAAAAGGATTTCCTTTTTACCCTGTTATCACCCAGCATTTCCAGCAAAACTAAAAAATATACCCGATCCACCCTACTGTATTTATTTCTACGGAAAGCTCCCTCCTTCTTCCATGCCACTTGTAGCCATCATTGGTGCCCGGAATTGTTCAGAATATGGTAAACGTATTGCCAAGGAATTTGCATCCTCTCTGGCATCTGCCGGAATTGGTGTTGTCAGTGGTCTCGCAAGAGGCATTGATGGATATGCCGGTCAGGCAGCTCTTGATGCAGGCGGCAAAACTTATGCATTTCTAGGTTCCTCTGTTGACATCTGTTATCCACAGGAAAACCTTCCTTTATACAATGCTATCCCCAAAAATGGAGCTCTCATCAGTGAATATCCACCCCAAACCCCTCCAAAGCAGAATCTCTTCCCACAAAGAAATCGTTTGATCAGCGGTCTTTCAGATGCAGTGATTGTTATTGAGGCAAGAGAAAAAAGCGGGACTTTGATTACTGTTGATATGGCCTTAGAACAGGGCCGGGAAGTATATGCTATCCCTGGTCGTATCACAGATGCCTTAAGTAACGGATGCAACAAACTGATCCGACAAGGGGCCAATATTGCCTTATCCCCTCAGGATATTGTTTCTGATCTTTGTATAGAAGCCTTTCACTGTGAAGAGCATGAATCCACACAAAAAAGCACTGCTCTTTTAACAGAAAAAGAACAGTGCATTCTTCACATTCTAGATTATGATCCAGTTTCCATTGACCGGATCTATCAGTTCTTATCCGCCAACCCTCTTTTTCACAATCTTACCCTTCAAGAGTTGCTTCATACTATGACTTGTCTTACTTTAAAAGGGCTAGTGGTGACTAACGGCGGGGCATACAGTTTAAAAATTTAAACCTCTGCTTTTCGTCCAAGTTTCATTGCCATTGCATCACTATCAATAGCAAACTGGATAGCTGTATCTACTGAAATCCTATTATCTACTACAAGTTTCTGCAATCCATCATCCATGGTAATCATACCCATCTTTCTGTTGGTCTGCATAACGGTAGACAGCTGATGCGACTTACCTTCACGAATCAGGTTTCGAACAGCCGGGTTTGCTAACATGATCTCAAATGCTGCAACTCGTCCATTGTTTTCCTTATTTGGCATCAGCTGCTGTGAGATAACAGCTTCTAATACCGTAGCAAGCTGAACCTTGATCTGCTGCTGCTGATGTGGTGGGAAAACGTCAATGATTCGGTCTACAGTAGCTGCTGCACCAATTGTATGCAGTGTAGAAAGAACTAAGTGTCCTGTTTCAGCTGCTGTAATAGCTGTACTGATTGTTTCAAAGTCTCGCATCTCACCCACAAGGATAACATCTGGATCTTCTCGAAGGGCTGCTCTTAAAGCATTGGCGTAAGATTTGGAATCCAGACCAATCTCTCGTTGATTCACTGTAGCTGCTTTATGAGGATGCAAATACTCGATAGGATCCTCCAAAGTAATAATGTGGGCATATCTGTTGGCGTTGATCTTATCGATAATAGCTGCAAGTGTTGTAGATTTACCACTACCAGTAGGGCCAGTAACCAGAATCAGACCTCTTTTTTTCTGATAAAGATCGATTACAGCCTGGGATAGACCCAACGACTCTGGATCAGGAATCTTTGAGTTAACAACTCGGAAAGAAAATGCTACAGAACCTCTTTGCATAAATGCATTTAGTCGATAACGTCCAATCTGCGGAACAGAAAAGGACATATCATGCTCACCCATGGTTTCAAATTTCTCTCTTTGTTCAGGTGTCATGATCTGGTCAAGCATTTCCACTGTATCCTGTGGCTTTAATTTTGGAAACCCCGGAATTTCAACCAATGTACCATTTACTCTCATTTTAGGTGGTACACCTACTGTAATATGAATATCAGATGCCTTTGTGTCCTTGGCAGCGCTTAATACTTCAGCAATATCAATCATGTTGCTCCTCCTTTGTCTGTATCTTCTTTACGAGTATCTTATCGTCAGAAAAGTATCCTTGTTTTTTTAGTAACTCAATATCCATAATGTATCGATTATCCATTGTCTTCATAATATTTGTAATATAAATATCCCCAAACATTAAATTATTACTTAGATCAATAATGGAATTATCCGTAAACATTAAGATCATTGGTCTAAGAGGTTCATCCTCGTTGGATTTAAGAACCAAACCTTTATCCCCTGTATTTAATTCAATACAGGTACCCGGTGCTAAAAAAGTGATGGAACCTAATAAAGCATCTATTGCATCCGGATCAAACACCTCTTGGTTGTCCATCAAAAACCTCATTGTTTCCACCTCAGAAGCCGGAGGACTATCCAAATTCATTGCAGTCATTTCATCATATTTCACTGCCAATGCTAAAATTCTTACTGGTAATATTGGTCTTTTTTTCGGTAATACTCCATCCCTAAAATCATTTAAAAGCTTATGGGTCTGCACAAAGATTCTTTTTAATCCCGGGTTGTTCTGGAAGGTATTTCCGAGAATAAATAATCCCACCTCTGCAGAATCCTTTTCCATTTCCTTTCTTTCTTCGTCAGATGCTGTAGCCCACTTCTCAATCTGGGATACTAATGCAATATCATAAACTAAAGCACAACACATCAGATCTTGTCTTTCCTGCGGCGACATGGTTAACACATTGGACATCAACGCACATAAAATCGCTACATTTAATGTGTGCTTATATAAATAATCTTCTGGGCTTCTAAGTCCTTGGATAAAATTTAGCTTAAGTTCTCTTCGTCCATATCCCCTGATCAGATCTAAGATCAGTCTTGACATTGAAGGACTCTGTTTGGTTTGTATGATAGCCAAAAGTTCATCCCGAATGGCAAATACCTCAACTGACTGAAATCTTTCAAATTCAAGATCATCCTCTGTCATAATTGGTACAGGCTCCGCTGGTTCAAGTATGAACAATCCCAACAGACCAAAGTTTTTCACACTGCTAATACTTTGGTCTGTTAATTTAGAATCCCGTTCATACAATAAGACTCCGCTTCTGTTATAAATAGGCCTTGCTAATCGCATTCCAATTTTCAAATCCTTTGTTTTTACATACAGCATACCTATTCCTCTTGCTTCATCAGTTTTCTAAGCTTTTGTAACGCCTTCTTCTCAATTCTGGAAACATAGCTTCTGGAAATATGAAGCTTATCTCCTACCTCCTTTTGCGTATATTCCCTTTCCCTAAAAAGGCCATATCGCATGGAAAGAATTTCCTGTTCCCGTTCACTTAGTTCTGTTTTCATGAGAAACAATGCTTTTTTGATCATTTCTCCTGTGTAAATTTCTTCTACAATGTCTTTCGCATCACTTTCCATGATGTCCATGAGACTACACTCATTTCCTTCCTGATCCACTCCAACCGGTTCCTGCAACGAGATTTCCCGTGTCGCCTTTTTTCTGCTTCGGAGCATCATCAAAAGCTCATTTTCTATACACCTGGCTGCATATGTCCCAAGCTTACTTCCCTTGGTTTGATCAAATGAAAGAACTGCTTTCATGAGTCCAACAGAACCTACCGAAATATATTCTTCCAAATCTTCTTCAGCGTTTTGGTATTTTTTGGCAATATGTGCTACAAGCCTCATATTATGTTGAACCAACTGATCCATGGCTTCCTCGGCATCTTCTTTGATACCACTATGTAGCTTTTCTAAATAGATTGCTTCCTCTTTCGCTGATAATGGTTGCAAAAAAGGTTTCACATATGCTCCTACACGCTGTTATCTATATATTCTATGTTTCTGTTATGTATTCTGTGCAAATCCACTTTCAAAAAGCGGATTTACACTTTGTCTTTTTAATTATATCTTTTTTGAGTGATAAATTCAATTATTTTATTTGTATTTTCTGAAAATTTATATGAATTCTGCCATAGCATAATTAGACACATCAAGCCCCAAATCCGTTAAGGACACATAGAGCTCCTGTAAAGAATCTCTTTTGATTTCAATGAGGCCTTCTTTTAACAGTTTTTCAAGCTGTTTTTCATAAACCTCATTCATACCAACCTGAAATTGCTTCGAAAAATCAGACATAGAAACTCCTTTTATAGTTCTAAGTCCCAAAAACATAAACTCTGCCATCTGATCCTCTTTAGAAAGTACTTCTTTTTCCGTGTGTGAAAAAGGAAATCTGTCTTCATTTACAAATCTCTCATTTCTTACCAAAGAAGCGGCCTTTGCGCCTAGTCCAAGATATTCCCCACGGTGCCAATACACTAGATTATGTCGGCATTCCTTTCCCGGAAGCGAATAATTGGAAATCTCATATCGTTCATAGCCATGTTCACGCAGCACCTTCTTGGTCAAATGATAAATCTCCCTGTCCGCCTCCTCTGAAAGAAGTTCATAGGTCTTCCCATTTTCACAATAGTTTTTTTCCTTTCCGGATGCATCATAAAACATGTCATAGAGCTGTGTATTTTCCTCCATGATCAGACTATAGGCTGAAATATGTTCTGGTTTTAAGGCAATCACCTTCTCTAAAGTTTTCTGATAAGATAAAAGATTCTGCCCTGGCAATGATGAAATCAGGTCCACATTCAAATTGTCAAAGCCTGCTTTTCTGGCATCTTCAAAGCAACGCAAAAAATCCTCATAGGTATGAATCCTACCTAAGAACTTCAATTCTTCATTATTGGCTGATTGCAGTCCTATGCTGACTCTGTTAATCCCCATTTTTCGAATCGCCTCAAAAAAAGCATAATCTACTGTTCCTGGATTCACTTCTATGGTGATTTCAGCATCTGATCTCACTGCAAAAGATTTCTGCAAAGCCTCCATGATCTTAGCAATCTGTTCCGCCGTCAGAATACTTGGGGTACCACCACCAAAGAACAGAGAAATCACCTCATAATCCGTATAATCTTTTGCCTGTTCGTATATGGAGCGAACCAGATCAGTTACATATTGTTCCCTTTCTTTGAAAGAAGCCGGTGCTGAGAAAAAATCACAGTACCGGCACTTTTTCATGCAAAAAGGAATGTGGATATACAAACTCAATTCCTTCTTAGTCTTCATCTAATTTCAAAACGCTCATAAACGCCTGCTGTGGTATTTCTACATTACCAACCTGACGCATACGTTTCTTTCCTTCCTTCTGTTTTTCAAGCAGTTTCTTCTTTCTGGATATATCACCACCATAACACTTCGCCAAAACGTCCTTACGCATAGCTCTAACAGTTTCTCTGGCGATTACCTTTCCACCAACTGCTGCCTGGATTGGAATCTCAAACAAATGTCTTGGGATCTCGTCCTTTAACTTCTCGCACATCTTTCTTCCACGCTCGTAAGCACCCTCCTTGTGCACGATGAAGGAAAGTGCATCCACCTCATCCTTATTGATAAGGATATCTAACTTCACAAGTTCACTCTTCTCATATCCCTTTAAGGTATAATCAAAGGACGCATACCCCTTTGAGCGAGATTTCAACGCATCAAAGAAATCATAGATAATCTCATTGAGTGGAAGGTCATATTTTAAAAGTGCTCTGTTAGCTTCAATATATTCCATTCCAAGATATCTTCCTCGACGTTCCTGACAAAGTTGCATAATGGAACCTACAAATTCACTGGTAACCATGATCTCTGCACTTACATATGGTTCTTCCATGTAATCAATTTCTGATGGATCTGGAAGATTAGATGGATTGGTAAGTTCGATCATCTCTCCATTGGTCTTGTATACTTTATATATAACACCTGGTGCTGTAGTAACCAGATCTAAGTTGTACTCTCTTTCTAATCTTTCCTGGATGATCTCTAAATGAAGAAGTCCCAAAAAACCACATCTAAAACCAAAGCCAAGAGCCAAAGAGGTTTCTGGTTCAAAACTTAAGGACGCGTCATTTAACTGTAATTTTTCCAACGCATCTCTTAATTCTGGATACTTGGCACTATCTGCTGGATAAACGCCACAGTATACCATTGGCATAACCTTCTTATAACCTGGAAGAGGCTCACTACATGGATTCTCACGATTGGTAATCGTATCACCTACTGCTGTGTCCTTAACATTCTTAATAGAAGCTGTAATATATCCTACCATACCTGCTGAAAGCTCTTCACATGGGATAAACTGACCTGCCCCAAAATATCCTACTTCCACAACATCCACTTCTGCCTTTGTTGCCATAAAACGAATTGGTGTACCCTTTTTCACGGTACCGTTCACAACTCGTACAAATACGATAACGCCCTTGTATGGATCATACAAAGAGTCAAAAATAAGACACTGTAATGGAGCACTGGCATCTCCGCCTGGTGCTGGGATCTTGTGTACAATAGCCTCTAACACTTCCTCCACATTCAATCCTGTCTTTGCAGAAATCTGTGGAGCATCCTGTGCTTCAATTCCAATCACATCCTCAATCTCATCGATGACTCTTTGAGGTTCTGCACTTGGAAGATCGATCTTATTGATTACTGGAAAAACATCCAGATCGTGATCAAGTGCAAGATATACGTTAGCAAGTGTCTGTGCTTCAATGCCCTGTGCTGCATCAACAACTAAGATGGCACCATCACAGGCCGCAAGGGATCTACTTACTTCATAGTTAAAATCCACATGTCCTGGGGTATCAATCAAATTAAAAATATATTCTTCTCCATCATTGGCCTTATATACAGTACGAACTGTCTGAGCCTTGATGGTAATACCTCTTTCACGTTCAAGATCCATATTATCAAGGACCTGTGCCTGCATTTCTCGACTTGTCAATAAGCCTGTTTTTTCAATGATTCTATCTGCTAATGTAGACTTACCATGATCAATATGTGCTACGATACAAAAATTCCTGATCTTACTCTGTTCCATTTTTCCTACACCTTTCAAGATCTATTCCTAAGAAGTATAGCATGGTAAACTTTTCTCTGTAAAGTTCTATTTTTCACCCAGTAAAACTCTGGCAATCACCTCAGATAAAGGCTCACACGCATTCCATATTTCCTCAACGGTATTTGTCTGTGCTCCAAGTTCTATCAGTAAGCTTTTAGGCAGATAATGCAGATTATATCGATATCCTTTCAAATAGATTTTTCTAGATAATCCTGGAAAATACTGATTCGATAAATACTGCAGCTGAAATGCAAAAGCCATATTATCTTCTTTATTAGGATTATATAAATACCCAATATCTCCAACACTGTTTAAATGGCTCATTCCATTAAAAAACATGAAACGCGCTGTTGGCACCCCATCAATCTCTGTTACCAGCTTTCCCTCCTTGACTTCATCTCTGTGCAGATCGATCATCACCTGAATACTGGGATAATCCGCTAAATATTTCTCTAAAACAGGCTGAATATTGGAATATGCGGTACTCCTGGATTCAATATCATATTCTCCAGTCTCATGGATCACTTCAAATCCATATGTACGTAAACAATCCGCTAATTTTTCTCCTGCCCCCACAATGGTTGTAGACGGATCTCCTATCACCGAATCCACAAACCCTTCCTGAGAATGGGTATGATAGATCAAAATCTGCGGTCCCTCTACCTTTGTTGAAAGAGTCATATCTTTTTGCAGCAAATACTCAATATCCATAATCTGTTCAGGTGCACTTGTAGATGGATCTACCACGTAAAAGGTCTGCATCAATTCCTGACGATTCAAAAAAGCCTCCTTTGTATATGGCTGTACTTTCTCGTGGAAAAGCAGCTCATCTTCCCCTTTAAGGGCGACATTCTCATATAGTTCCTGTTCCTCTTCCTTTATGGAAACAAAATCCTCTTCTAGACTGTTTGTTTCAACCTGGGAACTGACCGGTTCACAAATCTCCTTCAGCATTCGTGCAGTTTCATTCTCGCGTTCAAATTCTTCGTTTTGGTCCACCATTTTTACATCTGTATCATTCTCACCCTGAAAACAAAAAGAATAGGATAAGGATGGAAATAGCATCCCATACAGGCCATCAAACACCCCTGGTTTTTCGGTTTGTTTTTGCAAAGGAGGAATGTCCTCAATCAGCCATCCAAAGCAGATAAAATTTTCTGTCACTGGATCCTTTTGTTCCCCATCCTCCTTCAGGTAATCCCCTCTGGATATGGTCAGTAAAAAAACTGCTGCAATCAAGATGAGCAACAGTCCGATTGTGCGTATCGTATGGTATTCTTTTCTTTTTCTCATATAGTAATATATGCATATGAGGGCAAAAAAAGACCACTCACATGACGGTATGAGTGGTCCAAAAATTCAATATATATATCCTAACGGATTAAGCTAAAGCGTTAACAGCCTTGTTTAAACGAGAAACTTTTCTAGAAGCTGTATTCTTATGAAATACTCCCTTAGAAGTAGCTTTATCAATAACGCTAGTAGCATCTAATAAAGCAGCCTGAGCAGCAGCCTTATCTTTAGCATCGATAGCAGCGTAGACTTTCTTAATTGCTGTCTTAACACTAGATTTGATAGCTTTGTTTCTTTCTGTTCTTACTTTAGTAACTAAAACTCTCTTCTTTGCAGATTTAATATTAGCCAAGGTGACACCTCCATATCTACTCATCAATCATATTTCTTGTATTATTGCGCTGTTGAAGCCGAGACACGGAACGTTCCAACAAACACTAACATATTTTATTCGATACTTTTCATTCTGTCAATACATATTTTCCTTTTTTTTGCAAAAAATAGAAATCAAATGAATTAATTAAATCAGAAACGAGGTAACCAGTAAATCCATGGAATCAATGAAAGTCAGAACAGACCTTGCACTGGAAGAACATGAAACCATTCTTTCCCAAAAACAGATAGCGCAGATCAATGGTGTCGAAATAGAAGAAATACCCTATGAACACTGTTCTACCCTTGTTACCCGGGTGCGTATCCTATCCAAAAACGGGGCTCATATTATGCACAAACCCATGGGAAATTATATCACCTTCGAATCAGATCAGCTAGCTGAAGCAGACGAAGCTTTTCACAAAGAAATTTCTTCTTTACTCTCAAAGGAGCTTCTCCCCCTAATCCTTACCCATCTAAATAAAGATTCTAGTAAGATTCTTGCAGTTGGTCTTGGAAACACAGATGTAACTGCTGATTCTCTAGGACCAAGAGTGATCAATCAATTAAATATCACAAGACATATGCTTCTAGAATACGGTGACAATGCCTATGCAAAAGAAAAACCACTCTCCATAAGCAGCATCATCCCAGGGGTCATGGCAAAAACAGGCATGGAAACCGCCGAGATCATAAAGGGGATTGTGCAAGAAACCTCCCCGGATCTTTTACTTGTCATTGACTCTTTAGCCTCTAGAAGCATACGCAGACTTAACCATACCATTCAGATTTCCGATTCTGGTATCCAACCGGGATCAGGCGTAGGCAATCATCGCAGTGGATTAACAAAAGAATCCATAGGGATTCCTGTCATTGCCATTGGCATTCCTATGGTAGTAGATGCTGCAACCATTGTAACTGATTTCATGAACAGTATTCCCAAATCAGATCAACTGGACTATCTGAATGAAGCCCAAACTAAACTCCGTTCCCTGCAAAATATGTATGTGACCGGCAAGGATATTGACTCTGTGGTCAGAACACTTAGTTTTACTATCTCTGAGGCAATCAATCATCTTATTTTCCACTGGAAATAGAAAGACAATGGGGAAGACAATGGGGAAGACAATGGGGAAGACAATG
>JAZQQB010000046.1:0-23084 GCA_045628865.1 Lachnospiraceae bacterium | reverse complement strand
TGTAAAATAGAATATTTTACACACCGGTCTATTTGTTTCCCCCCCTTAGTGGGGTGCCCAAATAGCCCGCTCCAGATTTCATAAATAAATATGGAGGTTATTATGGAAAAGAGAAATGTAGCTATCAAGTTAGAAAATCTTACAAAAAGATATGATAAGAAAATTGCAGTGGATGGAATTAGTTTAGAAATCATGGAAGGGGAGTGCCTGGCGCTTTTGGGAGTGAATGGAGCAGGAAAAACAACGACTATTCGAATGCTTACGGGTTTATCGAAGCCAAGTGGTGGAAATGCATATGTGTTTTCCAATAGTGTTTTAACTGATCTTAATGAGGTAAAGAGACTGGTGGGGATTTCCACACAGGATACAGCAGTAGCTGGTAACCTGACAGTTAAGGAAAATCTGAAATTTATGTCTGACATCTTCGCTTTTGATCAAAATGCTGATAGAACAAAGAAAAAAAATAAGAAAAATCAGCCTGATGAGCGAGTGGAACAGATCATAGACACATTTGGGCTGACAGAGGTAAGAAATAAAAAGGCCAAGACTCTATCAGGCGGATATCAGAGAAAATTATCCATTGCCATGGCGCTCATTGGAGAACCAAAGGTACTTTTTTTGGATGAACCGACTTTGGGACTGGATGTGTTGGCTAGAAGAGAATTGTGGAAGAGTATCGAGAAACTAAAGGGAAATATGACCATTATCTTAACGACACATTATATGGAAGAAGCGGAGTCCTTGGCGGATCGCATTGCGGTAATGATGGATGGAGAAATCAGGGCATTGGGAACACAGAGGCAGTTAGAAGCACAGACTGGGCAGCAGGGACTGGAAAATGTGTTTGTTTCCATTGCTGAGGCAAAATAAGAATAGGAGGCAGAATAATGAAAACAAGTATGATTTTTGCAAAAAGAAATTTGATAGAAATGGGTAGAGATGTTTTAAGCTACATATTTTGTGTGGCATTTCCAATTGTGATGCTGATCATCATGTCGTTAGTGAATGAGAGCATTCCGGCTGAGGCTAATATGAATATTTTTAGAATCGATCAGCTTTTAGGTGGTGTGATTGTGTTTGGTCAGACTTTTTTGATGTTGTTTACAGCACTGATGGTTTCTAAGGATCGAGGGGGGGCTTTTTTAATGAGACTTTATGCCTCTCCAATGGAAGGAAGTGATTTCACCAATGGATATATTTTACCAATGATCCTTATCGGGGTGTGTCAGGTGGTGATTTCTTCTTTGACAGCATTGGTGATCGCAAAGGTGGTTGGATTTACGTTAAATCCATTGGGACTTTTTTTAGCATTGGTAGTATCTCTTCCATCGGCTGTGATGTTTATTGGTATAGGACTTATTTTTGGAACCTTGTTTAATCAGAATGCAGCCCCGGGGCTTTGTTCGATCATCATTTCTTTAGGCTCTTTTATTGGAGGCGTATGGTTTGATGCAGAGGGAACTGGAGGCGTGATCTTAAAGGTTAGCAAATGTTTTCCTTTTTTATATGCAACCAAAAGTATTAGAGCAGGTATCGGCTGCGAGCTTTCTTTTGAGGGATTTGTAGTCCCACTGCTGGTAGTTACTGTTGTTGCAGGCATTCTGGTAGTGCTTTCTTCTGTGGTATTTCACAATAAAATGAAGGTGGATCTGTCGTAAAGGCTTGTTACTGTGCACACAAGGGGTGTACAGTAACAAAGGCTTAAATTTGCATCTTTTGTAAGGCGTACCAATCTTTACAGTAAAAAAAGAAACGATTATAATAATCCTGTAGACATTTTTTCGTAGAAGAATAAACATGATTACATGTATTTAAGAATCGTTTAGGGGATGGGTACGCCCCGGATTTCACCAGTGAAATGGAGATTAAGATGCAGATCAAAGCAAATATCAATGATACTTTCAAAGAGTTAGAGCTTCATGTTTGCAAGCATGTTTTGGATGAAGAAGTAAAAAACATGTTAAGCAGTTTACATGAAATAATGGATCAGGGTGTGAATGGAACAGATGAAAGAGGAAACAAAATTTTATTAAAACCGGTAGAAATCTATTCCTTTTATGCAGAGGGACAAAAGGTTTTTGCCCTTTCGAAAGAGGAAAAATATACGGTAAGCAGTAAGCTTTACGAGCTTGAAAAACAGATGGATGAGTTGCTTTTTGTCAGAATTTCTAAATCAGAACTTGTGAATATCAAAAAGATCAAAAGTCTTGATATGAACATTTCAGGAACCATTCGTTTAGAGATGAAGAACGGGTATGAAACCTTTGTTTCCAGAAGAAATGTATCAAAGATCAAAAGAATGCTTGTAAAAGGTTAGGAGGAATGATCATGAAAATCATATTAAAGCGCGGAGCAACAAGCTTTGCAATATCAGCCTTTGCAGGACTAGTTGTGAATCTTTTGATCGATGGAATCGTAAATGCAACAGGGGCAGTGGACCAGTTTGTTTCCATGTCCCCGGAATTTGTAAGATTATTTCCTACTGTTGCCATTGCTTCTTATATAAATGTACTTATGTATGGTGTCATCGGTGCTACCTTTGCTATGATGACTTTTTTGTATGATATAGAAAAAATTGGTTTTGTGCTGCAAAATATTTTATATTTTTGCGCTACAAGTGTTGTACTTTCTCTGATCACAATGGTATTATGGCAATTGCAAAGATATCCTAAGGCACTTGTTATCACCCTTTTGGGATATGGGATAACCTTTGTGATTATGGGTGTGATCCAGTATAAGGCATTAAAAAAGGATATTGCATCCATTAATGAAGCGATTATAGGAGAGGAATAGTGGCGACTAAGGAACAGATCAAAGAGAAAACCAAAATTCAGGCACCGAAAAAATACCATGTGGTGATGCATAATGACGACTTTACCACCATGGAATTTGTGGTGGAGATCCTGATTGATATTTTTCATAAAAATGAAATGGAAGCAGAGATTTTGATGCTCCAGGTACATAAAAGCGGAAGTGCGGTCGTGGGAACTTTTTCCTATGATATTGCTACCACTAAGGTGAATGCTGCCTTAAAAAGAGCGAGAGCCATGGGCTTTCCATTTAGAATGACTGTGGAGGAAGCTTAAGTGAATGTAACAAAAGAAGTAGCAGTGCTGATGAATGATCTTTTGGCACTGGGTCGAGAAATGAATTATGAATATGTGACACCGGAGCTGATGCTGTTTGTACTTTGCAGGTACGAGAAATTTATCCGGGCCTTTGAAAATAGTGGTGGTGATGTGAAACACTTATCTAACGATCTTGAGGAGTATCTGATAGAATCCATGGAAACTGTGGAAGAAAAAGAACCGGAAATCTCAGATGGATTAAACCAGATCCTGATCATAGCACAGCACCAGGCCATTGCCAGTGAAAAGGATGCTATCGGTCTTTCTCATGTCATTTGTGGTATGTTTCGATTGCAGGAAAGCTATGCAGTGTATTTTATGAATCTGCAGGGCGTGGAAGAGGTGGATCTTTTACGAGAGCTTCGAGAGGAAAGAGATGCTTTCACCCCAGGAGCCATAGCTGGAGTAGGCAACAAGAATGCTCACCATAATCCGGATAAAAGCGGTTCCTTAAAGGAACATGCCGGAATGAGCACAGAACAGAATCAGGAAGAGAGAGTATCTGAACTTTCCATGTTTGCCCCATGTTTAAATGATACGCTAGAAAAGGATTATGTTCTCATTGGTAGGGAGAAAGAGTTAGAGAGGACCATTCAGATCCTATCCAGAAAAGAGAAAAACAATCCACTTCATATTGGAGAACCTGGTACGGGAAAAACAGCGATTACCTATGGGCTGGTGCAGCTGATCAGAAGTGGAAAGGTGCCGGATGCTTTAAAGGGAGCACGCATATTTTCTATGGATCTTGGAAGCATGTTAGCAGGTACGCAGTATCGTGGAGAATTTGAAAAACGTTTCAAAAAGATTTTAAGCCTTATTTATGAAGAAGAAAATCCGATCATTTACATTGATGAGATCCATAATCTGCTTGGCGCAGGCGCCACAGGGGATGGATCTTTCGATGCGTCTAATATGTTAAAGCCGTATCTGACAGATGGGCATATCCGTTTTATAGGTGCGACCACCTTTGAGGAATATAAAAAGCATTTTGAAAAAAGCAAGAGTATGGTACGTAGATTTCAAAATGTGGAGATCAGCGAGCCTGGTATAGAAGAGACCGTAAAGATCTTAGAGGGCCTTTCCAAAAAATATGAGAAATTCCATGGTGTCAAATATGGAAAGGGTGTTCTTGAATACGCTGTGACCATGAGTGATAAGTATATCAATGAGCGATTTTTACCAGACAAAGCCATTGATCTGATGGATGAAGCAGGTGCCTATCGAAAACTTCATCCACTGCCACAAAAAAGCCAGACGGTAGGAAAAGATGTGATCGGAGAGATCTTGACAAACATCTGCCGTGTGCCAATGGAATCAGTGGAAAAGGATGAGATGGCTGTACTAAAAACCCTGGAAAAACGCCTTTTGTCCCGTGTGTTTGGGCAGGATGATGCGGTGAAGCAGGTGGTAAATGCTGTGAAATTATCCCGTGCTGGATTATTAGAGGATCACAAGCCAATGGCAAGCTTGTTGTTTGTTGGCCCAACGGGTGTTGGTAAGACTGAGATCGCAAAGAGTTTATCAACTGAACTTGGTGTGAAGCTGATCCGTTTTGATATGAGTGAATATGAGGAAAAGCATGATGTGGCAAAGCTCATTGGTTCCCCGGCAGGTTATGTGGGCTATGAAGAGGGTGGACTTTTGACAGAGGCGATTCGAAAGAATCCATCCTGTGTGCTTTTGTTAGATGAGATCGAAAAAGCGCATCCGGATATTTATCATATCTTACTACAGGTCATGGATTATGCGACCTTAACGGATAATCAGGGGCGTAAAGCAGATTTTCGCAATGTGATCATTATCATGACCTCCAATGCCGGTGCTAGTCAGATTGGTAAAAATGGTATTGGTTTTCAAAGTGAGTGTGTGACTTCTTCTGTGATCATGGAGGAAGTAAAGCGGATCTTCCAGCCGGAATTTCGTAACAGATTAAATAAGATCATTGTGTTTAAGCACATCGATGAGGATATGGCTGAGAGGATCGCAATAAAGAAACTAGCAGAAGTTTCCAAGCTTCTTACGAAGAATAAGGTTACCTTTACCTATGGAAAAGAGGTTGTGGCAGCACTTACCAAAAAAGGCGTTAGTCAGGAGTTTGGTGCTAGAGAGATCGATCGCATCATTACCAATGAGATCAAACCGCTTTTGGTGGATGAGTTATTGTTTGGTAAATTGAAAAAAGGCGGTAAGGTTAAACTAACTGCCAAAGAGGACAAGGGATTGGTCAAATGGGATTTACAATAAAAAGTATAGAGTTAGAAAGGACATCAAAATGGTTGTAAAAGATAAAACAATGAATATGACAGAGGGGAATCCCGTCAAGCTTTTGATCCTGTTTGCCATTCCCATGATGATCGGGAATATTTTTCAGCACCTTTACAATGTGGTAGATTCTGTCATCGTTGGAAGACTGGTTGGAAAAGATGCCTTGGCTGCCATTGGTGCAACGGGTTCCATTACCTTTTTGTTTTTTGCACTTTGCAATGGAATCGGCTCTGGTGGTGGTATCATCACGGCACAGTTTTTTGGTAAGGGCGATACGAAGCAGGTGAAAAAATGTCTTGCAAACGTGGCTTATATCATGGTGGTGTTTCCAATCGTGGTGGGGACCATTGCCTTTGTTTTGACAAAACCGCTTCTTCTATTGTTAGATACACCTGCAAATGTGTTAAAGGATGCGGTGCTATATATGCAGATTATGTGCGTCGGATTGGCTTTTGTTTCCATATATAACTATGTAGCATCTATGCTTAGAGCCTTGGGAGATTCCAAAACCCCACTGTATTTTTTGATCTTTTCCTGTATCTTAAATACGGTGCTGGATTTTGTGTTTGTTTACTTCTTTGGATGGGGTGTGTTAGGTGCTGGATTAGCTACCTTGATCTCACAGTTTGTATCAGGTGCGGTGTGCTTGTACTATGCATTTCGATATAATTCTTATTTTAAATTTACAAAGTCAGATCTTAGGGTTGATCGTGTGATCATTTTAAAAGCAATTAAAATCGGTGTTCCACTTTCCTTACAGTTTTCTTTGATTGCCATCTCCTGTATGGCCTTGCAAAAGGTTGTCAATTCCTTTGGCGAAGTTGCAATGGCTGCCTTTACTGCAACCAGCAGGATAGAGCAGGTGATTCATCAGCCATATCAGACATTGGGAACGGCACTTTCTACCTATACGGGTCAAAATTATGGTGCAAAAAAATATGATAGAGTGGTGACTGGATATCGAAAGAGCATGCTTTTGATGGTTATTTTTACTTTGCTGATGCTTCCTATTATGCAACTATTCGGAAAACCTATCACAGGTATTTTTGTAAAGGATAAGGAGGTCATCAAGATGGGAGCAGTAGCTCTTCAGATTACCAGCTTATTCTACATCTTTTTAGGTGTGATCTACGTAGTTCGTGGTGTTTTAAATGGTGTGGGAGATGCCTTTTTTGCTTTGTTAAATGGTATCATAGAAGTGCTGGGCAGATTTACAGTTCCTATTTTCTTGACCTCTATAGCAGCTATTGGCCTTTGGGGTATCTGGTGGTCTGTTGGTGTGGTATGGTTTTTAAGTGGATTGACAGCATGGCTTCGATATATTTGGTATAAGAAAAAGTATTTTATTTACGATTAAAGTGACATAATGCATTACAATATAAAGTTTGAAACCAAGCGTTACTTCAATAATAGAAGTGGCGCTTGTTTTTTGTTTTCTTGACCGGTTTACATAAATTGTATTAACATTTGTGTAAAATCACGGTAAAAAGAAATTTCTTTGTTATTTTGTAAAAGGATATTTGGTAAAATATACAAAAATAAATAAAAATATTGAACACGAATAAACGATGTGCTAAAATTGGATTTACAAAATACTAGAAACCAATAAAAAATGAACAAAATACAGAAGATGTTTTTTGCGACCATTTGAGGGGGGCTTCTAGGAAAAATAATAAGGAGGGTTTTACTTATGAAAAAACTATTGTGTTTATTACTCACAGTAGCCATGGCTGCTACATTGTTAGTAGGCTGTGGATCAAATGGATCTGGTAGTGGATCTAAAGGTGGAGATAAGATTGGTGTAGCAATGCCAACAAAGGATCTTCAGCGTTGGAACCAGGATGGTGAGAATATGAAGAAGGAACTTGAGAAGGCTGGTTACACAGTTGATCTTCAGTACGCTTCAAACGACATCCCAACTCAGGTTTCACAGATTGAGAACATGATTGCTGGTGGATGCAAAGTTCTTGTTATTGCTTCTATCGATGGTGACACACTTGGTACAGTTCTTGCTCAGGCAAAAGAAAAAGGTATCAAGGTTATCGCTTATGACCGTTTGATCATGAACTCAGATGCTGTTTCTTACTATGCAACATTTGATAACTACATGGTAGGTACAAAGCAGGGTGAATACATTGAAGAAAAACTTGGTTTGAAAGACGGTAACGGACCTTTCAACATTGAGTTGATCACAGGTGATCCTGGTGATAACAATGCGAAGTTCTTCTTCGGTGGTGCTATGGATGTTCTTCAGCCATACATTGACAATGGTCAGCTTGTAGTTAAATCAGGTCAGACAGATTTCGCTACAGTTGCTACAGCTAACTGGTCTACAGAGAATGCTCAGACAAGATTTGATGCAATTCTTTCAGCTAATTACTCAGATGGCACACAGTTAGACGCTGTACTTGCTTCTAATGACTCTACAGCATTAGGTGTTACAAACTCACTTGTAGCTAACTACACAGGTGAATGGCCAATCATCACAGGTCAGGATTGTGACGTTGCTAACGTTAAGAATATGCTTGATGGAAAACAGTCTATGTCAATCTTCAAGGATACTCGTACACTTGCATCAAAAACTGTAGAAATGGTAGATGCTATCATGAAGGGCTCAGACGCTCCAGTAAATGATACAACTACATATGACAATGGAACAGGTGTTATTCCTTCATTCCTTTGCGAGCCAGTATTTGCTGATGCATCTAACTACAAAGAATTATTAATTGATTCTGGTTACTACACAGAAGATCAGTTAAAATAATGCTTTAAATTCAAAGGCAGGCATTGATTTGCCTGCCTTTTCTTTCAAAATTTGTAACGAAAAAATATATAGGGAGGGAACATGATTGGCTAACATAATATTGGAAATGAAAAATATTACCAAAACATTCCCTGGTGTAAAGGCACTTGATAACGTAAATCTTCAGGTTGAAGATGGTGAGATCCATGCTCTCTGTGGAGAGAATGGAGCAGGTAAATCTACGCTGATGAATGTTTTGAGCGGTATCTATCCATATGGATCTTATGAAGGAGACATTATCTATAATGGTGAGGTTTGTAATTTTAAGACAATTAAGGATAGCGAGAGCAGAGGAATCGTCATTATCCATCAGGAATTGGCATTGGTTCCTTATATGACCATTGCAGAAAACATGTTTTTAGGCAATGAACGTGGATCAAAGTTTAAAATAAACTGGAATGAAACCAACGAACTTGCGGCGAAATATTTAAAAATGGTTGGATTAGATGAAAGTCCGCAGACGTTGATCAAAGATATAGGTGTAGGTAAACAGCAGTTGGTAGAGATCGCAAAGGCCCTGGCAAAACATGCAAAGCTTTTGATTTTAGATGAACCTACTGCATCCTTAAATGAAGATGATACAAAAGCATTGTTGGATTTGATGTTAAAGTTCAAAAAAGAGGGTATGACTTCTATTTTGATTTCTCATAAATTAAATGAGGTATCCTATGTCGCAGATAAGGTAACGGTTATTCGAGATGGATCGACCATTGAAACCTTAAGCAAGGACAGAGATGAGCTTAGTGAAGAGCGAATCGTAAAGGGCATGGTAGGACGTGAGCTTACCAACCGATTCCCAAAACGAGAGAGCAGTATTGGGGATATTAAGATGGAGGTTGAACACTGGAATGCATATCATCCACTTTATGGTGAACGTAAGGTAGTAGATGATGTTAGCTTCCATGTAAAAAAAGGTGAGATCCTTGGTATTTCCGGTTTGATGGGTGCAGGAAGAACAGAGCTTGCCATGAGTCTTTTTGGAAAGAGTTATGGTGATCGTATTTCCGGTATCATTAAGATCGATGGAAAAGAGGTAGTGTTGAATACTGTTGAAGCGGCCATCAAGCATCATCTTGCCTATGTAACAGAAGATAGAAAGGGTAATGGTCTGATTCTTTCTAATCCAATCAAGATCAATACAACCATTGCGAACCTGGATGCTGTTAGTAAGCATAAGGTTATCGATAAAGATATGGAATATGATGTAGCTGCTGAATACAAGGAAAAACTTAATACCAAGTGTCCATCCGTAGAACAGAATGTTGGTAACTTAAGTGGTGGTAATCAGCAGAAAGTTTTATTGGCAAAATGGATGTTTACAAATCCGGATATCCTGATCTTAGATGAGCCTACCAGAGGTATCGATGTTGGTGCGAAGTATGAAATCTACTGCATCATGAACCAGCTGGTAGCAGAAGGAAAATCTATCATTATGATTTCTTCAGAAATGCAGGAAATTCTTGGTATGTGCGATAGAATCTATGTCATGAATGAAGGGAAAATGATTGCAGAGATGGATGGTAGTGAAGCAACACAGGAAAAAATCATGTCTTGTATTGTTCGTTCTGTATAAAAAATAGTCACTTAAGGAGAGTAAATCATGAATAATAAAATATCTACAATTGATTTTGTAAAAAAATATGCCATGATCATTGTTCTGCTTTTGGTATTAGGAATTTTTACCTATAAGACAGATGGTGTCATCTTGGCTCCTATTAGTATCAGTAATTTAATTTCCCAGAATGCATATGTGTTTATTTTGGGAACTGGTATGTTGCTTTGTATCTTAACTGGTGGTAACATCGATCTTTCTGTTGGATCGGTTGTATGTTTTGTTGGTGCTATTGGTGCTATGTTAATGGTAAATGCACATGTAAATATGTATCTTGCTATTTTGGTAATGTTCTTATTGGGTACAGCAATCGGTGCTTTTCAGGCATTTTGGATTGCATTTGTTCGAATTCCTCCTTTCATTACTACTTTGGCTGGTATGTTGGTGTTTAGAGGACTTAGTAACGTTGTATTAGATGGTCAGGCTATTTCGATTACAGGTCAGGAAAACTTCGTTAAGATCTTCGGTGGTGGTGCAGATTGTTTCTTCCCTGAACTTTTCAAGGTTGGTGGAATGAATGGTCTTTGCCTTATGGTAACTGTTTTGTTTGCTGCATTGTATGTGATCTTAGAAGTAAGAGCACGTTCTATCAAAATTGCAAAGGATTATCAGGTTGATAAATTACCAGTATTTTTGGTAAAAACAATTCTTTTGACAGCAACTATTGTGATTCTTGGTGTGAAGCTTGCAAAACACAAGGGTATTCCAACAGTTCTTGTTTGGGTATTTATCGTTATCTTTGTTTATCATTTCATTACATCTAACACAACAGTTGGTCGATATTTTTACGCTGTTGGTGGTAATGAAAAAGCAACAAGACTTTCTGGTATCAATACCAATAAGGTTTACTTTTTAGCTTATACAAACATGGGATTTTTAGCTGCACTTGCTAGTATGGTTACTATCGCTCGTATGACTTCTGCACAGCCAACATTCGGTCAGAACTACGAAATGGATGCCATTGGTGCCTGCTTCATTGGTGGTGCATCTGCATACGGTGGAATCGGTACAGTTCCAGGCGTTATTATCGGTGCACTGTTGATGGGTATCATTAACTTAGGTATGCCAATGATCGGTTTTGATCAGAACTTACAGAAGGTAGTAAAAGGTGGCGTATTATTAGTAGCCGTTATCTTCGACGTTGTATCAAAACGTGGTGGTAAATTTATCGTAAAGAACTAATAAAAAAATGTTTGGCGGGAAGACATGGTCTTCCCGCATTTTTATTTGATAGGATTGTGGGAGCGCATGGCGCGGAACAATCCGTAGAATCCTTCTTTTGGGCTTTTGACACCCTAATCTTCATAGGAAATTCCTAGAAAGATATAAAGAATGTGTTGACAAGAAGGACATCATATCATATACTGTAACAGTGTTGCAAAACAGTGTTGCAGAATGTTTTAGTATAACCTATTTGGAGTTTTTCCTAAATAGGAAGGAGATTGAAAAATGCCACCAAGACCAAAGTGTACCAGAGAGGAAATTGCCATTGCCGCATATGAGATTGTGAAGAGCGATGGACTCGCTGCATTAACTGCAAGAGAGCTGGGTAATAGACTTGGTACTTCGTCCAGACCGATTTTTACAGTATTCCAGAATATGGAAGAGGTAAAGATGGCAGCAAGAAAAGTGGCTTTTGAAGAGTTCAAGATATATGTTAGTAATTTTAAAGAGTATACGCCTTCTTTTAAAAAGATTGGCATGAGTATGGTTTCTTACGGTATGTATGAACCAGAACTTTTTAAACTGATGTATATGCAGGAACATGAGAATAAGCTTACTTTTGCAGAAATGCTCTATGAACTTGGGGATTTAACTGAAGTATGTATTAATCTCATAGTGGAAGAGTATAAGACGACTGAGGAAGAAGCTCATGTGATTTTGGAACAGGTTTGGACACAGGCATATGGACTTGGTGTTTTGTGTGCCGTGGGCGTTTGTGATCTGTCAGAGGAAGAGATTGGTAGACGCCTTGGAATAACTTTTTTAAGTGTGCTTGCATTTATTAAATCTGGAAAGATGACAGAAGTGTTTGGTGATGTGGAGCATAATAGTAGAGGTATTTATCATGGACGTAAATTGTCTGAGATAGATCAGTTAATTAAATAGCCAGATCCGCATAATGTAATTCTGAGTTATCCGCAGCTTTGCAATATTCCGCAACTATTGTAAAAAATATCAACTTGGAATTACGTCAGCTCAAATATATAGAAAGAGAGTCATAGGCTTTGCCTATGACTTTCTTTGCTTCATAGGAAATTCCTCGAATTTCCTATGAAATAAAAGCTCCGCGATGGATCGCACCTCGCGGAGAGGAAGATGTCGCAAGCGATTCAAAAGTTAAAAAATAAAATACAAATGAATACATCAATAGTGAAAATGAAAAACTATTGATAAATGAAGAAAAATGAAAAATATCAATAGCGAAAAATGGGAAAAGCTATTGATAAATGAACGAAAATGAAAAACATCAATAGTGAAAATGAAAAAAACTATTGATAAATGAAAGGAAATGAAAAACATCAATAGCGAAAAATGGAAAAAACTATTGATAAACAGAAGAAACTGCAAAATATCAATAGTAAAAATGAAAATAACTATTGATAAAGAGAAGAAATCATAAAAAATCAATAGTCAGAAAGCTTTAAATGCATACTCTTTTTTATTAAATTAATGTTTATTCAGAACCCCATTCACAAAATCGCTGCTTTTAAGCTTCTTTTTCTCATGTGGTTACTTCGCCATATAAATTTGCTCATCTGCCTGAATGCAAGCATTCGCAGAAAGTAAATTTGCATGGCTCTGAATAGTTTCAAATTAATTAAATCTTAATGTTTACCCATTTGCCCTGTTTAAATCGGATGCTGGCAAAGATGAATCGACTGACCTGATCAGCTAGTACACCTAGCCAAATACCTTCGATACCAAGTGCAAAGGTATAACCTCCTAAATAGGAGAAGAGGGTACGAATAATGGTAACACTTAACATGGATGCGATTGCAGTGTAAAGTGTATCACCGGCACCTCTAAGACAGCCCATGTAGATTACCTGGGAAATCTGGAAGATCACAACAAAGATGATAACATACATAATGTGAACACCATAGGTGATGATTTCATTTTCCTTGAAAAACATAGAAAACAGTGGTCTTGCACCAAAAAAATACAGAATAGATAAACATACTGCAATACAGACACCCATCATTCGGCAGGTACTTCCATATTTTTTTGCCTTTTCAGGTGCTTTTTCCCCAAGACTTCGACCAATCAATGCGACGGCGGCGGACTGGAGTCCATCTCCAAAGGAGAAGGAGAGCCCCATGATATTCATGGCAATCTGATGGGCTGCCATGGCATAATCCCCCTGATCTGCAGCCATAATTGCAGTGAGCATGAAACCGATACGCATGAGGACCTGTTCAAAAAAGATACTGTAGCCTACATGGATCAGATTTTTGAAGGCAAGGAAAGATGGTTTGATCTTTTCCTGTAAAATATAAGGAATACTGATAAAGGTTTTTGTTCCTTTGACAGAATAAAAGCTCATAAAGCAGGCAACTACGGTACCTAATACAGTTGCGATAGCAGCGCCGCTAATACCTAAGGCCGGGAAACCAAAATGTCCGCCAATAAGCAGATAGTTCATAACGATGTTTACTGCGTTGGAGGTGACATTGGTCCGCATGGTGATCTTGGTGTTTCCAGAACCTCGCTGGGCTGCATTGATGATCATCTGCAGACAGTTAAAGATCATACCGCCCATGATGATGCGAAAATAGGTTACGGACATCTGATGGGTATCTTTACTGGAACCACAAAATCTCATGATAGGACTTGCAAAGGTGACCAATAAAGTACTGATCAAAATGGCAGCAAGGATAACAAATAAAAAGCCAGTAAAGGCAATCTGATTTCCTTCCTTTCTTTTCTTTTGACCTACGCGCCTGGCAACCAGTGCGGAAACGGATACGTTGGTTGCAAAAAACAAAGCTAGTCCCATGAATTTTGGCTGGGTGGTAAGTCCGATGGCAGCAACAGCACTAGAACCTAAGGAGCTGACCATATAGGAGTCAACAAGTCCTGTGAAGGCCACAAAAAAGGATTCTAGAATTGCAGGCCATGCCATATTTAATGTTGTTTGAAACATTGTTTTGTCTGGAAATAATTTTTTCATTGGTTTGCCTCGATCATTATCTATTTTAGTGAAAGGCTATTGTTTAGTAAAAGCGTGCTGTATAGGAATACAACATCAGCGTTCTCAAAGTCTAAAAAGTAGCTAAGCATTGCACTTTGCACATAACGAATATCCACCAGAGTGATCTTTTGATAGCCCTCAATAAAATATGGAGCAAGGGAACTTGAAAAGGAATCTCTAAAAAGAATCAGTTGTTTGTCTGTGGCAGCATTAGGATTTTCAATGGTGATAAGAGATACTGATCCGTCTAGAAACATTTCATAGGGATCCTTTCCATTTGCTTTTTCCATGTTATAAACACTTGTTGGTATGGGTTTTCCTGTATCGAGGTTATAAACAATACAGGAATTGATGGTATCGTTTGTAATAAAGTTTAGCGCATCTGGTGAAACAGGAAGCGCTACCTGATTATAATAAACTCCATAAAATGGTTTTGCAAGCGTATTGTATTCATAAGTTGTGGAAATATCCACAGATAAACGTGAAGCAATATACTTTGCCACATCCTCAATTTTTTCCTGACGCCAGTGGGTGTCGGTTTTATAATAGTCTGAGATAGATAGAAGAGGCTTAATATCAATAAATTCCATGAAAGGAAGGTTGCTTTGAAAATATTTTTCAAAAGCGCCGTAATCTAAGGATGGATAGCCGTTTTCCTTTGCTAAAAAAAAGCTTTTATCAGGGATCATTACAAAGTAAGGTGTGATGTTTTGATCCTTTAAATAAGTTTCATATATATATGTGAAACGATCAGTTGCATGCAACATCATTGGCTTGCTTTCTGGATATTCCAATTTGGCCAGGTATCCATCTGCAACATAATATCCATTATTTTCCTTCTTGTGAAATACATAAAATTCTGATATGGATTTTACACTGCGAAAGGAATCTCTTAACACAAACTGATCCTGGCTGTATGTTTCAAAGTCCTTCATAAATTGTCCGGAAATATAATTGTCTACAGTAATTTTCGGACGCTGGCTTAGGGTACGGCGTTCACTGTCAGAAAAAAATTGATCCGGTGTTATAAAATTGATCACAAAAATAGCAAGTAAAAATAAGGCCATAGAAATTGTGAGGGTATAATTTTTGACTCTTGTATTCATAAATGCTCCTTTGTTCTTAGAATCTAAAATATAGAAATGGATTAAAGGAAGAATCCACCAAATATGCGGTAACCATAATGAGTAATAAAAGCATAACAGGTGTTTCTAGCAAATTGCAGATTTTTTCACCTGTTTTTCTGCGCTTTAGGATCAAAACTATATTTTTAATCAGGGGTGTTGCCCCAATGCATCCAAGAAATAGTAAGAGAAGATAGCGGCTAAATAGATACCTGCAACTTTCATTGAATAGAGGAATATGTTGCATGCAAAACATTCCCTGGAATGTATTTGCTAAGGATGATAAGGATGGCGCATCAAATAATACAAATCCAGTGATCACGAAAAATAAAACGTATATATGTTTGAAAATCCTGGTTTTTTGTAAAAATCTGCCAAGGAATATCTTTTCTAAAAGGAGCAGGAGACCATAGAACAAGCCCCATAAAATAAAGTTCCAGCTTGCACCATGCCAAAAGCCTGTTAAGAACCAGACGATCAAGATGTTTCGAAGCCATTTCATGGAACTGACACGATTGCCACCTAGTGGGATATATACATAGTCACGGAACCACTGACCTAAGGAGATATGCCATCTGCGCCAGAATTCGGTGATACTTTTGGAAATATATGGGTAGTTAAAGTTTTCTAAAAAGTCAAAGCCAAAGATTTTTCCTAGACCAATGGCCATGTCGGAGTAGCCGGAAAAATCATAGTAGATCTGCAGCGTGAAGGCAATGGCGTAAAGCCAATAAAGGGATACGGAAGGATGATCGGATGCAAATGCAGTGGTAGCTAGTTCGCCGATTGGATTGGCAAGGAGAACTTTTTTGGATAATCCAAGAACAAATCGTCGGATGCCTTCTGCGATTTGATCTATTTTTTGTGTCCTTGATTTTAATTGTTTTTCTACATCAATATAACGAACGATTGGTCCGGCAATAAGCTGTGGAAAGAATGCAATATAGGTTGCAAGCGAAATAATATTTTTCTGGGCTTTCACATGACCACGGTATACGTCGATGGTATAGCTTAAAATCTGAAAGGTATAAAAGCTGATTCCGATTGGTAATGCGATCTTTTTAAGGGCAATGGAGGTGCCGAATAGGGCATTGGTGTTTTTTATAAAGAAATCCACGTATTTATAGTATGCTAAGGTGCCAATGCTTGTTAGCAAGGAAAGCACTAAAAATAGGGTAGATAATTTTTTCGATGTGTATTTTGGCTGATTAAAGGTTTCAATAAGAATTCCATAAATGTAGCCAAGTAAGATGCTAAGTAGCATGATTAGTAAGAATTTAGGTTCGCCCCATGCATAGAAAAACAAACTGGCGAAAAGAAGCACCAGATTTTTAAGGCTTTTTGGGACGATGAAATAGAGTAGTAATGTGCATGGTAAAAAATAGTATAGAAAAGGTATGCTTGAAAATAGCATTTGATAACTCCCCAAATAAAAAATGATATATGTTAAGAGCCATGCGTTTTTTACTTCTTTGGGTGGTAAAATGGCATGGCTCTAGAGATTACTGTAACAGTTTTTTGCCCGATGTTTTTAGACTATTCCTTTATTTATTCATCAAGTGACATTGGACACATTAAGAAAAATACTTTGCCAGAGGATTGTTCGATAACAGTTTCATCAGCTTCGGTACAGATATTCCATCTTGGGTTGGCATTGGCACGTAGATTCTCTACAAATGCATCTACATCTGTGTCGGCATCTAATGTAAATACATAGCCAACGAATGGGATAGAGCCGATCATTGGTGCAAACATTTCACCTTCAGAAAAACCTGTGATCTCAGCATTGTCAAAGCCATTTAACAAACCAGGCTGTACTTCCATAGTAACGGCATTGAATTCATCGCCTAAGATTGGGTTGGAAATGAGATCGATTGCAAGCTCATGAGCTGTTAAGTCAGGCGTTTCTTCCAGTTCAGAAAGAAATTGTTCCATTAATGCATTTCCAATGGTATCAGAAACATCAGCCTGTCCATTCTGGGTTTCATTTGTTTCAGTAGTATCAGTTGTTTCTGGTAAAGATTCTTCACTTTCTACAGCATTTGTTTCAGGAGACTGGCTTTCAACAGTCTGTGTTGTATTGGTTTCTGTAGAGGTATTGTTATCCTCTTTTTTGCTGCCGCAAGCGACCAATGATAAAGTCATTCCTGCAATCAAAAGACTTACTAGCAACTTTTTCATAAAAAATTCCTCCTTTTTTACGATCAAATAGTAATTATAGTATACCATATTTTTGCAAATATATGTGAAAATTGAAAAAAAGAGTGCTGCGCGCTCTTAGCGCACGAGCGGTTTGCGTAGCAATACATACCTTTCCGCGAGGTGCGTATCCTTTGAGGGGATTTTTGCTCAATGGGTAAGTTCGGAGAACTTTCCACGTTGAACAAAAAAACTTGCCCTACATGTGTAAGGCAAGTTTTTAGATGAACGTTGTTTATTTTAATGGTGAACCTGTTAATAGTTCATATGCTTCCAAGTATTTTGCAATTGTCTTATCTGCAATATCCTGTGGAAGTGTCCAGTTGTTGTCTTTGTTTGCTTTGAGCCAGTCTCTTGCAAACTGTTTGTCGAAGGATGGCTGACCATGTCCTGGTTCATAACCATCTGCTGGCCAGAAACGAGAAGAGTCTGGTGTTAACATTTCATCACCGATTACGATTTCGCCATTCTCATTTAAACCAAATTCAAATTTTGTATCTGCAATAATGATACCCTTTGTTAATGCGTAATCTGCACATTTCTTGTAAAGGGCGATTGTGTAGTCACGTAATTTAGTAGCGTATTCCAAACCTTTACCTGGATATGCTTTCTCTAAATGTTCTACACTCTGTTCAAAAGAAATATTTTCATCATGATCACCAATTTCAGCCTTTGTTGAAGGTGTGTAGATTGGTTCAGGTAATTTATCAGATTCCTTTAATCCCTCTGGTAACTTGATACCACAAACAGTGCCATTCTCCTGATAGCTTGCCCAGCCGCTACCTGTGATGTATCCTCTAACGATACATTCTACTGGAAGCATCTCTAATTTTTTACACATCATAGAATTTCCATCGAATTTCTCCTGCTGGAAGAATTCAGGCATATCCTTAACGTCTGCAGAGATCATGTGGTTAGGAAGAATGTCTTTTGTTAAGTCGAACCAGAATTTAGACATCTGAGTTAATACAGTACCTTTTTTAGAAATGATGTTATTTAAGATAACATCGAAGCAGCTGATTCTGTCAGTTGCAACCATGATCAGGCTATCGCCATTATCATAGATTTCACGTACTTTACCTTCTTTGATAGGTTTCAATTCTTTTGAGCTCATTATCATTACCTCTTATTCAATTATTCGCAAGGGGGAAAAGAGTCACTGTAAAACAGCAACGCAAAAGCTTCCCTGACATTACATTTGCTATAATCAATATAGAGAGTTTTGTCACATTTTGCAAGACCAAGTTTTATTTTTCTAAGAAATGTTTTGTGGGAGACAGACGAAAAAGTATTTTCGTAAGGATACAAGTCTGGAATTCCATTAGTGTTAAATGAAGGAAATGGAGGGAAAAGAGGTATAACGGGGAAAACCATCAGTGTAAAACGTCTAAAAGTGGTAGGAGAGAGGTTATAGTGCCAAAGCTGGCGTTTGATTAAGAATCACTAAATTCATCCATAGGATTTTTTCTTGATTTGTTGTATGATGGAGGAAGAGAGAAATTCATATTGTGTTGAAAATACATTCGGTCATGGTAGAATATCTGTAAAGTCGGGAATCCCCCCACTGAGATGAACTAGGATTTGAGAGGAATTAGACAAAAATGGAAGAGTTTCTATTGATAGATCAGATACCACAGAGTGTTTTAGCCTGTTTGCTATATAAAAAAGGTACTGAGACAGAAGTATCGGTGACTGGTATTTCAGGGGAACTGGTGCGGATTCGCCTAAGTCATGAAAATTTAGTGACTTTTGGTCAGATTCTAAGTAGGGAACGTTCAGAAGCGTTAGAACAAGTTCAGTTTCAGTTTCGCTATTTTGATTTAAAAGCATATGGCTTTGTGGATTTGATGATTACAAAGTTTCAAGTAATCGCTATAGAGGAAAAAGAATATTATGGGGAAGTGGTATTAGCCATTTGTGAGAAAAAAGATCAGTTTCGTAAGATGGTGCAGTTTGTGACGGGGCAGTATATCAGCTTTGTCTGGGCAAAGCAGGATCCTTTTGGAGAAGCTTCCCAAAAACTATGCGAATATCCATTTCAGGATGATTTTGAAATGTCAGATTCCTTTGAAGATGCCATGGAGGATGCGCAGGATTTTGTAACACTTAAGAGGGTTTTTCATGAGGCAAAAGAGAGAGGACTTGAATTGGCAATCTCTTTTACGAAGCATTCCTGGTATCAAAGACTAATAGAAGCGTTAGGTCCCTCAGTTTTTCATATAAGTAAATCGAAAGATGATTCTCATACGTATCTTGAAGAAAATTTTCGAAAGGATTTTTGGAAAGAATGCTTTTTCCTGTCGGATCGAATTTATCTTGGAAACCAGTATTGCTTGTGCTTATGTCCGGATTTTTCTGAGTGGGAGCAATTGGTGAAACTTTGCAGGAAATATGAGAAAAAAATGACGATCATGCTGCCTCCTGTTTCGGAAGAAAACAGGGGAAAGGTGGATGAAATGGTGGGCTTTTTAAAGGATTTGTGTGAAACAGGAACGGAGCTTGTTTTAAATGACTGGGGATCGGTGGATAGATATCAGAATATGGGCTTTCAGATCCTGGCTGGAGTTTTATTATTAAAGGCAAGAAAGGATCCAAGGGCAAGGTATCGAAATGGATTTCTTACCTATAAAAATGAGTATGAGACTCCGCAGTATGCATCAAAGTTTGCGGGGCAGTTTATGGATAAGATGCATATAACTGGTGTGGAGGCGGATGTGCTTTACAAGAAGGAACATGGATTGTCACAGTCCTTTCATTTCCCGCTGTATCAGACTAACACGTCCTCCTTCTGTACACTACGAGGACTACTGCTTGAAAAGGATCGGGGAAAACAGTATCCGGTAACGACTTGTGAGGGATTTTGTGAAAGATATTTTTGTGCATATCCTAAGCATTTATCTATGGTTGGGATTGGAAATTCTTTGTTTGGCATTAGAAAAATGGAAGAGGATGTGGTAAAAAATTGCCTGCAAACAGGTGTAGATCGAATTGTATATAATGGATTTTGATAGGAGGCAAAGGCTACATGAGAGAACAATTGATACATAAATTAGAAGCATATGTACCATTTAACGAGCAGGAAAAAATGGACAAGGAACTGATTCTGTCTATGTTAAAAGGTGCAGAGAATGTATTTACAAGAGAAAATGTAGTGGCTCATATGACTGCTTCTGCATGGATTGTCAATGAAAGTATGGATCGGACGGTTATGGTATATCACAAAATTTATAACTCGTGGTCATGGCTTGGAGGACATGCGGATGGGGATGAGGATCTGCTTTCGGTGGCTTTGAAGGAAGCAAAGGAAGAAAGTGGTATATCTCATATCAGACCGTATTCAGATGAGATTTTTTCTATAGAATCTCTGACAGTGGATGGACATGAGAAAAAAGGAAAATATGTCTCTTCTCATTTGCATTTAAACGTGACCTATCTCTTGATAGCAGATGAGACAGATGCATTGCGAATAAAGGAAGATGAAAACAGCGGAGTGAAATGGTTTTCCCTTGAGGATGCAGTGGCAGCTTCTACGGAGCCATGGTTCCAGGAAAGAATCTATCGCAAATTAAACGAGAAGCTCAGAAGTATAAAATAATGGTAATTGTTCAGAGCCATGCGTTTTTTCTTCGAAAAATACGCATGACTCTGAACAGACAATATGAAACATGGAGGATGTTTATATGCAAACAGTTACATTAGGAAGTACAGGAATTACAGTGAACAAAAATGGTTTTGGTGCCCTGCCAATTCAAAGAATCACACAGGAAAATGCTGTGGCGCTTGTGAGAAAGGCATTTGAGGCCGGGATCACTTTTTTTGATACAGCAAGATGGTATTCAGATAGTGAGATTAAGCTTGGGGAAGCTTTTGATGGCATTAGAGAAAAGGTTTATATTGCAACCAAAACAGGAGCAACCAATGCAGAAGATTTTTGGAAGGATCTAGAAACTTCTTTGACAAATTTAAGAACGGATCACATTGATATCTATCAGTTCCACAATCCATCATTTTGTCCAAAACCAGGAGGAGAGGATGGCTTATATGATGCGGCAATGCAAGCAAAAAGAGAAGGAAAGATCAGACATATCGGTATTACAAATCACCGTCTGCATGTGGCTAAGGAGGCGATTGAATCCGGACTTTATGAAACCTTACAGTTTCCTTTCTGCTATATTTCTGGAGAGCAGGAGATCGAACTTGTAAATATGTGTAAAGAAAAAAATATGGGATTTATTGCCATGAAGGCTTTGTCAGGAGGGCTTATCAACAATGCTAAGGCGGCATATGCTTTTTTGGCACAGTTTGACAATGTACTTCCTATCTGGGGCGTACAAAGAGAGTCTGAACTTGACGATTTTATTTCCTTTATTGATAATCCACCTTGTATGGATGAGGAAATCACTGCGTTCATCAAAAAGGATCGCGATGAGCTTTGTGGTGATTTTTGTCGTGGCTGTGGTTACTGCATGCCATGTCCGGTGGGTATTGAGATCAACAATGCAGCCAGAATGTCTTTGATGCTTCGTCGTGCACCATCAAAAGCCTGGTTGACTGAAGAATGGCAGGAGAAGATGAAACTTATCGAAAAATGTCTTCACTGTAATAAATGTAAAGGACACTGTCCATATGGTTTGGACACACCAACGCTTCTTGAAAAGAATTATGAGGATTATAAGAAGGTACTTGCAGGCGAGGTGAAGGTACAGTAAAAAAATACTGAGAGGTTTGGAAAATGAAACTGGTGGCAGGACTTGGTTCCATCGAGGACTATGAGCGCTTTGCAGATGCTGGCGTATCAGAAGTGTTTGTGGGATATATTCCGAATAACTTTTATGAAAAATACAAAATGATCCTTCCAGCCAATCGAAGAGAAGTGTTTTTTTATCATGTACAGATTTCTTCTTTTGAAGATATGCGGATTTTGGCAGACATGATGAAAAAAAGAAAAGTGCCGGTTTCTGTTGCCTTTAATGCACTTTACTATTCCACGGAACAGATGGAGGATGTGTATCAGATCATGGTTTCGTTAAAGGAGATTGGGTTTGAACGGTTTATTTTATCGGATCTGTTTTTCCTGTCTTTTTTAAAAGAAAAGAAATTTCAGGCATCCATTGAAATCAGTGGGGAATTTGGAGAAATGAATTTGGACAGTGTTAAACTGCTTTGTTCAGAGTTTGGTGTGGATCCTGGCATTTCCAGAATCATTTTTCCAAGAAAAACATCCTTACAATCTATGAAATGTGTGATTAGTGGCATGAATAGCAAGAAACATTATTGGAACAGGGAAGCGCCTTTGGACCAACCACTGACCTATGAAGCCTTTTTTCTAAATGAAAACTGTCAGTTCTCAGGAGGTTATTGTAATTCTATGCATTGTGATGAAATGCCTCATATGTGTCTTGTGCCGTATGAGTTAAAAACTTTAGTACGGGAAGCGGTAACTTGTGAGAGTTACAGTGAAGGCGAAACACAAGAATTAGATGAAAAACTTCCAGGAACCACAGGCTGCGGATTATGTAATTTGTGGGATCTTAAAGAGGCCGGGATCACTCATCTTAAAATAGTGGGAAGAGGATTATCTCCTGATTGCGTTGTAAACGACATTCGTGTTGCAAAGAGGGCTCTTAAGATACTTGCAAAGGAAAGTTCAAAAGAGACCTACATAGAAAAAATGAAAAGAGAAATATTTAGGAGCGGATGCCCGGAAAATTGTTATGTAATAGAATAAAGGAATGCTTCGGATTTCACAAGTGAAATG
>JAZQQB010000045.1:0-25872 GCA_045628865.1 Lachnospiraceae bacterium | reverse complement strand
ATTTTCATTGCTTTACTGTTTTAAGGTCGATTCTATTTCTAAAATCTAGTTCTCTGAATATTCTATCGTTTTCTAAAGCAGAGACTTTAGAAACGCTCATGAATTTTCAGGGTTGCATTGCTGTTCATTTTTCAAGGTTCAATTTCCTTCAAACCTGCATATTTACTAGGTTTGTCGGTTGTCGTCTTTCGCGGCGACTTGATTATCTTATCACTCGCTTTTCGCTTTGTCAACAACTTTTTTATCTTTTTTTGTAAGATTTCTGAGTTGTTGTTTTTTCCTCGACAACGAAGACTATCTTACCATCATATACGACATGTGTCAACAAAAAATCCAAAATTTTTTCCTATTTTATCGTTTTTCTTTTCCTCTTAAAGTATAGATGTTTATTGCGTTTCGCCTTTTCTGTCCTTTAAACCAACATAAATTGTTTATAATATCTGATAATTATCTATATTTCGTTTTTATATGCATTATCATTTCATAAAGTCTCTATTCATATTTGATTCCACTGTGAAGAACGCCATGCAAGTCTTTCCTTCAGTCACTTGTCACGTCTGCGATCCAGTAAAACAATGTTGTGATGCATTAACGCAAAATTTTCGAGACAGAAGCCTGTTTTGCTTGCAGTCAGCTTCATCTCAGTTGTGAAACACAACCCGCCACTGAGACAAGAATGTAGCCCACCGCCTCTTTAGGCGGTGAGCTACCTCACTAAAATCAATAGGCATCATTCCATCTAGATGCTCGAATTATATCTTCCGAATATCCTCTTGAAGTCTCACTCATAATATCATCTACAAATTCCCGATATGCTATATTGTATTCTTTCATCTCTTTTCTCTTACTAATACCCTTTTTTTCAATCAGTTCCCACTTTAAAGTACTTAAAGCTTCTCTTAACTGATTATTTGCATCATTTATATCTGCTTTTTCCTCAAAAAAGAGATTTTTTCCCATACTCAAACTATAATGGCGTTTGTCAATTCGTTCAACCGCCACAGGTATAATATCTGCGCCAGCTTCCATAGCCATTTTTACCGTACCTTTATATAATCTCTGTACCACTTTATTGGGGGTAATATTCCATGCGCCCTCTGGAAAAATATAAATATTTTTATTGTGCTTTAAATATTCAGTGCAATTGTGCAAACATATTTTTCGATCCAATTTACAGTCTGCATCAAATTTCACCATACCCTCATCATCAGTATACCATCCAGTATCTGTATGTATTACTCCACCTAGATATATCAGAAACCCTTCTACGCTTCTATACGCATCTCCTGGATCTCCCATCACAAAAAAAGCCTGCTCCCCAAATGCTTCCCAACCAGATACTACATCATTTTGTCCTACATGCGTTGTTGCATATATTTTCGGTCTTCCATTATCCTCCCTATCATCACGAATGATTTCAAGTTTCCTTCTATTGATCAACCGATCCAGTTTTAAAGACATACGAAACATCAAGTTGATAGATTCTGGAATTTTACTGATTTTAACTGGCAGATTTAAATAATACCTATATTCTCTCTTTTTTCTAAAATACCGGTTTATTTCATTCACATTCATTTTTAATAAGGAAATAATGGATTCCTTTTTCCATACAACTTCCAGCGTGCTATCCATAATCATGAAAACCTCTCATATCTAGTTTGTTCAATAACCTTTTCTCCTAATAATGTAATGGCTTTTTGTGGGCAATGACTAATGCATCGATAACACATTGTGCATTTTCCTTTTGCAACTGGTTTTCCATCAGTCATACTAAGATTCTCCATTGGACACATTTTGACACACATTCCACATTTAACACAATCATCATTAATCTTTAATTTATCGGAATAAGTCCTGGTTTTTCCATAAAACCACAAACGCTGTCCCAACAATCCCTTCATATGATCGATTCTATGTAACCCTTCTGATGGATAAACGCCTTTTTTCATCTTTTCACACCACGATTCTATTTTTCGGTCTGCAGCCTTAACAATCTCACGATTCTTCTCTTCTGTTTTTTTCAATAATTTACTATCACAGACTGAATCAGGCATTTTAATCTGCAATGCCCCGATCACACTAGCACCATATTTTGTGAAAAGTCTGGCTGTACATCCCGCTCCATCTCCACTAAAGGCACCCATGGTATTGATACAAAATACATTCTTATTTGCCCATATATCTTTGTTTTGAATGATAAAATCACGTATCATCTTTGGAGCATTTGAAAATTGCGTAGGATATCCAATCACAATTTCTTTTTCTCTTCGGATCTGTTCTAATATCTCTTTGGATTCAATTGGCAAAATAGGCGCTTTCGAATCGAGTAATCCAACAACTTTTTCAACACAATGCTTTGTGTTTCCTGTTCCACTTAAATATATTCCTAGCACATCCCTACTCCTTCTTCTAAAAAACATATAGCCTGATAAATATCTTCGTTACATGCAGTTAAAATATATGCCTCTCTATGGACATTATCGTGATCTTGAATTATGAAAGAAAAATAATCTCCTTTGGATTCCATTCGCATATTTTTCAGTCCTATCTCAAATCCTGTTCCAATGGCCTTTAAAACAGCTTCTTTGATACACCATAATCTAGTTTGACTTTCTTTATTATCCAGCTGAAACAGTTTATGCTCCTCCTCTGAAAAAAACAACTTCAAAAAAGAATCAGAAAAATGATGTATCTTCTCCAAATCAACACCTATTTGGTATTCATCGCTTACTCCAACACACACAAAATCTTCTGCATACGAAACAGAAACTTTTTCCCGACATGCTTCATTTTGCAGGGCTACAAATATTTTTCCTGTATGATCTTGCCTTTGATTAAGTATTTCTATCTCTGGATCCTCTAAATTTCGATCCTTATACCGATTTCCAAAATAATCCTTTAAAATGTAACGTCCTTTGATCAATGCTCGTACACGTTTTTCATTGCGATACAGACGATTGATTTTCCTCATCTCTCTCTCTGAAAAAAATTGTTCAAAGGAACAAGGCATTTTTTCTAAAATATGGGAGAAAAAAATCTCTCCCATATTACAATTATACAGCGGCATTATATTCCCTAGATGTTTCACATAAGCTGTAATCACCATTATATTTATTAATTCTCCTTAGCTGCATATCCTTAATATCAAACACAACGTTTCCATTCTGATCCACTGCATATGCTGAATAAATAACATCCATTCCATTTTCTGATTCAAAATTACAATATATCTCTAATTCCTCTCCAGGAATCATTTGTCTAAACTGTCTTGCCTGATTGATTAAAGTTGGGACAATGGTATATCCGTTTAGGTTAAATTCCCTAAATAACATCAAACGACCAATGTTATCAATTGTTACAGGCGAAACACAAGTATCCGCATTACGATTAAATGCAAAATACTGTCCATCATGCGGGATCTTTACACGTCCAACAATTTCTGTATCACTTGTTCCTTTTACATCAAATATGCATTTGAATGTTTTTCCAAAGGTAATTGCTTTCGTTGCAAGATTATAATATTTATCTAAATCAAATTGCTTACCTTCTCTTTTAAAAGAAACATCTTTATTAACTTTTGCAATAGATCTTACAGCTACTACATCTCCTTCTGAATGTAATCTGTCTTTCTCTAAACAAATACCTTGTTTATTCATAAAATCAGACATTAACGTTACATGCATTTTGATTATATCATCTGATTTTTCAATGATTTCGCCTGACAATTTCAATTCTAAAGGATTTCCTTCAAATACCTTGATAAATTTATAAAAATTGAAATTACAGATATCACTGATCACAAAATCTTCCATTTTATTTTCTTTCAGATAAAGATCTAACATTTCACATGCTGTCTCAACATGCATAACACCTGCAAAAACATGTTTTCCTTCTACACAATGGTCCTGTAAATGCATATCATGTTCAATTGTAAGCGTCTTTCTAGCCTGAACACTATTTTCTTCCATAGATACTACTTTTTCGATCATTGGGAATCTTACTCGATCATATACATAATTGTCTTTTGTTAATGTATGAGTAATCACTTTGTGTGTAGAATCCAATGCATGCAACTGACCTAATGGTAGATTAGAGTCTCCAAGATTACCAAAAATCAGCACTTCCGGATATTCTCCACCATAGAAAATTTCATTTAGGAATCTTTCACTACCTTCTTTAACAGATAGATATTCCAGTCCTCTAGTTCCCTGCTGAACTTTTTTTACCTGCTCAGAAGACGCCATCCCTACTTCATCCCAAGCGGACCATCCCATAACAGTATATCTTGTTTCAGGTTTCAACTGACTTGCAAGCATAGTCATTCTTACGATCAAATCTGCAGCTGCCGAATAATCAACTTGTCCATCCATACCAAATCTACCAGAAATAGATCCCATACTAATAAAGAATTTCAATGGCTCATCCAAACTCGCTTTCATCAATTCAAAGGATGAAATAGCCTTTACATCAACAACCTTTTCCGCAAATTTTTCATCTTTTTTAGGAATTTTTCCAAAAGATGGAAGTCCAGCTCCATTAATAATTCCAGTCAATTTTCCATATTTTGCCTTTACATCAGCAATCAGCTTCTTCATATCGTCTGAATTTCCTGCATCACAAACCACATATTCTACCTGATAGCCTTTTTTCGTCCATGATGCAATGTTTCCTAATAATAATCTTGCATTGGCTAATTTTTCATACTTTCTTTGAATGAGAACTGGTGATATCTTGCTGTCCTTTGCACGTTCTTCCTGTAAAAACTCTGTACGATACTGAGCAAACTCTTCATCTGACATTCGCATTTGTCTACTATCTGGATCCATAAGTTCCGTACGACCTGTAATCACTACCTTTGGGGACGCATATGAAAGCATTGCATCTACACAAGAATAGATAATACCTCTTCCGCCTCCTGTTACCAAAATCACATCATCATCTGTAATTTCATGAAATACAGTAGTGTTTTTAATTTCCTTTGGCATTACTTCAATCGCTTTACGACTATTCATGTCATATCCAATTTCTACCAAATCCTCAATACGACTAAACTCCTTTTTGATGAGTGAAACTGGATTTTCACAATACTCTGAACTGATATCCAACACCTTACATTTAAATGGTCTCAATTCTTTTTCAAGTGCTTTTACAAATCCAGCACTAATAGCACCTACCGGATTACCATGATAGCCTTTTTCCAGTCCAAAAATTCCACCAATATTTGTAACTGCAAAATATGCTGTATTCTGTTTATCCTTTTCAAAGTTTGTATAAACCTCCTTTGCCACATAGAAATTTGAATTATATACACCTTGATACTGTTTCTCCCACTCGTCAGAACTCATCTTCTCAAAAGCAAATTCACTTTTAACTGCGGCTAAGTTGATCACAACCTGAACTGGATTTACGTCATTGATTTTCTTTGTTGTTCCTTTTAGGAGCTCTCGATCTCCATAAGAACATATGAATACATCTTCCGAAGAAACACCTGATAACGTTTTTTCAGAGATGATAGATACATGATTTGCTGTATTCTTAAGATCATTATATAAATCTACGCATAATGTACCATCTTCATCTGCTATCAGCAAAAGATTTTTCTTTTCCAAACTAAAATTTACAGCTGCCTCTTCATTGCAATCTATTGGCATAGAAATATAGCGTAATGAAGAAAAACCTTCTTCATTATATGCATAATTCGCACTCGCTTCTAAAGAGTCTGCTGTTTTAATTCCAGAAATGCCTTGATTTGATGTACTTAATTTATTTGATACATATTCTACAATCTTAGCAATAGTGCTCAATTCTTTAACACTTTCTCCTTCTAACACTTCATATTGGTATTTACTTTCCAAAGCAGCGATAATTTCACCTTGTTTTACAGAATCAATTCCTAGATCAGCTTCAAAATCAAGATCATCTTCTAACATATCCTTTGGATATCCTGTATTTTCTTCAATTACATGTAATAAATATGCCTTGATTTCTTCTGCATCAACTGCAACTGTATTTATGTTTGCTCCAGATGCTTTCGTCTGCACATCTGCTGCGTCTTCATTCACAACGCATGCTTTTAATTTCTCAACCACATAAGCAAGAATCTTAGAAATACTACTTAATTCCTTTATGGTCTCTCCCTCTAAAACTTCATACTGATATTCATCATGGATTCTTGAAATAATCTCACCCTGTTTCACAGAATCAATTCCTAAATCAGCCTCAAAATCAAGTTCGTCTTCTAGCATATCCTTTGGATATCCTGTATTTTCTTCAATTACCTGCAAAATAAATTCCTTGATTGCTTGTTCATCTACTGTACGTGTCATCGTAACAGTTGTTTGCACTTTTTCTGCTTCTCCCTTACTTAGCAGGTTACTTATATCTTGAATGGACACTATATTCCAATCCACATTCTTAGTAGCAAGATCAAATGTTTCCTCTAAATTCTTAATTAGTTTTTCCTTAACATCCTTTGCAATTGCATAATATGTAAAAATAGGTTTTCCTGTCTCCACAAAAATCTTACATGGATACATTGTTTCATAGGACAATATTTGAATCACCTGATTTATTACACTTCCTGATTTACCCACAACTTTTTCCTCCACCATATTCTTCTTAATGCCAAAGCATTTAGCCTTCAGTTCAACATTTTCAACTTCCTGCAATTCATCATGCTTCGCCCTATTTGTTGAAATTGCAAAAACTGAATCTTTTGCAATTTCATTTACCAGCTTTGTTAAAATATTTTTTGGTCCCATTTCCATAAAATATCCGACTTGATAATTTTTAACCAGATCAGTAACAATTTCCTGGAAACTAAATGGTGTTACCAACTGACTTGCCAATAAGCTTGCAAATTCTTCTGAATCATTCATCTCATCTTCATACAACTTAGATGTGATTGTTGAATATACTGGCACCTCTGGTTTTCTAAATGAAAAAGAACGAATTGCATCTTTATATGGTTCTACAGATGGAGTCATGATTTTTGAATGAAATCCATGAGATACCTTCAACAAAGTTGCTACTATGCTTTTGTGATCGCAATATTCTTTAATCTTTGCTAATTTTTGTAATGGCCCCGAAATATTAAACTGCTTTGGTGAATTAATAATACTCACTTCGCAGCTTTCCCCTCCAATTTCTAGCAATGAACTAGCAAGCTGCCTATCATATTCACTTCCAATACTAAGCATTCCACCTCGTTTTTCAATCGCAATTACTTCTACTGCCTGAGCTCGTCTATAAGCAATTTCGATAGCCTCTTCCAAGGTAAATACCTTTGCTGCGCAAAGAGCCGCAACCTCACCTAAACTATGTCCTAATAAGTAATCTGGATGATATCCAAGACTTCTCATATACTCATACATTGCCACATCACACAAAACAATTGATGGTTGCATAACAGTTGGTTTTAACAGATCAGTAGCCGCTGTTTCACTTGTTGAAAACATTTTTTCTAACAAACTTCCACTGTCTAATGATTTATATTTCTTCTCAGCACGATCAAATATATCTTTGATCATAGGTACTTTTTCATATAACTTTTCAAACATACCTACATATTGTGCACCATGTCCAGGAAAAAGAAATGCCACATTACTTGACACAGTTTTATCCTTTATATATATCCCCTGCTCTTCTAACATTTGTTTTACATTGCTATTCATTACATTACACCTCCATATCATTTAAACAATCTTAAATTCACGTCCTACCTTATATAATTCTTCTAATGCTTTGTCTAACTGTTCTCTTTCAAGAGATGCTGTAATGGTCGCACGTAAACGACTCATATTCTGTGGAACAGCAGGATATACTGCTGTAGCAATATAAACACCACGGTTAAATAGTTCCTTTGTCATCATCATGTTTGTCATATCATCGCCGATGAAGATTGGAACAATTGGAGACATACTATTTAGTGTATTAAATCCCATTTCATTTAGTCTTCGTCTAAAATAAATTGTGTTATCCCACAATTTATCGCATCTCCAGGTTTCCTTTTCCATTAATTCAAATGCTTTGACCACACCTGCTGCTACTGCTGGAGGAATACTTGCATTAAACATATATGGATGTGCAAAGTGTCTAATATATAAACAAGTATCTTTATCAGATGCGATACAACCACCTACACCTGCTAATGATTTACTAAAAGTTGTCATTTTTAAATGAACCTTATCTTCTACGCCAAAATGTTCAGATGCACCACGACCTGTTTCACCTACAAAACCAAGTGAATGCGCTTCATCTACAAATACAGAAGCATTATATTTTTCTGCAAGTTCTGTAATTTTATCCAATGGAGCAATATCTCCATCCATAGAATATACACCATCCACTACAATCAATTTTTTATCAATATCAGCATTTTTACTCAAGATATACTCAAGCTTAGTCATATCATTATGTTCAAAGATTCTTACCTGGCCTTTACTCATTGTAATTCCATCAACAATACTCATATGATTCAGAGAATCTGTTATAACCATACCTTTATTATCATTAATCATTGCAGAGATACCAGCTACATTTGCCAAATATCCAGCACTTACAATTACTGCATCTTCCGTTCTAAAAAATTCTGCACATTTTTCTTCTAATTCTTTATGAATCTTTGTTGTCCCATTATGAAGTCTCGCACCACATGTTCCACTTCCATACTGATCTACCGCATCTTTGATTGCCTTTTTAATTTCATTATGTGTTGCAAGCCCAAGATAGTTGTTAGATGTTAGCATAATCACATCTTTATCTTCACAGATTGCTTCTCCGTCTTGTGCACTTCCAAATGCTGGTCCAAATACGTAAAGTCCCTTCTCTATTCCATATTTTACCTGTGCTAACTGTGCACTAATATCTTGTGAAAATCCACTCGCCATCATTGCCCTCATTTTATTATTTTCCTCCCAATGTACTTTTTTTATACAAATCCTTTTTACGCGTTAATTCATCTGGTGTTGTATAACGAATGATCATTTTAAAATCTTTATTAGTTGCTAAAAATTCCTGTTCACTCACTTCATTCTCTAAAAGCATCGCTTCATTTTCACCCGCAAAGTATACTGTTAATGCTTTTTTAGCAACTTCGTCTACTTTCACATGTTGTTTTTCTTCTTTATCTACAACCAAAGATGAATTTTTATCTCCCACTAAGTATGTATATCCTTCCGCTTTCATACTAGTATTTGAAATTTCTACTACTTGACTGCCGTCTTTTTTATCTATATTAGTGATCTTCTCAAGTAAGCCAAATGCATCCTGCGCACCATAATAAAATGGATGCTTTGAAACTATATTATCTACCTTAGGCTGTTTACTAACATGTTTACATCCAGTAATTTTGGCATATACATGATCTTCGCTTGTAACATCTTCACTTCTTTTAATCACGAAAAATGCTGCGCCCTCAGCAGGTACCATGTCCTTCACTTCAACTTGCATATTTGCTTTGATATTTTCTTCAATATATTGAAGTGCCTGGAAATTCTCAGGAAGCATATTTCCATTTACGCCACCAACTATCACTAAATTATTTTCTCCACTCTTTAATGATATCAGTGCCTGATTCAGTGCCGCATCAAAGGAAACAATATCCTTATCATATACAGCATTTGTACTTGAAAAATCATTAAAATTTGAAATTCTTCCTGCGATGATATTATCCATATAACCTGGAAGTGTATCTTCTTCAATCTTTGTTAAATAAGATCGTACTCTCTGAGTTAGATGATCTCCAATTTTTTTAATAATTTCTCTTGAAATACCCTTTTCATTTAAGGTTCTTTCTACGATGTCTTTGTACTCAACATGACGTACTCTTAAGTCAGATTTTAATGCTGCCGCAAGGCCCATCATGGTTCCAACAAACACACCTGTTTTTTCACCTTCTATTTTTTCTTTTCCATAATCATCAATTGCTTCCCCTGAAGCCACTAATGCGTATTGCTGGCTTTGATCAATTTCATTTAAGATCTTAGGTGGAATACGATATTTTACAAATGGGAATTTGAAATTCTTTATGAAATAACCTTTCTGTTTCTCATACACTGGCTGTGCTTCTTTCGGAAATACTTTTGCAATACTTTCTGTTTCAAAATCATCTCTTTCATAATTTTTCACCCATTCTTTATAAGAATCTCCTTTGTAATCCAAGCAACCAATACCAACAATTGAATAGTCTCCATCGTAAAAATCATATCTCTTATCACGAACCAATTGATTATGATACTCTTCAACATATTCCTCAATTAATACATTTGCGTTAATTCCACCAAAACCAAATGCATTCATCATTGCTCTTCTTGGTGTTTTTTCATCTCTGCGTACCCAATCAGTCATTGTCGTATTTATATACAAATTACCTAAGTCAACCTTATCTGGTACCCTTGTGTAATTGTGTGTTGGTGGCAATACTCCATGTCCCATAGCTTCTAAGATTTTCATAACATTTGCCATTCCAGCCGCTGAAAAAGCATGGCCAATTTGTGACTTTATAGAACCAATTGGAAGTTTACGGTTTGGATTTTTTGCATCTGCCATAAATGCTTTAATGGTATCTACTTCAACCTTATCACCAACTCGTGTTCCCGTTGCATGTGTTTCTATATAATCTACATCATCTGGTGTCAGTCCTGAAACAGCAATGGATTTTTTCATTGCCTTCAACTGTCCTTTAGAGCTTGGTGCATAAATAGATTGTCCTTTACCATCACTAGCAACACCTGTTCCTCGAATTACACCATAGATATTGTTATGATCTTCTATCGCTTTATCAAGACTCTTTAAAATAATAGTTCCTGCGCCTTCACCTGGAATCAGTCCTGCCGCACGTTCATCCAAAGGGTAAGAAGAAGTTTCTGACAATCCACCAATCTTTGCAAACCCAATATTTCCGGTTACGATCATATTTCCTAAAACTGCTGATGTAATACAGATATCATTTTTTCCATACTGGATATTTTTTACTGCTTCATCAATGACAAGTCCACTTCCTGAACAAGCTCCATCCACAATAAAACCATTTCCTTTTACGCCTAACATTTCTTTTAGGCGATACAACAATGAAGATGGAATGAGGTTATCATTGTTGTTCTGACCAAACTGATTTGTTATTTCTTCTTTGACTGCCTTTGTTGTTATCTCTTTGACAGATTCCTGTAATGATTGGTATTCTTCCGAAGTTTCTAAATATGCATTTATTTCATCCATTCTGTTTACAAGCATCTGATTTGGCACATCTGCATCACCCAACATATTTCCTATAAAGAAATCTGCAGACTCCAAATCTTTTAATGAAATATTCGCCTTCACTATTGCCTGTAAAATCGTATCTAAAGTCATTCTTTGTGTCTTATTACATAACTTTAGTTCATCTTCCTTTAAGCCTAATCTTAATCCTGCTTCAAAAGGAAACTGATAATTCTCCAAAATACCCCCTTGCTTACAATAAGTCTTATCTTCCACGTGTTTGTCTGTGTCATAATACAAAGACTCTTTCCAATTGTATTTGCTCACATCTGAAATACCGCACGTTCCTTCAAGTACATTTTCCCAGAACTTCTGAGTGGATGTTCCATCTGGTGGAAAAATGCAACCATACCCAATGATTGCAACTGGTTTAAACTCTCTTTTCATCACGTCCTCCTTAATATTGTCACTATCAACATTGAAAAGTATAATACTCAATATTGACACCGTCAATATTTTTTTTTATAATAATCACAAAATATGAATGATTTCTCAAAATTCTTACAAATCGAACTATTTAAGCTCTGAAAATAAGCTTCAAATCCTTAATTTTATTGACTAGGAATAAACGAGAAATCAAATGACAACTAGGGAGGAATTGACTATGTTTCAAAATGAAGCTATGAAGAATGCTCTTCATACAAGACACAAGGTTACTAAATATTATGATAAGGCCTTGCCAACAAATATTATTGATTCTCTTGTCTCTCGTATTGATCAAATCAATCGAAATGAACAACTTCATTTCAAGCTAATGACAAACGATGGCAATGGACTCAATACATTTTTTAAAGTGTTTCTATCAAAAAATGTTAATAACTACATCATTTTATCCAGTGAACAATCAAATCCTGATCTTGAAAAAATAGGATATTTTGGAATGGATATGATGATCTACGCTCAATCTCTTGGTCTGAATACCTGGTGGATTGGTGACACATTTAATAAAAAGGTCGTACAAAAAAAAATGAATGGACAATTTATCGCTGGTATTATAGCAATCGGATACGGGGTTCATTCCGGGAAAGCTCACAAATCTAAAGAAATGTCCGAAGTCTGCTCCTATGAAGCTGATGCACCAACATGGTTCGTAGACGGTGTGCAAGCTTGTTTAGATGCACCAACAGCTCTTAATAAACAAGCTTTTTTCATTAAAGGGAACAACAAAAATGTTAGTTTAAGTTGCCAAAATGGAAAATACACCTCCTATGATACTGGTATCTTAAAATATTCATTTGAATTAGCTGCGGGAACTGATAATTTTGAATGGATATAATATTCCATTCTGCTTTTAAAAAATTAGAAAGAAATGAGTTATTGTTATGTTGAAACATGATTTGAAGAATATGGAATCAGAATATATCAAATGTCCAAAATGTGGGAAAATGGTTGATAAAAAGCGGGTTGCTAAAGCAAGATATATTTGCTATGAATGCAACGGATATTTTAGAGTAAGCACAAAAGAACGAATTCGTATGGTAGCGGATAAAGGTTCCTTCGAACCATGGTACGAAGATATTCCAACTACTAATCCATTAGAAAATGAAGATTACGAAGCGAAAATTGAAGAGGTACGCGCCAAAACTGGCTTACATGAAGCATTTACAGTAGGCGAGGCTAAGATATTTGGTCATTCAATCGTGTTAGGTATTTGTGATGCACGATTTTTGATGGGAAGTATGGGCTATGTTGTTGGTGAAAAAGTAACAAGGTCCATAGAAAAAGCAACGGAAAAGAGTCTTCCTGTATTCTTTTTTTGTTGTTCAGGCGGTGCCCGCATGCAAGAAGGAATCGTTTCTCTAATGCAAATGGCAAAAACAAGTGCTGCTATCAAACAGCATTCAAAGGCTGGAAATCTGTATTGTACTATTCTGACAGATCCAACCACTGGTGGTGTTACAGCAAGTTTTGCAATGCTTGGAGATATTATTATGGCAGAACCTGGTGCGTTGATTGGTTTTGCAGGCCCCAGAGTCATTAAACAAACCATCGGGCATGACCTTCCTAAGGGTGCCCAAACTGCCGAATTTTTATTAGAACATGGGTTAATTGATGGTATCATCAGTCGAAAAGATATGCGTAAGGTAATGCATTTCCTCATCGTTTCTCACAGGAAACAGGAAGGCTATGATAATTTTATTGAGCATATCGATTATACCTTTATGCCAACTGAAATTGCTAAGGAAAAACAAGTAAAAAGTAATCCTTGGTCACCTTGGCAAAAAGTAAAAGCAGCCCGTCGTTTCGATCGTCCGTCTGCAATGGAATATATCGATCTTATTTTTGACAGCTTTATTGAAGCGCATGGTGACCGACACTTTTGTGATGATCATGCTATTATTGGTGGAATTGGTTTTATCAATGGACAACCTATTACCGTTATCGCAGATCAAAAAGGAAGCACCTATGAAGAAGCCGTAATGAGAAACTTTGGAATGCCAATTCCAGAGGGATATCGAAAAGCTCTTCGTTTAATGAAGCAAGCCGAAAAATTCAACCGTCCAATTGTTAGTTTTGTGAATACATCAGGTGCATATCCAGGATTGGAATCTGAAGAGCGTAATATAGGAGAAGCAATTGCAAAGAATCTTTACGAAATGTCAGCTTTAAAAGTTCCTGTATTATGTATTATGCTTGGAGAAGGAGGATCTGGCGGTGCTTTAGCAACTGCTGTAGGCAATGAAGTCTGGATGATGGAAAATGCTACTTATTCTATCTTGTCTCCAGAAGGATATGCTTCCATCTTATGGCGAGATTCCAATAGAGCAATGGAAGCTTCTGAAAAGATGAAAATCACAGCACAGGATTTGAAGAAACTAGGCATTATTGAGAAAATCATTCCTGAATATGGTGGAGCAGATGCTTCAACCATCAGTTCCATTTCAGGATACATCAAGGAAAACCTAATAGAATTTTTAAAAAGCTTTCACGGAGTTTCTCGGCAGCAAATTGCAAAACAACGATACGATCGTTTTAGAAATATGTGACTTATAAAATAAATTGTAGTATAATAATTCAGTTAAAGGTATTTTACTACATGATTTAATAAGCTTTACACTATATATGGAAAGGGGCCATTTTTGTTAAAAAGGGGGCAAAAAATGTCAAAATCTTACCATCATAAGAATCTAAAAAATGATCTGATCAAAGAAGGAAAAACTATGATCAAAGCAAATGGACTGCAGTCTTTTTCCTTAAGACAAGTTGCTGAAAGATGTAATGTTAGCTATGCAGCGCCAAAAAATCATTTTAAAGATAAGCAGGAACTAGTCAAAGCAATAAAAGATAATATTGCAGAGGACTTTTACCAATATCTTTTAAACATCTATGAAGAGAATAAGGCATCAGACGATATTCTGATTTTACTTGGTAAAGGTTATGTAAAATATTTTATTGACAATCATCATTACTACAACTTATTTTTTCAAGAAAATGTTGTAGAAAATGCGATCAGCATGCAGACGAATGGTACAATATTTAGCGATTTTAAGCCATTTACTTTTTTTCAGGAGGTTGCAACAGATTTCTTGAAAAAGAACAGTTTTCCAGAGGATACCATTAGCGAATGTGTAATCGGTATGTGGTCTTTGGTTCACGGAATAGCCGCAATAAATACGTACTCATTTTTCAACTACGATGGCGATATTCTGGAACTGACTGAACGCGCACTAACTCATTACAAATATATTCCATAGTTTTTGCTTTATAAAAGCGCCATATGAAATTTGCATTTCATATGGCGCTTTTTTTATCACTATAGTATATTATACTGGTCGGGACAAAAACGTCTCACAAAAATTACTATTCATGGAGGATACAATCGTGAATACACAAACTAGAAAAATAGCTTTTTTTGATATAGACGGAACCATCACCTCTGAATTGGATGGATCTATTCCAGACAGTACTATCTCCAGCATTCGCGCTGCAAGAGCCAACGGCAATCTCATGTTTATCAATACCGGAAGATGCTTCCAGAATGTGGAACAGCGTTTTCGAATGGTGGGATTTGATGGATATGTCTGCGGCTGCGGAACCAATATTTATTCTGAAGGTAAAGAATTACTATACATAGAACAAACTCCTATTCTCACAAAGAAAATCTTATGTATTGCCCGAGAAACCAATGTAGACATTCTATTCGAGTCAAAAAAAGAAGTGGTCTTTGACACTTCAAGACCTTTGACACATCCTAGTGCCATCAGACAACTGCAAGCCTTCAAAAACCGACATTATGATATGTCACATGACCCTGAATCACCTGATTTTTCCTGTGATAAATTCGTAATCTGGTTTTCCGATGAAGCACAATTAACCGCATTTCGTAAGGTCAGTGATCCTTACTTTACCTGTATTGATCGAGGTGGAAATTTCCGTGAATTCGTTCCTTTGGGATTTTCAAAGGCTTCCGGAATCGAATTTTTGTTAAAACATTATCATATCGATTTATCTAACGCCTATGCATTCGGTGACAGTAACAATGATCTTTCAATGCTAAGCTACGTTCCTAACAGTGTTGTTATGGGCAACGCAGCCAATGACGATCTTTTACACCTCGCATCCTTTGTCACACTAAAGTCAAGTGCAGGCGGTATTGAACACGCACTAAAGCATTACGGTTTTATTTAATCCATCCAAAATCAAAGGCTGTTTCCCATCATGAGAAACAGCCTTTATTACATCTATATTCACTCTATCCAACTCATTACTAGTGAAATCCAAAGCAAGCTACTCTAATATAAATCGATTATTCATTGTTTTAGATTTTACCTTCAAAGACACGCTTTCTATATCATATGCCATTTCTTCTGGAATCTGGAACAAAATAGCAACCTGTCTAGATTCATATGCTGGAATCACTTCATAATACTGTGAGAGATCATCCATCAGAAGTGTAAGCTGCGAACCATATTTCTTCTCATTGATTGTAGCAGAAAATGTTACGCCCGAGTGAAGAATATCACAAAGCTGCTCTTCACCTGTCAGATTTGTCATCTGATAATGCAGGATAAACAAATCATTTCCACCTGTTGCCTCCATTGCGACATAATAATCCTCAGAGTCCTCAGAAGGATAACTTTTACAAACCTCATAGCCCAAATACTCTATTTGGAACGTACCAGAAATACCAAGGATTTCTTCCATAGAATAATCTACAACTTCTGTATCCGCTGAAGATTCCGATCCATTTCCGCCATGTGATGAAGCTTCCATTTCCTCTTTTTTCTGTTCTTCCTGATACTTCTCCACCTTCCATTGCCATTCTGCCTGCTGATAAGCTCTTTCATATGCCTCATCAATCATATCATCACTAACTAGCCTTCTGATATTATGAGCATCATATTTTAATAGTAAACCAGCAGAATATTCAGCTATCATCCAGTTTTCTTCTGCTGTAAGGGTCGGAATCGTATCTCCACATCCTACCAAATTAGAAAGTAGAAATATTCCTGCCATGACTAACATGCATCTTTTCGTCTTTCTCATAGAATCCCCCTTTAGGAAATTGCTTCATTTCCAAAACATTCACCATAAATTTACGACTTATTTAGCATCTAATTCAAACCAAAATTCTACCCCTTCATCATAATTGATCACACCATACTTCTGATTCATAGATTCCATACTTGCCTTTACAATAGAAAGACCTACACCACTTCCTCCATATTCTCTTGTTCTGGCTTTATCAACCTTATAAAACTTATCCCATATATATGGTATGCTTTCCGCTGGAATTGACTCTCCAGAATTGAAAACTGATACCCTCACTACTCCATCATGTTTGCTTATCTTAATATCAATCATTTTCTTTTGATCAACATGATTCATCGCATTTGTAAAATAATTTGTGAAAACTTCCTCTGTCTTAAATTCATCTCCCCACACATATATCGGATCTTTTTCAATAAACTGAACATCAAGTTCATTCTGCTTGATCACAATCTGTGAAGAAGATAAATAATTCGAGATCATTGCCACAATATCGAAATGCTCCATGACAACCTGATCTGTACCAAACTCCAAGTGGTTTAATGTCAGCAATTTTTTGACCATCTGGTTCATCTTGGTAGCTTCATCTATAATGACATCACAGTAAAAATCCATACTTTCCGGATCATCTGTAATACCTTCCTTTAATCCCTCTGCATATCCCTGAATCAACGCTATTGGCGTTTTCAATTCATGGGTTACATTGGACAAAAATTCCTTTCGCATCTCATCAATCTGTGTCTTCTTCTCATTATCCTTTTGCAGTTCCACATTTGCTGTTTTCAACTCCTGAATTGTTTTTTCCAGGGTTTCAGACAACAGATTGATATTTTCTCCTAACTGGTCAATTTCGTCTTTTCTTTTATTTCGTGTTTCATATTTCGCTTCAAAATCAAGAACCTTCATTTTTTCTGAAATTCGACTGAGACGCAAAATAGGTTTTGTCATTTTGTCCGATATAAAGATGATCAGAATTGAACCAATCACAACAGCCACAATACCTGTATACAATAGAAAGCGGTTAGAAACCTTCACAGATTCCTTAATAGCTGCTTTCATGGTTCTGATCATGAAAATATCTCCATTATCTAAAAATCCCCACATCTCAATATATTCATTGGAGGAAAAAGTATCTGTTACACTTCGAATGGTGAAATCCTCATTCTGCATATATATATCATCTGCTGTACCAAAAGAAAACTGTTCTCTTCCATGATTCCCATCTGATTCGTATTGAGAAGGCTCCTGCATATCCATTTTCTGTTCACCTTCCAGCTCCATGAGTCCCATGTAAAAATTATTGATCAACCTGATCATCAAATCCTGTGGATTCGATGTACCCGAACAAATCCTCTGATTATTTTCAAGATCATAGATGATTACACTAATGTTATGCGTCTCACATAAGGCCTGTAAACGAAATGCAAAATCCATATTACTAATATCACCATCATTGGCCTCTTCGTTTATCTCTTGATATGCATCTAACAGCGTATCAACTTTTTGCTTTGTATAAAAGACTTCCAAGAAGAAGTTATTAGCTATAAAACAAAATCCAATGGTCAAAAACATGACCACCATAAATATAATCGCAAAACGATACTTAATCGATGACTTCAAATTTATACCCCATTCCCCATACTGTTTTGATCAAATCTCCTTTTTCGCCCATCTTGCTTCGAAGCTTTTTCACATGAGTATCAATGGTTCTGGCATCGCCAAAGTAATCATAGTTCCAAACGTTGTTGAGGATTTTTTCTCTAGAAAGGGCAATCCCTCTATTTTCCATAAAATATGCCATCAATTCAAATTCTTTATAACTTAAATCTATCACATGCCCGTCTATCTTTACTTCATGGGCCTGTTTATCAATTTCAATACCCCCTACAGACAGCTTTTCTTCTGACTGCCCCTGTGCAGTTCGTCTTAAGATTGCCTCTACTCTCGCTACTAAAATTTTAGGACTGAATGGTTTGGAGATATATTCATCTACACCTAGTTCAAAGCCCAACAGTTCATCCTTTTCATCCGACTTTGCGGTAAGCATGATGATTGGGACTTTGGAATAATTTCTAATCTCCTTGCAGACCTCCCAGCCATCCATCTTCGGCATCATGACATCTAATATGATCAATGAAATATCTTTTGTAGAAAAAAACAGATCAACAGCTTCTTCTCCATTTTCTGCTTCTACTACCACAAAATCCTTTTTTACGAGGAAGTCCTTGACCATCCTGCGCATTCTGCTTTCATCATCTACAACTAATATTTTCAATTGTTCCATCACTTTTTTCCTTCCATAGTATTCTATCGATTATTATGCCACAAAATTAAAACGAAACCAACTTCATAATCTATGGTAAGTATATGCTATATATTTGTTCATTTTGTGAAAATTCATTCAGATATTTCAAGTGTGATTCCCTGTTTGATCAGTTCATTCTCCTTTTGTCTGACCATCTCTTCTCGATCTTTTAGTTCCTGTTCTCTTTGAGCATAACTATTATTTAATTTTGTTTTATAATCAAGAATCGTAGGGCTGTCACTTGTCATGGATATGATAAACATCACCACAACCAATAAGATCAGCGCAAGATTTACCCACAAGGACTGTTTTAAATGTATCTTATAATTCTTTTCCTTTTTTGCCTCTTTCTCTTTTCTCTTCTTTTCATTCTCCTCCAGCAGTCCTGGGGAGAAAATCTGCTTCATGACTACATTTCTGATTTCATCCTCTTCGATTTCATTTTTCAACAGATATTCACGAACTGCTGCTAAAAAGGAAAAACCTACCGGTGAATGAAACACATCTCCTGAAACAACTGTATTATATATAGAAAGAACCTGTTTCGGATCATCAAAATCCATCTTACTTTTTACGATATCTATCTTGGCTTCTTCATCCATTACAAGCTTTGCATCTCTTCCCGCTTTATAATAGACACCTTTATATAATCTGATCTCTTCACTGCCCATAGTAATCTCCATTTCGCCATGTGAAATCCGGAGCGGTCTATTTGAAGAATACAAATGCTTTTTGCAACTCCTCCTAGTCACATGATAAAACATCAAAATATATACTCTCATTTCTATTTTATCAGAATATTGTGTAAATTGCGAGTATTTTTAAGCAAATTTGAAGAATTTCTGTGAAGGACCAAAAAAAGAACGCCGTCGGCACACAGCGTTCCTCTTTGATATATTAGGAAGGAATGAAAATATTAATAGCAAATTAAATACTGTCAATGACATCTAAGATGTCAACACAGTTTGACTCAAAGTCTTCGTATAATTCTTTCGAATCTTCCTGTTTTCCTTTTCGAATACAATCGATCAGTTCAAGTAATGGTTCGCCGGCTTCTTTTACGCCAACGCCCTTTAACATTACCTTTAATCCAAAAGCACTTGTAAATGCTTTATCTAAATTTCCTGCATCAAGATAAACCTTTAACAGTTCGTGGTCTTCGTCCTCTAAAAACATTCTCAAGTTTTCAAGATATTCTTCAACGTTTTCATCAAAGCTCTCCAAAGCTTCCTGCGCATCAACACCGACGTTCTCTAATTCTTCAATTAAAGTTTCATCCATAATGTACTACCTCCGAATCCAATTCCCCTAGTTACGTTCCCTTTTTCAGATTTTTCTCTGAATCGCTTTTACAATTTTATCTTATCATAAAATCATATATTTACAATCCGGATTCGTGTGTCACAATATGCTATATTTCGTCAATTATTGTCGAACCATTCGACATTTATCAAAAAAACGTTTATTTCTTCTTATTCATTCACCACAAAATAGTACATGTAATCTGCCAATTCATTGCCATTTTCAAGATTTGTCAAGACAAATCGAATACGGTACATACCACTTGTTAAATCCGCAGGCAGAATCAGTTTTACTCTTTCAAAGCTTCCTGCGCTCATACCTAGTCTTGAAACAAACTGATAATCTTTAGAAATAATATTGGCTTTCATTTCCTGGAATGTAATTTCATCTCCACTACTGTTCACGCAGGATAAAACTGCCTTTACCTGAAGTTTTTGTCCTTCACCTAGATTTCTAACCTCATATAAGATCTGACAGGCAGAAAGTCCTTCTCCAGGAGAAAGTACACACCCCTCCTCCAATCCATTTACAATCAACTCATATTCCGGTTTATTCTGTATTGCAATAGAAACCACATCCGACGTGATCATATACTTTTTCATGATTACGAATGGATCTGGACACTCTTTCACCACATATGCCCTGATGTAATAGTCCTCACCAGGCGTCAGCCCGTTTTCTCCAGCAAGATTGTCTAGTGAAACAGACAAATTTGCACCTGTTTTATTTTCAAAATACACGTAATTATTTATAATTTGCCCATCTGCTGATACATTGATTTTTTCCGGGAGGATAGCTGGGATCATGCATTCTGGATCCGTATAAAATGCAACTACTTCATAAGGATACAAGTCTGCTGAATGTGCCTGTTTTAATCCATGCACTGTTAACCTTGTTCCTTCATAAACCATCGCATCCTTTTTGGCAACCCCATTTCCTGTTTCCACATAAAGATCCATTGCTTGTAAACAAACTGGAATTATTTCTACAGATACTCCATTATCTGCAATAAGCTGATGTGTTTCATCCTCAATGGAAATATACAAATTTTCATTTTTTCCATATGGCTCGGCACCCATAAAATCAAAAATCAATTGAAAATGATATACTTCATGAAGATCCAACTCACCAAACAATGAATACATATCAATCTCTTTTGTATTTTCCGATAATGTCATATGTAAGGTTTTTACTTCCTCATTAAGTTGATACTGTAGGAAAAATTCTGTATTTTCCGGAAGATATCCCTGCAACAAGCGCATTTTTATCTTAGAATCTGGCAAACCATTACTGGATTCATATGAAATTGTAAAGCCTTCTATCTCATTGACTCCTGAAATAGTTGCAAAACTGCTCTCACCAACTTCCACCCAGTCATAAATCGGCTGGTTGCATGTACCCACTTCCAATTTGGATAGTTCCTGATTTTTTAAAGTTGCAGAAATATGCAATTCAATATCGTCTTGTAAAAGTTCCTTTGAAAGGATATAAAAAAGTATATCTTCCTCAGCCAAAAGATGCGTTTCTTCTATGGAATCTTTTTCCATTAATTGCAACACATCTTCTTTTTCAAAGGATTGTGCAAAAAGAAGATTGGAGTCTCTGAATGCATGAACATTCAACGGCCAGTTGTAATTCTCAGAAAAACAAAGCGGAATCTGGTATTTTTCTCCATAAGGAACAAACAACAGTATATGTTCTTCATCCTGTTCTTTGATATCTGCCCCATTTATTACATCTTGTAAAAAGCTGATTCCTGATAATGTCAAATAACATTCCACTGATTCAGGCAAAATCTCTTTTTCCCATATACGCAGTTCCATCTTCTCTGACTCACATGCTGCATAGCATATCTGGTAGGTTTCTGTTTGATCAACTACCTGCCAAGGAATGTCCTGTTTTGACTCCCCGACAATTCGTTTTAAACTAACTTCATGAGTATCATCTAAAAGTTCACTTTTTATGGTGTATCGTTCAATTGCCTCTGAAGATGGCTCATAGACCTGCTCATCAATCATAAAATATGGTTCATATATATACCGGCTTCCATTCTCATATGATGCGGAAAAGTCCTTTAAACAAAGACTGGTTCCTATTGGAAATTTTCCACGAACAGCTAAGATCGTAAATTCATCTAGTGCACATGATAATTCCATCTGTTCAGGTTCTGCATACTCCCTGATCAGATACATCTGAAACTCTGCTTCATTACTATAGCTTCCTGGAAGATAATAAACGCCTGAAACAGATTCCCAACAAGAAAAATGATAACTGACGTAAGCTGTATTCACCGGAAGGGAAAGTCCACTTTCCAACAAAGTAGGCATAATAACACCTTTAGCCGTATTTATAACCGATATATCAAATGATTGACCAAACGCATCTTTAATCGTAATCATCCTGCTTCCCAAATATCGACCATAGCCACTTGCTTCCATTGCCTCAGCAAAAGTCGTATTGCTCTCATCCGCGATCATATATCCGCCAACCTGACCCTCATAAAAAATATTACTTCCTATCACCTGGGCAGAGATGGTTCTATATTCCTTGGAAACATTGTTACCACTCACTGTATCATTGGCAAAATTTTCATCAGTTTCTTCTAAATTCTCATCCTCTGTTTCATCAATAACTTCTGTTTCACTATCTTCAGTTTCATTTTCTTCAGTTTCACTATCTTCAGTTTCATTTTTTTCAGTTTCATCATCATTCGTTTCAGGAGCATCTTTTCCTTCATTTTCCGTATTTCCAGCACCTGATTCATCCGAGACAACGTCTTCTTTAGATTCTGCATAAAAAGTTTCTTCGTCTTCTCTTATATTTTCACCATTTACTACCCCATTTGCTTCTGAATCATTACTTTCCAAATCATTTTGATCCATTCCATGATTTTGCTGATTCTCATCGATGCTATTTTCTTGGTCTTTATTCAATTCACTTGAGTCCGGTGCATATTCAGTTTCTATCGATTCCTCATTTTTTCCCATTTCATTTAACTGAGAAAAGAAAAATGAATTCGAAACCCTTCTTGATTCTAGAATATCAACCATTACATCATGCGTGACAAACTGATTGTCAATCAAAGTATAATGAGGTGCCGTTTCTTTGCTAGAACCAGAAAATGCACAATCTCCTATAGACACCACTGAACCTGGAATCGTTAATGTTCCTGTAAGGTGGCCAAAATCATAGAATAAATAAGCTCCTATTCCTGTTATCCCATTTTCGATCACAACCTGTGAGGTCTGATTTCTCAATTCATAAAAAGGTGACAATGAATCCTTTGAATAATCGTAAGTAGCACCCTCTCCATGTAATGTAAGTGTACCCTCACACCAGGTTGCTACTACCTGATCCCCAACAACAAAATCCTGACTTTCAGGCAGCGCAAAGCTGACCAGATTCTTTACATTGAGTCTGGTCAAAACCAGTGCCATGATCATCAAGACCACGGTGGCATATGAAATTACTGGTTTTTGCTTTTTGGTCATTAGGTACTCCTTTTGGTTCTGATTTAAGAAAAATGGTATCGTAAACTACAATTTATTGAATCGTGTATGGCACATCCGATGGATGTATATCAACTCCCGATGCTTGAAATTGAATAATTATTTTAGTACCCGCAGGCAACTTTACTCTAGCTGTACGATGCAATTCGTTTTCTTTTTTTTGAACACTAATATCAACCGGAACGTTTACATCAATTTCATAAATCGGTGAATCATAATTAAATTCCACTACAACACTATCTTTAATCCCATTTTGAATTTCAACAAATAACTTAGTATTCTCATCACGATAATTCACCTCTGTATCTTTCATTTCAATAGTCACATTACGTACATACTTTTTAACATAAGGTAATAATGACTCAACCGTAACTACTCCTGAATAAGTTCCTGGACTATCAGAAGCTGGCACTATTTTAAATTCTTCTAGCATTTTGTAATTCTTTATCATTGTATTATTTGATAAAGTAGCATCCTTTGGATTATAGGGATCTGTTACATTTAATACCTCAATATCACCCTCAACGGATATTCGATAATCGATGTTTTCCAAATTTATGTTCATTACTCCATTTGCTGTTTCGTAGTTCTTTATTTGAAATGGTACATACGCATCTACTAATGTATAACAAACTTTTGACATGGGTTCTCCTGTTATTGTCTCTTTATTATTCACTCCAGTCGTTACAAGATTGGAACTCCATATAAATTTATTGCTATTAAATGAAACAAGTTGTTCCGTAGAATTAGTTACTGCATACTTTGCCATTGAAAGCGCTGTTGTAGCTAATGTTATCAAAACCAAAATTAGAAATACAAAATGAAGTTGTTTTCTTTTACAATTACTTAAGTTCTTCATTATCCATTTTCTCTTTTCAGCATAAATGCTCAAAATTTCTATACCCTCTTCTTCTAAAATATCTTGATTTTTTTTCACAATCGTCCCTCTTTCACTTAAACGACACGCATATATTAATCCTTTTGTACCACATCCGCAGAAACCCTCACCGTAATAGGAACGTTTGCATTTTCATAGCTCACATTACCAATCCCTCCCCATGTTGCTTCAATTACATAAGTATGAGTTTCTCTTACACCTGCTCTAAAAGATCCACCAGATGTTTTTAATATATTCTCATCCATCACATTTGATTGTGCACATGCGTTTATATTAGCACTTCCTCCTGTGGATGAAATTCTATACTCAACACCTACAGGTCCCGACACTTCCACATTCAAATCATATTCAATTGCGACTTCACTTACTTTACTATCTTTTTGATTAGTAACTGAAAAAGAGTAACACTCTACATACCCATTAATTGCAGGAGACAATATAACATTCTCTGATGCAGTCAAATTCTTCACATCACTAACAAAGCACGCAACCCTTGCTCCATCTGTGCCAGATACGCTCTGAACATATTTCGCATTGGTCTTCACACTACCATAATAATTCCCAACAAGCACCAAAAGCGTTAAGAGTATCAGAATACTCCAAACGCTGATTGTTTTTTTATATGTAATTTTGGGCATTTTCTCCAGTTCTATTTTTTTCCGGAGTCTCGGTGATCTTTTTGTAGATGAATCCAACGATCATTCCTCCCAGGATCAAGGAAAACAGAATCGGACTTAAGAACAATCTAACCATAAATCCCAAAAATCCATTTACCATGATCACTTTTCCTATAATTCTATCCTTAGAAACAAAAGTTTGATCCAAGGATGTATTTGCATCTCCTTTGGTAATATATCCCTCCTGTGATTTCGAAATAACTCTGTGTGTGATCAGATCCCCATTTTCCTGATAGGTGATCACGTCCCCTGGTTCATATGCTTCTCCTGTTTTCAAAAAAACAAGATCATCTTTTTGAATAGCTGGTTGCATACTGTCGCTCTCGATCATCACCATATAATATCCCAATAGTGTCATTGGTCTTCCATTTTTTCTTGTAACAAGTGAAACAAGATTTAAGGAAATAATTACCAATAATAATAAAATAATAATGA
>JAZQQB010000044.1:0-4279 GCA_045628865.1 Lachnospiraceae bacterium | reverse complement strand
TTTACTTACATTAGACGATATATATAAATAACTAATAAAGGATCTATTACAAAATTATCTTTTAATTTTGTAATAGATCCTTTTTTCATTTAGAATGTAAATTATTCCACTGGTATAAAATCACCTTTTCCGTACAAAAGTAATCTGGTTTCCATTCATTCCAATCTTTTCAAATCCTGCGCTCATCAATACTTTTATCGATGCCACATTATCTTTATGACTCCAGGCACGAATCGTATTAACATGCTCATAATCAAGTAAAAATGCCGCCACAGCCTTTGTAGCTGCTCTGGCGTAACCATTCCCCCAGAAATGTCGCGCAATACTGTAACCGATTTCTATTGACAAGTCTTCGGCATTAAAGTCGTAGGCTCCGATCGTTCCAACGAACTCTCCATCTTTCTTGATCACCCATGAGTAGGAACCATCATCACCACGAATATCTCCCTCAATTTTCTGAATCGTAGCCTGCAGCGTCTGGTAAGGATTCCAACCGGTATATCTTGTAATTTCTGAATCACAACCCATATATTTATATATATTCTCTGCATCCTCAAGCGTTTCTGGCATTATACAAAGGCCAATCTCGCAAATTTCAATTAGCTTTTTGTCTTTATCATTGTACACATCTATCTTCATCTTTTAAGACCATTCTACTTTCTCAATATCACTAGCAATCCTATTTTTCTTCTTTTCAGAAGTTTTTAAAGACCTCTCTATCAACTTTATTCTGATATCCCATATTTCGTTTGTAAATCATCAATTGTTATATCTTTTATCTCTTCATATTTTTGATCTGGGATACCCAATATAGCTGACACTTTTATAGCTAAGTGATTTGACTTACGCAGACTCTCCTTCACCTTAAACAAGCTTAATGTATATCCCTGGGCAAATCCTATAACCCATTCACTACTAAAGACACTCCATCCTATTCGCCATTCAGAGTAACCCTTCTCAAATGCTCTTATAATCCCTCTCATATAACCCTCAGTAAAAATCATAGCAAGACCATCTGGATATCCATTTGATACACATTTTTCAAATTCTTTTTGATACACATTTTTAAACAATCTATTTCCAGCTTCCATACATGCTTTTTCTATATATGTTACATTATCCTTATTTTTAAAAATCTCCATTCCCCCCGAATAACTGTTTAATATTTCACCTAGTATTTCCTTTATTTGTTCTGCAGTCAATCCCGTAGTTTTCTCAATTTCTCTCATAGAAAAGCCTTGCATTGATAAATTAAAAATAATCATTTTGATCATCAAAATTCCTCCCTTATCCATTTATCTCAAGAATTGATATATTTTAATCTTACCAACTGCTTCCCTCTCTGTCATTCTACACGTAGTATAATAAAATACGCAAAAAGCATTACCAACGAACCATTGCGTCAATAATGCTTTTTGATTTTTTTAATTATTCATAACCAATCTGCCTTAACTTACTACACCAAGCCTAACCATATACTTCGCATATGCATTCATACGATAATATCTGGCTTCATATTTAGGTTGATACTTTCGGTTACCGCAAATAATTTGATCGACAGGTACCTTGAATAATTCACTTAATGCATACATATTATCCAAAGATGGAATACTTCTTCCATTCAGCCAATGATAAACTGCCTGCTGTGTAGAAAATCCCATGTATTTCTGAACATCAATCACTGTCAATCCAAGAGAATTCATAATACTGCGTATTCGTTTTCCAGTTTTCACTTTATCAATTGTTGGAAAGCCTTTCTCCAAATCATCAACTCCCCTCCGAAATCTAAAACACCATTTTTCAACTTTACTTTGCATGAGTAGCATCATTCTTTGTAAGCAGATACAGGCAATACTGATTCATGCTTATTCCTTCTGCTTTTGAATGTTTCGCCAGTGATCTATGCAAACTTTTAGGAATTCTCAATTTAAACTGCCCTGAATATTCATTAAGAGAATCTGGTTCATTAATTATTACACCATCTTTAATAGCAGCTTCAAACCATGCTTTTTTTGCATCCATTGCATTATAAACAGCCTCTTCCACTGAATCTCCTATAGAAAGGCAACCAGGTAAATCAGGAAAAGAAACTACATATCCCCTTTCATCTAAATCCGGAATAATTTCCATCTTGTAAGGTAATGACATATATTCATCAATCGTTCTCATGTTCATCCTCCTTTTCAATTACCGCCTTCACCATTTGAACATAGATTTTCTTAATTGGCTTATGCTTTGGGATAGTAATAGGATTACACCCCTTTTTCCTAAATATAGTCTCTCGGAATCTCAGAATGGCTTAAATACAAGCTTTCTGAGGTTCCTTTTTTATTAAATCCCCCACTTTTTATCGAAAAAGCCTTGACAACTGTCACAAAAAATGCGGCGCTTTGCGCCTCTTGATCAAGAAGTAAATACCGTCGGCTCACGGCGGTGATCATTTTCGATTTGGAGGCGATTTTTATGTTACCTGTTAATTGTGGCAGTCACGAAGACTACCAAAATTTTGTTGTTAAACAACTTCGTAAATACTACCCGGATCCTGATCAGATCTCACGCTCCACATGGGATATCATTGAACGTTTCTGGCTTTTGGATCTGTCTTTTACAGATGAATTTATGAAAGATAAATACTCCGTTTTCGGACCTAAGCCACGAAATCCATCCTGTATGCAGCGTTCCTATCTCTTATCCATTGATTTTAAGGTGACTTCCCTTACCGAATGGGCCGCTCAATTAAAAATCAATCCTTTGTATGCAATCCTTAGCGGTTTCGAATTCGGTGATACCCCTGGTGTTGGCACTTTTTATGATTTTCTATCAAGAGTCTGGGACTCTGATCAGAATAATCTTTCTCCTCACCTGCATAAACTCAAACCACTAGTGAAAAAGCCTAAGAAAAAAGGCTATAAAGCTGAACCTACTGAAAAAGTAACTGTCGATCAACTTTTTAAACAGTTAGAATCAACATCCTTTTCTGCGACTGATCAACCGTATTATTCACTTCTAAAAATCTATACAGAAGAGTTTCTGGCACAATCTGTTTCCAAAGGATTAATCGATCCTTCAAATCTCTCAATTGCAGGTGATGGTACACCTGTTATTACCTCTGCCAGAGAGCGAAAACACCGTATTTGTAATTGTTCTGAGAATGGTATTTCAGACTGCGATTGTGACAGATATTTTTCTCAGCCTGATTGCGATATCGGCTGGGATTCCTCTCGTTACTGCTTCTATCATGGGTACGATCTTTACATGATGGTCGCTGCTAATACAGAAAGCGATCTGCCGGTATTCCCTTTATTAAATCCGGCTTCCATGCATGATTCGCATGGTTTTCTTCAAACCTTTTTCCGAATGAAATCTTTTTTTCCGGATTTTCAGGTAAAAAAACTGTTGTTGGATTCTGCCCATGATGCAATGCCTTATTACCTATACTGCAGAGAGAATGGGATAACTCCATTTATTGATATAAACGAAAAAAGAGGAATCAAAGAAATCTACAAAGGTGAATTTACTGTAGGTAAAGATGGGGTTCCTGTCTGTCAGGCCGGATTAAAAATGCGTTCTGACGGAACAGAACGAGCAAAGGGCCGTACCAAATATCGATGTCCTCTTCATATCAAAGGAAAAGGATGCTCCTGTAAAAACCCTTGCACAGACTCTGCATATGGCAGGGTTGTTCATCTTACCACAAAAGATAATCCTCGGCTTTTTAATATCCCGCCACGTAATAGTCAGGAATGGAAGAAGGAATATAACGCCCGTACTTCAGCTGAACGCTCGAACAAACGTGAAAAAATAGACTTTAAATTGGAAAGCGGCAGACACCGCTCTACAAAGATGTGGTACTGCCGCCTTTATCACATCCTGATGCTACAGCATCTGGATGCATGGGATCTGCCATTCGAATCCGCCCTGAGAAAGTTGATTTGTAATGTAGCATGATCTCGAGTAATATCATACACCTTTTTTTGACATAGCGGAAGTTATGTCTTTTTCTCGTGCCCATCTTTAGTTATTTCTGGATAGTATTCAGTTTTCAATGTTCTGCTACAAATCTCTGGTATTGTTTAGTGAAGATTCCGAGAGATTATGAAAATCTTTTAAAATTGACACAGATTTTTTTCTGAAAATATGTATCATTGTTTTTGGTTGAACTTTTGACAAGATTTTTAAGTTTTTATTTTGTATCATCCGATTTTTCCAAACTATTGATACAGATTTCTGTTTTGGCTGCGGTATCATTGTTTTCAAGAACTTTTTTGACACATTTTTT
>JAZQQB010000043.1:0-22622 GCA_045628865.1 Lachnospiraceae bacterium | reverse complement strand
TGGACTAGTCTCAATGTTAGATTACTACACCGAAAGGTATGTAACTTGTTAAGTTGATTGAACCGCCGTGTACCGAACGGTACGCACGGTGGTGTGAGAGGTCGGAATTTCTCATTTAAGAGAAATTCCTCCTACTCGATTATGCTTTAAAAATAGATGTTTTTTTCTCATAGCCTCTAGCGTTTTTAAACATCTGACAGATTTCATGTGTCAGATCAAGTGGATAAAACTGCATTACCATGGAGGTTACAGTTTCTCCTAAATGAAGAACAGTCGTAACAGTAATGAACTCATCACCAAGATATTCTAGTGCACCACCCTCAGCCATAAGATCTTCAATGTCGAATATGGATAGCTCCGGCGGTGAAATGGTGATCTTCTTATCCAGCATACTTGATAAAGAAGTTGCAGCAGATCCCATCATCTGATTCATGGCTTCAGAAGTTGCACTTAGGTGCATATCATTCAATTCTTCCTTTAATTCACGATTATCAGTCCCCATCATTCTGCCAGCGATGAGCTTTACATCAGATTCTCTAAGTAAAACGGTATTGCTCCCTTCTAATCCTTCTTCGTACTTAATTTCCACAAAGACACAGGCATCCTGACTTGCTTCAATCAAACCCTCCCGAGTGTCTAATTTTACATGTGGAGTATCAATCTTGACGGTTGTCTGAAATAAGCGATTTAATGTTGTAGCTCCAGTTCCAATGGTAATATTCGCTACTTCACCAATAATATCAATATCTTCATTTGATAGAACTTCCTTAATATCTTTTTCTTGCATGTATTGTCCCTCTGCATAATGAAAAATTCAATAAATCACTATCAAATATATTATACATCGTTTGTCACTATTTGTCACATAATTTTGTAAATTTGTGTAAAAAACATTTTTAAATGAATGAATATATGTGAATTGATGAAATATACTTGGAATTTGATAAAAAAGATGATAAACTAGTGTTGACATAATGGAAATAAAGAAAATGGCGATATAGAAATTGAGGTCATTCAGTGAGATACACAACAGTGTCTGAATGGAGTGCTTAGGAGGTGTGAGCATGACAATACCACAGTTATCAATGACGATGTCATCAAATCAGTTGCAGAATACAGTGGCTACAGCAGTATTAGGAAAACAGCTGGATACCATGAATTCGCAGGGAGCGAGCCTGATCAACATGATGGACAGGTCTATGCTTGAAACAAGTGTAAATCCCAATGTAGGATCGCATATTGATCTGACAGTGTAAAGCAGCTTTTGTAATTTCAAAGATTGTTTCGCTGATAGGAATCTTGATGGACAAATTGGAAACGGATGACTGGTAAATGGTACTAGACATCCGTTTTTTACGTATTATTTAAACACATAAGTTATTGCCACTTTTTCGTATTTGCGATATGATACATAGGATAAGGATTTAAGAGTACATGGAGGTTTGCGGATGATAGCGAACGAGGAAAGACCGGTTTATATTGTTGGACATAAAAATCCCGATACAGATTCTATCTGTTCTGCAATTGCATATGCAAATTTAAAAAACCAGATTAATGGTGGTGGATATATTCCAATGCGTGCAGGTCAGATTAATCAGGAAACGCAGTATGTATTAAGTGCTTTTCAGGTGGATGTACCTGCGTATTTGCCGGATGTATCGTCAGATGTAAATGATATAGAAATTCGTGAAGTGGAGGGTGTTTCAGAAAATATTTCATTGAGAAAAGCATGGGATCTCATGAAAGAGAAGAATGTTGTGACACTACCAATTACGGAAGGAAAAAAATTAAAGGGAATTATTACGGTTGGTGATATTACCAATGCTTATATGGACGTAACAGACAATCGAATCTTATCAACAGGTGAAACCTTGTATACCAATATTTTGGAAACATTGGATGCAACCATGTTGGTGGGTAGTCCGGATGGAAAGTTTGATAAGGGTGAGGTTATGATCGCCACCCAGAATCCTGATATGATGGAAGACTTTATTCATGAAGGTGATATGGTCATCTTAGGTAACCGATATGAATCGCAGCTTTGTGCCGTGGAAATGAATGCAGGCTGTATTATTGTTTGTATGGGAACGAAGGTTTCTATTACCATTCAGAAACTTGCACAGGAGCATGGCTGTATTGTCATTAGTACACCATATGATACCTTTACGGTTGCCAGATTGATCAACCAGAGTATGTCCATTGGTTATTTTATGAAAAAGGACAATTTGATCACCTTTAAACAGTCAGATAAGTTAGATGATATCAAGTCTATCATGGCTAAAAAGCGTGTACGAGATTTCCCGATACTTAATCAGGATGATGAATATATTGGAATGATCTCAAGACGTAATTTATTGAACCTGCATAAAAAGAAACTGATTCTGGTGGATCATAATGAACCAAGTCAGACGGTAGATGGAATCGAAGATGCAGATATTTTAGAAATCATTGATCATCATAGATTGGGAGCAATGGAAACAATGGCTCCACTATATTTTAGAAATCAGCCACTTGGTTGTACAGCGACTATTATTTATCAGATGTATCAGGAACAGGGTGTTGAAATCACAAAGACAATGGCTGGAATGATGATGGCAGCCATTATCTCAGATACATTAATGTTTCGTTCACCAACCTGCACGGCATATGATAAAGCGGCTTGTGAAGCACTTTCGGAAATCTGCAATGTAGAGATTGAAGAGTTTGCCATAGATATGTTTGGCGCAGGTAGTGATCTTTCAGAAAAGGATGCTTACGAAATCCTTCACCAGGATTATAAGGAATTTAATGCTGGCGGTGTGGTATTTAGTGTTGGACAGATTAACTCCATGAATTCTATTGAATTAGAGGAAGTAAAAGAGAAAATCAATGCTTATATGCAGTCGGAATTCAGAAATTTAGATGTGGATATGTGTTTCTATATGTTGACCAACATTGTAAGCGAAACAACAGAATTGCTTTGCTTTGGTCAAAGAGCCAATGAACTTGCATTAGAAGCATTTAAGGTTGGCAAACCTGCAAGGAGCTATCAATTGAAGGGACTTGTATCAAGAAAGAAGCAGCTGATTCCAAGTCTGGTGGCTTGTTTACAGGCATAAAAAGGGAATTGACGAGCCATGCGTTTTAACGTTTGGCTCGTATTTATTAAAATCCGAGAAAGTCGGGATTTCGCAGGGCGAAATGGAGATTATTATGTACAGGAGTACATAAGAGAGGGTGGTATATATGAAAGAAAGAATGAGATTATGGTATCGTAAAAAGGCAGAGATTCATGAAGAAACTTTACTGATTGGTAATGGTAGTTTAGGAGCTCTGGTTTTTGGAGATCCACAAAAAGAGGTGCTTGCCTTGAATGAGGATACCTTATGGACCGGGTATCCAAAGGATGGAACCAACAAAGAAGCACTAGAATATCTTCCAAAAGTAAGAGATTTGATTCGTGAGAAAAAGCTTGTAGAGGCGGAACATATGATTCAGGAACATATGCTTGGAAGTTATGCACAGGCGTATGTTCCTTTGGGTGAATTATCCTTTGCGTATGGGTATCAGGGAAAAGGAGAAATCTCTTCCTATGAAAGAGAACTTGATCTTGAGAACGCCCTTGCTAAGGTATCTTATCAGGTAGATGGAATAGCCTATGAAAGAGAAATGTTTGTCAGCTATCCAGCAAAGGCATTGATTGTTCGTTTAACCTGTGAAAAGAAGGATATGGCAGTAAATATAGGATTTTCTTCTATGCTTACTCATATCTGTACGGCTGAAACCTATGAAGAAGGAACCTTTTTAAAGATACGTGGACAGTGTCCAGAACATATGACTCCACATTATGGTCCAAAAGAGAATGCAATCATTCAGGGAGATAGAGGACAGCGTTTTGTGGCAGAGTGTGAACTGTTGTCAACAGACGGAAAAGCAACCATTTATGGAAAAGAAATAAGGGTTGAAGAAGCATCTGAGATCGTAGTTGCATTCTGGGCTGTGAAAACTCCTTCTTTTGCAGGAAAAAGCTATGAGGAATTAAAGAAGGAACATATTGCAGATTATCGGAAGATTTTCTCTAAAGTGGAACTTTATTTAGGAGAGGGTAAGGATGAACTTCCAACTGACGAAAGACTTGCCGAACTTAAAAAAAAGGATGAGGATCCTGCTTTATATGCACTGTATTTCCAATATGGACGATATATGATGATCGCCAGTTCCAGAAAGGGATCTCAGCCAGCCAATTTGCAGGGAATCTGGTCATGGGAGCTGCAAGCACCATGGTCAAGTAACTTTACCACTAACATCAATGTTCAGATGAATTATTGGCTTACCTGTAATTGTAATTTGTTGGAATGTATGGAACCATATTTTGATTTACTTGATCGCATTTGTGAGAATGGAAAAAGCATTGCATCTGTAAATTATGGATGCAGGGGAAGTGTCCTTCATCATAATTCAGATTTTTGGGGAACAGCGAATCCTATGGGCATTTTCAATGGGGACACCAAAGGACATGATGGTGCTGTTACCTGGTCTTTCTGGGTAATGGGTCAGGCATGGATGTGTCAGGGACTGTATCAGTATTATGAATATACCAGGGATGAAGCATTTTTAAGAAATAGGGTGTATCCAGTGTTACGTGAAAGTGCATTGTTTTTAAATGACTGGCTGGTATGTAATGATGGTGTTTATGAGACTATGCCATCCTGCTCTCCAGAAAATAGATTTTTACTTCCTGACGGCGGAAATAGCAGTGTTGCAAAAAACTGTGCAATGGATCTTGCCATGATCAGAGAGGTATTTGCTCATTTTAAAGAGACATGTGCAGTATTAAAGATAGAGGATGAATTATTACCAGACTTAGATGAAAAATTGGCATCTCTTGCACCATTTAAGATAGGCAGCAAAGGTCAGCTATTGGAATGGGATGAGGAATACGATGAACCAGAACCAGGACATCGCCATATTTCTCATTTGTATGGTTTATTCCCTTCAGAGCTTTTTGAAAAGGATCAGGAGCTAAAGGATGCCTGCAAGAGATCATTAGAGCTTCGTATTTCAAATGGTGGTGGTCATACTGGCTGGAGCTGTGCATGGCTTATTAATCAGTTTGCAATTTTGGAAGATTCCAAGATGGCATATGAGTTTGTAAGAACACTTCTTACTAGATCAACTTATGATAATTTATGGGATGCGCATCCACCTTTCCAGATTGATGGAAATTTTGGAGGAACAGCAGGAATTGCTAATATGCTTGTTCAGGATAGAGCAGGTGAATTGAAGATCTTACCAGCACTTCCAAAGGAATGGAAGGATGGATATGTGAAAGGTTTACGTATCAAAAATGGTCAGACCATTGATATTACATGGAAGGATGGAGTAGCAGTTTCAGTAGAAAAACATCAGGAGTAGTTCCGACAAGAAGGTGTCGAAATTGTCTAAAAATGAAGAATAATAGAGTTTGAATATAATTGAATTTCCTAAAATTGGATGGAATTCTTAAAATTCTCTTCCATACTTTGTTAGTTTTGAGAATTGATAAAAAATTGTGAAATGGATATAATAATAACATCAGATAGGGAACACCCTTCAAACCCTATTTGCAAACCCTATATATTAATTATTTATACTCCCCTCATCGAAGCCATCGCGAAGCGATGGCTTCAACTCTGTATATTTATAGATGAAACTGGAAATATGATACAGCATTGTTATAAGAAATGCCCTCTACAATTTCCTTTAATGTTTCATAATCTTCTGGGTATTCTCCATTCTCAACCCATCCGCCGATTAAGTTGCAAAGAATTCTTCTAAAGTATTCATGTCTTGTGTAGGACAAGAAGCTACGTGAATCTGTTAGCATACCAACAAAGCCGGATAGATTTCCTAAACTTGCAAGAGAAGTCATCTGATCGATCATACCAGTCTTGTGATCATTAAACCACCATGCAGATCCCTGCTGGATTTTGGCACATGCACTGGAATCCTGGAAACATCCTAAGATGGTGCCAATCGCTTGATTGTCGGCAGGATTTAAACTATATAGGATGGTTCTTGGTAAAGAATTGGTAAGGGCCAGGGCATTCAGAAAATCAGCCAGTTCATTTGCTGGTGTATAGTTGCTGATACAATCAAAACCGGTATCTGGTCCGATACGATCATACATCTTTTGATTGTTATCACGTTTACATCCATAATGGAGCTGCATAGTCCAGTTACGTTTGTTGTATTCATTTCCTACGAAAAGCATAAATGCTGTTTTGAATTTTAATTCTTCTTCACGACTTACCATTTCATTGGAAAGGCGTTTTGCAAAAATCTTAGATACTTCCTCTTCGGAAGCAGGAGCGTACATGACATATTCTAATCCATGGTCAGAAATTAGACATCCCATGGAGGTAAAGAAATCCATTCTATTGGAAAGTGCTTCCTTTAAGGTAGCAAAGCTGTCAATTCTAATGTTAGAAACAGCAGACAATTTGGCAAGATAATCCAAATAATCTGGCTTCTCAAGGTTCATTGCTTTATCAGGTCTCCATGCAGGAAGGACTTGTATGTCAAAGGATGGGTCCTCTTTGATCTGCTTGTGATATTCCAAAGAATCGATAGGATCATCTGTTGTACAAAGCAGTGTTACGTTGCTTTGTTTGATCAGATTTCTAGCAGACATGGAAGGATCGGAAAGTTTTTTGTTGCACAGTTCCCATACTTCTTTTGCTGTCTGTTTGTTTAGATGACCATGATAGCCAAAATATCTTTGTAATTCAAGATGACTCCAGTGGTACAATGGGTTTCCAATTGCCTTTCCGAGACATTCTGCCCATTTAAAGAACTTCTCCTCGTCAGAAGCATCTCCAGTAATGTAACGTTCTTCTACACCACAGGAACGCATAAAACGCCATTTATAATGGTCACCACCAAGCCATACCTGCGTAATGTTTTCAAAACGACGATCTTCGGCGATCTCCTTTGGGTTGATGTGGCAGTGGTAATCGAGTACTGGCATTTTTGAAGCATACTCATGATATAGCTTCTGTGCGGTAGGTGTTTGTAGTAAAAAATCATGATCCATGAATGTTTTCATAGGAATCCTCCTAAATTATTATAAAGTGGTTTGCCGTTTGATGATCTCGCTTGAGAATACGGTTTGCTTTGGCATTTCTTTTCCTGAAAGAACCCCCATTAAAGTAGTGACAAGCTGATTGCATAAGGTCTCCAAACGATTGTCTACAGAGGATAGTTCTGGAGTACAGCACTGTGACAAAACAGAGTTATTATGTCCAATGATAGAAATATCTTCTGGAACACGAAGTCCTTTTTCAAGAGCGTATTTCAAGATACCAATGGCGAGTCTGTCTTCCGATGCGACTGCACCATGATATGTAATACCTTCTTCCTCTTTCTTTCGAAGGAATGAAACAATATCACCAATAGACTCGATAGAACCTGTGTAATGCTGAATCAGTTCAGTACGCAAAAGTCCCTTTGTTTCCATAGCGGTTTTATATCCTGCCAACTTTTTTCGACCTGAGAAGGAATTGGAGTTGTACAGATATAAAATATCCTGGATGCCGCTGTTTATCATACTGTTTGTTACATTATACATAGACTGGAAATCATCACTTAAGGTAGAGTAAACATTGGGATAATCCATGGAACCGTTTAAAAGCATTACTGGAACCTGATTAGCAGCATTACGAATGTATGCGTTCTCAGAATCCTTTTCTTCGATGAAGTTGGAACCAACCAGGATCACACTATCCACCTTTTTTGAAATCAGAAGGTTTAAATATTTCTTTTTGATGGCTGGATTATATCCTGTACAACAAAGCAAAGAATCATATCCATTCTGGCGAAGACTTTGTTCAATATAATAAACAGCCTTTGCGAGATAAACATCGGAAGAATCTGCGCAAAGAATACCGATAGTCTGCATAGTGTTTAATCCTAAGCCACGGGCAAATGCATTTGGGGTATAATCACATTCGTTCATAACCGCTAATACCTTTGCTCTGGTTTTTTCACTTACATTGCTGCTTCCATTTAATACTCTGGAAACAGTTGCGATGGATACACCAGCTTTTTCTGATACGTCGTAAATTGTCATTTTATGATATTTTTCTCCTTCGATAGTCTTGTAAGGGGTTACAAAAAAATACTTACGTGAATTATACAATAGGGAGATACTATTTGCAAGAAGCTGACACAAATATAAAACGGAAAAACCCTGTAAGAGCTTACATTTGATATAAAAATAAAGACAATGAACACGAAATAATCATGTTTCATTGTCTTTAATCGTTTTGGAATAGCGCAGAAGCGCTGTCAGAAATATTACCGTTTTGAGCCATGATGGCTGCGAAGGCATCCTTCTCAGCATCAGACATTGGTGTTTGACCATACAGTCCAGAGTAGGATCCAGTGGACGCGTTGAAGGCAGAATCATCCTCCTGAGCTTTTTTGGCTGCAGCAATCTCATCTTCCTTTTTCTGTGCATCGGCTTCTGCCTCACGCTGCAGTCGTTCGTATATTTCGTTGGCAATGCGTATTGCTTCATCATCTTTTTCATTGGATTCTGTGGACACTTCAGGAGCTGTTGAAATAGGATCTCTGTAATCTGCTTCATCGATATGATCCATTTTCAAAATCTCTTCGGATATGGACTCCACATGTGGAGCGTAAACAGGGCATCCATACAAAGGATCCTCCAATTCAGGCGATCCAATATAATTTTTGGTACCCAAGTCTTTCACATTCCACCATTTGATGATGTTCTGACTCATACGTTCTTTTGTTCTCTTTTTCATATATTCGTCGTCATTAGCCAAATGGAACACCTGATTTCTAGTTGGATTTTGCAAATGAATGCAATTGTCTGAATATTATTGTAACACAAAAACAATTGTCGCAAAAGTCTTTAGAGCAAAATTCAATAATTTTTTTTTAAAAGTTGTTTCTTTATTGCTTTTCGAGTAGAATGTATTGGGGGTGTAAAGAATGATTACAGCGAATGACCTATTGAATTTTAATGTATATAAGAAGGAACCACATACTGGTAGCGACAGGGGAATGCGTTATATGCTTCGCAAGGAAGAAATCGCATTACCAGTACTCGACGAAAGTGGTACGCAGGTTATAGATGAAGAGGGAAATCCAAGTGTGGAGAAGATCAATAAATTGGCTGTTTATGTATGGCCAGAACCGTATTGTTTTGAAAAAACACAGGATGAATTAAAAACTAGAATAGAATTTGAGTTTAGTCCGAAAGGACAAAGTGAGGCATTGGCATGGCTAAATGCTGTTCGCGAAGAAAGAAATGATGAATGGGAAAGAGTGGTCAAATGTTAGAACAAGTTAGAGAACTGATCAAGAACAAAAAGGTTGCAATCTTAGGCTTTGGAAGAGAAGGATTGTCAACATTACATTTTTTGGAAAAGGCGGGTGGATTCAAAAGTCTTACCATTGTGGATTTAAATCCAGTAAAGAATGTATCTTCTGAGTATGCCACAGTTACCGGGGCAGATTATCAAAAGGATCTAGATGCTTATGATGTTGTATTCAAGAGCCCTGGTATTGTACTTGAAAAGGATTTTAATGAATATAGAGCAAACATTACTTCGCAGACAGAACAGTTTTTGACTGCATATAGAAGACAAACCATTGGAATTACCGGTACCAAGGGGAAGAGCACTACAACTTCTTTGCTTTATCATGTATTAAAGGAAAGTGGAAAGAATGCTATTTTAATGGGAAATATCGGAATTCCTTGCTTTGATTGCTTCGAAATGATGGGAGAAGATGCCATTGCTGTTTTTGAGATGAGTTCTCATCAGCTGGAATTTACCAGAGTATCTCCTTTTATTGGAGTACTTTTAAATGTTCATGAGGAACACTTAGATCATTATGGAACTTTTGAAAAATACAAGGCTGCAAAGTGTAATGTATTTAACTTCCAGGAAAAAGAGGATGATTTATATATTAATTTAGAGAATGTTGATGAAACAAGAAACTGCGTTGCATTTGATGGAAGTAGAAACGGTAAATATGAACTTGCATCACATATTCATACCATTGCTTTTTCGGGAATGAGTTTATCTCATGAAGAAACACGTGCTCATATTGATCCAAGTCTGGCTGATATTCGAATTGATGCCAATGCAACAAGAATCACTGGAATGTGTGAGGATTATGTGATTCCTACAGATCGTATTCAGCTTTTGGGACATCATAATTACTTTAATATCGGTGTTGCCTATGCAATTGCTTCCAAACTAGGCATTTCACAGGAAGCGTTTGAAAGTGCTCTTTGTACCTTTGAACCGCTTCCACATCGATTAAAACTTCTTGGAGAAAAGGAGGGCATCAGATTTTACGATGATTCCATTTCAACAATTTGTGAAACGACCATTCAGGCGCTTCAGAGTGTTGACAATGTAGGTACTTTGTTGATCGGCGGAATGGATAGGGGAATCGATTATGAGCCTTTGATCCAGTATTTATTAGAAAATCCAGTGGATCATATTATTTGTATGTATGCAACTGGTAAGAGAATCTTTGAAAGAATTGTCGAATTAGGTGGCGATGAGGCTTTTGAATGGGTGGAAGATTTAGAAACAGCCACAAAGAAAGCAATCAGGTTGACAGAAAAAGGAAAAGCATGTCTGCTATCACCAGCTGCGGCAAGTTATGGCTATTTCAAAAATTTTGAAGAGCGTGGAGATAAATTTAAAGAATATGTCGGATTATAAATTTACGACATTATGCAAGGTAAAAATATGTCGAAAGGTGTCATAAAATAAGGAATTTCTGCTGTATCTATGCGACAATATGGATGTTAAAATAATACTATCAAATATAATGATGTTATGAATTGGGGAATTCAGTCATCAGCTTTGTGTGAAAGGCGTGATAGTATGTTAAAGAAGATTAGCGAACATGAATATGTTGCATATAATGCCAATGGTCGAGAATATCCGGTTTTGGTTTACCTGAAAGATGAAGTTGAAATGTATCGTTTTAGCTTTATTATGGATCAGGTTGCAAAGGACCAGATTTCGTCTGATAGCGTGAGTAGATGGTGTATTCATCAAAAGGTAGCCTATGCGTTGGTTAATCCATATCGTTTGAGAGACTATTTTAGAAGACCAAAGGACGTATATCGTTTTTATAAAACAAGATTTTTGAATTTGTATTATAAGCATTCCTATGAATTAGGAAAAGCAGATGCATAAATTGTTGGTGTATGAAGAAAGGCTGGGAATGCTTTATGATGAATTCTGAAATGAAAAATAAACTGATTCAGAGTGGCGTGGATGTAGATGACGCGATTGAACGCTTGGGAATCAGGGCAGGAGATTATGTTTCTTTTTTAGATGCTTTTTTTGAAGATGATGATTATAAAAATCTCGGGAATTATATTCGAGAGGAAAATTGGGAAGAAGCACTTTCTGCTGCAGAAATTCTAGAAGGAATGGCTGCTAATTTAAGTATGGACAAGGTACTTAGAAAATTAAATCTTTTAGAGGAAACAATGAAAAATCAGGATGTTGAAGACTCGAAAGAGAAATATCTTGAGTTTATGGAGCAATGCTATAATGTAGCACATATTGTTCATAAATAATTTGTAGAAAATATTGTTTTTAAATAGAGGATGTAAGAAGGTGATCATGTGAAAAAATTACCGGTCACAAAAGTGAAAATAGGACATATTCTTGCAGATGATGTAGTTTCAACAAATAGTATTATGATTGCTCCAAAGGGAACGGTTGTAACAGAGTCGATCTTGGATCTTTTTGCGAATAATGCAATCTTCATGGTAATGGTGGAAGATGAGATAGAACAGTCATCTCAGACCGATTCATCATATTTTTCAACTGTAAAGAACAGCGAGGAATTCAAACAGTTTAAAGAAAAATATGAAAACTGTGTAGAAGGATTTAAAAGCACTTTAAATGAAATTGTATCTAAAAATACGAAGGTAGATACGAGGGCTATTGTTCATGAGGCATTAAAAGTGTATCAGTCAGATACAAAAAACTTTGGCATCATGGATTTCATCATGAATATGAGAGATTATGATGATTCGACTTTTTGCCACAGTTTGAATGTAGCATTGATCTGCCGTGTGTTTAGTGAGTGGCTTCACTGGAGTGATGAGGACAAAGAAATGGCAATCTTATGTGGCCTGCTACATGATATTGGAAAACTTCGGATTCCAGAAGAGATTGTAAAAAAACCAGGAAAACTGACGGATGAGGAATTTAAAATTATCAAAAAACATCCGGTTTTAGGATATAAAATATTAGAAGCAATGGATGTTGATTCTAGAGTAAAAAATGCAGCACTTATGCATCATGAAAAATGTGATGGAAGTGGTTATCCATTTGGAATTAAGGCTCATCAGATGGATCGATTTGCTAAGATGGTAACGATAGCAGATATCTATGATGCGATGACAGCGGCAAGAGTCTATAGAGGACCGATGTCACCATTTGCAGTGGTAAGTGCATTTGAAAAGGATGGACTGCAAAAATATGATCCAGAGATGATCATGATATTTTTGACAAATGTAGCTAATTCGTTTTTGAATAATACAGTTACCTTATCAAACGGACATGAAGGAAAGGTTATTTTTATCAATAAATCCAATCTTTCCAGACCAACGGTTTTATGTGGAGATCAGTTCATTGATCTTGCTAGTAATCCAGATATTCATATTGAGAAGATGGGATAAGACAATGGGGACGTAATTGCGTCCCCATTGTCTTATTTCATAACATATCGATTGTCCATTTTTTGCATAATATCTACGATATGAATATCTCCATACATAGCAGTGTTAGATAGATCTATCATGGCATTGTCTTGATAACAAAGTATCATTGGGCGTAAAAAATTATCCTCATTTTCAGAAATAACAAGGGCTGTTTCGCCAGTATTTAATTCTACACTGACTCCAGCCTTTAAAATTGTAAGCGATTTTACAAGTGCGTTGACTACGGTTTGATCATAGTAAAGTGGACGATCCAGCATGTAGCTTAACGCAACCAGTTCAGAAACAGGCTCGGACCAGGAACTCATGGCTGTCATATCATCAAAGGTGGAGGCTACATGGATAATGGATGCGGCGAGCATTGGCTTGTTTTCCAATGGGACCCCTTTTTTTACAGCCTTTTTACATTTGTGAACCTGATTACAGATTCGATAATACATCGGAGTGGATAAGAATACTTCCTTAATCAGTGCAATTCCATTCTCTGTAGCTTTTTTCTTCACAACGTAACGATCTTCTTCTTCCATAGTATCTAAATGCACATCCTTTGGTAGGAAGAGAGGACAGAGATCGTAGAATAAAGAGCAAGTCATGGACAAAGTTCTATCGTCAATTTTCGCATTTAGCCGGTGGCCAATTAAGGCAGAGAGGATAGAAGTGTTCATGACATGTTTATATAAGTAATCATCATCACTGCGAAGACTCTGTATAAAATGGATTTTCTTTACCTGATGTCCATAGTTTTTGGAAATACTATCCACTATGCTATTAAGCTTTTGTGTTTTTTTACTATTTACGATTAAATCCAGTTCCTTTTGGATAGAGTGGTATGTTATGGTTTGAAATCGTTCGAATTCGATTTCGTCCTCTGTCATTGGTGGAACAGGTTCTGCTGGCTCCAAAACATACAGTCCAACTAAACCGAAGTTTTTGACATTATTAAGACTCGCTTCAGTTAATTTAGAATCGCGATCGAATAAAAGTGCTCCATCCTTTGTAAAGATAGGTCTGGCCATTCGCATTCCAATTTTTAAATCCTCTGTTTTTACGAAAATCATAGGTAACCTCGCTGCCAGTAAATCTATAGATATAATATTGATAATCTGCTAATACTATTTTAACTTTTTTTAAGGAAATAAGCAAGAATAATTAGACAACTTTTACAAATGTCAGAATAAATAAAAATATACGAAAAGATGATGTCGAAAACCGAAAAGCCTTATTTCTAGTAAAATGAAGAACTTACGCCTTAAATGTCGAAAAACTGATTTCGGTAACGAAATTGCGATTCAAACAATTTGCTTTTTGCTGTCGAATTATGTCACGTTTTAATACGCTAAATCAGTGGAAACAAGGCGTTTTTCATAATAAAATGTAAATATAAAAACAAAGGTCGCCAAACCAATGGTAGTAAAACGGGAAAGAAATCAAGGAGGAGTTCTTATGGAATTTGTATTAAGAGGCGTTGAAGGCAGCGTGCAGACAGATGAGGATCGCCAGATTCTTGAAAACCACAAAACAATGGAATTTAAAGTATATCCAGCGATGCGATTTGACCGTGAAAGAAATGAATTTAGTTCCATTCCTAATTTAGATTATCGTGTAATCACATTTGATGATGGCGCAGTTGTGAATTGCATCATGACAAGCAAAAGTGATTTTTAACGAATAAAGAATTTGTGTAAAATGGGATGAAAGGTGAAGCAATTTAAAATTGCTTCACCTTTATTTGTTATGGCCTAAATAGTTACGTTTTTTAAAAAATACATTGCTTTTTTTGAAAAAATTGATACAATTAAGATTGATGAGAGTGGAAATGAATAAAAAGAGAAGAAAGGCAATTTTATGAATAATAAACAAAGAAAGAGTACTTTCGCTTGCCATGTGGGACTTTGGTTGATTTTATTTTATATATGTGGCCTATCAATGCAAAGTAAGTCGGGATACAACTTTTTGATGTTGATCGAGAATTTGAATTTGAAACCAAAGAATGTCCTTGATGGTGAGATTACTAGACTTTTCACTTGGATTTTGGTTCCGTCCTCTGTACATGGGATGAGTCAGTTTTTTATAGTGACGAAAATGATCCTGATTATATTGTCAAGCTTTTTGCTGGGACATATTTTTGGAAGAACCAAATATTATACTTTTATGTTAAGAGGATTGTTATTGACTTTGCTCGGTGCATTTGCAGCTTATGGTTCTGCATTTATCTGGTCTAATAAACAGGGCGCTTGGGATTTGAGTTCTATGTTTATTCCATCAGAATTTAGTACCATTTATATATTAATGTCCCAGCTTTTGCTATTGGGTATTATGTTGGTTCGAAAGACGCTTCGTTATTATAGACCGAATCTGATTGTAGGCATTGTAAGTCTTGTATGTTTTGTTGCTTATACAATTTATGAAATGGTTCTTGCTTATTCTTTCAGTAAGGACGGATTTGTTGTTATGTGCATTGCCTTTGGACTTTCCGTGATCAATGTGCTGATTGCTGTTTTGCGTATGAATCTTAAGAGAAAACAGGGTGAAGTATTGCATGCAGATGGACTATTGGATCTTCCTTTTCGGAAAAAGGATAAAACGGCTTAAAATAAGCAAAAAATAGGCAAAAAACCCTTGAAAACATTGACAAAATAAGGAAAAAATGAGAGAATATACCCGTAGTGCGATGGTCGTATTACCGTTGTGATTTACATTTAATAATGGAGGGTTATTCAATGAACAAAACAGAATTAGTAGATGCTATGTCTAAGGCATCAGGATTATCAAAGAAAGACAGCGAAGTAGCTTTAAAAGCTTTCATCGAAGTTGTTTCTGGAGAATTAAAAAAAGAAGGTAAAGTACAGTTAGTAGGTTTCGGTACATTCGAAGTAGCTAACAGAGCTGCAAGAGTTGGTAAAAACCCACAGACAGGTGCAGAAGTTAAGATTCCTGCTTCTAAAGCTCCTAAATTCAAAGCTGGTAAAGCTTTAAAGGATGCTGTAAACGCATAATAAATATGAATTAAAAGCCATGAGCATTGCTCATGGCTTTTTTGTACGCTCGGACAGGAAAACAGGCGGCCCCGAAGGAGACATTTGTTTTCACCCGAGCGTACATGAGTATTTTTATAAGTCGCAAAGCGACGTCTCAGACGAAGTCTGAGAAAAATACGAATGAAAAAGGACAGGAAAACAAGCGGCTCTACGCAAGCAAGCATTTATCCCCATAGAAAGGGAAAGAGCCATCATGCATGCATGACGGCTCCATTAGGGGGTTATACAAATATGATAAGACGAAACCCTAGGGGGTGGGTTATAAATGTCTTATCGGGGTAAGCAAAGGTAATCATATTCACTGATCATGGACCAGCGAAAATATATAGCTACATATAAAATGTATGTCATATCTCTTATGAAATCCCTTACACTATATAAAGAGACATGGATTCGTCAAAAAGGTTCAAAAAAAACAAAATTTTTTAAAAAAAGTTTTTTAAAAAATTTACATTCAGTAAGAAAAGGCTGTGCAAGAGTTTTTTTCACTCATGCATCAGCCTTTTTGGGTTCCCGATTTTTCATTAATCAATTAATCTGTAAATTTCGGTAATCGCTTTTGCTTGTTTCAGATTTTTGTAGAGCTCAGATCCGTGAGCTTGCTCAAATGCTTTCACAAGACGGTTGTTGATGGTACGTAAATCATGTTCCGGACAATCATAAGCTAGAATTTCAAGGATGGTTGTATGATCCTTAGGAGATACCTTGAAGGAGCACTCTTTGGTTGCATCTTTGATGATGGATAAAGCTTTCGATTTGTTACGGATAGGAGCTTTTTTGACAGCTTCCTTTTTAGAAGCTTCCTTCTTAGGAGCATCTTTTAAAGGTGTCTCTTTTTTAGAAGTTTCTTTCTTAAGTATTTCCGTTTTTGGAGCTTCTTTTTTAGAGGCTTCTTTTTTAGGAGTTTCTTTCTTAGAAGTTTCTTTTTTAGGAGCTTCCTTTTTTACCACATCTTTTGTGGTGACTGCAGGAACATCTTTCTCTGCTTTCGGTTTTCTACCACGTTTTTTAGGAGCTTCTTGAGCAGTAGCGATCACATCTTTTTCTGTTTTCGGTTTTCTGCCACGCTTCTTAGGCTCAGGTTTGGCAGCTTCCTCCTTTGGATTAGCTGGCTGTGCTGCTTCTTTTTCAGGAGCTTCTTTTATAAGAGTTTCCTTTTTAGAAGCTTCTTTTTTAGATGCCTGAAGTTCTCCCCACAATGGGTTCATAACCTTGTACTGAATAGGTGCTTTCTGTGTCTCTTTTTCAGGATCCTCTTTTGCAACAGCATCGTTCTGATTTGCATTTTTAGGAAGAGGTTTTCTGCCGCGCTTTTTAGTTGTATGTTGTTCTTCCTTTTTGTCAGCTTCAGTTGCTGCTGTAGCAGTAATAGGAGCCTGTGTCTCAACAATTGTTGTAACTGGATCTAATTCCTGGATCACCTCTACTTCCGGCTGGGACATTGATTTAGGTTCACTTGGAACTTCTAAGGTTACAGTAGTTTCAGCGGTCAATAATTTATCAGAAGATTTTTCGTCGAATGTTTTATCATCGACAGAAAGCTTTTTGATCTGTTCTACATTGATTCGCTTAACTTTTACACCATTCTTATTCCAAAAACGAACAAGTGCATCATAACCATTATCGTTGGCGATGATACAGTATTCTGATTCGCTATCCTCTTTGATAAGATAACCGAGGTATGAACTTAATTGAAAATCAAGACCATTTCTACCGGTAAAACATTTGATCATACGGAAGTTATAGTTGCCTTCCTTGAGGGCGTCTAAATCGGAATAAGATAATCCCTGACTGTTATTTGTGTAGAAGAGAACCATTTCATCAGTTGAATTTAGTACTGATAATAAACGGATCCACACAGAATGTACATTTTCAGTATCCACTAAATAAATTTTTTTCATGATAGTATCCTTTCTAAATCATGAAAAAATCGGGAAACTTGAAAGTGTATCAGTTACAACTTTCAATAAATCAATTGTAGCATATTTTCTGCGTACAAACAAGGAATAAATCGAATTGTCAGAACTTTTTGATTAGAATGAACCGAAGAAAAAAATATGAAATATCGTATACCATTAAATGGATGGAAAATCGGTTGCAGAGGGTGGAAGGGTGTTGTAAGATAAGTGTGGCAACAGTTTAAACCTAAGATGAACTGTTGCGTCTATTTTTAGAATGAATTGGAGAAGGACAATGGAAGAAAATTTAAGTATGAAGGATTTTGAAGCGCAGATTAGTGCTTCTATGAGAAAAGTAACAGTGGGAGATGTATTAACAGGAACTGTTATTGGTGTAACAGAAAAGGAAGTGATTTTAGATCTTTCTTTATATACAGGTGGTGTAATAAAAGCAGAGGAAATGAGTGAGGATCCACATTTTTCTATTAAGACAGATGTTGCGGTGGGTGATGAAATTACTGCGACAGTTATTAAAACAGATGACGGAGAAGGAAACTTACTTTTATCTAGAAAAACAGCTCACGCAGAATCTGTATGGGAACATTTAAAGGATATGCAAAAGGCAGGAGAAATTTATACAACAAAGGTTTCAGAAGTTGTAAATGGCGGTGTTGTAGTATATATAGAAGGAACAAGAGGTTTTGTTCCAGCATCAAAGCTTTCATTACAGTATGTTGAAGATTTATCTGAATATATGGGAAAGGAAATTAAAGTTCAGATCATTACTGTAGATGCAGCAAACAAAAAGCTTGTTTTGTCTGCCAAAGAATTGTTGAAACAAGTTGCAGACGCAGAACATAAAAAGAAGGTTTCTAACGTAACTGTTGGACTTGTAACAGAGGGTATTGTTGAAACAATTAAGCCATATGGGGCATTTGTATCCTTTGGAGATGGTCTTTCAGGTCTTTTGCATATTTCACAGATTTGTGAAAAGAGAATCAAAAAACCAGAAGAAGTGATCCATGTAGGGGATAAGGTAAATGTTAAGATCATTGCTATCAAGGATGGTCAGATTTCTCTTAGTATGAAAGAAGTATCCAGACAGGATGAGTTAGAATCAGTTGATGAAGAAATAGAATTACCAGAATCAGAAGAATTGACCACTTCATTGGGTGACTTATTTAAGAAACTTGGATTCTAATAATGTCGAAAAATATGCAAACGATTTATCAATAAAAAAGTGACAATTGCGCGACAAAATATCTGCGCAAACATGGTTTTTTGTACACTTTAAGAGTTGTGCTTTTTGCACACTCATTTTTGACATTACTACTGAAAAGTGATAAAAATCGACCGAATATAAGATTTTTCGACAAAATCTCTTTTCAAAGTCAGAAAATTGTTGTATCATATAGGAGTGTAGATTGTAAAAAACGTTAGGCGTTTGTAAAAGAGGAATTATTTGTTGGGGTGTAGTGCGATGAAACAACTATTAGAAAAGTTCGGCATTGATCATAATGCTGATTTGGTTACGATCCATGGTGAATTATTGAAACTTCAGTTTTTATATTCAGAAGCATTAAAGAATGCAGACGATGATCGTAAGGAGGACATTTCTAAAAATTTGCAAGAGTTACAGCAAGCGGTTGCAACGATTACAATTCTTTTAGATAATGTGGAGAAGAGTCAACAGTACGAGTATGATTTTGAAGAAAGTGAAAAGGCTTTTTTGGCTACTGATTATGTAGATCTTTTTGGTTTATATCCAGGTATGAGCAGAGAGAATATGGAGGAACAGATTGATATCTGTTCACAGCAGTGTCAACAGTTGTCTGATTCTGACAATCAGGAAGTAATTGAGAAAGCCAATCAGTTTTTGTGGACATTAAATGAAGCAAAGGGTTTGATGCAGGTTTCAAAAGCATTTGTATCAGAGGAACAGCTTTATGGTGTGATGAAGGCTTATTTATCTATCTCTTCCATTAAGGGAGTAGATCGTAGTAAGGTGAATATGCTTTTTATGGGTGCATTCCAGAAAAATCTAGAATGTATTAAGACAATCGGTAATTTATGCTTTATCAACCATACGTTTGAAGAGAATGCCAATGGCTGGTTGAAATATGCAGCTGAGAATGAAATGATCGACAGTTATTTCTTATATGGAAATGCACTTGCTGCAGATAAGAAGTTTGAAGAAGCAATTCATTGGTATGACCTGTATGCTGAATCAGGAAAAATTTTCAACATGGAAGAAAAGAGCGCTCTTGGTATGGCTTATCTGATGGCAAAGGAATATGAAAAAGGATATCCTTATGTCAGCGAAGCTGCAAGTGCAGGTCATAGTAATGCTATGGTAGGCATGGGCGCAATGTATGAATGTGGTGAAATCGTTGAGCAGGATTTTGAAAAAGCTTTGGAAATGTATGAAAAAGCCAAAATCAATCAGATGGCAGCAGGCGAGGATTTGACAGTAGTAAATCGATCTATTGATAGAGTAAGAATTGCCATTGCGGATATGAAGTCAGGCTTTGATTGGATGAATATTTCTATGAAGAAGCTTTTTGGAATTCATGAAAAAACATCTGATAAGCAGATTTTTGATAAGGTTGCTTTGATACAGAATACATATGAGAAGTTATCTGTGATCAGTGACGCAAAAAAGGCAGAGCGTGCGAAGCGAATCGTGTGTGCAGGAACTGAAATCAAGAATATTATGGTTCAGCAGAATCTTCCAGAAATGGAGGGCGGTAAGGTCGCATATATCAATACTTGTCTTGATATTATGGATCAGTTATATAACAGAGAAGGTTTTCCAGTAATCTTAAAGCAGTTTAGAAAGGCCTTGACTGGAGACAGTGAATGCTTAGAGAATACAGGATTTGTTTGTTACTTTGGCTTCAAGGATGAAGAGAGAGCGAATGACTGGATCAAGGCTGCAGTAAATGCAGGCAGTCATACAGCAAGATTGAAGTATGCTGTTGCAATGCAAAAGAATGGTGACTTTAAAGGTGCATGCAATTGGTTTCAAGCAGCAGAGGAAGCTGGTGAATTGGATTCTGCGGAGTTATATTATAGCTATGGTATCTGTGCATTTAATGCAAACAAACGTGAGCTTGCTGCAAATTATGTGCAGAAGGCAGCATCTGGTAATTACAGAGCTGCGATTTTGACAATGGGTGCTTTCTATGAAGATGGATGCGGTGTATCCAAGAATTATGAGAAAGCAATGGAATTCTATCAGAAAGCGCAGGAGCTTGCTGTAAAGGATGCTCAAAAATATATTGATCATCTTCAGGCAAAAATGGATGCTAGTCAGATGATGGAAATCAATAAGAGCGTTGAAGAAGTAAGGGCAAAGGATGCAACCTTACAGGAAGACAGAGAAGAAATCTTGAAGGATGTTAAGAAGCAGTATGTTGAAGCATCCCAGAAAACAACAAAGAAGAAGTTTTCATTGCGATCATTATTTGGAAAGAAAAATAAGAATCAGGATGAGGAATACGAAACTGTATAAAGGTTAGAAAGTTAGGCATTTGTGAATAAACTCACAAGTGCCTAATTCTTTTGAAAATATACCATAAATTGCTTGAATTTCTTTCGTATATAAGACATAATCATACTTAGAGAGAAGAAATCTAAGGATACACATGGAAAGGGGTAAATGATTATGGGAATTATGGACAGAATGAAAGATATTGTATCAGCAAATGTAAATGCAATTTTTGATTCAACTGAGGATCCAGTGAAAATGGTTGATCAATATGTTAGAAATTTAGAAGAAGATCTTCAGAAAATCAGAGCAAAGGAACTTGTACTACAGGCCGAAGAAAAAACTGCACTAAGAAGATTAGATGAATGTAAAGTTGAGATTACAAAGCTTCAGAAATATTCAGAACAGGCAGAAGCTGCTGGAAAACTTGAAGATAAAGAAGTTTTTGATGGAGAGATTGCAAAAGCAAATGAGAAACTTGCTGAGTTAGAAGCCCGTTATGAAGAAGCTTGCAACAATGCGAAAGAAATTCATGATATGTATGAAAGATTAAAGGTTCAGGTAAAGGAACTTTCTGACAAGAGTGCAGAAGTAAAAGCAAAAGCAAGAATGGCTTCTGCCCAGCAGGCTACAAGATCGGCAGCAAGAGCTTCAGCAGATGTGACGATTCAGAAAACAGCTGATGATATTGAGAAGTTTGAAAAATTAGAGGATGATATCAATGCCAGACTTTCTCTTGCAAAGGAACAACTAGAGACAGCAGACAATCAGGTAGAAATTTTAAAGAAACAGTATGATGAAGCCAACAAAGCTTCTGAGTTAGAGAAAGAATTAGAAGGAATGAAGGACGAGTAAACATAATCTGCATTGTCGGATTTTAGCGTTCAAAAGTGTATATTCAAGGTGCTTTAGAGGTTGCTTTTTAAAGTCTTTTTCTGTATAATGAACATATTATAGTGAAGTATTTCGTTCATGATATCATGATGATAAGGAGGGATTTCATTGAACTTACCATATATTAACATGGAAAAGACTGGTCAGAATATTAAGCAGTTAATGCAGCAGAAAGGATATACCGTTTCGGATTTCCAGGAGATTTTTCATTTCAAGAATGAGGTCTCTATTTATAAATGGCGTAATGGAAGCAGTTTACCAAGCATCGATAACTTGGTAATCTTAAGCTATCTGTTCGATTTAAGCATCAATGAAATTTTGGTATTAGATCACTCAAAAGATGTTGCCGCATAAACTTACGGGAAAGGATTTATCTCCTTTCCCGTTTTTAAAGCGAGGAAGGAAAACAAGCGCCCGCAGGGCATTTGTTTTCACCCGAGCGTATATGAGTATTTTCATAAGTCGCGAAGCGACGTGACAGACGAAGTCTGTGGAAAATACGAATAAGAGGAAGGAAAACAAGCGCCCGTAGGGCATTTGTTTTCACC
>JAZQQB010000042.1:0-22538 GCA_045628865.1 Lachnospiraceae bacterium | reverse complement strand
TCCAGCATACTTCAATGATGCTGAACGTCAGGCTACAAAGGACGCTGGTAAGATTGCAGGTCTTGATGTAAAGCGTATCATCAACGAGCCTACAGCAGCAGCTTTGGCTTATGGTCTTGATAATGAAAAAGAACAGAAGATCATGGTATATGACTTAGGTGGTGGTACATTTGATGTATCTATTATTGAAATCGGTGATGGCGTTATCGAAGTATTAGCTACTAACGGTGATGTTCGTCTTGGTGGTGATGACTTCGACCAGAAGATCATCGACTGGATGGTATCAGAATTTAAGACAGCTAACGGTGTTGACTTATCAGCAGATAAGATGGCATTACAGAGATTAAAAGAAGCTGCAGAAAAAGCTAAGAAAGAACTTTCTTCTTCAACAACAACAAACATTAACTTACCATTCATCTCTATGAATGCAAGTGGCCCATTACATTTTGATATGAACTTAACAAGAGCTAAGTTTGATGAATTAACACATGACTTAGTAGAAAGAACAGCTATTCCAGTACAGAACGCTATGAAGGATGCTGGTATCACAAATGCTGATTTAGGTCAGGTATTATTAGTTGGTGGTTCTACACGTATCCCAGCTGTACAGGATAAAGTACGTCAGTTAACAGGTAAAGAGCCAAGTAAATCATTAAACCCAGATGAATGTGTAGCTATCGGTGCTTCTATCCAGGGTGGTAAATTAGCAGGAGATGCTGGTGCAGGCGAGATCTTATTATTGGATGTAACTCCACTTTCATTATCTATCGAAACAATGGGTGGTATCGCTACAAGATTGATCGAAAGAAATACAACAATTCCTACAAAGAAGAGTCAGGTATTCTCTACAGCAGAAGATAACCAGACAGCAGTAGATATCAATATTGTACAGGGTGAAAGACAGTTTGCTAGAGATAACAAATCTCTTGGACAGTTCAGATTAGATGGTATCCCACCAGCACGTCGTGGTGTTCCACAGATCGAAGTAACATTTGATATTGATGCAAATGGTATCGTTAACGTATCTGCAAAAGATTTAGGTACAGGTAAAGAACAGCATATCACAATTACAGCTGGTTCTAACATGTCTGATGCTGATATCGAAAAAGCTGTTAAAGAAGCTGCTGAATTTGAAGCACAGGATAAGAAGAGAAAAGAAGCTATTGATACAAGAAATGATGCTGATTCATTCATTTTCCAGACTGAAAAAGCATTACAGGAAGTTGGCGACAAGATCGATGCTTCTGAAAAAGCTTCCTTAGAAGCAGATATTGCTGATCTTAAGAAATTATTAGAAGATACTAAGGATCAGGAATTAACAGATTCTCAGTTAGACGAAATGAAAGCTAAGAAAGAAGCTTTAATGACAAAATCTCAGAACTTATTTACTAAGATGTATGAGAGCATGCAGGGCGCAGCAGGTGCTCAGGGTGCTGGCCCAGATATGGGAGCAGGTGCTTACAGCGATGCTAGTGCTAACAACGGTCCTCAGGATGATGTTGTTGACGGAGACTACAGAGAAGTTTAATTTGGAAACGTCGATTGACATCCATATCAGAAATATGTAATATGCAGTGTAGTGGGTTTTGACGCCCACTACACTTTACTACTATGAGGTTATGAAAAAATGGCAGATAAAAGAGATTATTACGAGGTTCTTGGTGTAGATAAGGGCGCAGATGATGCAGCCATTAAGAAAGCATACAGAGCCTTAGCAAAAAAATATCATCCAGATATGAATCCTGGAGACGCAGAAGCTGAAAAGAAATTTAAAGAAGCTTCAGAAGCATATGCAGTACTCAGTGATCCTGAGAAGAAACGTCAGTATGATCAGTTTGGTCATGCAGCATTCCAGGGTGGCGCAGGTGGTGCCGGCGGATTCGATTTTGGTGGAATGGATTTTGGAGACATCTTCGGTGATATCTTTGGTGATTTCTTTGGTGGTGGAAGAAGCTCTTCAAGAGGGCGTGGAAACGGACCAATGAAGGGAGCCAATATCCGTGCCAGTGTCAATGTCACATTTGAAGAAGCAGTCTTTGGTGTGGATAAGGAATTAGAATTGAACTTAAAAGATACCTGTTCATGTTGTCATGGTACTGGTGCAAAGCCTGGAACAAGCGCTGACACTTGTCCTAAGTGTGGTGGTAAGGGTCAGGTAGTTGTAAACCAGTCTACATTCTTTGGTAGTATGAGAAGTGTTCAGGCATGTCCAGATTGTGGTGGTACAGGAAAAATCATCAAAGAGAAGTGTCCAGAGTGTTATGGTTCCGGATATACTTCATCAAGAAAGAAGATTCTTGTAAATGTAATTCCAGGTATTGATAATGGACAGAGCATTCGAATCCGCGATAAGGGTGAACCTGGTGTGAATGGTGGACCAAGAGGAGATCTTTTGGTAGAAGTTCGTGTAGCAAGACATCCTGTTTTCCAGAGACAGGATATGGATATTTACTCTACGGTGTATATTTCTTATGCAGTAGCAGCACTTGGTGGAGAAATTCTAATCGATACAGTAGATGGTCGTGTTGCCAATGAAGTGAAGCCGGGAACTCAGACAGGAACCAGAATCCGATTAAGAGGAAAGGGTGTACCTTCTATCCGTAACAAGGATGTAAGAGGTGACCACTACGTTACATTGGTAGTTCAGACACCAGAGAAATTATCTCATGAAGCAAAAGAACTGTTAGCACAGTTTGATGCTTTAACAGGCGATTCTTTACACGCAGTTGAGAATGCAACAGCTGACGGTAAAGGTCCAGATGATAAGGGTGGAAAGAAGAAAAAAGGTTTCTTTAAATAAAAACGATGCGCTTGAGCAATTGCCCAAGCGCATTATTTTTATTGTCGGATGATATTAATAATCTTCCAATGATAGCTGAGATCGTTGACTAAATCAGGATCCTGATAATCTTTGATGTAGAAGCATTGATAGTTTTCCGTATAGGTTTTAAAGGTTCCATTTGCAAGCTGAACATTTTTTTCTAGTGTTACGGTGCAAGAGAAGAAGTCATCAGAGTATAAGGTGTAATCTGATATTGAACGAGAGGAAAATACATACTCCGGTAATGTATGATCCTCTATGGTTGGAATGGTACCATCTGATACATATCCCTTTGCTTTTTCATAGAAAACAGTATCCTTCAACAGATATTTTTCAATAGATGCAAAGCCTCCATCTTTACCAGAAAGATCGCCGGAAAGATAATTGCTATAGGATTCCATTGCAGTTAAAATGTCTGTGTAGATTAAAAGAGTCGCTGGAAATTCAGGATGATCAAATTGTGCTGGAATAATGATTTGATTTCCTGAATTCATATAAGTTACTTCCTGCCCGTTAGGGGTTGTAATGTAAATATCAGGGGTGAAGATAAGGTCCTTCAGTTCATAAGAAACATAATAAGGAATGTCTACATAATCCTTATAGGATGTGAGTTCAGGAATATCTTCCTTAGTGCCTGTGTAATATTTGCTGGATAATTCGATTCCATTTACATATACGTGAAAACTGCTAGGTGCTTTGATATAATAGGTAGCAGGATTCACTGAAATAGTTACATCCACCTGTTTACAAAAATAGTCATAGGTCTGAAACTTTCCAAGGTATAATTGATCAGGGATGGAATTTAAATAAATGGTTCCAAAAGGCTGTCCATTGGCATAAAAGTCAAAAACTGGTTCCGTAACCGTAAAGAGATTGGAACGTTCAAAAGTTAGGGAAGCAGATGACAAGTATGAGTAATAATCCAGAGCTAATTTTTGGGAATCATCAAATTCAGAATAAGTGATTTCTGGAAAATGGAAATATTTACCAGCAGTTTCTGAATCTCGAAAAGTTTCTAATAAGGATGTTACATAAGCCTCGGGCTGATCATTTTCATAATTGCTGATAGCAGTATTTAATGAAATATTGTATCGGTGAGCTATAAAAAGGCAAAAAGCAGTAATAGCAATGTAAAAAATTGTAAACCAGCTAATAATGGATTCTTCCTTTGGCTTGTCATAAACAGGGCTTTTTACGGTGTCTGGTAAATCGGAAGATAATTCTAAGGCAATCAGGTCTTCAAGGTCCATTTCATTAATCTGGGCATGTGTCTTTTCTTGAGAAAATTCATCGAAAAGAACAAGATCATCTTCACTGTGAACAAGACTTTTTACTGCATTTTCCTTTTTCTTTTTTGCTTTTTTCTTTATGGCTTTTTTTTCTTCCTTGGCAATTTTTTGTGCCTTGGATTCCAAAATAACTTCAAAACCATCTTCATCCTTTTCTAGATCTTCAAATAGAAAATCAGCAAAGGGTGCCTGGAATTCTTCTAAATCAGAAATATCATCCAGCTCTAGGAGATCCTCATTTTGAAAATCATCAGAAGAAAAATCAGTAAATGTTTGGTCATTGTGCTTCTTCGACATTTATATCTTCACCTGCCTCTCCTAATGGTTTTGAAAAGGATTCCTTTAAAAAAGTTGAGAAGGTGGTTTTTAATATCGAAAAAGTATTCTCTTCAACATGCTCATAATAGCAATTCTTTTGATACGCTTCACATTTTTCGATTCGAGAACTGACCATATAAAAAGTAATAGAAGAGATAATAAAAATTGTGATTAGCACAATGAGAAGTCTACGGAGGATCAGCACCATGATCCTTTGAAATAGACTGGGCTTTTTTTTACTGTTTGCGATATAAATCACCTCGTTTCAACGTAGACATTGAGTTTGAAAATAAAATAGGAAGTGACAATGCCTCGATTAAAGTCATAAATATAACACTATTATATCAGAAATTTAAGGAAAACACTATAGAAATGTCTGGAAATTGTAGGTAATTATTCAGTTTATCGATATATAACGTTATATTGCATTCATTGTATTACAGTAAAAATGAACAAGAAATAAAGGGAAATGAGATGACAAGTGTTAAAAAGTAATAAAAATGAAAAAGTTAGAAATAACTACTTGAAATTTCGCATATAATCATGTATGTTATAGAAAATGAATGAATTCATAGGGAGTAAAGAACAAAGGTGTTCCAGGGTGGTCAGATTCGTCACCTGGGACTTTTTTTATAGCTAAATATAGATGTGTATTTAGTGTCTACTATGAAAGTATTCGGAGATGAAAGGAAGTTAAAGCAATGAGTGAACCATTTAAGATTGAAGACATATTTGCTGAAAAAGTATTTACTATCAGCAAGATGAGAGAACGCTTACCTAAAAAAGTATTTTCTGAGTTAAAGAACGTTATGGATAACGGTGGACAGTTATCAATGGAATCAGCTGACGTAATTGCAAAGGCAATGAAGGATTGGGCTGAAGAGCACGGCGCAACACATTATACACATTGGTTTGAGCCATTAATCGTTTCTAATACAGCAGAAAAACATGACTCATTTATCACACATCCAGATGAGTACGGTAACATGATGACACAGTTCACTGGTAAACAGTTGATCAAGGGTGAACCAGATGCATCTTCATTCCCATCAGGTGGTCTTCGTGCTACATGTTCAGCAAGAGGTTATACAGCTTGGGATCCAACATCTCCAGTATTTATTAAAGAGGATGCAATTGGTGCAGTTCTTTGTATTCCAACAGCTTTCTGTTCATACACAGGTGAGGCTCTTGATAAAAAGACTCCATTACTTCGTTCTATGGAAGCTGTATCAAAAGAAGCACTTCGTATTGTTAGATTATTTGGTGATACAGAATCAAATAAGGTTGTTGCTTCTGTTGGTCCAGAACAGGAATACTTCATTGTAGACAGAGAAAAATATTTACAGCGTAAAGACTTGGTATTTACAGGTCGTACATTATTTGGAGCACCAGCGCCAAAGGGACAGGAATTAGAGGATCATTATTTCGGAGCTATCAAGGAAAGAATTGGTGGTTTCATGAAGGAAGTGAACCAGGAACTTTGGGCACTTGGTATTACAGCTACAACAGAGCATAACGAAGTAGCTCCAGCTCAGCACGAATTAGCTCCAATTTATGAAACAGCTAATATCGCAGTTGATAACAACTTACTTGTAATGGAAATTATGCAGAAGGTTGCAAAGCGTCAGGGCCTTGCTTGTCTACTTCATGAGAAGCCATTTGCTGGAATCAATGGTTCAGGTAAACACAATAACTGGTCTATCTCAACAGATACAGGTCTTAACTTATTAGATCCAGGTGACACACCAGAACAGAATAGAATCTTCTTGTTAACATTAGCTTGTATCATGGAAGCTGTTGATAAACATGCTGATCTACTTCGTCAGTCTGCATCAAGCGTAGGTAACGATCACAGACTTGGTGCAAACGAAGCACCTCCAGCAATCATCTCTATCTTCTTAGGAGATCAGTTAGATGAGATCGTACAGCAGATCATTACAACTGGTACTGCAAAAGATTGTACTAAGGGCGGAAAATTAGACCTTAAAGTATCTACATTACCAGTATTTAATAAAGATGCTACAGATAGAAATAGAACATCTCCATTCGCATTTACAGGAAACAAATTTGAGTTCCGTATGGTAGGTTCTGCAGATTCTATTTCAGCTCCTAACGTAACATTGAATGCAATCGTTGCAGAAGCTTTCGCAAAAGCAGCTGATGAATTAGAAAAAGCATCTGATTTCGAAACAGCTTGTGATGAATACATCGCTAAGCTTATGAAAGAGCATGAAAGAATCATCTTCAATGGAAACGGATATTCGGATGAATGGGTTGAAGAGGCTGAGAAACGTGGTCTTCCAAACTTAAAATCTATGGTAGATGCTACTTCTGCATTAACAACACAGAAAGCATTCGATTTATTTGGTAAATTTGGTATTCTTTCACAGACAGAATTGGAATCACGTTCAGAGATTCTTTATGAAACATATGGTTTGGTAAGAAATATCGAAGCATTAACAATGATCGATATGGCTTCTAAACAGATTTTACCAGCAGTTATGGAATATGCAACAATGCTTGCAGATTCTATCAACTCTGTAACAGCAGCAGGTGTAGACGCTTCTGTTCAGAAGGAATACTTAGCAAAGGTTTCTACATTATTAGTAGAGGCTCAGAGAGCATTAGATACATTGAAGAAGGATCAGGCTGAAGCAACTTCTAAAGAGTGTGCTAAATGTACAGCTGAATTCTACAGAGATAAGATTATGGCTGATATGGAAGCTTTGAGAACTCCTATTGATGCATTAGAGCAGATTGTTTCAGAAGATTACTGGCCAATCCCTACATATTCAGATTTACTTTTCGAGGTATAATTGTATTGGAGCTGTTGCATATGCAACAGCTCTTTTTAAACTTAAATTCGGAAATGTAAACCATGAAAACCCTTGATAATACAGGCGATTTGAAGAAAAATAAAATTTTTTCAATTTTTTTTAAAAAAGTACTTGCCAAAGTAGGGTGATGTGTGTATAATCTATAAATGTGCTGAGGAACACGAGCATAGAAACATAATCATATAGGGGTATCGCCAAACGGTAAGGCAACGGACTCTGACTCCGTCATTTCAAGGTTCGAATCCTTGTACCCCTGCTGAAAGGCCTTCGTAAATTACGAAGGCCTTTGTTATTTGCAGTGAGGAGGGGAGAGGAATGTATCAGTTTGATAGTCGTGTCAGATTTAGTGAAGTAGATGCAGAAGCGAATTTAACATTGCTCGGAGTACTGGATTATTTTCAGGATTGTGCAACGTTTCATTCAGAGGATGTTCATGTGGGTATCGATTACATGAAAGACCAGCATGTTGCGTGGCTGTTACTTTCTTGGCAGATCATTGTGGACAGATATCCGAAAATGGGTGAAGAGATAGTGATTAAGACTATGCCATATGATTTGAAGGGTTGCTTTGGTTATCGAAATTTCGTGATGGAAACAAAGAACAGAGAACGACTTGCTTATGCTAATTCTGTATGGAGTTTGATTGATACACAAAGTGAAAAACCTGTGAAACCAACCAAAGAGATGCTTTTAGGGTATGCTTTGGATGAAAAATATGAGATGGAATATGCACCACGAAAGATCAAACTTCCAGAACAGTGGGAAGTAAAGGACATTATTGAAGTAAAGGATTATCACTTAGATACCAATATGCATGTGAACAATGGACAGTATACAAAGATTGCCATGCAGTTTTTGCCTAAGGATTTGGTAATTGGACAGTTGCGGGCAGAGTATAAGAAACAGGCCAGACTTGGTGATCGAATGATTCCAAAGGTTGGTTATATAGAGAACAAGACAGTTGTCTCATTAGAAGACGAACAAGGACAGACTTATGCTGTTGTAGAATTACAATAAAAAAGGTATACTTAAGATACAGTGATTACGAGGAGGACGGAACAAACATGATCCAATTAGGAGAAAAACAGAAATTATATGTAGTAAAGGAAGTAGATTTCGGTGTATATCTTGCCGAATATGACAATGCCACGGATAAGGATGAAAGAGTTCTTTTGCCAGGCAAGCAAGTGCCAGAAGGAACCAAAAAGGGCGATGCTATTGAGGTTTTTGTTTATAAGGATTCTCAGGATAGAATGATTTCTACGACTGCAACTCCGAAAGTAACTTTGGGAGAAATCGCTACATTAACCGTATCTCAGGTTGGTAAGATTGGAGCGTTTTTGGATTGGGGTCTTGAGAAGGATTTGTTTTTGCCATTTAAGGAGCAGACCTTAAAGGTACATCCTGGAGACGCTTACCCAGTTGCGTTATATATAGATAAATCTAAAAGACTTGCAGCAACCATGAAGATCTATCACTATTTAAAGACCAATAGTCCATATCAAAAGGATGATAAGGTGACTGGTGTGGTATATGAAATCAGTGATAATTTTGGAGCTTTTGTTGCAGTAGATAATTGTTATTCAGCATTGATTTCCAAAAAAGAGCTTTATGGAAATATCCATGTTGGAGAAACAGTAACTGCAAGAGTTATAGCAGTGAAGAACGATGGTAAGTTGGATTTGAGTATTCGTGAGAAGGCTTATCAACAGATTTTTTCAGATTCTGAAAAGGTGTTAAAGACCATTGAAAGCTTTGATGGAGTACTTCCATTCAATGACAAGGCGAATCCGGATACCATTCGCAGAGAAATGCAGATGAGTAAAAATGAATTCAAAAGAGCGGTTGGCCACTTGTTAAAGGAAGGCAAGATTGAGATTACAGAGAAGAGTATTCGTTTGAAATAGTAGAATGGAGTAAAGATTATATGAACAGTAAAAAATCTAGTTGGATGTATTTGGGAATATTAGGGTTATATCTCATAACAATTAATGCGCTGGTATATACAGGTTACTATTTTATTATACCAGGGATTGTAAGAAGCATGTTGCCAGAGTTGTTGATCTTGGTACCAACTTTAATAGTAGTATTTTGTAACGAGAAGCCATTTGAATCTTTTAACTTTCACAGAATTCGTTTTACCAATTATTTGCTTTTGATTTTATTTACAATGCTGATGTATCCACTTGTTGCATGTGCTAATCTTTTCTCACAGCTATTTGTGAAAAATGTAGTGGTAGAAAGTGTTGGAAGTATGACAAGCATGGGATTTGCAACAGTTTTCTTTTTGGTTGCCATTCTCCCACCGGTTTGTGAGGAATTAGCCTTTAGAGGCGGTATTTATGGTGGATACCGCAGGGACAATCTTGGTCTGATGGGTATTGTTGCGTCGTCCTTGATGTTTGGTTTGTTTCATTTGAATTTTAATCAGGCACCATATGCCTTTTTGATCGGTTTATTTATCTGTCTTGCCAATGAGGCAACAGGTAGTATTTTTGCAGGTATGTTCATTCATTTGCTTGTAAATGGAACCAATGTTATTTCATTGTTTGCAGTGGAGAAATCCATGGAGAATGATGAACTTCGTGAAATAGTATCGCAGCAGGTGGAGGAGTTCACAAAGAGGGACATCGCTGTAAATTGTGGCAGACTTTTATTGGTATCGCTGGTTACAGTTCCTCTTGCTATTTGTCTGCTTCAGTTTATTGCCAAAAGACAAGGAAGAGAGGATGCTTTGAAATCTTTGCTTAAGAATCAAGGCGCATCTTTCAAAAAAATTGTCACGGTTCCATTGGTGTTGGGATTTATATTAAATATTGGTTATATGATTTGGGAAGTAATGTAGATAAACAAAATTTAATGTGATACAATGAAATTGTAGAATATTTTTATTGAATTGTGTGGGGACAAGATTGTTGTGGATCAGTATAGGAATTCAATACTTTGTCAAAGGCAGGAAAGCATAGGATTGGATTATGAAAGAAATTGATGTATTAGGAGTTAAGATTAAGGAATGTTCATTGAGGGAATCTTTGAAATATTCAGATGGGTATCTTAGAAACGGAGCGCTCAATACGGTAGTGTATCTTTCTTCGAAACTTTTGGTAAATGCGGGATCAAATGAGGAACATAAGGCTTGGATTGAAGATACAGATTTGACTATATTTGGGGATGCGTCGGTGCTTAAGAATGCTACAGACGCACCAGATCATCGAATTGAAGAGATTGAGAAGGATATTTACTTACGTGAATTTTTAAAGAAAATTGTGAGAATGCATAGAAGTGTGGTTCTTTTGTCGGATACACCAGAGCATATGGAAACGTTACGTAAGGAAGTGACGGATTATCAGGCGGGCCTGAATATTATCACAGAGCATGTGATGAGCGAGCATGGTGAAGATCCAGAAAATCTCTGGAACAAACTAAACGATATTGCACCAAGCGTGATCATATCAAGAATTGATTATGGCCTTCAAGCAGGTATGATGATGGAGGCGAGGAAGTTTTTGAATGCCGATATCTGGATTGGTTTGCTGGATGCACCAGCAGGAAAAAATATCAAGAATTCGAAATTAAGTGGAATTGTGAGAGCTTTCTATCGAATGATATTTTATTTTGATTTTAGAAAGAAAAAGAATAAAGAAGAATCATAATTGTGCGATAGATGGTAGTATTAACTGCCATCTATTCTTGCGTTTGTGAAGAATTCATAACAAAAAAAGGGTAAAAAAAAGACAGGAAAGTTTAAAAGTGCATAAATTCTAAACATTTCCTATAGATTTATTTGTAGAAATAGTTTAAAATAGTATTAGAATGGCTGGAAAAGGTGAAATGCCTCCCCGCTGTTTTGTTGAAAATGTACATGGAAAAATGTACAGTACACTGAGGTAAAAATAGATAAAAATAAGGAACTATTTTTGTAAACTGCTAAGAGAGACCTCCTACTTTGAGGGCCAAGAAAAGGAGTAAAGATTGGTATGATTTCAAATCAGATTTTACAGAACACAATCGAAGGATTAAAGTCAATCTCCCGTGTGGAATTATGTGTGTTTGATGCAGATGGAAAGGTAGCAGCAACAACGTCAAATAATATGGTGAGCTGTGAGGGTATTGCTGTTGAATTTGCAAAATCACCAGCTGATTCACAGGAGATTCAGGGGTATCAGTATTTCAAGATTTTTGATGATCAGCAGCTGGAATACATTCTTGTAGCTGGTGGTATTGGTGAGGATGTTTACATGGTTGGAAAGATGGTTGCTTTCCAAATCCAGAATCTTTTGGTTGCATATAAGGAAAGATTTGATAAGGATAACTTTGTAAAGAACCTTCTGTTAGATAATTTGCTTTTGGTAGATATTTACAGTCGTTCTAAAAAGTTACATATTCAGACAGATGTTCGCCGTGTTATCATGATCATCGAAGCGGATAACATGAAGGATGGCAATGCACTTGAAATCGTACGTGCGGGTTTTGGTAATAACACAAAGGATTTCGTGACTGCAGTTGATGAAAGCAATGTAATTGTAATCAAGGAATTAACAGAATACGATACCAATAAAGAAATTGATAAGTCTGCAGCACAGATTTTAAGTTTATTGGAAAAAGAGAACATTTCCAATGCGAGACTTGCCTATGGAACGATCGTAGGTGAAATCAAGGAAGTCAGCCGTTCCTATAAAGAAGCGAAAATGGCATTAGATGTCGGAAAAATATTCTTCGATGATCGTAATATTATTGCATACAGTGAATTGGGTATTGGTCGTTTGATCTATCAGTTGCCTATTCCACTTTGTAAGATGTTTATTAAAGAAATCTTCGATGGCAAGAGCCCGGATGATTTTGATGAAGAAACATTGACAACCATCAATAAGTTTTTCGAGAATAGCTTAAACGTATCTGAAACATCAAGACAGTTGTTTATTCATAGAAATACACTTGTGTATCGTCTTGATAAGCTCCAGAAAAGTACAGGACTTGATTTACGTGTATTTGAAGATGCAATCACATTTAAGATTGCGTTAATGGTAGTTAAGTATATGAAATACATGGAATCATTTGAATACTAATTCGTAGAAGCTGATCTGATCTTATTGGGGAAAGAAAAGAGGATGCAATCGAGGAAAGGAAGTATAAGAGGGGACATGGGCGAGAAGAAGAAGAAGAGAGAAATTGAAGTCGCTAAGGATGATCTAATTGTATTAGACAGTGTTAGTAAGACATATTCAACAGGTGCTCCCGCGCTAGACGATATTTCGATTACCATTAAAAAAGGTGAATTTGTATTCATCGTTGGTGATAGTGGTTCTGGTAAATCCACATTTATCAAGCTTTTGTTAAGAGAATTAGTTCCAACATCAGGTACTATTATAGTAAATGGTTATAATGTTGGTAAATTAAAAAAAGGAAAAATACCTAAATTTCGTCGAAATATAGGTGTCGTATTTCAGGAGTTCAGACTATTAAAGGACAGAAATGTATACGAGAACGTTGCATTTGCACAAAGAATTATTCAGACTCCAATCAAACAAATGAAAAAGAATGTACCAGAGATGTTGGCAACTGTAGGTCTTGCTGGTAAATATAAGGCAAAACCGAGACAGTTATCAGGTGGTGAGCAGCAAAGAGTTGCTATTGCCAGAGCTTTGGTTAATCATCCACCAATTTTGCTGGCAGATGAGCCTACCGGTAATCTGGATCCTAAGAATTCGTGGGAAATTATGAAGCTATTAGAGGATATTAACGCAGATGGAACAACCGTTATCGTTGTAACCCATAATAGAGAAATTGTAAATGCCATGAAAAAACGAGTAATCACTTTAAAAAAGGGTACTATTGTAAGTGATGAAATGGAAGGAGGATATATCGATGAGGCCTAGTACATTTTTTTACACACTTGGACAAGGTATTAAGAATATTTTCCGAAATAAGTGGTACTCTCTAGCAAGTATCGCTACGATTGCGGCATGTTTGTTTTTATTTGGTTTGTTTTATGCAATCCTTATGAACTTCCAGCATGTGGTAAAATCAGCTGAAGAGGGTGTTTCTGTTACCGTATTTTTTGATGAGGGATTAACCGAGGAGCAGATTGCAGAAATCGGTGACAAGATTCAGAGAAGAACGGAAGTTCTAAGCATCCGATATGTAAGCGCAGATGAAGCATGGGAATCCTTTAAGGATGACTATTTGAAAGAATATGCAGACGGTTTCCCTGAGAATCCATTAAAGGATTCTGCAAACTATGAAATCTATTTACGAGATGTTTCCAAACAGGAATCATTGGTAATGTACTTAGAATCCATGGAAGGAATCCGAAAGGTTAATAAATCTGAGGTGGCAGCCAATACATTAACCGGTTTAAATAGCCTGATTGGTTATATCACCATTGGTATCATTGCAATTCTTTTTGCAGTATCTCTATTTTTGATTAGTAATACGGTTATGATTGGTATTTCTGTTAGAAAAGAAGAAATCATGATCATGAAATACATAGGAGCCACCGATTATTTCGTCAGGGCACCGTTTGTGATTGAAGGAATTCTCATTGGAGCAGTTGGTTCCTTGATTCCATTGGGCATTATTTTTGCAGTATATAACAATGTAACAGGATATATTATTGGAAAGTTCCCTAATATTTCCAACCTGTTATCATTTTTACCAATTGATGTAATTTTTGATGAGTTGATTCCAGTATCGATTCTGTTAGGCGTTGGAATTGGTTTCTTGGGAAGTTTTACAACTGTAAGGAAACATTTAAGAGTGTGATAAATGGAGGAAAGAGATGTCAAAAGGAAAAAGAGTATTTGCGCTTTTTTTGACAATTGCTTTGTTTATTTCCTCGTTTCAGGTTTATCTCACCAAGTCATATGCAGCACCTAATGCTACATATGCTGTATCACAGCAAAGTATTCAGGAAAAAGAACAGGCGATTGAAGCGGCAAAAGAAGAAAAACAGAAACTGCAGAATGGATTAACAAATGTGCAGACGGTTATTTCTGATCTGGAAAGTTCAAAGGATAGCCTGGAAAGCTATGTTTCACAATTAGATGCCAGCGTGGCAGAAATTGAAAGCAATATCGCAGAATTGGAAGCGCAGATTGTAGATAAACAACTTGAGATCGAAAGAACACAGGCTGAATTGGAAGCTGCGCAGGCGGTTCAGGATGCCCAGTATGAGGCAATGAAGGAACGTATCAAATTCATATATGAGAGTCAAAGTGATGTATTATGGGAAGTTCTGCTCTATTCAGGAAGCTTTAGTGAATTACTAAATAAAGCTGATTACATTGAACAGCTATCAGCGTATGATCGTCAGATGTTGATGGAATACCAGAATACCTGTATGGAGATTTCTCTTTGTGAAGAACAGCTTGAGTTAGAGGAAGAAATCTTAGAACTTTCTCAAGAAGAACTCGAGAATGAAAAAGAAGCCATTAACACATTGATTTCTGAAAAAGAAAAAGAAATCGTTGCTTATGAAAATGATATTAGCAACCGTGAGAAGCTAGTGGCAGAATACAAGCAGGAAATTGCTGCACAGGAAGCAGAAATTGCAGCTTTAGAGAAAGCGGTTGCAGAAGAAAAAGCAAGACTTGCTGCAGAACAGGCACTAGCAAGAACCTACGATGGTGGAACATTCCAGTGGCCATGTCCATCTTATACTAGAGTATCAGATGATTATGGCGTAAGAATTCATCCAACATTAATGGTGGAACAGTTCCACAATGGTGTGGATTTGGCAGCACCTTATGGATCAGCAATTTTAGCGGCTTATGATGGAGAGGTCATCAGCGCATCATATTCATCGACCATGGGAAATTATATCATGATCGATCATGGCGACAATTTGTATACCATTTATATGCATGCATCTGCATTATATGTTTCAACAGGAGCGACTGTGAAACGTGGTGATAAGATTGCAGCAGTGGGTTCAACTGGCAGATCAACAGGAAATCATTTACACTTTAGTGTGCGATTGAACGGAAGCTATGTGAGTCCATGGAACTATATTTTGAAGCCATAGGTATTATTGGAGGCTTTATGGAACAGGAAGAACTACAAAACATGCAAGAAAAACAAACTGATTCAAGTCAGTTTGAATCAAGTCAGACTGAATATACAACAGCAGATCAGGCAGAATATATTCGTAATCAGGCCAGGGAGAAATTCTCCAAGGGATTGATTTTAGGTTTTTTGATCTGTATGCTTCTATCATCAGGAGGCTTTTTACTGTATAGACAGTATTTAATCAAGAATCCACCAGCTATATCATCAAGCGCAGTGGACACAACTAAAAAGAAAGATAATGAAACGCATTATACATTAACAACTGATGAGAATGGATCAACCATTACAGAGAGAGAGGATACAGATTATGAATCCATAATGGATGATAAAACTGTTCAGAAAATGAGATATATCCTTTCAGTGATCGATCAGTATTACTATTTGAATCCAGTCACAGATGAAGAAATGAAGGACGGTATCTATAAAGGAATCTTAAATTCCTTAGGAGATCCATATTCAGTTTATTACACCCAAAAGGAATTGGATGATCTCATGCAGGATACAAACGGAATCTACTATGGAATAGGTGCTTATGTATCTTTGGATGCTGATACCAATCTTCCTAAGATTAGTGGTGTCATTGAAGGGACTCCAGCCGAGGAAGCAGGTCTTCGATCTGACGATTTGATTTATGCAGTAGATGATGTGGAAGTTTATGGATATGAATTAAATGATGCAGTGAATTTGATTCGTGGTGAAGAGGGCACACAGGTAACCCTAAAAATCGTTCGTGAAGGCGAAATGGATTACATGTATTTTACAGTAACAAGAGCAAAGGTAGAAAGTCCAACAGTAACCTATAAGAAATTAGAAAATGGCATCGCATATATCCAGATTACCCAATTTGATACCATTACAGTGCCTCAGTTTAATGAAGCTATTGAACAGGCGAAAGCAGACGGTATGGAGAAAATGATCATCGATTTAAGAGATAATCCAGGTGGATCATTATCAGCCGTTGTTGATATTGCAGATGTATTGTTACCAGAAGGTCTTGTGGTATACACGGAAGATAAAAATGGTAAGCGTGAAGAATATACATCAGACGCTAACTGCATTGATATTCCAATGGTATGTCTTGTAAATGGAAACAGTGCCAGCGCTTCTGAAATTCTTTCTGGTGCTATCAAGGATTATGAATGGGGTACGTTGATTGGTACAACAACCTATGGTAAGGGAATCGTACAGCAGATTATTCCATTCAATGATGGAACAGGTATCAAGTTAACCATCAGTAGCTATTTCACACCAAAGGGAAATAATATCCACGGTACAGGTATTTCACCGGACATAGAACTTGAACTTGATAAGGATGCATATTATGCTGAAGAATCTGTAGATAATCAGTTAGAAGAAGCAATTAAATATTTAAACGAACAAAACTAACCAGGAAAGGGCTCGACGAGCCCTTTCTTTTTGTTCAATGGGAAAGTTCTTAGAACTTATCTATTGAACAAAAAGCCTCTCCGGGGTGAAATATTAAAGGAACAAATGTTCGCAATTTAGTAGACAAATGTGTATGGCTGTGGTAGTATTTTGGTGATGTGAATCCTTGAGGAGGTTCTTATGGAGAGTGGACAGAGTAAATTTATTTTACATTCAGAATATAAACCGACTGGAGATCAGCCACAGGCGATTAAAGAGCTTGTTGCAGGTTTTCAAAAGGGAAATCAGTTTCAGACCTTGCTTGGTGTAACAGGTTCCGGTAAGACTTTTACCATGGCCAATGTCATTGCTGCACTGAATAAACCAACCCTGATCATCAGTCATAATAAGACACTTGCAGGCCAGTTATATGGCGAGTTTAAGGAATTTTTTCCGGAGAATGCGGTAGAATATTTTGTATCCTACTATGATTATTATCAGCCTGAGGCTTATGTGCCACAGTCAGATACTTATATTGCCAAGGATTCTTCTGTAAATGATGAAATTGACAAATTACGTCTTTCTGCAACCGCTTCCTTAATGGAAAGAAGAGATGTTATTGTGGTAGCATCGGTTTCCTGCATTTACGGGTTGGGAAGTCCGGATGATTATGAACGAATGGCCATTTCCCTGCGACCAGGCATGGAGAAGGATCGAGATGAGGTGCTTCGCGAACTCATCAGCATTCAGTTTGATCGAAATGATATGGATTTGGCAAGAGGCTGTTTTCGTGTCAGGGGAGATGTGGTGGAAATTCATCTTGCCAATGAGGATGACTATTTTATCCGCGTGGAATTTTTTGGAGATGAAATAGATCGTATCACACAGATCGATCCGCTAACGGGAAAAGTGCAGGCTTCTTTAGAGCATGTTATGGTATTCCCAGCCAATCAGTATGTTGTGCCACAGGAAAAGATTGATGCTGCCTGTGATGCAATTGAAGCAGAATTAAAGGAAAGAGTGGAATACTTTAAAGGAGAGGATAAGCTGTTAGAAGCACAAAGAATTTCAGAAAGAACCAATTTTGATGTGGAGATGCTTCGAGAAACAGGTTTTTGTTCCGGGATTGAGAATTATTCCAGACACCTGACAGGACAGAATGAGGGAGAGCCACCAATGTGTCTGTTGGATTTCTTTCCGGATGATTTTTTGATCATTGTAGATGAGTCTCATATTACGATTCCACAGGTAAGAGGTATGTTTGCAGGAGACCGTTCCAGAAAAAATACATTGGTGGAATATGGCTTTAGATTACCATCTGCTCTAGATAACAGACCTCTTTGCTTTGAAGAATTTGAACAACATATTGACCAGATGTTGTTTGTTTCGGCAACACCGAATGTTTATGAGGATGAGCATGAGCTGCTTCGTACAGAACAGATCATTCGACCAACAGGATTATTAGATCCTGAGATAGATGTACGCCCAATTGATGGACAGATCGATGATCTTATTTCAGAAATCAACAAAGAGATCAAAAAGAAAAATAAGGTATTAGTTACCACATTGACAAAGCGAATGGCGGAGGATCTGACACAGTATTTATCTGATGCAGGAATCAGAGTAAAATATCTTCATGCAGATATTGATACCTTGGAAAGAGCCCAGATTATTCGAGATATGCGATTGGATGTTTTCGATGTTCTGGTAGGAATCAACCTGCTGCGAGAGGGTCTGGATATTCCGGAAATATCACTGGTTGCCATTTTGGATGCAGATAAAGAGGGATTTTTGCGATCAGCAACATCCCTGATCCAGACAATTGGTCGAGCAGCCAGAAATGCTGAAGGACATGTGGTGATGTATGCTGATCACATGACAGACTCTATGAAGATTGCCATTGAAGAAACCAATCGAAGAAGACAGGTACAGATGAAATACAATGAAGAGAATGGTATTACCCCTCAGACAATCAAAAAGGCGGTCAGAGATCTTATTAGTATTTCAAAGACAATTGCCAAAGAGGAAATGCGATTCGAAAAAGATCCGGAATCCATGGATTACAAGGAATTACAGAAGCTTATCCAGGATGTGGAGAAGAAGATGCGAAAGGCTGCTACAGACTTAAATTTCGAAGCGGCTGCAGAGCTGCGTGACAAGATGTTAACCTTGAAAAAACAGTTACTTGATATAGAGAATGAAAGACTAAAGGATTAGATATAAAGCTATGAGTGAATCAAAGAAAATGCTCTCAAGGAGCGAAGTGATCAAAATCAGAGGTGCTAGTGAACACAATCTAAAGGATGTAAATTTAGATATCCCAAGAAATTCGTTTGTAGTATTTACCGGCTTATCTGGCTCTGGTAAAAGTTCTCTTGCGTTTGATACCATTTATGCCGAAGGACAAAGAAGATATATGGAGTCCTTATCTTCTTATGCAAGACAGTTTTTAGGCCAGATGGAAAAACCAACGGTTGAACGAATTGAAGGATTGTCTCCTGCCATTTCCATTGATCAGAAATCTACGAACCATAACCCACGATCAACTGTAGGAACGGTAACAGAGATTTATGATTATTTCCGCCTGTTGTATGCAAGAGTTGGAATACCACATTGTCCAAATTGCGGGAAAGTTATTTCCAGACAAACAGTGGACCAGATGGTGGATCAGATTATGTCTTTAGACGAGGGAACAAAGATTCAGCTTCTTGCGCCAGTGGTACGAGGCAGAAAGGGTGAACATCAAAAGGTTTTTGAAAGTGCTCAGAAAAGCGGATATGTTCGTGCCAGAGTAGATGGAAATATGTATGAGCTGACAGAAGAGATCAGCCTTGAAAAAAATAAAAAGCATAACATCGAGATCATTGTGGATCGTCTCGCTATAAAACCAGGGATCGAACATCGTTTGTCAGATTCTATCGAGGCAGTACTTCATTTGTCAGAAGGACAGATGTATGTAGATGTGATTGGTGGAAAGCAAATGAATTTCAGCGATAGCTTTTCCTGCGCTGATTGTGGTATCAGTATTGATGAGATTGAACCAAGAAGCTTTTCATTTAACAATCCTTTTGGTGCCTGCCCGGATTGTGTGGGTTTAGGCTATAAAATGGAATTCGATCCTGACCTGATCATTCCAAATAGGAAGCTGTCCATCAATGAAGGTGCTATTCAGGCAGGTGGCTGGAATAGTGTCAAACAAAAGGATACCTTTACCAATAGCATATTAACAGCTTTAGCTGATAAGTATGAATTTTCTTTGGATGAACCTTTTGGAACATATAGTCAGGAAATCCAGAATATGATCCTATATGGAACAGATGAGGATCTGTATGTAAAATATAATGGCAAAACAGGTACAAGTGTTTATAAGATTGATTTTGAAGGTGTGATCCCGAATCTGGAAAGAAAATACCATGAAACTTCTTCAGAAGCAGCCAAAGCAGATTACGAGCAGTGTATGAGATTTACACCTTGCAAGCTTTGTGGTGGAAGAAGATTAAAAAGAGAAGCTCTCGCGGTAACGGTTGATGGTAAAAATATATACGATGTAACAAACATGTCATTGTTTGATTTAAGTCAGTTTTTACAGACTATCCACTTGACACCAACACAGGAGTTGATCGGAAATCAGATCTTAAAGGAAATCAGAGCAAGAGTAGGATTTTTAAATGATGTAGGCTTGGAATACTTATCCTTAACAAGAGGAACAGCTACCTTATCTGGTGGTGAGGCACAAAGAATCCGTCTTGCTACCCAGATCGGTTCTGGGCTTGTTGGTGTATGTTACATCTTAGATGAGCCAAGTATTGGACTTCATCAAAGAGACAATGATAAGTTGCTTCAGTCATTAAGACGACTGCAGAAACTGGGCAATACACTGATTGTGGTAGAACATGATGAGGATACCATGCATGAAGCAGATTATATAGTGGATATTGGACCTGGTGCAGGAGAACATGGAGGTAATATCATTGCGGAAGGTACTGCGCAGGAGATCATGGAGAATCCGGATTCCATTACAGGTGCTTATCTAAGTGGTAAAAAGATGATCCCAGTTCCTAAGAAACGACGTGAACCATCGGGATGGATCAAGGTAACAGATGCAACGGAGCACAACCTAAAGCATGTAGATGTTGATATACCACTTGGTGTTATTACTTGCGTAACAGGTGTTTCGGGCTCTGGAAAAAGCTCGCTGGTAAATGAGATTCTTTACAAGCACCTTGCCAGAGATTTGAACCGTGCAAGATGTGTGCCAGGAAAGCATGGAGATATTGAAGGGATTGAGCAGTTGGATAAGGTCATTGCCATCGACCAGTCTCCAATTGGAAGAACACCGAGATCCAATCCTGCAACCTATACCGGTTTGTTTGATCAGATCAGAGACCTTTTTGCATCCACCAACGAGGCAAAAATGCGAGGCTACCAGAAGGGAAGATTCAGCTTCAATGTAAAGGGTGGACGATGTGAGGCATGTAGTGGTGATGGCATCGTCAAGATTGAAATGCACTTTTTACCAGATGTGTATGTACCTTGCGAGGTTTGTGGTGGAAAGAGATATAACCGCGAAACATTGGATGTTTATTACAAGGGTAAAAATATTTATGATGTGCTGGAAATGACAGTAGAAGAAGCGCTTACCTATTTTGAGAATATTCCATCCATGTTAAATAAAGTGAAGACCTTATATGATGTTGGTCTCGGATATTTAAAACTGGGTCAGCCTTCTACAACCTTATCAGGTGGTGAGGCACAGCGAATCAAGCTGGCGACAGAATTAAGCAAGAGAAGCACCGGACGAACCATTTATATTTTAGACGAACCAACTACAGGATTGCATTTTGCAGATGTGCACAAGCTGACAGAAATTCTGCATAGACTGGCAGACAATGGAAATACTGTTGTTGTGATCGAGCACAATTTAGATGTTGTAAAAATTGCAGATCATATTATTGATATGGGCCCCGAGGGTGGAAATCGTGGTGGTACAGTAGTAGTAAGTGGAACCCCGGAAGAGGTTGCAAAATGTAAAAAATCTTACACGGGACAGTATGTTGCCAAGATGCTGAAAAAAGGCTGAAAAATAGAATTTACAACTAGAAAAATGATAAATTAGTGATACTTTCTAAAAAAAATTGTGAAAAACATTTGAAATTCACAATAAATCGGTTATAATATTGTAGCGTATTTATAAACGAAACTATGCTTACTTGTCTGAGAACACAGTGAAGCACTGTGTAGTAGAGAAGAAGAGCAGGCATAGGAACTGAATTCATAAAGGGGTTTGATTATGCCATACACAGACATTGGAATCGATTTAGGAACAGCAAGTATCCTTGTATATATCAGAGGCAAAGGCGTTGTATTGAAGGAGCCTTCAGTAGTAGCCTTTGACCGTGATACAGAAAGAATAAAAGCAATTGGTGAAGACGCCAGATTGATGCTTGGTAGAACACCAGGTAATATTGTTGCGGTAAGACCATTGAGACAGGGTGTTATCTCAGATTATAAATTAACAGAAAAGATGATGAAATATTTCATCATGAAAGCGCTTGGAAGAAAGGCATTTAGAAAGCCAAGAATCGCTGTATGTGTACCTAGTGGTGTTACTGAAGTAGAAAAGAAGGCCGTAGAAGATGCTACATATCAGGCAGGAGCCAGAGAAGTAGCTATTATCGAAGAGCCTATTGCGGCAGCAATTGGTGCTGGTATCGATATTGCTAAGCCTTGCGGAAACATGATTGTTGATATCGGTGGTGGTACTACAGATATCGCCGTTATTTCACTTGGTGGTACAGTTGAGAGTACATCAATTAAGGTAGCAGGCGATGACTTCGATGA
>JAZQQB010000041.1:0-88502 GCA_045628865.1 Lachnospiraceae bacterium | reverse complement strand
ACTTCCATGAATGGCCCATGGTTGGATAAATTTCATGCTGAACATCCATCTATTCCGGTTGGTATGTCAGAATATGGCTGTGAGGCATTAAACTGGCATACATCAGATCCTCAGCAGGGTGACTATACAGAAGAGTATCAGGCATACTATCATGAGGAACTGATCAAACAGCTGTTTACTAGAGAGTATCTGTGGACAACTTATGTATGGAACATGTTTGATTTTGCCGCTGATGCAAGAAGTGAAGGTGGAGAGGATGGTATGAATCATAAGGGACTTGTTACCTTTGATAGAAAATACAAAAAAGATTCTTTTTATGCGTATAAGGCGTGGTTATCAAAGGACCCATTTGTGCATATCTGCGGAAAACGTTATGTGGAAAGAGTGGAGGATGTGACTAGAGTAACGGTTTATTCTAATCTCTCAGAGGTGGAGCTTTTTGCAAATGGCGTATCCTTGGGAAAACAGAACAGTAAAGAGCATTTCTTCTATTACAATGTTCCGAATAAAGGAACCACAGAACTGATGGCAAAAGCAGGTGATTGTGAAGATACCAGTAAGATCGTGAAGGTAGACAAATTCAATGAAGATTACATCATGAAAGAAACAGGAGATGTGATCAACTGGTTTGATATCACCATGCCGGAAGGAAAATTATCTATCAATGACAAGCTAAGTGATGTTATGGTTCATCAGGAAGCGATGATGGCATTTGGAATGTTCATGAAAGCCTTGGCACCTGAAAAGAAAGAGGGAGAAGGCGGTATGGATATGGGAGCTATGATGCAAAATCCAGATGCAATGAAAATGATGGGCTCCTTTACTGTAAAACGAATGATCTCCATGCTTCGTACGGCAGGATTGAAGGCTGCAACAAAAGAACAGATTTTGGAACTAAATGAGAAACTAAACCAGATTAGTAAAAACTAAGGGGGAAAACTATGAAAGAAAAAACGATGAGACCATTTGGTATGAGAGACAAGATGGGTTACATGTTTGGCGATCTGGGAAATGATTTTACCTTTATTTTTGCGAGTACCTATGTCTTAGTGTTTTATACGAAGGTCATGGGCGTTTCAGCTGGTATTGTTGGGACCATGTTTCTGGTTGCACGTTTCGTAGATGCTATTACAGATATCGGTATGGGGCGAATTGTTGATTCCAGTAAGCCAGGTAAGGATGGAAGGTTTCGATGTTGGATCAGACGTATGATGGGTCCTGTTGCGCTTGCATCCTTTTTGATGTATCAGGCAGGGCTACAGGGGGCGTCTATGCCGATCAAAATTGCATATATGTTTATCACCTATTTATTATGGGGATCAGTTTTTTATACTTCCATTAACATTCCATATGGATCTATGGCTTCCGTTATTTCTAATAAGCCGGAAGATCGATCCTCCCTTTCCGTATTCCGTTCTTTAGGTGGTATGGTAGCAGGTATTTTGATCTCTGTGGTAACACCAATGATCGTATATACGAAAGATGCAGATGGTAATACGATAGTTGTACCTTGGAACTTCACACTCATCGCAGGAATCTTTTCAGTGTGTGCTATCATTTGCTATATGCTTTTATACGCATTGACAACAGAGCGAGTAGTTGTGGAACCAAAGGCTAAGGATTCTTCCGTTTCCTTTTTCCAGTCTTTGCAGGAAGTGTTCAAAAGTAGAGCACTACTTGGTATTGTATTATCAGCCCTGTTGATGTTATTGGCTTCCTTACTTAGCCAGGGATTGAACAACTATATGTATACGGATTATTTTAACAATGCAAAGGGCTTATCCATTTCTTCCATGCTAGCGCTTCCAGCATCTATCATACTTGCCATGACTTCTACCAAATTAGCTTCTAAGTATGGTAAAAGAGAAATTGGTTGTATCGGATGTGCATTTTCCGGTGTCATGTATTGTGTATTAGGATTTTTGCATATTACAAATGTATGGGCATATATCGGACTGGCATTTGTTTCCATGTTAGGCTTTTATTTCTTCTCCATGCAGTGTTATGCTCTTGTAACCGATGTAATCGATGACAAAGAAGTTCGTACTGGAAATAGAGATGACGGAACCATTTATGGGGTATATTCTTTTGCACGTAAATTAGGTCAGGCAATTGCCGGTGGTGTATCTGGATGGGTGCTTACAGCCATAGGATACGATGAATTGGCAACTGTTCAGAGCCAGGGTGTAAAGGATGCTATCTATAGCGTAGTGAACTTTATTCCAGGTGTGATCTATATTCTGTGCGCATTGTCTCTTGCCTTTGTATATCCACTATCCAAGAAGATCGTGGACAAAAATGTTTTCGAATTAAAGAAACGTCGTGGTGAGGTATAACAGAATCTTGTCAACTGCGCTACAATGCCAATATCCATTTTTAATGGATGTTGGCATTCGCAGAAAAATACGCATGGCTCTTAACCGTTAATTTTTAAAAAAAATGGACTCTGCTGATTTTTTTATAAGATCAGCAGAGTTTTTGCTTTTCAAAAAGACCAGGAATGGATACAATGAGTTTAATTGTGATTTGATAAATATCAGGAGAGATATGTGATTTATGGAAACAAAGAAAATGACAGAAGGTAATCCCATCAAGTTGATGATCTTGTTTGCGTTGCCTTTGATGGTTGGAAATGTATTTCAACAGCTTTATATTGTGGTGGACACTATGGTGGTAGGGAAAAGACTTGGGTTGTCGGCACTTGCAGCCTTAGGGTCAGTGGATTGGTTAAACTGGATGATGTTAGGGATCATACAGGGCTTTACCCAGGGCTTTGGCGTAAAGATTGCCCAAAGATTTGGCGCTGGAGATAAATCTGGCCTTAAAAAAGCAGTGGTGAATGCAGGATACCTTTCTCTTATTTTCGCACTTTTTTTGACGATTTTGAGCTTATTGATCGCACAGCCGGTGCTTAGACTGTTACGAACACCAGGAACCATCATTGGAATGAGTTTACAGTATCTTTTTATTGCGTTTTGTGGGATTCCGATTATTTTTGCCTATAATTATTTTGCCTGTATTCTGAGGGCAGTGGGAAATAGTAAGGCACCTTTACAGGCAATGGTAGTGGCGTGTTTTACCAATATTTTTCTGGATATTTTGTTTGTGCTTGTTTTTGATTTTGGTATCAGGGGAGCAGCTTGTGCCACTATCTTGGCGCAGTGTGTGGCAGCAGGATTTTGCCTGTTTAAGATTACGAAGATCAAGGATGTTATGCCAAATAAAGAAAGCTTGTCCTATGATGGAACAATATGCCTAGAGCATTTAAAGATCGGTGTGCCTATGGTGTTTCAGAATGTGCTCATTGCCATAGGTGGTATGATCTTACAGTTTGTGGTAAATGGCTTTGGGGTGATCTTTTTGGCAGGTTATACTGCTACCAATAAGCTTTATGGGATTTTGGAAATTGCAGCCACTTCATACGGTTTTGCCATGTCCACCTATGCAGGTCAAAACATGGGAGCTGGAAGGATTGACAGGATTCGAAAAGGAACGAAGGATGCGAATCTGGTGGGAATTGCTACCGCTTTATTGATCATGCTTTTGATGCTTTTGTTCGGACGTACCTTTTTAGGATGGTTTATTGCAGGAGACGTGTCAGATGCGGATCAGGCGCTAGCGTATGCTTTTTACTATTTAAAAATCATGTCGTACTGTTTGCCGATCCTTTATATTTTACATGTGGTTCGTTCCTGCTTACAGGGAATGGGATATCCGTTTTTTGCCATGCTATCCGGGGTTGCGGAATTTATCATGCGTACGGCTGGGATCATTGTTTTACCTATGATTTTCGGAGAAGTAAGCGTGTTTTTCGCAGAGGTTTTGGCATGGGGGGGGGCAGATTTTGTGCTGGTTCCTAGTTATTTTTACCTTGTCAGAAAAGTAGATGATCATAATCCTTTTCGATTTATTGGATAAAAGAAAACATGTAAACATTTACAATTGTATGTCGCTTGTGTTAGCATAGAAGGTGAGGAAAGAAAGGAGTATTGAATGATCAAAAAAAGATTTAAGGTTGCAGCCTTGACATTGGCTTTGGCAGCTCAGTTTCTTGTACCTGTAATGGGTCCTAGTGCAGCACCAGTATATGCAAGCGAGGCTTCCACACAGACGGGTATCACATATTCATATGATACCAAGAACGATTGGAATAGCGGTTACCAGGGTGAAATCGTTATGACCAATAATTCTCAAACATCTTATAACGGATGGACTATGACTTTTGAAACCGCAAGCACTGTTACCAGCTTATGGGGTGGAGAAATGGTTAGTCAGAAGGGAAATGTAGTTACAGTAAAGAACCCATCTTGGGATAGTAATTTTGCAGCGGGATCAAAGGTTACTATCGGATTTGTAGCAAATGGATCTTCTAAACCATCTAATTTCAAATTTGAAAATCAAGAAATTTCTAACGGCGATAATAGTCAAGCCGGAAACGACAACCAGGGAAATGACAATCAGGGAACTACCACAACACCAGGTACCAATGATGTACAGGATCAGACTGTAAATACCACAACTATGATGCAGTGTGAGAACATGACATTAAGTGGAACATACGCAGGAAAATTGACATCTCCATTTAATGGTGTGGCTTTATATGCAAACAATGATAAGGCTTCTTATATTCAGCAGTTTGGATATGGTTCACATGATTTTACATTATGTGGTGCATCTAACAATGGACAGACAGCTCGTGTTGATTTGGTGATCGGTGGAGAGACCAAAGGAAGCTTTTACTTCACAGGAACAACTGCAAAAGAGTACACTCTTAAAAATGTTTCTCACAAAACTGGAAACCAGACAATCGAATTGGTTGTAACAACAGATAACGGTCAGTGGGATGCTTACATCGATTACTTTAAGATCGATGCAGCAGGAGCAAGCACAAACAATAATGGAACTACTGGAAATAACAATGGTAACCAGGGCAATACTGGAAATCAGGGAACAACAGGAAACCAGGGAAATACAGGAAACCAGGGTACAGTAGTGCTTGATAAAAATACAAAGATGATCGCATTGACATTTGATGATGGTCCTTCTTCCACTACAACACAGGTATTGGATATTTTGGAAAAATACAATGTAGTAGCAACTTTCTTCTTGATCGGTCAGCAGATTAACCAGAACACTGTTCCAATCATGCAAAGACAGATCAGTATGGGATGTGAGCTTGCTAACCATTCTTATACACATCAGAATATGAGTGGTATGAGTGCTTATCAGGTTCAGCAGGAAATCAGCAAAACAAATGATGCCATCAAGAATGCGGTAAATGTAACACCTAAATTCTTTAGAGCTCCTTATTTAGGAACAAGCAACACCATGTTTAGCAATATCAACTTGGCATTTATTCAGGGTATTACCAATGCAAATGACTGGGAAGCAAGCTCATCAGCAGCAAACAGAGCAAATCAGGTTCTTTCCAACGCTTCTGATGGAACAATTGTATTGTTACATGACTTCCAGGGTAACTCAGCAACAGTTCAGGCTCTTCCAACAATTATCGAGGGCTTACAGAAACAGGGTTATACTTTTGTAACTTTAAGCCAGTTGTTTGAAGCAAAAGGAATCAACCCAAATCAGACAGGAAAAATCTGGACAAATGTTTACAGATAAGATCCTGACAGAAATGATTTGTATTTGTAATAGAAAAGTAACTTTATAAACAAAAAAATTTCATTCCTCAATAAAGGGCGTGTGAAAAATGAGAAATCATTTTTTACACGTCTTTTTATGCGATAGGGAATTCCTCGTATTTCCAATTGAAAAACCTCCGAAGGATGCGCCTCGCGTAGAGGAAGTTGCCGCTTCGCAAATTTTTTGTGAGGCTTCATCGCTGGTGGCATTATGAAATATGAAACGTTACAGTACACAGGTAGGTATTTTCGGCACCGAAAATACCGTATGAAAGACTGGGGGTGCGGATTTTTGCCATTTGGAATGCGTAGCATGGCAAAAATCAGTTACTGTGCACACAATGTGTGTACAGTAACTATAAAACCATTTATTGTAAAATAAGCGGTTGCAAAGATAGTGATTAAGTGGTAAACTATGTTTTGTGGTTAGCACTCAATCCTAAAGAGTGCTAACAAGTACAAAAGCATTTAGTGAAATTGAAAATATAAGGAGGCTTTATCATGAAGTTAGTACCATTAGGAGACAGAGTTGTATTAAAACAGTTAGTTGCAGAAGAAACAACAAAATCTGGTATCGTATTACCAGGTCAGAGTAAAGAGAAACCACAGCAGGCAGAAGTAGTTGCAGTTGGACCAGGTGGAGTAGTAGATGGCAAAGAAGTAAAAATGGAAGTGAAAGTTGGAGATCAGGTTATCTATTCTAAATATTCTGGAACAGAAGTAAAATTAGATGATCAGGAATACATCGTTGTAAGACAGAATGATATCTTAGCAGTTATTGAAGCTTAGTTGATAGACAGTCATTAGAATTTTTAAAAAAAGAATATTTTTAGGAGGTCATGAACATGGCAAAAGAAATTAAATATGGCGTAGAAGCCCGTGCAGCATTAGAAGCTGGTGTAAACCAGTTAGCAAATACAGTAAGAGTTACACTTGGACCAAAAGGAAGAAACGTAGTATTAGACAAATCTTTTGGTGCTCCACTGATCACAAATGATGGTGTGACTATCGCAAAAGAAATCGAATTAGAAGATGCATTCGAAAACATGGGTGCTCAGCTTGTAAAAGAAGTTGCTACAAAGACAAATGATGTAGCAGGTGATGGTACAACAACAGCTACTGTTTTGGCTCAGGCTATGGTAAATGCTGGTATGAAGAACTTGGCAGCAGGCGCTAACCCAATCGTTTTAAGAAAAGGTATGAAGAAAGCTACTGATAAAGCAGTTGAAACAATTGCTTCTATGAGTGCAAAAGTAAACGGTAAAGAGCAGATTGCCAGAGTTGCAGCTATTTCAGCAGGTGATGATGAAGTAGGTAACATGGTAGCAGATGCTATGGATAAAGTACCAGGTGATGGTGTTATCACAATCGAAGAGTCTAAGACCATGAAGACAGAACTTGACTTAGTAGAAGGTATGCAGTTTGATCGTGGATATATCTCAGCTTATATGGCAACAGATATGGATAAGATGGAAGCTACTTTGGATGATCCATATATTTTAATCACAGATAAGAAGATTTCTAACATTCAGGAAATCTTACCAGTGCTTGAACAGGTTGTTCAGTCAGGCGCTAAATTACTTATCATCGCTGAAGATATCGAAGGTGAAGCATTAACAACATTGATTGTTATTAAATTACGTGGTACATTCAACGTTGTAGCTGTTAAGGCACCGGGCTATGGTGATAGAAGAAAAGCTATGCTTGAAGATATCGCTATCTTAACAGGTGGTCAGGTGATCAGCGAAGAACTTGGTCTTGACTTAAAAGAAGCTACACTTGATATGTGTGGTCGTGCAAAATCAGTTAAGGTTCAGAAAGAAAACACAATCATTGTTGATGGTGTAGGCGACAAGGCTGCAATCAGCGGACGTGTTGCTCAGATCAAGAAACAGATCGAAGAAACAACTTCTGATTTTGATAGAGAAAAATTACAGGAAAGACTTGCTAAATTAGCAGGTGGTGCTGCTGTTATCCGTGTTGGTGCTGCAACAGAAACAGAAATGAAAGAAGCAAAGCTTCGTATGGAAGATGCTTTAAATGCAACAAGAGCTGCAGTAGAAGAAGGTATCGTACCAGGTGGTGGTACAGCATACATCAAAGCTTCTAATGAAGTTGCTAAATTAGTTGAAACATTAGAAGGAGATGAAAAGACAGGTGGTCAGATCATCTTAAAGGCATTAGAAGCACCATTATTCCACATCGCTGCAAATGCAGGATTAGAAGGAAGCGTTATCATCAACAAAGTACGTGAAGCTGATAAGATGGTAGGCTTTGATGCATACAAAGAAGAATACGTTGATATGGTAGCTTCTGGTATCGTAGATCCAGCTAAGGTTACAAGAAGTGCATTACAGAATGCTTGCTCTGTAGCAAGTACATTATTAACAACAGAATCTGTTGTTGCTAACATCAAAGAAGACGTTCCAGCAATGCCAGCCGGTGGCCCAGGCATGGGAATGATGTAACGAATAAAGCGAGTCAAATACAAAAGGAGCGCGGTTGCAAAGTCTTTAGACCTTGCAAACCGCGCTCCTTCTGTATTTGAGGAACAAACGATATGAGTCCGGAGGGACAGCGAAGCTGGACTGGGAGGACGAATAGCGTTTGTGGGATTGCGGGAGCGAAGCGGAGCAATCCTCGCTGCAAGGTGGTGTGGGTTAAGACCGAGAGGGCGAATAGTTATTGGAGCTTATGATTCAGTATAAAGCTAGCGTTGTGTTTTTTTATGTGAGATTCCTACATAAAACGCAAAAAGCATGTGTAGTGTAGGAAAGACTAAGCTATTGTGACATTGAAAATAAAAATGGAACTCTGTGTCCTAAAATAAGATTTACAGTAGAAAAAATATATTATATAACTAATAATATAAACTATATATTATGGCGATATATCGTTATTAATCATTTATAACCGCAAAAGTTAGAATTGCATTTTATGTTCTAAATAATATCGAGAAAACTAGGTGGGATATAAAAATGAAGAGAAGTGAATTTGAAAAGATCTATTGGAGTGGTGAAGGAAAAAAATATAGCAGGGATGTATTGGAAAGTGTAAAGCGCTGCATATTACGATATGATCAGATAGAGGAAGCAATGAAAATTGCGTCTAGCCAGGTGATCATATCGATTGAGGATGCAGTGAAAGATATTCAGGATTTTTGCAATTGCCTAAAGCTTTGTTATTCGGGATATGAATCTTTGTTAGGGGATGCGCTTTGTGAAAAGCTGCAGTTAAAGATGATTCAAAAATTAAAAGATTCCAAGGACGAGATCAGCAATACAGATCTTTGCAAACTGATTCGTGAAGCATTTCTTCCATATCTAAAGGATAATCATTTCTATATGGGTGTATACGGATATGGGGGCGGTTTTCCAATCCGGTATATTGCTTATGTGACGGATCTTGTGGTGAAAAAGGTTGTAGATGGTTACATAGTTGTAAAGGGTGATGAAAACTTTGAACCGGGAGAGATACTGGCAGAAAAAGATGTAAAAGAATATCTGATGCCAACTTTATATGTAGATACTGAGAAGGATATCTTAGAATCATATGAGAAAGAAAATCATTTTTATTTATTGGGAAAATACGTATCAAAGGAAATTCTGGAAATAGATTTGGCTGGTAAAAAGGTAAAAACACATCCAATTCTTTCAGACAAAGCAAGACAAAGTAATACAGATTCTGAACGAATTATAAAAAAGAAGGATTATTGGATCATTCATCATTCTAATTATGCGATGCCATGGAATCAGGATTTGATGGAGGTGTTTCGAGAGGAAGGGAAGGAGTGTGCCAGAAAGGACAAGCTGATCCTTGATCTTACTGGAAATTTTGGTGGTAGTTCTGATTATGCAGAATATTTTTATGATGGACTGGCTGGAATCACAAGTGATGGTTTTGATGGAGCTTATTTACATGATCCTGTTGAAAATGAGGATGTTGTAAAAAAATATGACAAACATGTAGACGAAGTGGGAAAGGAAGGAACATATAAAGGACATTTATTTGTGGTTATGAATAGTGGTACAGCGTCTTCAGGGGAGATGGGAGTATCCATTTCATTTGGAATAAAAAATGCCGTGACAGTGGGTTCTGCTACATTAGGGTGTTCTGAATATGGAGAGGTGTTATCATATCAGCTCACACATTCTAAGGTTGGTTTTAGATGTGGTTGTAAGAGATTTTTTCATGATCATTTTTCAGAAGGTGTGGGATTCTTGCCGGATTATTGGATTGATGATGAGGATCCAGTGGGAGTTGTGGAAAAATATCTTGTAACGACAGAATTATAATTCTTTTTTTGTCAATAACTTGTCGATAATCTGAAAATTTGATATGATACAAGTTAGAGAGGGGAAAAAATATGAAGAAGTATGAGCAGAAGAAGAGACCGACGTTTCAGATGCCGGGTGGGGATGATATGAAGAAAAACCTGCTTTATGGAGTGGGGATGCTTATTGCTTTATTTGTTTTGGTGGTGATCTTGTCACGATCTTCTATTCTTGGCGGGCAGAGTCTGGCGGAATACAGGCAGACGCATGCGGAAAAGAATATAGGAGAAACTACGGAAACAACACTAGAAGATCAGGGTGTCAGTATGTCTGATACACCTTAAAATATGAATGAATAATGAAAGCTGTTTGAATTTCTTTATGGATAGTTCAAGCAGCTTTTTGTGTTTTATCTAATAAATATAAATAAGGGGGATTATATGGAAGTAGAAACAAGAGCATTGAAAACAGATTATGAGGAGTTTTTCTCCTATGTGGAGAAAAGCATTCAGGATGTGAATAAACTGCTGGAAACCATGAGTACTTTGTCAGGAATGTGGAAAGGAAGCGCGAGTTTAGCTTTTGCAAACAGGATCAGGACGGATGGAGCTGAGTTTCAGAAAATATTTGAGTCATTGCGTGAGATGGCAAATGACTTAAATGAATGTGGTGTTTTATATGAAAAAAATGAAAGGAGTGCCAAAGAACTGATCGAATCGATAAAGGTATAGATTTTAGGATCGCATGAAGGAAAAAAAGAAGATTTAGAAAATAAGAAAGGGGTACACCTATGTTACATATACCAAATGGCGCAGCCTTTTTAAACGCATTGTTAGTCACTCCAGAGGAGTTAAATGCTAAAGCTTTAGAAGCGTTTGGCGAGGTTTTACAAGTGATACGTGATTTTGAAGAACTGGATAGGATTCAGAAAAAAACAGGATATTACTGGATTGGAAGTGCAGGGGATGCTTTTCGGGCAGAGTTTATCAAAAAGAAAACCCAAATGGAACGTATGGTGAAAAATTGCCAGCAGGATATTGAGGTGCTAAAACAGATCTCACAGGTTTATGCAGCAACGGAACAACAGGTTGAAGCTATTGCAGAAGAACTTCCAGGGGATATTTTGGGGTGAATATAGACAGGGGGAAATAGTTTGAAAACAGAGGCACAGATCAAGATTGATTTTGAACAGGCGATTGAGAATGCGAAGAGATTACAGGAATGCGGTGTGGTTTATCAGACGATTGCGGACAAACGTCTGATGGACTGCATGAAAAAACTATCGGGGCAGTGGGATGGTTATGCATCAGATGCATATCAGAAAAAGGCAGAAGAGATCAGAGCGGATATTGTAAAGACTGCAAGAAAGCTAAAAACCATAGGAGATACACTTGAGGTGGAAGCTAAAAGACTTTACGAGGCAGAAATGAAAGCAATCACCATTGCTAAGACGATTATATCCAAGAAGGGTTAGTTCGGGAGCAAAAATGGATAACATGCCAAGAAAGGAAATCTACTTATGGAAATAGTGAAAATGACAGCCCTGGAGGAAAAAATCATGTGCAGGGCATATATCAATGAAGATCGTATCAAGGATGGAAAATTATATACCCATCAGGTGAAGGATTTGGAAAAAGTACGTTGTATCCTATCCTATATGAATGAAAAATATCCGGATCGTGATTTTGAATATTTTGTGTTTGAACCATCAAGTAAGCTTAGTGCGTTTACTAAGGTGGAGTACTATGATAAGACGTCAGGGGATGATCAGTGTACGTTTTATACCTATCTTCATGAAAAAGAAAATGGAACCTTTTACTGTGAGGATAATTTTTACGGATTTTTGCTTCGGGGAAGGTATGATGCATGGATTGAAGAGGAGGTAAAAAAGCAGCTGGGTTGTACCTGTTTTGCCTATACCACATTTCCAACCTGTCAGGGGAAAGAAATTTCCGGAAAAGAAAGTGTGGCCGAGATCAAAGAGTTCCTATATGATCCCTATAGAACAACTAGGATCTATCTGCAGGCTGATGAGAAAAAAGCTACTTCCTGTATAGAGCAGCTAAAGAAATTTAAAAATGAAAATAAGCTGCCGGGACATATGGAAATTATGTATCATCCAGAGATTTTTTCCCTGGGAGAAACGGGAGAAACCTTATTTCATGCACCTTGTGGAGCAAATGGCGCAAAAATACTGATCATTGAATAGGAGGAGACTATGGCAGATAATCTATCAACAGAGGAATTGTTACTTTTGGAAAATCTGATGTATATGACACAACCACCTATGGCAGCGCTTCAGCCGGGTGATACCATTGGAAATGTTGTGGAACGTGCCATGGCGAATCTCCTTACATCAGGAGAAAATGCAGACTATGGAACCTACATGTCGAAGCAGGATTGGGAGAATATCTTAACGGCAGTTTCTAAGGATGAGAATCTTATGAATATGAATATTGCCACAACCCATAGGGATAATGCAGATGGTGGCGGTGGTGGATATAGTGCTGTTTTTGTGAATCCGGACAGCAAGGAGGCTGTGGTTGCGTTTCGAGGAACAGCTTTGAACGAATGGAAGGATGATTTCACCGCTGGTGGAGATGTGAGCTCCAAACAGCAGCAAAATGCACTTGACTGGTACCAGGAGGCTTATAAAGAATGTGGTCTGGACGATTACTATGTGACGGTGACGGGACATTCAAAGGGTGGAAATAAGGCAAAATATATTACAGTTTTAGATGGAAGTGTGGATCGTTGCGTATCTTTTGATGGGCAGGGATTTTCCGATGAATTCATGGAAAACTACAAGGATCAGATCGAACAAAGACAGTATAAGATTGAAAATAACAATGTGGATTACGACTACGTTAATCTTTTATTAAATGATATTGGAAATACTACTTATTATAAGGGGTATGAGTATGGAGAGGGTGGATTTTTGGAAAACCATTGTCCCAATACTTTTTTCAATTTTTCGGAGGATGGAAAGTTTAGTCTGGTACCTTCGCCTACAGGACAGGGAAAGGAAATGAAGGCGCTGGATGAATTTTTAAACAGCTATCTGCGTTCCTTGAGTCCAAAGCAGAAGGTGGAGGCTTTGGCACTTATAGGGGAACTTGTGGAGGAAGGCTTTAAGGGAAATACAGACATTATTATGGAGATGATCCAAGAACAGGAAAATCAGGATACCCTGGCATATCTTTTGGCCTATTTGATCGAATACGAGCAGGCAAATCCGGAATTCGCAGATGAAGTGTCTGGGATTATGAAGGAATTTGGCATGGAAGATTATGTCAAATATGTGGATATGGTAAAGGAAGTGTTGAATTCCAAGTATTTTGATCTGATTGTAGACGGAATCAATGTGGTTGGGGATCATATTCCTGACTGGGTGTACAAAAAGCTTCTTGATCTGATCAAAGATAAGTTTGGCATCGAGTTGACCTTAGAACAGTTAAAAATGATCCTTCATTGTGTGAATGAAGTGAACAATGATATGAATGAGATTACTATCAAGAATCATACAGGAGCAGATATTGCCATTGATAGTAAATCCTTTGGAACTATTGGCTTGATCAGAATGGATGATCGTTCTTTTCAGACAAGTGCTTCAGATCTTTTGGGGATTACAAAACAAATGTCGGAGGTTTCTGATGCAGTCCTTCGAATCAAAAACAGCCTTGGACCAGAGAAGCTTTTTGAAAAAGCTGCCATGAGAGGCACTTTGAAAAAAATGGAAAATCAGCAAATTCTTGTGAAAAAACTGTCTGAGCTTCTTGAAACCTTGCAAACAGACTATTATAATGCCACGGAACAAAGCAATACTGCGAGGTTTGAGAATTGACTTTTTATGACAACGATATTATAATAAAATATGATTGCTATTTTTGCAATTGTATATATTGTTTGGACGAAATATACATAAATATATATGATCAGAGAGGACGATAGTCAGATGAAAAAGTTAGAAGAATATGTAAGAACAATCCCAGATTTTCCAGAACCAGGAATCATGTTTAGAGATGTAACAAGTGTTTTACAGGATGGAGATGGATTACGTCTTGCCATTGATACCATGCAGGATATGATCAAGGATCTTGATATTGATGTAATCGCTGGTGCAGAATCAAGGGGATTTATCTTTGGTATGCCTATCGCTTACAATTTAGGAAAGCCATTCGTACTTATTCGTAAAAAAGGTAAATTACCATGCGAAACAGTAGAAATGGAATATGATCTTGAGTATGGCACAGCAACAATCGAAATGCATAAGGATGCTATTAAACCAGGTCAGAAGGTATTATTGGTAGACGATTTAATCGCTACAGGCGGTACTACAGAGGCTATGATTAAATTAGTAGAATCTCTTGGTGGAGAAGTTGTAGGTGTTTCTGTTTTGATTGAGCTTGCTGGATTAAAGGGAAGAGAAAAGATTGCTGGTTATCGTTTAGATGCTGCATTATCTTATGATGGTAAATAATTATAATGATTTTTATTATGTTCTATAGATAAGTATTATTTTTCGAAAGGCAGGGTATCAGTCATGGAAGAGACCTGTATTGGTAAAGTTGTTGAAGAAGGAAAAGAATACGTAGAAAAAAGCAAAAGTCCGGAAGAACTGTATTCGGACTTGATTGCACGTGTCCGAAAATATCATCCTTCTGACGATATCAGCCTTATTGAAAAAGCATATCAGGTAGCATACGACGCACATAAGACCCAGGTAAGAAAGTCAGGAGAACCATATATCATCCATCCATTGTCAGTAGGTATTATCTTAGCTGATTTAGAAATGGATAAGGAGACCATTGTTGCAGGACTTTTGCATGATGTAATCGAAGATACAGAGTGGACTGAGAAGGAACTGGCCCAGGAGTTTGGTGATGATATTGAACTTTTAGTAGATGGCGTGACCAAGTTAGAGAAGCTACAGTTTAAGGAAGACAGACTTCAGATGCAGGCTGAAAACTTAAGAAAGATGTTTTTGGCAATGGCGAAGGATATTCGCGTCATCATGATTAAGCTTGCCGATAGACTGCACAATATGCGTACCCTAAAGTTTCAGCCAAGAGAATCTCAGATGCGAATTGCAAAGGAAACTCTTGATATATATTGCCCAATCGCACAAAGACTTGGTATCAGTAAGATCAAGATTGAATTGGATGATCTTTCTTTGAAGTATTTGGAACCCGAGATTTATTATGATCTTGTGGATAAGATCGCTAGCAGAAAAATTGAACGTGAAGCCTACGTTGAGTCTTTGGTGGATGAAGTAAATGAACACATCAGTAATGCACAGATTGAAGCAAAGGTAGATGGACGAGTTAAGCATTTCTTTAGTATTTATCGTAAGATGAAGAACCAGAATAAGACACTGGATCAGATATATGATCTTTTTGCAGTTCGTATCATTGTAGAATCTGTGAAGGACTGTTATGCAGCGCTTGGTGTGATTCATGAAATGTACAAACCAATTCCAGGACGTTTCAAGGATTATATTGCCATGCCAAAGGAGAATATGTATCAGTCGTTGCATACAACACTGATTGGTTCTACCGGACAACCTTTTGAAGTGCAGATTCGTACCTATGAAATGCATAGAACAGCAGAGTATGGTATCGCTGCTCACTGGAAGTATAAAGAGGCTTCCAATGGAAAGAAGATAGATGGACAGGAAGAAGAGAAGCTTGTTTGGCTTAGACAGATTCTGGAATGGCAGAGAGACATGTCAGATAACCGTGAATTTATGAATCTGTTAAAGAGCGATCTGGATCTTTTTTCTGATAATGTATATTGTTTTACGCCTACTGGTGATGTTAAAAATTTACCAGCAGGTTCTACACCGATTGATTTTGCCTACAGCATTCATAGTGCAGTTGGTAATAAAATGGTTGGTGCCAGAGTCAATGGAAAGCTTGTTACCATTGATTATGAGATTAAGAATGGTGATCGTATAGAGGTTATCACTTCTCAGAACTCCAAGGGCCCAAGCAGAGACTGGTTAAAGCTTGTAAAAAGTGCTCAGGCGAAGAACAAGATCAATCAGTGGTTTAAGGCAGAGTTTAAGGAAGAGAATATCAACAAAGGTAAGGATGTACTTGCGGCTTATTGTAAGAGTAAGTCCATGGTATTATCAGATCTGTTAAAGCCTGAATATACACAGGTTATCCAGAAAAAGTATGGTTTTTCAGACTGGGATGCAGTGTTAGCTGCCATCGGCCATGGAGCCATGAAGGAAGGACAGGTTGCCAATAAGCTTCAGGAGCTTTATGACCAGGATCATAAGAAGGTTATGAGCAATGAAGAGGTATTACAGCAGATTGCTGATAATACACCGGTTAGAAGCATGGAGCCGAAATCAAAGAGTGGTATCGTTGTAAAAGGTATTCATGATTTAGCAGTTCGTTTCTCGAAATGCTGTAGTCCGGTACCAGGTGATGAAATCGTTGGTTTTGTAACAAGAGGACGAGGCATTTCCATCCATCGAACAGACTGTATCAATATGTTAAACTTATCAGAGTTTGATAGAGCCAGAATGATTGATGCAGAGTGGCAGCATGAAGAGAACCACGAAGCAAAATATTTTGCAGAGATTACCATTTATGCCAACAATAGAAGTGGTCTTTTGGTTGATATATCAAGGACTCTTACTGAGAAGAATATTGATATTCTGTCCATGAATACAAGAACTTCAAAGGATGGTATTGCAACCTTGGCTACATCATTTGAAATTTCCGGCAGAGAAGAATTGAACAGGGTTATTGAAAAAATCCGTTCCATTGAAAGCGTAATTGATATCGAGAGAACAACTGGTTGATGAAAAAATGTTTTAGGAACTTTTATGAGGGGTGAAAGTTATTTCACCCCTTTGTTTAGTAGGAGGGAGTAAGTTTGAATAATTTAAAATTAGGAAGAATTATTTTAAGCGTATGTCAGACAAATTGTTATTATATCTATTTAGAGGGAAGCAAAGAAGCAATCGTGGTAGATCCTGCTGATAAAGGAGAGACTATTTTTAATGAACTTTCCAAAAATGGACTAACCTGTGCAGGAATCTTACTGACTCATGCACACTTTGATCATATGCTTGGTATGAAGAGATTACAGCAGTTATCAGGAGCTGAGGCTTATTGCAATATTGATGAAAAGGTTGTTTGCGAAAATGCTGATATTAACTTGTCTACTGGTTTTATGAGAAGAGAGTACACCATTGAGCCAGAACACTGGGTAAAAGATGGAGATGAAATTGAGCTTGCAGGTATGAAATGCAAGATGATCGCAACTCCAGGACATACTTGCGGAAGCTGCTGTTATTATTTTGAAGAATATAATCTTTTGGTGACAGGAGATACCTTGTTCCAGGGTTCTGTTGGACGAACTGATTTTGAGACAGGCTCTATGAGTCAGATTGTCCGTTCGATCAAAGAAAAATTGTATGTTCTTCCAGAAGAAACAATTTGCCTGCCAGGACATGGTGAGTGCACCACAATTGGTGATGAGAAAGCAGGAAATCCATTTACTGCATAAGCAATAGAAATAATTAGGAGCAAAGAAATGTTAGTAGTATATAGCAATGATGAAACATATTCATATGATATCAATTCCCTGGTGAAGTCTTTTTATCCAACAGAGGATATGAGAATTGACTATGAAGAAAAAAAGGGTGCATTTTTATTATTAGAAATTGATCAGGAAAAGAAAACATATAAAATTGAATTGCTACAGGATCTGATTGTTTATGAGAATGCTTCCAAAAATCCATTGAATATGAGTCTGGTTAATCCTTATGTTTCAGATGAGGCTGTTATTACCACTCAAAAGGAACTTTCTTTGGATACTCCGAAAAATGAATTGAAGAACTGCTTTAAACAGGATTTGTATATCGCACTTCAAAAAGCGACCGGAAAGGTGCTCCCATGGGGAATTTTAACAGGAATCAGACCTACGAAGATTGCTATGGGACTTTTAGAAGAAGGAAAGGCTGAGAAAGACATAGAAGCCTATATGAAAGAAGAATATTTTGCCAATGATGAAAAGGCAGCTTTGAGTGTGGACATTGCTAAAAGAGAAAAAGAGCTTTTATCGGGTCTTCATTTTAGAAATGGATATTCTTTGTATATTGGAATTCCGTTCTGTCCTACGACCTGTTTGTACTGTTCCTTTACGTCTTACCCGATTTCGGTACACAAAAAGAAGGTCAACGATTATTTGGATGCGCTGTCTAAGGAAATTGATGCGGTTTCGGTGCAACATAAGGGAGAATATCTGGATACTATTTATATTGGCGGCGGTACACCAACTACCTTAGAGCCAGAGGAATTGGATAAGCTTTTGACAAAAATTGAGACTACATTGGATCTTAGCCATTTACAGGAGTTTACAGTGGAGGCCGGAAGACCGGATAGTATTACTCTGGATAAATTGAAGGTATTGAAAGCACATGGTATCACAAGAATTTCGGTAAATCCTCAGACTTTTGTACAGGAAACATTGAAATTTATTGGACGTCAGCATACGGTAGAGCAGACAAAACAGGCATTTTTACTTGCAAGAGAAGCAGGATTTGATAACATCAATATGGATCTTATTTTAGGACTTCCGGGAGAGGGTGCTGATGAAGTGGCTTATACCCTTGAGGAAGTGAAGAAATGTAATCCGGATTCCTTAACCATTCATTCTCTGGCAATCAAGCGAGCATCCAGACTTAGCCAGTGGATTGAAGAAAACGGAATGGATATGCTTAAGAATACAGATGAGACCATGACCATTGCGGTAAATGGTGCAAAGGATATGGATATGAAGCCATATTACTTGTACCGTCAAAAGAATATGTCAGGAAATTTTGAAAATGTTGGATATGCAAAGGATGGAAAGGCAGGACTTTACAATATCCTGATCATGGAGGAGGTTCAGACCATTATCGCCATCGGTGCGGGATCAGTGACCAAGAGAGTGTTTGGAAACGGTAGGATCGAGAGATGCGATAATGTAAAGGATGTGGATTTATACATTGAAAGAATTGAGGAAATGATTGATCGAAAGAGAAAGTTATTTGAACTTCAATAGGTGGAAATGGTTTAGGACGTTTCGAGTATCTCGAAACGTCCTTTTTTCTGGTTTTGAAGCTGTTTTTGAATAATATGGTATATATTTTCTGGTGCTACAATAGTACAATCAAAAAATGTCTGTACTGTTGTAAATATCCAGCAAAAAAGGATTAAATTTTAGATTGTAAGAAGAAGTTTACAACAGTATGATCAAAAAAAGTCTGTACTGTTGTAAATATCCAGCAAAAAAGGATTAAATTTTAGATTGTAAGAAGAAATTTACAACAGTGTGAGCAAAAAAAGGCTATACTGTTGTAAAAAGCCAGATAAAAATCTAGATTAAGGCGTTTTACAGGAGAAAAATACAACAGTGTGAGCAAAAAAAGGCTATACTGTTGTAAAAAGCTAAATAAAATGTGTTTAACATTTTACAGTGAAGGGAGTATATAGTATATAAATATTATGACGAAAGAACAATCGAATAATTCTAGCATGTATGAAAAAATAACCTTCCCAGAACATGATATGAGTCAATCCAATATTATCTAAAAATATTTGGGTATGCTTATACCACGAGGGTATATAAAGAAATAAGGAAGTATAAAGTTGGAGGATTATATATAGCACCATGTGGGATGTGTTGAAAATAGAAGAAGTAAATACATACTTCACAGTATCCGAACTTCCTTTTTATGATGAAATGAGTGATGAAGAAAAGAAAGAAATTCGCAAATATTCAGAAGATTTGGGATTGCCATATGAATTTATAAAGTTTACGTAATTATTCAGTACCCTCATAATTACGAAGCAAAAATGCATTTAAAATTGCTTCGCAATGGCATTTTTGCTATTGAATCATATTCTTACGCCATAAACAGCAAGTGTTTATGGCTACTTCTGAACAAATACAAGTTTACAAAAGTATCGAATGATTCTTTGATGATGGACATAAGTTGATTCCAGCTATTAGTAAGGAAGAAATATATCAGATGATCGATTCTATAAAGTAGAGTCATGGACATTTTGCAGCTAGAATCGCTTGTTTACAGGGTGTTACCGCAATGGTGACATGACAAAATCAACTGTTTCTTGTTTTTTTGTTGGTGTTTTTTCATAATAGAGCTATCTTCGAAGACAAAAATCGTGTTAGAATGAGGTGCTTCATTTTAACTTATGTTAGAAAGGATAGAAGTAAAATGGAATTTGGAGAAAAACTAAAAAAGGAACGAGAAGCAAAGGGGATGACACAACAGACATTGGCAGATCAGTTGTATGTTACCAGACAAGCGGTATCTAGATGGGAATGTGGAGCAAGGTATCCAGATCTCATGACAACCAAGTGTATTGCCAGTATATTAGGTGTTTCCATAGATTCATTGGTATCAGCCGATGAGATGAAAGATTTTTCAGAAAAGCAGGCACTGCTGGAAAGTTATAAACAAGGAAAGGTTATGACTGCGGTATACGCATTGGCAACCATATTATCTTTCTTTGCATTTATTCCGTATTTTGCTAAATTATTGATTCTGATATTTGGCGGGAATAGTTTTGCAAGTGGGCTTCAGGAAGTATTTTGTATGACCCAAATGATTGGTTACGCTGGAGTGGTAGTTGTGGCAGTCATTTGTACCAAGGCATCTTATCAAAAAAATATAGATGGGAAATATGCAGGTTATTTAGGTTGTTTTTTTTATGCTTTAAGTATTATTGATATCGTTATTAGCAATATTTATTATACTTTGGATAAACAGAAACTGGAGCCGGACATTATTTGGGGCGGCGTATTCAGCGTACTATGGTGTGGTTTCACAATTTTTATCACAGGTATGTATTTTATCAAAAAGAAAAACAAATTGGTAAAAATGGTTTACCTTGTTAATGGGATTATCTTAGTATATGAGGTTGCGAATTTTATTCAGCAGGTGTTCTGTTATGCGCGAGTAGGAGAATGGAGTATCTATAATATGATATTTAATGAGTCGTTGGCTGACCTGTTTGTAAAATCCGCATGCATCGTTGCGATGATCGTACAAGCTATGATACTTGAAAGAAAAAGAAAACGTCATTTGTAATTGTTTTATCTGAACTTTGCATAAGTTATACCATTATAACAGCTCACAAGGAGAAAAGATGAATTATAGAATTTGCGAACTGGAGTCTTTTTCGGTGATTGGACAGGAAATTGAACTTACTAATAGACAAAAAGAAAATATTAAAATATGTGTTGATTTTTGGCGTAAATTTAACAATAACCTGAAAAAAGCATATTTATCACAATCGGGAAATTGGATTAAATATGCTTTTATGGAAAGACGAGAAGACAAATTATTTTATTGTTGTGCTATACCACGAAAAATAGTAGTTCCAGAGGGGTTTGTTTCAAAAGAAATTGCTTCACACAAATACATGGTTGTTGAACATATTGGTTCTATGGATAAGATATACGAAACCTATAGTAAAATTTATAAAGAAATATTACCTAATACAGAATATACTCCGTTACGGGAGAATTTTTTACATTTTGAAAGATATGATGCCAGATTCCATTGGAGCAGAGATAGTTCAATCATTGAGATTTGGGTACCAATTAAGGGATAGCTTATATAATACTGAAAACTTGAAAGCAACGTGAAATCTCAGTTTGTTGAGCTGATGTGGTTAACCATGAAAAATTTGTTAAAAACTATACTATTGCATATAGGTAGATGAAGATAAGATACTTTATTTTACAGAAAACAGGTATTATTTGTGTTAGTTTGGCTAACATAAATAGTATCTGTTTCTTTTTTACTTTATTTAAGAAAAATAATCAAAAACAAATATTGACAAACACAATTAGATTGCGTACAATCAATATGTGAAAACGAATTGTACACAATTAATTTTAAGAAGGAGGATATGGTTATGGCAGTATTACATTTTACAAAAGAGAATTTTGATGAGGTAATTCATTCAAGTGAACCGGTATTGGTTGACTTTTGGGCAGACTGGTGTGGTCCATGTAAGGCACTTGGTCCGGTGATCGAAGAGATCGCTTCAGAGGCAGATGGCTTTAAGGTTGGAAAAGTAGATGTAACCGATCAGGAAGATCTTGCAGTTGAATATAACATTTCATCCATCCCGGCAGTTTTGGTATTTAAGAATGGTCAGGTTGTGGATAAGAACATTGGATTAACTTCTAAAGCAAATTTGTTGGCAATGGTAGAGCGTAATAAGTAATCATCATTTATTTTTATAGAAAAGCAGGAGGAAACACTATGGAGCTGTTATACGACATTGTGATTGTTGGGGCAGGAACCGCTGGTTTGTCAGCAGCAATTTATGGAGTGAGGGCAGGAAAGTCGGTACTTGTTTTAGAAGCATCATCTTATGGCGGACAGATCATCAATACGCCAGAGGTTGAGAATTACCCTGGTATCAAAAAGATATCCGGATTTGAATTTGCAACAGGATTGTATGAACAAGCTACCTCACTTGGAGCCAATGTGGTATACGAGAAAGTGCTTCAGATAGAGGAATTTAAGGATTTGAAAAAGGTGATCACTGAGAATAATGCTTATATGGCAAAGACAGTGATCTTAGCAACAGGCGCTAAGAACAGACCGCTTGGTTTAGAGCATGAGTCAGAATGGATCGGACAAGGTATTTCCTATTGTGCTACCTGTGATGGAGCTTTTTACAGAAAAAAAGAAGTAGCAGTTGCAGGTGGCGGAAATACAGCTTTGGAGGATGCACTGTTTTTATCTAACTATTGTTCCAAGGTTTACCTGATTCATAGAAGAGATGAATTCCGTGGTGATAAAAAAGAGTTATTGGCACTGAAAGAAAAAGAGAATGTAGAGTTTATTCTTAACACCAATATTATCAAGCTTCTTGGAAGCGGTTCTTTAGAGGGACTTCGTCTGGAAAATAAGGAAACAAAAGAGGTGAAGGATATCCCGGTAAGTGGTTTGTTCATTGCTATTGGTCAGATGCCAGATAATGTGGCATTTCAGAATATGGTATCCATTGATCAGTCTGGATATATTGTAGCAATGGAGGATTGTAAGACGAATCATCCTGGAATCTTTACTGCAGGAGATTGCAGAACAAAGGCGGTCAGACAGCTGACAACAGCCGCATCAGATGGCGCTATTGCAGCCCTTGCAGCGTGTGAATATATGAAATAGTGTAACTGTTCAGAAGTAGCGTATCGTGTGGTTTTTTTGTGTAAAAGGAAGGAAGAAAGATTATGAATTTTTATGATTTAAACGTGGAAGCTCCAGATGGAAGCAAGGTATCTATGGCGGATTACAAGGGCAAGGTTGTACTTGTTGTGAATACAGCTACAGGATGTGGTTTTACTCCACATTATGAACCAATCGAGAAAATGTATGAAGAACTTCATGATCAGGGATTTGAAGTAGTGGATGTGCCATGTAATCAGTTTATGGGACAGACTCCTGGAACAGATGAAGAGATCCATGAATTCTGTACATTAAAATATAAGACACAGTTTCCACAGATGAAAAAAGCTGATGTAAATGGAGAAAATGCCATTGAACTGTTTCAGTACTTAAAATCCCAAAAGGGCTTTGAAGGCTTTGGAAAAGGACCAGCTGCGCTTGCTATGGGTGTAATGTTGAAAAAGATTGATAAAAATTATAAGAATAATCCAGAGATCAAATGGAACTTCACAAAGTTTGTGATCGATCGAGAAGGAAATGTAGTAGCCAGATTTGAGCCGACTGCAGATATGAAAAAAGTAGAAGAGTGCATCAAATCACTTATGTAAAAAACCAGTGGGAACAGAAATAGTTCCCACTTTTTTTTATACTAAGAAAATAGTTGAAAAACGGTTTAAATCAGTGTAAAATCGTAACGTGATAAAGATGATAAGGAGAATTGGACATGGCAATGATTAAAAAACCAGTAACTGGTATGAAAGATATACTTCCTGCTGAGATGCAGATCCGTGATTACGTGATCAGTGTCATCAAGGAAAACTACGGCAAGTTTGGATTTACTTCTATTGAAACACCATGTGTTGAGAACATTGAGAACTTAAGCTCAAAACAGGGTGGAGAAAATGAGAAGCTGATCTTTAAGGTATTAAAGAGAGGTGATAAACTCAAATTAGATACAGCTGAAACAGAAGCTGATTTAGTGGATTCAGGACTTCGTTATGATTTAACAGTGCCACTTGTTCGTTTCTATTCTAATAATGCAGCTAATTTACCATCCCCATTTAAGGCTTTACAGATGGGTAATGTATGGAGAGCAGATCGTCCACAAAGAGGTAGATACCGTCAGTTTATGCAGTGTGATATCGATATCTTAGGAGAGCCTTCTAACTTGGCAGAAATCGAATTGATCTTAGCAACTACATCTACTCTTGGTAAATTAGGCTTTAAGAACTTTGAAATCAAGATCAATGAAAGAAGAATTTTAAGAGCAATGTCTAACTATTCAGGATTCCCTGAAGAACAGTTTGATACAGTATGTATCATTTTGGATAAGATGGATAAGATTGGTGTTGATGGCGTAAAGGCTGAGCTTTTGGAAGCAGGTTTTGCTGAAGAAGGTGTAAACAAATATATCGATCTTTTTGATGGAATCGAAGGTTCCTTGGACGGATTAGAGAAAATGGCAGAAAAGCTTGGTGATTACTTAGATGCTGACATCAAAGAGAACCTTGCAGAAATTATCGCCAGTGTATCTGCAGTAAAATCAGCAGACTTTAAGCTGGTATTTGATCCAACCTTAGTGCGTGGTATGGGTTATTATACAGGTACTATTTTTGAAATCGCTATGCCAGAGCTTGGTATCGCTTGTGGCGGTGGTGGACGTTATGATAAGATGGTAGGTAAGTTTACAGGTCAGGACGTTCCAGCTTGTGGATTTTCTATCGGTTTCGAGCGTATCGTTTTATTACTTCTTGAAAGCGGTTTTGAAGTTCCAGGCAGACCTGCAAAAACTGCTTATCTCGTAGAAAAGGGTGTAAGCGGACAGGCACTTTGCGATGTAATTGTGGCTGCACAGGAAGCAAGAGCCAATGGAGAGCAGATTTTAGTTGCCCGTATGAACAAGAATAAGAAGTTCCAGAAGGAACAGCTTATCAAAGAAGGTTATACAGAATTTAAAGAATTCTATAAAGAAGCTTTGAAATAAGGTGACTGTCAGGGTACGAAACAGTTACATTTAAATTAAATCTTAAAGAAAAGAGGAATTGACATGGTACAGTCAAGAACACACAACTGTGGTGAGCTTCGTCTTTCAGATGCTGGAAAAGAAGTTACACTTGTAGGTTGGTATGAGAACATTCGTAAAGTAAGTAAAAATTTAGGATTTTTGATCTTAAGAGATTTCTATGGAACAACACAGGCTGTTGTTGAAACAGAAGAAATGATGGAGATCATTGATTCTTTGAATAAAGAATCTGTTATTCAGATCACAGGACCTGTTAGAGAGCGTTCCAGCAAAAACCCAGAACTTCCAACAGGTGATATTGAAGTAGTACCTTCTAAGATTGAAGTACTTGGTAAGTGCAGATACAATGCGCTTCCTTTTGAAATCAACCAGTCTAAGGACGCAGATGAGAATACTCGTTTGAAATATCGTTACCTGGATTTAAGAAATCCAGCAGTTAAGAGCAATATTATCTTAAGAAGCCAGATCGTTGCTGAACTTCGTCAGAAGATGAACTCTTTGGGATTTATGGAAATTACAACACCAATCCTTACCTGTTCATCACCTGAAGGAGCAAGAGATTACCTTGTACCTGCAAGAAATCATCCAGGAAAGTTCTATGCACTTCCACAGGCTCCACAGCAGTTTAAACAGATCTTAATGGCTTCAGGTTTTGATAAGTATTTCCAGATAGCACCTTGTTTTAGAGATGAGGATGCTCGTGCTGACCGTTCTCCTGGTGAGTTTTATCAGTTAGATATGGAAATGTCATTCGCTTCTCAGGAAGATGTTTTTGCAGTGATTGAAGAAGTATTACCACCAGTATTTGCAAAATACGGTGTTTACAACAATGCATCCACAGCTCCATTTGTAAGAATTCCTTATTTAGAGGCTATGGATAAATATGGTTCAGATAAGCCTGACCTTCGTATTGATCTTGTATTACAGGATGCTACAGAATTACTTGCTGATTGTGGTTTTGGACCATTTGAAGGAAATGTTGTAAAGGCTATCGTTGTAGATGAATTTAGTGCAACAAGAAAACAGATCGATGCGATCATGGCTGATGTTGAAGTTGCTACAGCAAATAAAGGTTACTGGTTTAAGGTAGATGAGAATGGTGAGATCGTTGGTGGTATCGCTAAATTCTTACAGGAAAAGAAGGATGCAGTAATCGCTTCTTTAGGATTGAAGCCAGGTGATTTTGTTGGTTTGACAGCTGGAAAGAAATTAGCAGCTCAAAAGACTGCTGGTGTTTTAAGAAAGCTTTTAGGTGCAGCTAGTGAGAAACATATGAAACAAAATACATATGAATTCTGCTGGATCGTTGACTTCCCAATGTATGAAATTGGAGAAGAATCAGGAGAATTAGAATTCTGTCATAACCCATTCTCTATGCCACAGGGTGGAATGAATGCGTTAAAGACAATGGAGCCACTTGATATCTTAGCTTACCAGTACGACTTAGTATGTAATGGTGTTGAGTTATCTTCAGGTGCTGTTCGTAATCATGATCCAGAAATCATGATCGAAGCATTCAAGCTTGTAGGACTTGGTGAGGATGATGTAAAGGCCAAGTTCCCAGCTATGTACAATGCATTCTGCTATGGTGCGCCACCACACGCTGGTATTGCTCCTGGTGTTGACCGTATGATCATGTTGATCTGTGGTGAGGAAAGCATTCGTGAGATCATTCCATTCCCAATGAACAAGAATGCAATGGATATTATGATGGGTGCTCCTGCAACAGTAGAACAGAAACAGTTAGACGATGTTCACATCGCAATCAATCTTCCAAAAGAAGATTAATCATACAAATAGACTAATTATTACATAAAGGTAACTATTCAGAAACAATTCGCAGAAAGCAAATTAGTATGGCTCTGAATAGTTACACATAAAGAATATAGGGACTCAGATTGCAAAGGCAGTTTGGGTCTTTTTATTCAATAGGACGGATAAGATGATCATAGTTGCGGTTATGGATATGAATTTCATATCTATGGATGAGAAAAAAACAGAATATTTGAATCGATTAAGCAGACAGCGCTGTGAAAAAGCAATGCGCATCAAGCGGGTAGCTGAACAGAACCGTAGCATAGCAGCTGGTATTTTGCTGGAAACCATGCTTGCATCAAAGCTTTCTCTGACAAGGGAACAGATCAGGGAGCTAAAATACAGCTGCAGTGAGCATGGTAAACCATATTTAACAGAGTATGCAGGGATTCATTTTAATCTTTCCCATTCCGGTAATATGGTAGCCTGTGCCATTGCAGATACGCCGGTTGGAATTGATATTCAAAAAATAGAATCGCTAAAATTAGGTGTGGCAAAGCGTTTTTACTCTGACATGGAACAAAAATGTTTGGAGGAAGTTTTGTCAGAAACAGAAAAGACTACTCTTTTTTATGATATCTGGGCAGGGAAGGAAAGCTATACAAAGCTTTTATCAACCGGATTGACCATTCCCCTACAGGAGTTTAGTGTAGATGTGGTACAAAAAAAGGTTACAGGGAAGTATCCATGTAACCTAAAGTTCTTTTCTGAATATCAAGGATATTGTCTTTGCGTTGCCTACGAAGGTGAACAGGAAATTATCCTGAAGTCCGCATACGATGTTTTTTGATCAAGGAAAGGATTGGCTCGATCTTATTTAAATGTTTTAATTCCCGTTTGCGTTTTTTTCCACGATAAATTGCTGCAAAGCGGTTATAGAACCAAAAGCCTTCTACAAGCACTCTGTTAAAAGCACCAAGCTTATCTTTTGTAGTGTGCTCATAACGGTAACCACCAAATTCAATAGAATTTGGGTCACAATTTTTTACACAGGCAATGAGATCATCATTGGAATAAATATCCATAGGAAATTCTGTGTAGGCATGTCCGACGCAGGCTTCCTTATGAGAATCACTTCCACCAAATCCCGGAAGATTGAAAAATCTTCGATAGGTTTGTGCCTTATCATTGGATTCATCATCTTCACATGGATTGTATGCTTCCAAAAAGTCAAATTTTTTCAAAATATCTGTATGATTGCGGTAACGATGTGTATTAGTCAGAGATAGATGCCTCTCGCCACATGGGTGCGCAGGACCTAGAATACCACCGTTTCTATGAACCAGTTCGATCAGTGTTTTTACTGGGAGTCCTCTAAACTGAAGGATCTTAAGTGGACGGTCATCCGGCATGATCACCAGGATATGTCCTCCATCTATGGTATCGTATTCAATTCCTTTTAATACTACAAAATCTTTGTATGGGCTATATTGCTTGATTTCCTGCCATTCGTGATACCCGCCGTAGGTATCATGGTCGGAAACGAGCATTCCGTCAAAGCCTAGCTCTTTTAGTTTTCTTACATATTCCTCAATGGAAATTTTAGCATCAGGAGAACCTTCTTTGGTATGACAATGCATGTCGAATTTCATATGATTACACCTCAATTTGCATGATTAACTGATGGATAAAGAATTCAGCTATAGTATCTTTCTTTGCATGAATTCTATTCGAACAGTTTTGTTTTCTATGGAATTAAACTGTATACGTCTATTATAATGCGGGTGATATTTACATAACAAGTGCTAAAAAAAACAAATAAAAGACAATTGATTAAATAGTGGTTGAAATGTGAACAAAATGTGTTAAATGAACAAATAATTTGATATTTGTGAACAATAATGATATGATGAAGATGTTTGTGCAAGATTATTACAGCATGAACAAGGCTTATATAGAATGATGGCATGAAATAATTAGATAAACATGTCATGAAGGAGAATATTTATGAAGAAAAAAACTATTTCCATGTTTCTTACTTTATCAATGATCGCTTCCTTGTGTAGTGGTTGTGGAGATAAGAAGGAAACAACTGATGTTGTAGCAGATGCAACAGAAACAGTAACAGAATCTGGTACAGAAATTGCTACAGAGGTTTCTGAAACAGAAGCGGAAGAAACGGAACTTGTATTGAACAATGGTACTCCATGGATCAATTCCTGTTTGAAGGAAAATGTAACAGCAGATATGCCAACGGATCCGAAGGATGATTTTCACTTATATGTGAATAAAGACTGGATTTTGGATAATTCTATTCCAGAAGGTGCTTCGAATTGGTCTATGTATGCTGAGTGTCAGGAGAATACAGATAAATTGGCAGTAGAGTTACTTCAAAAAAATGATTTATCAGGCCATAATGCAGAATTGATCCAGACATTATACAATCTATATCTTGATTGGGATGCTAGAGCTGAAGTAGGGGTTACACCACTTGAAGAAACAACAAATGCGCTTCTTTCTATCACAAATATTGATGAGATCAAGGAATTGATCACTGATTCAGATTATATGGGTGATGTAAGTCCTGTTTGTACTTATTCTATTTATTCTGGTATTGAAGATTCTACTTATAAGCAGGTTTATGTAGATGAAATGATGTTGATACGTCAGGATGCAGCAGAGTATCCTGAAGCTAGTGAATACGGTGCGATGTATGAAGAAATAGCAAGAACATACTTTGTATATTTGATGGACAGACTTGGAATGCCTGAAGAAGAAGCTAATGCACATTTTGATAATGCCATTGCTTTTGAAACTGAAATGGCTGATTGTTTGTATACAGTAGATGAAATGTATGCGGTGGATTATATGGATAAGGTAAATAATAATATGACTTTTGAGGAAGTAGTTGGCCTTACAACAAATTATCCAATGGAAGACATTTTAACAGCTGAAGGACTCAAATATGATAAAAATTATATTGTATCTAATCCAGAATTTATTGCAAAGTTGGATTCTGTTTTTGATGATGAGCATGCTAAGATGATCAGAGATTATATGCTTGTTGACTATGTGACATCTGAAATTTCTTGCTTGGATAAGGACGCAAGAGATTATGCAACTCAGGTAAGAAACGAATATTATGGAATTTCAGGTGTGAAGGACGATTCCGTAAGGGCTTATTATGAGGTGAGCAGTATTTTACCTGTTCCATTGGCACAGGTATATGTGGAAACATATTGTTCTGAAGAAGATAGACAGACAGTAGAAGATTTTTGCTATCAGGTAATTGATTCTTATCGTGAGATTTTAAGTGAGAATGATTGGGCATCTGAGGAAACGATAGCTGCAGCTATTGAAAAATTAGATGCTATGACAGTAAATGTTGGATGGCCAGATGAATGGAAGGACTATTCGTCATTAGATCTGACAGGATGTACTTACTATGAAGCATTAGAGAAAATCAGTGAATACGAATCAGAATTGGTACTTGCTTCTCTCGGAAAAGAAGTGGATGAAGCTGACTGGACAGATGGTATGAGCTTGTTAGAGTGTAATGCTTTTTATGATCCATCCAATAATTCTATTAATATGATTTTAGGTATGATGGGAGAACCTTTCTATTCTTCAGAAATGTCAACAGAGCAGTTATATGCTTCATTGGGAGCATTTTGGATTGGACATGAGGTTTCTCATGCTTTTGATAGTTCAGGGGCACAGTTTGATAAAGATGGAAATTATGTGAACTGGTGGACAGAAGATGATTTTACAGAATTCTATAATCGCGTGGATAAAATGGATGCTTATCTGGATCAGTTTTTGATCATGGGAGACTATTATGTAACAGGGTCAAATGTTGATACAGAAATGATCGCAGATATGACTGGCTTGCAGTGTGCGGTGAACATGGCTTCTAAGGTAGAGGATTTTGATTATAAAGAGTTTTTTGAGTATTTTGCAAAAATGAATACTTCTTTGGATCTTTACTATTCACTTGTTGATCAGATTGAAAGTGATTCGCATCCTGTGAATTATCAGCGTACCAATGTTCCAGTTCAGCAGTTTGAAGAATTCTATGAGGCATTTGATGTGAAAGAGGGAGATGGAATGTATCTTGCTCCTGAGGATAGATTGATCATTTGGTAATGACATTGACAAAATATCGTACTCTATATTAAAATATTGTAACTGTCTATTAAATTTAATTTCAAAGGAGTGAACTTTTTTGGGACCCACTAGTGTCATACAACCAATTATATTGATTATGTTGCTGATTTTATCTGCTTTCTTTTCATCGGCGGAAACAGCACTTTCTACAGTGAACAAGGTTCGCGTGAGAACCATGATCGAAGAGGGAAATAAGAGGGCAATCGTACTTGGAAAGGTGCTTGATAGCTATAGCAAGATGATCAGTGCGATTTTAATTGGAAATAATATCGTAAATATAGCTGCTTCATCATTGGCAACTATTATTGCGATCAAGCTTTTTGGAAATGCATTTGTTTCTGTTGCGACAGGTATATTGACCATTTTGGTGCTTATTTTTGGTGAGATTGTTCCGAAAAACTGGGCGATGATCAACAATGAAAAGATATCACTGTCCTATGCACCGGTTATTTTGTTTTTGATGAAAATTCTAACACCGGTTATTTTCGTGATCGATCGATTGGCAGGAGGCATTATGAAGCTTCTTAGAATCGATCAGAATGCAAGGAAGGTCATGACTGAAAAGGATCTTCGTACCTATGTTAATGTTGGTCATGAGGATGGAGCAATTGAGATAGAAGAGAAGAAGATGATCTACAATCTTTTTGATTTCTCAGATGCAGTAGCGAAGGATATTATGATTCCTAGGATTGATATGACGGCGGTTGAGTTAAATGAAGGGTACGATGAAGTATTCGCTACCTTCAAGGAATCCAAGTATACACGTTTGCCAGTGTATCAGGATGATAAGGACAATGTGATCGGATTCATCAATTTGAAGGATTTGATGTTTGATGCCGATCAGAATACCTTTTCTATTGAAAAGATCATGCGGGAAGCCTTTTATACATATGAATTTAAAAAGACTGCGGATCTGATGATGGAAATGCGATCAAAGGGAACGAATGTTGCTTTTGTTTTGAATGAATATGGTGCAACAGTTGGTATGATCACCTTAGAAGATCTTTTGGAAGAGATTGTAGGTGAGATTCGAGATGAGTATGATGAGGATGAGAAGAGTCTGATCCAGGAAGAAGAGGAGCGTACTTATCTGATCGAAGCAAGCATGAAGCTTGACGATATCAATGAATCACTAGGTATTCTGTTACATTCAGAGGATTATGATTCTATTGGCGGACTTGTGATTGAACTGTTAGAGGACAGACTTCCTGAGGATGGAGAATCTGTAGAAACCGTAGATGGAACAAAATTTACGGTTGTTGGTTTGGAACAGACGAGAATTCAGAAGGTTCGTATGGTTTTGCCAGAACCTAAACCACAGGAATCGGAGGAAGAAGATTCCAACGAGGAGAATCCAGAGAATAAATTACAGGACACAGACATATAGTATTACAAATGAATGTGGACTGGTGGACAATTGAAAAAATTTATAAAACCATTTGTGCTTTTGGGAAAAAGCCTGTTGGCTGCATATATTGTAACAGGAATATTGCTTCTTTTACTTGCAATGTTCCTGTTTCATTTTTGCCCCGATGATCGGATAGCATCCGTGGGGATTATTGTGATCTATTCCTTTGCATGTCTATTAGGTGGATTTATCTCAGGAAAACAATTTCGAAAACGAAAATGGTTATGGGGAATGATCACAGGGAAACTGTATTTTTTATGTATCATGCTGGTGGCTTTTTTTCAGGATACTGCAATGACTGAATCACAATCACATGGACTTAAACCCCTGCTTTTATGCACTGCGAGTGCATTGATTGGAGCCTTGCTTGCTTAAGGAGAATGGAATTTGTTAATTTTAAAAAAAATGCTTTTCCTTATACAATTTCTATGATATAATTTCAAAAGAGTTTATATCATTACAATGAAACAATTGTTTTGAGATTAAGGAGGCTTTTATCATGAAACACATTAAGACATTAAATACTAGAGATTACAAAGAGTCTATGAAAAAAGGCGGATGTGGTGAATGCCAGACATCTTGTCAGTCAGCATGTAAGACATCTTGTACAGTAGGAAATCAGTCTTGCGAAAACGTTAAATAATTTCAATGTTTTTTAGATATTGAGAATTCTACAAGGATAGGTATCGTATGTTAAGCAGCGATTTATATCGCTGCTTAAGTTTTGTGCGAAACCGGATTGATTTGTGTGTTTTCATCATGAGACAGGCATGTTTTTATTACATAAATGTGTCGGTGTGTATGTGTATATTAGAAAGGAATAAGATTCATGATTCATCAGTATAAGAATAATGGATATAATATCGTTTTAGATGTAAATTCAGGTGCAGTTCACGTTGTGGATGATATCGTTTATGATGTCATTCCTGTAGTAGAGAAGGCATTTGAAGAGAATAAAAAGGAAAAGGATCAGGTACTTGCAGCTGTATTAAATGCAGGTCTTTCTTATAGCAGAGAGGAACTGACAGAAGCTGTAGAAGAAGTATTGGAATTAACAGAAGCAGAAATGCTTTTTACAGAAGATATTTATGAGAAGTATATCGATTCCTTTAAGGATAGAGAAACAGTTGTAAAGGCATTGTGTTTACATATTGCTCATGATTGTAACCTTGCTTGCAAGTACTGTTTTGCAGAGGAAGGGGAGTACCATGGAAGACGAGCTTTGATGAGCTTTGAGGTTGGTAAGAAAGCGCTTGATCTTTTGGTGAAAAATTCAGGCCATCGTCGTAACTTAGAGGTTGACTTTTTCGGTGGAGAACCTACCTTAAACTGGGATGTTGTGAAGCAGCTAGTTGAATATGGTAGAAGCATTGAAGATCAGTACAATAAGAAGTTCCGTTTTACCTTTACTACAAACGGAATGCTTTTAGATGATGAAATTTTAGAGTTTGCCAACAAAGAAATGGGTAATCTTGTACTTAGTATTGATGGACGTAAGGAAGTTAATGATAGAATGAGACCACTTCGTGGTGGACAGGGTAGTTATGATACCATCGTCCCTAAGTTCCAGAAAGCTGCTGAAAGCAGAAATCAGATGAATTATTATGTACGTGGTACCTTTACACATCACAACCTTGATTTTTCAGAAGACGTGCTTCATTTGGCAGATCTTGGATTTAAGCAGATCAGTGTTGAACCTGTAGTAGCGCAGCCAACAGATGATTATGCAATTCGTGAAGAAGATATTCCATTCTTAAAGGATCAGTATGATCTTTTGGCAAAGAAGATGATTGAAAGAAGAAAGGAAGGAAAGGCTTTTAATTTCTTCCATTTTATGATAGATTTAGAGGGTGGGCCTTGTGTTGCTAAACGACTTTCTGGATGTGGTTCAGGATGTGAATATTTAGCGGTGACACCTTGGGGCGATTTATATCCTTGTCATCAGTTCGTAGGTAACGAAGATTTCCTTATGGGAAATGTGGATGAAGGGATTGTTCGTAACGACATTCGTGAAGCGTTTAAACAGTGTAATGTGTATTCAAAGCCAAAATGTAAGGACTGTTTTGCGAAGTTCTATTGTTCTGGTGGATGTGCAGCGAATTCTTATAATTTCCATGGTAACATCAATGATTCTTATGATGTTGGATGTGAATTACAGAGAAAACGTGTGGAATGTGCAATTATGTTAAAAGCAGCTCAGGCTGAGGAAGAATAATTACATCTATATAATGAGGTAAGGAGAAAAAAAGAAATGAAAGAAACTATGTCAAAAGGCAAAGGCCTTTGTATCATTCTTGCATTGATACTGATTTTGGCCGGATGCTCTTATGTGACCTGTTACGGTGTGGGTAAAAATCATGCAGGCGCAGCAAAAAACATCACTTTAGGTCTTGACCTTGCAGGTGGTGTAAGTATCACATATCAGACAGTTGGAGATTCTACTCCATCTGAGGAAGCTATGAAGGATACAATCTATAAGATTCAGCAGCGTATTGAAGCAAACTATAGCTCAGAATCTTCAGTTTATAAAGAGGGTATCAATCGTATTAGTATCGAAATCCCAGGACAGAAGGATGATGGTGCTGTTTTAGAAGAACTTGGTAAGCCAGGTATGTTATATTTCCTTCGTCACACAAATGAGGATGGTACACCAAACTATTCTACAACAATGTTGACAGATGAAGAAGGAAACATCATGGTAGACGAAGCTGGAATGCCAGTTTACGCTACTGTTGTTACAAACCAGGCTCTTGCAGAGTTACTTGCATCAGGTGACAATGAAAAGATTCTTGCTAGTCCTGAAATTGTATTAACAGGTACAGATGTTGCCAGCGCTCAGACAAGAAGAACACAGGATGACTATGGTAACCAGCAGTTTGTCGTTTCATTATCGCTGAATGCAGATGGAACAAAGAAATTTGAAGAGGCAACTACTGTTGCATTTAACAATGGACATGAATCAATTGCAATTTACTACGATGGTAAGATTGTAAGTGCTCCTAGCGTAAATGCTGTTATCGTTGATGGTTCTGCAATTATTGAAGGTAACTTTACTGCTAAGTCTGCTGAAGAATTGGCTTCAACAATTCGAATTGGTGGATTGTCATTGACATTAGAGCCAATCAGAAGTTCTGTTGTAAGTGCTTCTTTAGGTAGTGCAGCAATTGATACCAGTTTAAAAGCTGGTGCAATCGGTCTTTTGATTGTGATCATCTTTATGATCGTTGTATATTGGATTCCAGGTTTGGTTGCTGGTATCTCACTTTTATTCTATACAGTATTAGAGTTAATTATTCTTGAACAGTTTAGTGTTACTTTAACACTTCCAGGTATTGCTGGTATTATTCTTTCAATCGGTATGGCTGTGGATGCTAACGTTATTATCTATGCTCGTGTTCGTGAAGAAATTGCTGCAGGCAAGACAGTTCGTTCAGCACTTTCCATTGGTTTCAAGAAAGCAACCTCTGCTATCGTTGATGGTAACATCACAACATTGATCGCAGCTGCAGTATTAGGCTTCTTGGGAACCGGTACAATCAAGGGATTTGCAATCACATTAGCAATCGGTATTGCACTTTCGTTATTAACATCTTTGGGTATTTCAAGATGGTTAGCATATTCATTCTATGCACTTGGATTTAAATCAGAGAAGTTCTATGGTAGAGCGAAAGAATTGAAGCCTATCAACTTCTTAGCAAAGCGTAAATTATTCTTCTCTATCAGTAGCTTGATGATCGTTGTTGGTATTGTTGCAATGGTAGTATTTGGTGCCAAGACAGGTGATCCATTAAATTACGGTCTTGAGTTCAAAGGCGGTACATCAACAACAGTTCAGATGCCAGAAGATCAGTCTATTGAAACATTGAATGCAACTGTTAAGGTTGATGTTGAAGAAATTGTTGGAAGTGCTGCTCAGATCACAAAGACTGAAGGCAGTACAGAGATTATTGTAAAGACAAATAATCTTTCAACAGATCAGACAGAGAAATTAGATGAATTATTCACTACAAAATACAATGTAACTGAACAGATTCAGAGAGAAACAATCAGTGCAACAGTTTCAAATGAAATGAGAGCAGATGCAATCATCGCAGTTGTCGTTTCAGCAATCTGTATGCTTCTTTACATCTGGTTTAGATTTAAAGACGTTCGTTTCGCATCAAGTGCTGTATGTGCATTGTTACATGACGTATTGGTTGTATTAACATTCTACGCATTGGTTAGAGTTTCTGTTGGTAATACATTTATTGCATGTATGCTTACAATTGTAGGTTACTCAATCAACGCAACAATCGTTATCTTCGACCGTATCCGTGAGAATATGCCTGGTCATAAGACAGAGGAAGAAATCGAAGAGGTTGTTAATAACAGTATTACACAGACATTAACAAGAAGTATCTATACTTCATTTACAACATTGGTAATGGTATTGGTACTTTATATCTTAGGTGTAACTGCAATTCGTGAATTTGCCCTTCCACTTATGGTAGGTATCATCTGTGGTGCTTATTCTTCAGTATGTATTACTGGTGCATTATGGTTCATCATGAGAAAAGGTGGCAAGAAGAAAGCCGAATAGTGAAACGGAAATTAAATATTGCGTTTCCTGACAGAAAGTGGTATAGTAAGATTAAGTTAATAATGAAGACAGATTTTTGAAGTACATTTTTATGTATTTTGCATAATTTGTCATTTGCAAGAGATAATAGAGCAATGTAAAAGTTTCAGTAGATTCTTTTTACGTTGCTCTTTTTATTTACTAGGAAATTCCTAGAATTTCCTAGTAAATAAAAGCTCCGCGAGGATTGCAGAAATGCGCAGATGAAAATGTCAGACAAGCTGATGCGCATTTCGCAGCAACAGCAAGAACGCTTGAGGCGTTCTTGAATTTAAAAAGAAAGGAAAAGTAAAGATTATGTCAGAAATTGTAATTATTGGGGCTGGAATTAGCGGATGTTTTATTGCACATCAGCTTTCAAAATATGAGTGTCATGTAACTCTGATCGATAAAGAGAATGATATCGCCAATGAAAGTACTATGGCCAATAGTGCGATTATCCATGCAGGAGAAGATCCTGCGGATGGAACCTTAAAGGCGAAATTAAATGTTCTTGGTAATAGAATGTATGAAGAGATTTGCAAAGACCTTGGTGTGGAATTCAAGAAAACATCAGCGTTTGTAGTGGCTACAAACGAAGAGGAAGAAGAGAGTATTGAAGAACTTGCAAAAAGAGCTGAAAATAGAGGGATTGTGGTAGAAAGACTTACGAAAGAAGAAGCTGTTAAACGTGAGCCAAACTTATCAGAACAGGTTACAAAGGCAATCGAACTTCCATCTACTGGTGTGGTTTATCCATGGGAAGTAGCACAGGCCTTGGCTGAGGAAAGTGTGATCAATGGTGTTTGTGTGAAATTATCGGAAGCAGTAACAGACGTGAAAAAAACAGAAAAAGGATTTCTGGTCACAACAAATAAAGGAAGCTATGAAGCAGACTATGTGATCAATGCAGCAGGGGTTTTTGCAGACCAGATTTCTGCATTTGTTTTGGGAGAGTCACCATTTAAGATCACAGCTAGAAAAGGCGAGTATTATGTGACAGACAGATTAACAACTCCAGTTGTTTCCAGAGTTATTTATCCGGCACCAAGTAAGGCTGGTAAGGGAATCTTAGCAACGCCAACTGTACATGGAAATCTCCTTGTTGGACCAAATGCCAATGCAGTGGATGATAAGGATGATATTTCAGTAACGAAAGAAGCTCTTGATCAGATCAAGGATACTATCGCAAAAACAGTTGTAAATATTCCATATGATAAGGTGATCAGAAATTTTGCAGGACTAAGAGCTTCTGGTAATAATGGAGATTTCTATATTAAGGAAGAGGAAAATGCAAAAGGCTTTATTCAGGTAGCATGTATTGATTCACCAGGATTGTCTTCGGCTCCAGCCATTGCGGATATGGTAGTACAGGACATTATGAAGGCAGATGAGATTTTTTCAAAGAAAGCAGATTGGAAAAAACGTAGAATGCCAATTCGCATGAAAAAATTAAGTGTAGAAGAAAAGAACAAGATGGTGGAACAGGATGCTAAATTTGGTAGGATTGTTTGCAGATGTGAGACAGTAACGGAGGGCGAAATCGTTGACTGTATCAATCGACCACTTGGAGCAACAACAGTTAAGGGCGTGAAGAAAAGAATTCGTCCAGGAATGGGAAGATGCCAGGGTGGTTTTTGCGAGCCACTTGTTGTAGAAATTCTTGCAAGAGAGTTAGGCGTATCCAAGATGGATATTTTATATGATGGTGAAGGCAGTAATATTTTTGTGGATGAGATCTAAAGGTCGTCGTGGAAAGAAAAAGAGAAGAAGTTTTGGATATAAAGGAGTCTATTAGCATGAGAACAGTTGAATTGGTAATCGTTGGCGGTGGAAGTGCAGGAATGGCCGCAGCGTTAAGTGCATATGAAAATGGGGTACGAGATATCGTAATTTTAGAAAGAGATAAGGAGCTTGGTGGAATCTTGCAGCAGTGTATCCACAATGGTTTTGGCCTTCATACCTTTGGAGAAGAATTGTCAGGTCCTGCTTATGCGGAGCGTTTTGCAAAAAAAGTAATGGAATTAGGGATTGAAGTAAAATTCAATTCCATGGTTCTTTCTATTGAAGCAGATAAAAAGATTAGCTATACCAATCCTTACGAAGGATATGTTACCATCCAGGCAAAGGCCATTGTGCTTGCTATGGGTTGCAGAGAAAGATCAAGAGGAGCCATTGGAATTCCAGGATATCGTCCGGTAGGTGTGTGGACTGCAGGTACCGCACAAAGATACTTAAACCTGGACGGATATCTGGTTGGAAAGAAGGTATTTATCTTAGGAAGTGGTGATATTGGCTTGATCATGGCCCGTCGTATGACCTTAGAGGGTGCACAGGTACTTGGTGTTGCAGAATTAATGCCATATTCCAATGGACTTCCAAGAAATATGAAGCAGTGTCTGGAAGATTTTAATATTCCATTGTATTTAAGCCATACCGTTACCAACATATCTGGAAAGGATAGATTGGAAAGTGTAACTATCACGGAAGTGGATGAGAGAAAACAGCCAATCGAGGGAACGGAAAAGACCTTTGAAGTAGATACCCTATTATTATCTGTAGGTTTGATTCCAGAGAATTATTTGACAGAAGAGGCTGGCATCAAGATGCATCCAAGAACAAAGGGAGCTTTGGTGAACGAATCCCTGGAAACAAGTGTGGAAGGTGTTTTTGCTTGCGGCAATGTTTTGCAGGTACACGACCTGGTTGACTTTGTTAGTCAAGAAGGAAAAAAGGCAGGCGAAAATGCAGCAAAGTATCTTCGCGGTGAATTAGATCAGACAGAAGGCTTTGGCGTAGGCGCTGGTAATGGTATTGGCTATTGTTTACCAGCAAAGATCAATGCAGCCAATGTAGAGAAAACTCAGGAGATTGCATTTAGAGTAACTGGATCCTTTAAGGGGGCAACCATTGAAATGGTTTCAGATGGAGCAGTGATCAAAACCTGGAAGAAACCGATCATGATCCCTGCTGAGATGCAGAAGGTTGTATTAAAAGCAGATGAGATTCAGAATATTACAAAGGACGTGGAAATTCGTGTAGTTCCAGCTTAAAAGTGATTTGATTTCATAGAGAAATTGATGGAGGAAAAATAAATGTCAGTAAAAACAATAGAAATGCCATGCATCACATGTCCAATGAGCTGTCACTTAAAAGCAGAATTGGATGAAAACAAACAAGTATTATCAGTAACAGGGAATACCTGTCCAAGAGGAGAGGCCTATGCAAAGGCTGAATTGACCAATCCAGTAAGAACTGTGACCAGTACTGTAAAGATAGAAAATGGAACAGAGAAAAGACTTCCAGTAATCACAAAGGGCCAGATTCCAAAGGATAAGATGTTGGAAGTAATGGCGGTGATTCATAAAACAAGGGTCTGTGCACCAGTAAAAGAAAATGATATAATAGTAAAAAATATATGCAATCTTGATATCGATCTGGTGGCTTCAAGATCTGTGAATGCTTGTGATCTATAAGATTGCGAAAGGAAGCTCACATGGCGAATACACTTACATCTCCAGTAATTCCTGCAATTTCCAATGGCAAGGAATTTGAAAAATTTTTAGAAAGCTCTATTGGATCCTGCGTGTTGATGAATATGCATTTATCCTTTGTAGCAGATTTTTTGAAACAGGCACACAAGGTGTCTAAAACAGTATATCTGCATATGGATCTGATTAAGGGAATTGCTTCTGATGAGGCTGGGTGTGAGTATGTGTGCCAGGTGCTGGGTGCGGATGGAATTATTTCCACAAAGGGAAAAGTGGTAGAATGTGCGAAACGATTGAAAAGAACCGCAATTCTTAGAATGTTTTTGATTGATTCTCAGTCTTTGAAAAAAGGAGTGAAAATGATAGAAGAGCTGAAACCTGATTATGTAGAAGTTCTGCCAGGACTAGCCTGCTCTATATTACCTGAATTGATCAAAACCACCAATGCATCTTTTTTGTGTGGAGGACTCATTAGCACCAAGGAGCAGGTGAAAGAATGTCTGTCTCAGGGAGCGGTTGCGGTTACCATTTCAAATCTAAAGACGGCAGAAGAATTTATAAATGAGGTAAATGCTTAAGATGGGAAAATATGTATTATCAATTGATCAGGGAACAACAAGTACACGTGCAATCATTTTTGACCACGATTCAAATATTGTGTCATGCTCACAGAAGGAATTTACACAGTATTTTCCAGAACCAGGCTGGGTAGAGCACGATGCCAATGAAATATGGTTAACAGTGATGTATGTTATGATGGATGCTATCCAGAAAGCAAATATTAAGCCAGAGGAGATTGTATCCATTGGTATTACCAATCAGAGAGAAACTGCAGTTGTCTGGGACAAAAATACTGGTGTGCCAGTGTATCATGCGATTGTATGGCAATCACGTCAGACTGCAGGAATTTGTGATGAATTACGAGCTGCGGGTAAGGAAGAAATGATTCGTGAAAAAACAGGTCTTTTGATTGATCCTTACTTTAGTGGTACAAAAGTAAAGTGGATTTTAGACAATGTAGAAGGTGCTAGAGAAAAGGCTGAAGCAGGAGATTTGTTATTTGGTACCATTGATAGCTTTTTGATATGGAAGCTTTCAGGTGCTACTGTGCATGCTACAGATTATTCTAATGCCTCTAGAACATTGCTTTATAATATCTATGATCTTTGCTGGGATGAGGAATTGCTTAAGCTTATGAACGTTCCAAAATCAATGCTTCCTGAAGTAAAGCCTTCTTCAGGAATCTTTGGCTATACAGCACCATACCATTTCTTTGGACTTGAAATCCCAATTGCAGGTGTGGCAGGAGACCAGCAGGCAGCACTTTTTGGACAAGGCTGTTTCCAGGCGGGTATGGGAAAAACCACCTATGGTACCCGTTGCTTTTTGCTAATGCATACAGGGGAAAAACCTACAAAATCAACCCATGGAATGCTGACAACCCTGGCATGGGGGATTGATGGAAAGGTTTATTATGCATTAGAAGGAAGTATATTTGTGGCGGGAAGTGCGATTCAGTGGTTAAGAGATGGTCTTGAAATGATCAGAACAGCTTCTGAAAGTGAAGAGGTTGCTGAAGCCGTTCATGACAGCAATGGCGTTTACGTGGTACCAGCGTTTGTTGGACTTGGAGCACCTTACTGGGATGATAAGGCAAGAGGTGCTATTTTTGGTTTGACACGTGGTGTAACGAAGGCTCATTTTGTTCGTGCCACTTTGGAATCCCTGGCATATCAGACAAGAGATATCATTGATGCTATGACAAAGGATAGCCAGATTGCTATTAAGACACTTCGTGTTGATGGTGGTGCAGTAAAAAATGATCTTTTGATGCAGTTCCAGAGTGATATTTTAAATGTTAAGGTGGAACGTCCTTATGTTAGTGAAACAACTGCTATGGGTGCTGCCTATTTGGCGGGTCTTGCAGTGGGCTTTTGGAAGGATAAGGATGAGGTAATCTTACATAATCATGTAGATAAAACTTTCGTGCCAGCTATGGCAGATGATACTAGAGAGAAGAAGTATAGAGGATGGAGACAGGCAGTTGAAGCTACTTGTCAGTATCATCCAGAGGGTTAAAGACATTTAGTGTTGTGTAATTCATGAAAAATAAAAGGTTTGGGGAAACATATGGCAAAAGAAAAGTTGAAAGAGAAATCAGGTTGGTGGATGGTACTGAAAGTAGCATTGATTGTGATTGCTTTTGTTTTGGTAGTAGGACTTGGCTATGTGGCATATTGCTATATTGTTTATTATCGACTTCCGGATCATTTGTCTCTTGAGGTGCATGAAAAAAGTGAAACGGCAGAGCCTGATGATTCCATACTTCTTAAGACCGATGAAACATATACCATTGTTACGTATAATATTGGTTTTGGCGCTTATACACCAGAGTTCTCCTTCTTCATGGATGGTGGAACAGAAAGTTGGGCATTTAGCGAGGATAGCTGTAAAGCAGCCATAACAGGCGTCATGCATTCTTTGGAGGAAGCTGATGCAGATATTATGATCTTGCAGGAGGTGGATGTGGATTCTACCAGATCCTATCATATAGACCAAAGTGAAATGATCACTTATGGTTTTTCGGATTATAACTGGGTTTTTGCTCAGAACTATGATTCACCATTTTTGATCTATCCATTTCATCAACCACATGGGAAATCCAAAGCAGGTCTTTTGACTTTATCAAGATTTGATATAGCATCATCCATTCGTAGAAGTTTTCCAGTAACTTCAAGCATATCGAAGTTTTTGGATTTGGATAGATGTTTTTCAGTTACTACGATACCAGTAGACAATGGTAAAAATTTAAGAGTTTTCAATCTTCATATGTCCGCTTATGGAAGTGATGACTCTGTAAGAGAGGGACAGATCAAAATGCTGATCGAAGAAATGGAAGCTGCCTATGAGGCAGGAGACTATGTAATTTGTGGTGGGGATTTCAATCATGATCTGTCCTTACCAGAAGATGTAGAATCCATAGCTTCCTGGGCATATCCATTTCCAAGAAGTGAGCTTCCGGCTTTTTTGCATTTTGCTCATGACACCATGAGTGAAAAGGAAAAAGAGGCTTTGGGCAAATCGTCCAGAGATGATGACACAGGATATGTGCCAGGTGTTACCGGAGAATATCTGTTGGATGGATATATCATTTCAGACAATGTAAACATGACAGGATATCGTATTGTGGATGACGATTATGCATATTCGGATCATGAACCGGTTATCATGGAGTTTGTATTGATTGAGTAATCTGTGCTATAATGGTGCAGTCTCAGAAAAAGATGCGTGATGGGATAATATAGGGTTGAAGAGAGGACTTGAAGCATGGCAGATTGGGTAGTGTCCATGAAGAAAGCAGATTTTAACGGGATTGGTGAAAAATATGGCATCAGTCCCGTTTTGGCGCGTATTATGCGAAATAGAGATTTACATACGGACGAGGAAATAGACAGATTTTTACATGGCAGCATGCAGGATTTGTATGAGCCGGAAAAAATGAAGGATATGGAAAAGGCGGCAGGTATTATTCTTTCCAAAATAGAAGCAGGAGAAAAAATAAGAATCATCGGAGATTATGATGTGGATGGAGTCTGTTCTACCTATATCCTGCAATATGGTTTTTCTTTGTTGGGAGCAGATGTAGATGCTGTGATCCCACACAGGATCAAGGACGGCTATGGACTCAATCAGGAGCTGATTGAAGAAGCGAAGGCTGATGGGATCAATACCATTGTGACCTGCGATAATGGTATTGCTGCTAAGGATGTGATAGGGACTGCAGTAGATGCCGGCATGACAGTTGTGGTAACAGATCATCATGAGGTGCCATTTGTGGAAGAAAATGGTGAAAAAATCTATCAGATTCCACCGGCACATGCAGTTGTTGATCCGAAACAGGTGGATTGTGAGTATCCATTTGAAGGAATCTGTGGAGCAGTTGTAGCATACAAGCTGATCCAATGCATGTTCCAAATGAAAAAGAAACACCTTCCAAAGCCAGATGGTATGTTGGAATTTGCAACGCTTGCAACCATTTGTGATGTAATGGAACTAAAGGATGAGAATAGAATTCTTGTGAAAAATGGTTTAAAAGCTATTGCACAGACTGAAAATATCGGGCTTCGTGCATTGCTTGAGGTATGTGAGCTGACAGCAAAGGAAGTTAGTGTTTATCATGTGGGATTTATCTTAGGACCTTGTATCAATGCCACAGGGCGTTTGGATACTGCTCAGAGAGGTCTGGATTTGTTTTTATCAAGTGCCTATCGAGATGCCATGATGATCGCTGCAGAGCTTAAGAATCTCAATGATTCTAGAAAGGCAATGACTATTAAGGGCTTTGAAGAGGCCATGACAGTCATTGAGAAGGAAAAGTTATCTGAAGATAATGTACTGGTTGTTTTTTTACCAGACTGCCATGAAAGCCTGGCAGGTATCATTGCAGGTAGATTGAGGGAAAGACTTGGAAAACCAACTATTGTTTTAACTCGTGGAGAGGAAGGAATCAAGGGGTCAGGAAGATCCATTGAGGCTTATCATATGTACGAAAAGCTGTGTGAGTGCAGGGAATATATGACGAAATTTGGCGGACATAAGCTGGCTGCCGGATTATCCTTGGAAGAAAAAAATCTGGAGGCATTTCGTAGGGCTCTGAATGAGAAGTGCGGTCTGAAACCGGAGGATTTTGAAGAAAAGGTCACCATTGATGTACCAATGCCAATGTCTTATGTGACCTTGGAATTTACAGAAGAGTTGTCTATTTTGGAGCCTTTTGGAAATGGCAATCCAAAACCTGTTTTTGCACAGAAAAACTTAACCTTTGTAAGTGGAAGAAGATTAGGTGCCAATGCTACCATTGGAAAATATGTGGCAGAGGATGAAGATAAGAATCGATTTGAAGTGATGATGTTTGATAATTTGCCTGTCTTTGACAGGTATATGGCAGATCACTTTGGACAGTCAGAGTTGGATAAATTGTATGCGGGAGGTCATTCTAAGATTAAGTTGATGGTGACCTATTACCCTGATATCAATGAATTTCGTGGTAAGGTGTCACTGCAGTTTATCATGAAGCATTACAAGGTGTGTAAATAGTCTTGCAGTAATGTGGATTACTGGTATGAGTTACATAGAAGAAATTGTAAGAAAAGGAGCATGAATATGGAAAATGAGTTATCAACTAGAATAAAGCAGGAACCGGATATTGCTTTCTTAAAGGAAGTAGAACCTTATGAAAGAGATGTATTTTATTATGAAACTGATAGAATGGGAATCGTGCATCATTCTAATTATATTCGCTGGTTAGAGGAGGCTAGAAATGAATTCTATGCCCAGACAGGTTTTGCCTTTGATCAAATTGAGAATGCTGGAATCATGGTACCAGTAGTATCTGCAACCTGTCGGTACAAGGCACCATTTCGTTTTGGAGATCGTTTTAGAATCCAGGTAGTTCCAACCTTATTTAACGGGGTGAAATTTGGATTTACTTATGAAATTTATGATGCTGCCACGGATGAACTTCGTGCAAGGGGTGAGTCGGAACATTGTTTCTCGGATTTCTCTTTGAAACCGGTACGAATCAATCGAACTCATGTGGATTTATATGAGGCATTTTTGCCATATTTTCCAGGTAAAAAATAGACATAAATACCTAAAAAGAGATAAAAGCACAAATTGTCTGAATTAAGGAACAATTAAAAAACATATGAATGGAAACTGAATTTTTGATAGACGTACTCTGAAATGTGCTTAAAATGGCTAAATTGTACTAAAACTCTTCATCTAAATGAAGTGCATGTACTTGAAAAAAAACATACATTATGCATTTTTTTATAAATTGTACACAGTTTGTTCACAATTATACTGTATAGTATCTATCAGATAGTTGAAACACTCACTATCTCCCCCCTCATAAAGAAAAACAAAACGGTCTGGAATCGCAATCCAGGCCGCTTTTGTTTTGTAGGATTGTGGGAGCGCAAGGCGCGGAACAATTCGTAGAATCCGTTTTTGGGGCTTTTGACACCCTAATCTTTATAGGATACTATCTAGCATTATTGGACTGATTGGTGTACAATGTTGATTCGAACGAAGTAGAAAGTTGAGGAATGAATCGTGTGTGTGATCGATAGAGAAAAAACAAGTAAAGTTTTTGAAGAATATATATCTAATTATGATGCTTCGGATGGCAAGATCCAGTTAAAGATTGAACATACCTTTCGTGTGAATCATTTGAGCGAACGGATTGCACTTGATCTTGGACTGTCCAGGGAGGATGTGGATCTGGCCTGGCTGATCGGACTTTTGCATGATATTGGCAGATTTGAGCAGATCAAGGATTTTGGGACCTTTGATGATTCGAAATCTGTAGACCATGCGAAATATGGTGTAAAGCTTTTGTTCCCTGAGGTAGTGGCTAAGGCGAAAGAATTGATGGAGGGCGGCATGTCGGCTTATGAGGCAGATGCATTACTTCGAAAGGATTTTCCAGTTAGCAAGGTTGGAAAAATCAGAGAGTTTGTGAATGATCCATCCTTAGATCAGATCATTTATGATGCCATCAATTATCATAATGTATTTCGTATGCCAGAGGATCTTGATGAAAGAACACGTTTGTTTTGCAAGATCATTAGAGATGCGGATAAAATTGATATCTTAAAGGTGAATATCGATTTTCCAATCGAAACGGTTTATAACGCTACGAAGGAAGAGGTACGAACAGGGGTGATCACACCTGCCGTGAAGGAACAGTTTTTTGAGTGTTCCTGTATCAAGCATGCCTTGAAAAAAACAGCTATTGATCGATATATTTCCCATTGTTCACTAGTATTTGAACTTGAATTTCCTATCAGTTTTCGCATTGTTAAAGAGCAGGGATACTTAACAAAGCTTTTTTCATTTCGAAATGATGTGGAGGAGACCAATCAGTCAATTGTAGAGATGGAAGCGTTTATGGATCGGTTTATGGAGAAAAAACTTGAAATTGGTTAAAATATTGAAAAAAAAGCAATTATTGTGTTAGAATAAATTCGATAATCCTCTAAAATGCGACAATTCATTGACATTAGGTGGTTGAAACGGTATCGTATAAGTGTGATATTTTCGTGTCACGTAATATATGAGATGCTAGAGGTTAAAACAAAAAGGGGTAATGCTACATGACATATGAACAGCTTGTCGAGAAGATGCGTGATCGCTTCGAGGGTGCAGATGCACGGGCAATTTATGAACATTGTGCCATACAGATTAATATAACCGGAGAGGGAGAAGGTACATTTTATATTGAAATTGCCAATCGTGAGATTTGTGTTGAACCATACGATTATTATGATAAAGATGCGTTGATGACCGTTTCCAGTGATGTCTTGGTTGACCTTATGGAAGGTAGGATCAATTCCAGACAGGCATATGCTGATGGACTTATTGAGATTCAAGGAAGTATGAGAAAAACGCTCCTGTTTGAAAAGATTGTTTTTAAAGAAAAAGATAAGATTTGCCTAGGCGGTGAATTAAAAGAGGATGTGAAGTGATTCACATCCTCTTTTGTATATTAGATATCTACATCAGCATCGTAATCAACGCCATCAATTCTGAAACCAAACATCTGGTAGAAATCATTCCAGTATCCGTCGCAATCAGCAAGGTCATGGATGTTGTCAGAATTTACAATAGTCCAGATCTTAGTTACTTCGTCCTGAACTTCAGGTTTCATTTCCCAATCGTCAAGTCTGATCATGTTTTCAGAGTCAACAACAACTTCTCCAGCGTATAACTTTTCGTTGAAAAGTCTGCACATCTGCTCGATACAGCCTTCATGAAGATTCTTTTCCTTCATGATCTTATAAAGAATAGAAAGATAAAGAGGAACGATAGGAATTGCACTTGATGACTGTGTAACCAAAGCTTTGTTTACAGAAACGTAAGCCTTGATTCCTGATTCCTTATAGTTATCAGTAATCTCTAAAGAAGTGTTATATAAATGCTTCTTAGCCTGACCAATTGTTCCATCATGATAGATTGGGAAGGTTAATTCTGGTCCGATGTATGAGTATGCTACAGTAACAGCATTATCTTCGATAGCATCAGCTTCTTTTAAGGCTTTGATCCAGGCAGCCCAGTCTTCACCACCCATAACTTTGATGGTAGCTTTGATTTCTTCTTCGGTACCTGGAGTGATATGTGCTGGCTCAACCTGGTTATTTCCAAGGTTCCATGTATTGTTGGTGTATTCTTTTCCAACTGTTTTTAATACAGAGCTGTATAAGGTTCCATCCACATCTGTTCTTCTTGGAGCAGCCAAAGAATAGATAACCATATCTACTTTACCGAAATCAGCTTTGATTGTTTCAATAGTCTGTTTCTTGATCTCTTCAGAGAAAGCATCTCCGTTGATTGTTTTGGCATATAAGCCATCAGCTTTGGCACATTCTTCAAAACCAAGAGTGTTGTACCAGCCGGCAGTAGCAGTTCTTTTTCCATTAGATTCTTTCTCGAACATGATACCAAGAGTATCAGCGCCAGAAACATATGCTGCAGCAATTCTTGATGCAAGCCCATATCCTGTAGAACAACCGATCACAAGGACCTTTTTAGGTCCGTTTACTTTCTTTAAAGATTTAGCGTAGGCAATCTGTCTTTTTACATTCTCGCGGCATCCCACTGGATGAGCTGTTGTACAGATAAAACCTTTTGATTTAGGTGCAACGATCATAAATAACCTCCTAGATATATGAAATTTTTTTGTCTATTCAGAGTCATGCGTGTTTTTCTTTGAAAAATACTTATGTGGTGTTCTCGCCAAATGATTTTAAATACGAATTAGAGCTTTTAAGCAAGCTTATGCTCTAATTTGTATTTAAAATCGCATGGCTCTGAATAGTTACAAATTTTTAAATTACTTTGAATACCAAAATAATATAGCATATATGAAAGGCACATGTAAAGTTGATTCGTATTTGTTTCTTCGTAAAACCAAAAACGTAAGACGGGAGATGTTATTAAAATGTGGTAATTATTCAGAGCCATGCGTATTTTTCTTCGAAAAATACTTATGTGGCGTGCTCGCCAAATGATTTTAAATACAACTAAAAGCTTTTAAGCGAGCTTATGCTTTTAGTTGTATTTAAAATCGCATGGCTCTGAACAGTTACAAAATGTGGAAAAAAGATAAAAAATGTCGTTCGTCGTGTTTTATGTGTCGTTTGTCGTATTTCGTACAAAAATTTTTGGGGGGTGATAAAATGACATTATCAAAAAGAGCGGAGTAAACGCGGAAAGATAAAATATTGATTTATTGTTAGAAGGAGCGAAAAATGAAAGAAAGACATGAGATTCAGTTGGATTATGATGAAGCGAAGAGAAGAGCTGACGAATTAGATGAACTTGCTGATCGAGTAAAGAGAATTGCAGCTAGAGAGATGGAAGCAGTAATGGATGGAACAGCAGCAGGCTGGAAAGGTAAAAATGGTACTTTATATAATAGAAAGAATAGAAAATTTCAAGAAGAAGTAGAAAGTCTTGAAAAGAAGTTTCGTAGAATGGCAAATACGATTCGCTTTATTGCAAGAACCACTTATGATGCGGAAATGGAAGCGGTAAGAATTGCAGAGATGATGAGAAATAAAGTGATTAAAGGACATTCTAGTGGCGGTCATTCTTTTTAATACTTAATTTCATTGGATAGGAGAGAGTAAGATGCAAAATAACGAAGTTGGAATCAATACGAATACATTTGAACATGATCTTGATGAATTTGAGAACAGATATAATACCATACAAGACAGATTACATATGATTATTTCAGATATGAATGATTTGAATAAAATGTGGACCGGTGCTGCAAATGCAGAATATGTTAAACAGTTTGAACATGATCAGAATTACCTTGAGGAGATATTCGGATTTTTAGCAAATTATCTGGATGCTTGTGAACATGCAAAAAAGGAATATGTCAGAAATGAGAATGAAATTCATGATGTAATTAATGCAATTAAGATTTGATGATTAGCAGAGGAGATAAAGTGAAATGAACTTAGGTAGTATTCAATTAAATGTAACCCCTGAAGTATTATTTCAGAAGGCGGATACCGTTGAAAGACAGATTCGATCAATGCGCCATGATCTGTCGGTTATGGCAGACGTCGCAGCGAAAATGGGAACTTATTGGATTGGAGATGCAAGTAATGCACATTTGAGAAAGTATAGACATGCAGAACATGAAATTGATGAAATCATGAAAAGATTTTCAGATACACCAATTAGATTAAAGGAAATTGCCGGTACTTATTTGCAGATAGAGCAAGTTGCAGAAGAAGTTGCGTCAGCATTGCCAGGTGATGTACTTTTATAAATTTTGCAGAAAGGATCTATGGTCATGGAAGAAAAAGAAACAAAAAATGAATTGGTAAATCAGAATATAGAAGAAAATACAGAAGAATTAACAAAAGAAGAATTGGCAGAAGAAGAATTGACAGAAGAGGAAAAACAAGCACTTCAGGCATTACTTGATTTTTCTGAAGAAGATGCAGAAAAAATGATTCGTGAGATGAATGAGGAAGGCGAAGGTTTCCTGATGGAAAAATATGGAAAACCATTTTCGGTATATCGTTCTACTCCAGGAAGATCTGCACATCCAGGATGTGTAATTGGATATGCATATCCTACAGATAACAGATCTCAAAACTTTAGATTTACGTTTGTTCCTAATGGAGGCGGTTTGGTTTCGGATGAATATGTGAATGCATGTGCAGAAGAACAGGTAAAGAAACAAGTGGAAAGTGCCCTGGCAGGACATGTAGAAGAATATGTTATGAAGGTTGATGTAAATGGACATTTTTGTAATTCAGATGATCCAGAAATCAGTCTTTCCACATACATGTCTGAAAATCCGGAAAAAATCTTTCAGATTTACATTGCAGCAGATACATTTTCTTTGATGGAATTACCACCTGCAAAATTATATGAAGTGTTAGATAATGTAGTGAAAAAGCTTTCTGGTATTTCGGGAGAAATTATTTTTACTTATGCAGATGAAGAAAAATTAGAGGAGGCTATCGCATATAGCAATTTCTTTACAAAGTATGATGATAGTTATTTGAGTGATTTTATGGAAGGCTTCAAGAGTCAGATACTTTCCTTTGAAAAGGGTAAGATGATCACTACAATTGAAGAGTTCGAAAAGAAATATCAGGAGGTGTAAATCATGGCATATACAGATAAAGAGATGCAATTAGCAGCGATGCTTTCCTATATAGAAATAGATCCAGTAAAAGATAAAGATAAATCTCTGCAGGAAATTATCAAGTCGCATCCAGAATATATTAAGGAACTTGAGGCTAGTGTTTCTGCTATCAAACGTTCAGATAAGGTTGACAAAATGACCTTGGATGAATATCAGTATCGTTTGGATCTTTTAAAAGATATTAAGAACGGTAAGTCAGAATGTGCTGATTGGATTGTTAGAAAACCAGTGGATCATTCAGAAACAACCGGATTTGCCGCATGTGTGTATGAAACACAGCCGGGTAAAGCAATCATTGCTTTTAGAGGAAGTAATCAGGGAGATTTTGAAACCAATGGAGAAGATAATCCAGGACAGTTTAAACATGACTGGATAGAAAATGATTTTGGCCTTCATAACTGTGCTGAAACACCACAACAGGCAGAAGCTAAAAGATATATGGAAATGCTTAATAGAGAGTATGGTGATCAGTATCGATATGGAATGACAGGACATTCTTTAGGCGGTAACCTTGCAATGTCAGGAGCGATCGAAGCACCAGCAGCGATGCAGAATCGAATTGATCAGGTGTATAGTTTAGATGGTCCAGGTGTATCTCAGGAGTATATTGACGCTCATAGAGATGGTATTGCAAAAATGGCAGACAGGATCACACATTATCAGTGGAGTCTTGTGGGCGGTATGTTGAACCTTCCAGATGGAATTGCCAATTATTATGCTGAGGTTGATGATGGAAAAGAATACGGTTTTGGATACAATTTTACAAAACATGATAGCTGTTTTGTTCGGTTTGACGAGAATGGAAACATTATCATTTCAAAACATCATGATCCATTGATTGATTTTGCCCGTGGATTAACAGAGTATTTAGATAGGACAACCTTTGGTCATGGATTATGGGCTGTTCCAGAATTGCTTGTATATGGCAGACTTGGAAGAATGTTTCCAATAGTACGTGCTGTGCGAAATCTACATAAGACGGTTGTAATTTTTAAAGCGATTAAAGAAAAGATTAAAAAAGCCAAAAAGGCACGCTCAAAATACAAGAATGTTGATTTTATTTATAACGTTGGAAGAATGAGAGAAGTGGAAGAACGTCAGCTCATTATTCAGGAAGAGTTATATCAAATTGCGGATGAACTTGATGTTATTCGCTCAAGAATCAATAGTATTTCATTATGGTCTGTAAAAATGTCTGCAGCTACATTGGTAAACCGTGTAGAGGAAACAGCAAAGAAATCAAAGAAGCTTGCAAAAGCAATTGAAAAGATTGATCGTAAATACGATAGAAATGAGAGTAATCTGGTTTCTTCTGCAGAAACACTTAGAATTACACATAGTTTTTCATTCTAAGGGAATTCTAGAGAAATAGTAGAGCAGGAAATTGACATAATATCTGTCAATTTCCTGCTTTTTATCTGCAATTCGAGAATTATATTGCCGAAATTCCGATAATTGTTGTACAATAGACATAGCGATTGTTGGTATTTTTAGGGGGAAGTATGAAATATAGAATATTTTTCATACCGGTCTATTTGTTTCACCTCCTTTTTATGGGGGTGCACAAATAGACCGCTCCGAATTTCGCGGAGCGAAATGGAGGTTAGTATGACAAGGTCGGAACATTTGAAATTATTTGTGATTTTGAGCTGTCTGGTGTTAGGTATCTGGCTGATTTCATCCAGCTATGCCTTTCTTTTGTGTGATTTTAAGGATGCGAAAACCTTTCAGGATGTGGAACAGGGAAATTTTTTGGAGGGGGATCATATCAGTGATACCATTACCCAGGCTTTTGGGTCCTTTGCAGAACGTTCTTATTCTTTTCATATAAGCAAAGATTTTAAAAAGGGTGTGGACGTTCCAATGGCAACGGAAACCTACTATATTATGGGCTTTGTGGAGTATGAAACGCCTTATCTGATCGCGGCTAGCGTAGATGATAAAAATGTGGAGATTATGGACGAAATCTCAAAGAATACAATGCTGGGGGAAAAAAAGATTGTGAGTTTCCCAATGAATGGTATGATCGTTCCACTTGAGGAGGAGTACTATACCTATGCATTGGAGGTTTTAAATGAGTATTTTGAAATGCCTGATTCTGAGCTAAAAAAAATCGCTGGTGGTTATGTGATCAAAACCTATGATATCAGGCTTGCATGGACAAAATTTATCAGTGGTTGTGTAACGATACTTGGTATGGTGGTTCTTTTATTTGGAAAACTGATTCCAACAGTGAAAGAAGAAATCATGATGAAAAAGGCTGCCAAAAAAGCCATGGAAATTTCCAACACTCAAACGCAGACTAAAACGGGTGTTGATGGTGATTTTGATATTATCTCCTTGGATGATTGAAAAGACCCGTTTTGTGCATCTTCAAAATTTGCTTATCCCTTCAAATTGTGGTATTCTATCTTTAAGTATGCCAACAGGTGAAGTGGCAAAAAAGGAGATGAACGATATGTTAATCAGTAAATTATGCGAACGATTTGAATATACATGCGTAAAAGGAAGCGTTGATCGTGAAGTAACGGGGATTACTAACGATTCCAGAAAAATTGAACAGGGAAATTTATTTATTTGTATTCAGGGTGCAAACTTTGACGGACATGATCTGGTTATGGACGTGATTGAAAAAGGAGCATCCTGTCTTGTTGTTGAAAGAGATGTAGAAGTTCCAGATTCAAAAGATGTGACTATTATCAAGGTGGAAAATACCAGATATGCCATGGCTTTTATTGCTGCAAACTACTACGGAAATCCTGCAGATCAGTTAAAGGTGATTGGAATCACAGGTACCAAAGGAAAGACAACAACCACTTATCTGGTAAAATCTATTTTGGAGCACGCAGGACATAAGGTGGGACTTATTGGAACCATTGAAGCTATTATTGGGGATGAGCATATCAAAGCCAACAATACAACACCGGAGTCAACCCTGATCCAGGAATATTTTGCAAAGATGGTTGCAGCTGGCTGTGATACTGTTGTGATGGAAGTATCTTCACAGGGGCTTATGATGCACAGAACACAGGGCTTTACCTTTGAAATCGGTATTTTTACAAATATTGAACCAGATCATATTGGTCCAAATGAACATAAGGATTTTGATGATTACTTAAATTGTAAGGGTATGCTGTTTAAACAGTGTAAGACCGGTATTGTGAATGGAGATGATCCTCATTACCAGGATGTGATCAAGAATCATACCTGTAGCATAGAAACATATGGTTTTCACGAGAACAACGATCTAAGAGCAACCGATCTATCCTTTGTAAAGGATGCAGGTATGCTGGGTATGAAGTTTAAGGTGTCAGGTCTTAAAAATATGGAAATGCAAATTGGCACACCAGGTCGTTTCAGTGTCTATAATGGACTTTGTGCTATTGCAATCTGCAGACATTTTCATATTTCAGATGAAATCATGCAGGATGCATTGATGCAAGCAAAGGTAAAGGGAAGAATTGAACCGGTGAAGGTGTCTGATGATTTTACTTTAATGATCGATTATGCCCACAATGCCATGGCGCTTGAAAGCCTTCTTGGCACCTTAAAGGAGTATCATCCAAATAGATTAGTATGCTTATTTGGTTGTGGTGGCAACCGTTCAAAGCTTCGTCGTTATGAAATGGGTGAGATCAGTGGAAAAATGGCAGATTTAACCATCATCACCTCGGATAATCCAAGATTTGAGGAGCCTCAGGATATCATCAATGACATCAAGACAGGTATCGAGAAAACAGATGGTAAATATGTAGAAATCTGTGATAGAAAAGAGGCCATTGCCTATGCCATTCACAATGGCCAGCCAGGTGATATCATTGTGCTTGCAGGAAAGGGACATGAGGATTACCAGGAAATCAAGGGTAAAAAATATCCAATGGATGAAAGAGTTTTGATCAAAGAGATCCTTATGGAAGATTTTTAATAAACAAAGCAGAAAAGAGCAGACATTACATGATAGGAAAATATGCGAATATTATTGTAGATATTTCCCATGAAAAAGTAGACCGGCCCTTTCAGTACAAGGTACCAGTTGCCTTACTTGGTAAGGTGGAGGCTGGTATGCAGGTTACCATTCCTTTTGGAAAGGGCAATAAGGAGATTGCAGGCTTTATCTTGGAACTGACAGATGAACTGGAATTTGATGAGGATAGATTAAAGGAAATCATCTCTATCAGACCAGACGGCGTGACCATGGAATCCAAGATGATCCAGTTGGCATGGTGGATGAAGGATCATTATGGCTCCACCATGAACAATGCCATGAAAACTGTTATGCCTGTTAAGACTACAGCGAAGAAAAAGGAAACAAAGGTTGTGGAATGCCTGGTTTCCGATGAAGTGCTTTATGAAACGAAAGCGGAATGTGAACGAAAGCATCAGGTTGCTAAGGTACGTGCCTTAGATGCCCTGTTAAGTACAAAAGAGGTTCCATATACCTTACTTTCCACAAAATTAAATATTACAGCTCCTACCTTAAAATCCCTGGAAAAAGCAGGAATCCTGACTATTAAGACCTATGAAAGCTTTCGAAATCCGGTGCGATTTAAAAAGACCCATGCAAATCCAGTCATCTTAAGTGAAGGGCAAAAGTATGTGGTAGAGAGTATCCATGCAGATTTTGTTCGTAATGCCCCAGGGGTTTATCTGCTTCATGGAATCACAGGAAGCGGAAAAACAGAGGTTTATATAGAATGTATCAAAAATGTGATAAAGAATGGGGGGCAGGCAATCGTTCTGATTCCGGAAATTGCACTGACCTATCAGACAGTTCTTCGTTTTTACAGAGTATTTGGGGACAGAGTTTCTGTAATGAACTCCAAGCTGACGCCTGCTGAAAAGGCGGATCAGTTTGAAAGGGCAAGAGAAAATGATATTGATGTGATCATTGGACCAAGAAGTGCTTTGTTCACACCATTTCCCAACTTAAAGCTGATCATCATTGATGAGGAACATGAAAGCAGCTATAAGTCAGAGACTATGCCGAAATACCACGCAGTGGCTGTGGCAGAACAGATCGCTAAGATGAACCAGGCGGGACTTTTGCTTGGATCGGCAACACCTTCTATGAGTTCTTTTTACAGAGCTTCTAAGGGTGAGATCAAGCTGTTTTCTTTAACAGAGAGATTAACGGGTGGAACCCTCCCAAATGTTTCTGTGATAGACCTAAGAGAAGAGTTGAAAAGTGGAAACAGATCTATTTTTTCCATAAAGTTACAGGAACTGATCTTAGATCGATTAGCAAAAAAAGAGCAGATCATGCTTTTTTTGAATAGAAGAGGGTATGCAGGGTTTGTATCCTGTAGATCCTGTGGACATGTGATGAAGTGTCCACATTGTGATGTGTCTTTGTCAGAGCATTTTGATAAGATGCGATATGGACAAAAAGGCAGCAGCAAGCTGGTTTGCCACTATTGTGGATATGAAGAACCAGGGGTGGTACAATGTCCAGACTGTGGTTCAAAGTTCATTTCGGGTTTTCGGGCAGGAACGGAGCAGGTGGAGATCAGTATTTCCAAAATGTTCCCAGAAGCCAGAGTGCTTCGTATGGATGCAGACACCACCAAGCAAAAGGATAGCTATGACAGTATATTGTCAGCTTTTTCCAATCAGGAGGCAGATATCCTTATTGGAACACAGATGATCGTTAAGGGACATGATTTTCCAAACGTTACTCTGGTGGGTATCCTTGCGGCGGATATGTCCTTATCCGTGGGAGATTATAGAGCAGGGGAGCGAACCTTTCAGCTTTTAACCCAGGCAGCGGGGCGTGCAGGACGCGGCAATAAGCCAGGTGAGGTTGTGATCCAGACCTATCAGCCGGATCATTACAGCATTGTTCATGCAGCCAATCAGGATTATCAGGGCTTTTATGAGGAAGAGATCCTTTATAGAGATTTCCTTTCCTATCCGCCAGTAGCACATATGATGGCGGTGCAGATCTTAAGCCCCAATGAAAAAAATTGTGAACAACTTGCAAAAAACTGCGCAGAGCTGGTGAAGCGATATGATGCGCATGTAAAAGAAAGAGATGACTCGAAACGGGGAATCTTAGTGATTGGTCCAGCACCGGCGGCCATCGGAAGAATCAATGATGTGTACCGGTATGTTTTTTACTGTAAGGCCGAATGTGAGCAGTATCTGATCGACAGTAAGGATCATATCGAACAGTATATAAAAAAATTAGGCAATATCAGGGAAACGGTCTATTTTGATTTTGACCCGGTAAACGCTTTTTAGATTTTATGAATGAATGAAAATGGAGGATAAAAACAATGGCATTACGTAATATCAGAGAAATGGGAGACGAAGTTTTAAATAAGGTTAGTAAGGAAGTTACACAGATGACACCAAGAACCAGAATCTTGATCGAGGATATGATCGATACCATGTATGAAGCAAATGGTGTTGGTCTTGCAGCTCCTCAGGTTGGCATCTTAAAAAGAATCGTTGTAATTGACTGTACAGGAGAGGATCTTTATGTACTCATCAATCCAGAAATTTTAGAAACAAGTGGTGAACAGGTAGGACAGGAAGGCTGTTTAAGTGTACCTGGTAAATCCGGTCAGGTTACCAGACCTAACTATGTGAAGGTGAAAGCACTTGATATTGATATGAATCCAATTGAAGTAGAAGGAACAGAACTTTTGGCTAGAGCACTTTGCCATGAGATCGAGCATTTGGATGGCCATCTTTATGTAGAAAAGGTAGAGGGCGATCTGATTGATGTAAACTATGACATTGATGAGGAAGAATAATCTTTTAGAATGTCAAAAACAAGGAGTAGTCGATTATGAAAATCGTTTTTATGGGAACACCTGATTTTGCAGCAGGTGTGTTAGAGACAATCTTAGAAGCTGGCTATGAAGTGACTGGTGTTGTCACACAGTCGGATAAGCCAAAGGGAAGAAGTGGTAAATTGGTGTATTCTCCTGTAAAGGAAGTTGCACTTGCCCATGGACTCCCTGTTTTTCAGCCGGAAAAATTAAAAACAGAAGAATCTATCGCAAAGCTTTTTGAATTTGAAGCCGATATTTATGTGGTAGTTGCATATGGAAAAATGTTAAGCCAGGAAATCTTAGATCATCCTAGACTTGGCTGTATCAATATCCATGCATCACTTCTTCCAAAATACAGAGGTGCTGCACCAATCCAGTGGGCTGTTATCAATGGAGAAAAGGTGAGTGGTGTAACCATTCAGCAAATGGAGCTTGGCATGGATACAGGAGATATTCTTTTTACAAAGGAATATGAGCTTTCTAAGGATGAAACAGGAGAAAGTCTGTTTGACAGATTGTGTGAGGTTAGTAAGGAATTGATCCTTGAGGCACTGCCTAAGATTAAGCAGGGTGATGTGCATCCAGTGAAACAGGATGAATCTCAGGCAACACATGTAGGTATGCTATCAAAAGCCATGGGAAATTTAGATTTCACAAGACCGGCTGTGGAACTGGAAAGACTGGTTCGTGGTTTAAACTCATGGCCATGTGCATATACATTTTATGAAGGTAAAAATTTAAAGATCTGGGAAAGCTTTGTGGCAGGAGGTGTCGCAACGGGAGCACCTGGAACCGTGAAGGAAGTAACCAGGGACGCCATACTGGTAAATACCGGGGATGGTGTGCTAGGGTTATCCTCTGTACAGCTAGAGGGTAAAAAGAGAATGGACGTAAAGGATTTTCTGCTTGGTAATCATGTAAAAGCAAATGATCAGTTTACCAATCAGTAGGAAGGTTTTGAAATGGCTAATACGGAAACAGTGAATGTAAGAATGGTCGCTTGCGACATTTTACTTGAAATGGATAAGACAGGAGAATACAGTAATCTTTTGCTAAATCAGGTGCTATCCAAGTACAATTACTGGCCGGTGCGTGATAAGAGCTTTTGTAAGCGCCTGGTGGAGGGTTGCGTGGAACGTCGTATCCAGTTAGACTATGTGATCGATCAGTTTTCTAAGACCAAGGTTAACAAGATGAAACCACTGATCAGAACCTTGCTTCGCCTTAGTACCTATCAGCTTTTGTTCATGGATTCCATTCCAGACTCAGCAGTGTGTAATGAGGCATGTAAGATCGCTGATAAAAGAGGCTTTCATACCTTAAAGGGCTTTGTGAACGGGGTACTCCGTTCTATCCAAAGAGGGAAGGATACGATTCCTTATCCAGATAAAGAAAAGGATTCTGTAGCATACTTATCGGTGATGTATTCCGTTCCGGAATTTTTGGTCCGCCTTTGGATGGAGGAATATAGTGAACAGGAAGTGGAAGCTATACTTTCAGGACTTTTGAAAGAACGTCCGGTTTCCATTCGTTTTGTATCTCATTTATTGGAAGAAGAAATTCAGGAGTATGTGAAGGAATGGCAAGAGGAAGGTGTATTGGTAACAAAGAGCCAGCTTTTGCCTTATGCTTATCATTTAAAGGGAGTGTCTGGCGTGGAAAATCTCTCAGGCTTTGAAGAGGGTGTTTTTTATGTGCAGGATGTGAGCAGTATGCTTGCAGTGGAAGCGGCAGGTATCAAAGAGGGTGATTTTGTTCTTGATGTATGTGCTGCCCCAGGTGGAAAGAGTTTACTGGCTTCTGAGAAAACCGGAGCGTCTGGAAAAGTCATTGCCAGAGATTTGACAGAATACAAAACCAACATGATCCGGGAGAATGTGGAACGCTTGCAGGTAGAAAATGTAATGGTTCAGTGCAAGGATGCTACCGTAATGGATGAAAAAATGGTGGAAAGAGCAGATGTGCTTTTGGCAGATCTTCCATGCTCAGGACTTGGTATCATGGGTAGAAAATCTGATATCAAATATCATTGCACCAAGGAAAGCTTAGAGGATATCGTGACTCTTCAAAAGAAGATCATCGATACCATCTGGCAGTATGTGAAACCAGGTGGAACCATGCTTTTTTCAACCTGTACCATACGTCAGGCTGAGAATGAACAAATGGTAGCTTATATCACCGAAAAGTATCCATATGAACTGGAAGAGATCACGTTGCCAAATATGGAACTGGTGAAAAAACAGGCAATCCTTCGAAAAGATGGGTGTGTGCAGCTTCTGCCGGGTCTGGGTGAAACAGATGGCTTCTTTTTTGCAAGATTAAAAAGAAAAGGCTAAAGTTTCTTAGCGATACGAGTTTTTGACAAAGGAAGAATAAAGCGTGGAAAAGAAAGATTTAAAATCCTTTACCTTAAAAGAATTGAAGGAAGAGATGGAAGTTTTGGGAGAAAAGGCATTTCGTGCAAAGCAGCTTTACGAGTGGATGCATGTGAAGCTAGCAGCAACTTATGATGAGATGACCAATATTTCTGAAGCTTTGAAAAATAAATTAAGAGAGAACTATCAGTATACTGCCCTGCAAATGGCAGATGTACAGATTTCTAAGATAGATGGAACCAGAAAATATTTGTTTGAACTTTCCGATGGTAATTTTGTGGAAAGTGTCTGGATGAAATATAAGCATGGAAACAGCGTGTGTATCTCGTCTCAGGTGGGATGCCGTATGGGTTGCAGATTCTGTGCTTCTACGCTGGATGGATTAGAAAGGAACCTGCTTCCATCAGAAATGCTTGATCAGATCTATGCAATCTCCAGACATACTGGGGAGAGAGTATCCAATGTGGTCGTCATGGGAACCGGAGAACCAATGGATAATTTTGATAATCTGTTAAAATTTATCACACTTTTGACAGATGAGAATGGACTTCATATCAGTCAGCGAAACTTAACAGTTTCTACCTGCGGCATCGTGCCAAAAATGAGAGAGCTTGCGGAGAAAGAATTACAGATCACATTGGCACTTTCCCTGCATGCAGCAACAGATGAAAAAAGAAAAGAACTGATGCCGATTGCCAATCGTTATTCCATTCAGGAACTGGTAGATACCTGTGAGTACTATTTTGAAAAAACAGGCAGAAGACTGACCTTTGAATATAGCCTGGTGGCAGGGGTGAATGACAGGGATGAGGATGCTAAGAATTTAGCAAATCTCATAGGGCATTTAAATTGTCATGTAAACCTGATTCCAGTAAACCCGGTTGTAGAGCGAGGTTTTACGGAACCAGATCATACTGCCGTAATATCGTTTAAAAATAAACTTGAAAAAAAATCTGTAAATGTTACTATAAGAAGAGAAATGGGTCGAGATATCGATGGCGCATGTGGTCAGCTTCGAAGAAGACACATTCATAAAGAAGAAACGAGCAAGTGCGATTAGTGCTTCGGATAGGGGAATACAGTGATTAAGACATTTTCAGTCACAGATATCGGAAGAACAAGAAAAATCAATCAGGATTATGTATTTACATCAGAGATGCCTGTTGGAAATCTGCCTAATCTTTTTATCGTTGCAGATGGAATGGGAGGACATAAGGCTGGTGATTTTGCTTCCAAATATGCTGTAGAAACAATCATGAATGAAATAGCTGCTTCAACAGAAACTGAGCCAGTTCTTTTGTTAAAGCAAGCGATTTGTGTAGCCAATGAAAGGGTTTATCACAAAGCATCCATTGAGGAAAAGTATCAGGGGATGGGAACTACAATTGTGGCAGCAACCATTGATGTGCCACACAATTTATTATACGTAGCTAATGTTGGTGATTCCAGATTATACGTAATGAATGACAGGATTCGTCAGATTACCCGTGACCATTCATTAGTGGAAGAGATGGTTATGATGGGAGGACTTGACAGAGCCAGTGCCAGACTGCATCCGGATAAGAATATCATTACCAGAGCAGTTGGTGTACAGGAAGATGTTGAGATAGATTTTTTCCAGGTGGAACTTAAGGAAGAAGATACCTTATTGATGTGTACAGATGGGTTGACTAACATGTTAGAAGACGAAGAGATTCGCATGATTCTGGCAGGACAGAGAGACTTGATCGAAAAAGCCAGCGAGTTGGTGAAGGCTGCTAATGAGAACGGCGGCAGAGACAATATTGCTGTCATTTTGATCAAACCTTGTATGGAGGATGAAGAAGCATGGTAAAAATTGGAATGCTGATTAACGACCGTTACGAGATCGTGGAAAAGATCGGAACCGGTGGCATGTCAGATGTATATAAATCTAAGGATCATAAATTGAACCGATATGTTGCGGTAAAGGTGCTGAAACAGGAATTTTCTGAGAATACCAATTTTGTTGGAAAGTTTCGGATCGAAGCACAGGCAGCAGGTGGCTTAAGCCATCCAAATATCGTAAATGTCTATGACGTAGGGGAAGAAAATGGCATTTATTATATTGTTATGGAACTGGTTGAGGGTATCACCTTAAAAAGATACATTGAAAAGAAGGCTAGACTTTCAGTCAGAGAAGCAACCAGTATTGCGATTCAGATATCCATGGGTATTGAGTCCGCACATAGCAATCATATTATTCATAGAGATATTAAGCCTCAGAATATTATTATTTCTAAAGACGGAAAGGTTAAAATCACAGATTTTGGTATTGCCAAGGCGGCAACCAGTAATACCATTACCTCCAATGTGATGGGATCTGTTCATTATACCTCTCCAGAGCAGGCAAGAGGCGGTTTTAGTGATGAAAAGAGTGATGTTTATTCACTTGGTATCACATTATTTGAGATGTTAACAGGACGTGTGCCTTTTAACGGGGATACGACGGTAGCGATTGCAATCAAGCACATCCAGGAGGATATGCCTTCGCCAAGAGAATATGTGCCGGAGATTCCATTAAGCATTGAACAGATCGTATTAAAATGTACCATGAAGAGCCCTGATCGAAGATATCAGAATATGACAGAATTAACAGACGATCTAAAGCATTCATTGCGTAATCCGGATGAGGCATTTGTAAAGATGGATGAATTTGACCGTGCAGGGGAAACCAAGGCTATCAATTCTCCGGATCTTGAAGCAATTAGAAAAAAACGAACACAGATGATGGCAGAAGAGGCAGCCTATGGGCAGGAAAGCTATCAAGAGGAAGAAATAAGTCCAGTTCCGACCAGACCAAAACGAACAGAGACTAAAACTTCTGTTATCCCAAAGGAAACAGAACGACCAGTAAAGAAAACGGCTTCAGAAAAAACTTTAGAGGGCAAAAATAAGAACAATAAGAATTCCCAAAAATCAAACGCAAGCAGTTCGGATAAGATTATGACAGGAATCACCATTGGTCTTGCTGTTGTGATCGGTATTGTGGTGTTGATCTTAGTTGGAAAAACCATTGGTATTTTTGGCGGCACTGGTAATGAGGAGTATGCTACAGAAACAGTAACTCTTCCAAAGATGGTTGGAAGAGATTATCAAGAGGTAGAAACAGAACTGACATCGCAAGGATTAAAGGTGAATAAGTCCTTTGAAGATTCTTCCACTGTACCTGAAAACCTTGTTATTTCAGCAGACAAAGAAGAAGGGGAATCTGTAAAGAAGAATTCTACTATTACTTTAAAAATCAGTGCAGGAGTAGATGGTGTGAAGGTCCCATCAGTCCTTGGTGTTTCTTTGGCAGAGGCTAGTTCAACCTTAAAGAAACAGGGATTTAAGGTTACAACTGTGGAAGCATATTCAACAGAGGTATCCAAAAATAACATTATTTCTCAGTCTCCAGAAGCAGATACAAAGGTTGCAAGAGGAACCGAGATTACATTGACAGTAAGTCTTGGAGAAGAAGAAGTTTTTGATAAGATGCCAAATGTGGTAGGTATGACAGTTGATCAGGCTAGAAGCACTTTGGTAGAGCATGGTTATAGTGTTAACAGTGTAGTATCTACTTATTCAAACGAGTATCCGGATGGGGTGATCTGTCATCAGAGTTATCTTCCAGATACTGATGTGAAAAAGGGAACTGGTGTAGACTTACAGCAGAGTATTGGCCCGGATCCAACCATTGGCGCAGTAAATGCTGGAGGTGGCTCTTACCAGTATGTTGGTGAGATTAAGGCTCCTACTTCTGCAGATTATGTATATGGTTCAGAAGTTGTGGTATCGGTTGTAACTGCAGATGGTGTTCAGTTATGGAAAACATCCAGTATGACTTTCCCACTTGCTGTTAATATCAGAGGCATTTCTTCTGCATATGGTACTGTTTATTTACAGTATACAGTTTCAGCTGCCAGCGTGACTACAACAGATCCAGAAACGGGGGCCCAGGTGACTACACCAGGTGGAACAGAAACCCGAACAGAAGAAAGAACTGTTTATTTTACTGAGGAATAATTGTCTATGACGGGAAAGATCATTAAAGGAATTGCTGGTTTTTACTATGTTCATGTGGCCAATCAAGGAATCTATGAATGCAAGGCAAAAGGCATTTTTCGTAAAGACGGAATCAAACCTTTGGTTGGTGATAACGTAACCATCAGCATTTTGAGTGAAGATGAAAAGTTAGGCAATATTGACGAGATATTACCTAGAAAAAATGCGTTGATTCGTCCGGCAGTGGCGAATATCGATCAGGCGCTCGTTATTTTTGCAGTGGCGAAGCCGGAGCCGAATTACAATTTGTTGGATCGTTTTCTGATTTCCATGGAAAAACAGTCAATCCCTTGCATCATTTGTTTTAATAAGCAGGATGAAGGGGATGATGAGGCTGTTAATAAGCTTTTGGAAATCTATCAAAATAGTGGAAATACCGTTCACTTTACTTCTGCAAAGGAAGGGGTGGGTGTTGAAGAACTAAAGCAGATGCTTTCAGGGAAGACAACAACCGTTGCAGGACCAAGTGGGGTAGGGAAATCTTCATTGGTGAATATCCTGGTTCCAGATGCATTTATGGAGACTGGCAGCATCAGTGAAAAGATTGAAAGAGGAAAACATACCACTAGACATTCAGAAATTTTAACTTTAGATCATGGTGCGTATATTATGGATACGCCGGGGTTTAGCTCACTTTTGATTGAGGATATAGAAGCGAAGGATCTTCAGCTTTATTATCCTGAATTTGAGGAATATCTTGATACCTGCAGATTTCAGGGCTGTGCACATATTCACGAGCCTGACTGCAGCGTGAAGGATGCGGTTTCAGACGGGCTGATCAATCGCATCAGATATGAAAACTATTGCCTGTTTTATCAGGAATTAAAAGAAAAAGAAAAGAGGAAGTATTAGTCATGTATCTATTGTCTCCATCTATTTTAGCGGCAGATTTTACAAAGTTGGGAGAGCAGATTCGTGAAGCGGATCTAGCTGGGGCGGATTACATTCATTTTGATGTAATGGATGGTATGTTTGTTCCGTCGATCTCTTTTGGTATGCCAGTGTTACAAGCAGTTCGTTCGGTTACAGATAAAACTCTGGATGTGCATCTGATGATTGAAAACCCGGAACGTTATATTCCTGATTTTGCAAGATTTGGTGCAGATATGCTTACTGTTCATTATGAAACTCTAGCCAATCCTGGAAATGCGATCCAGATGATTCGTGCACATGGCATGAAGGCTGGTATGGCTATCAATCCTGGTACAAGTATTGACAAGCTCGTTCCTTACTTGGATCAGTTGGATATGGTGTTGATCATGACAGTTCAGCCGGGTTTTGGTGGTCAGAAATATTTGGAGAAATGTACGGACAAGGTTCGTATGATTCGTAAGATCGCTGACAATATGGGACTTGAATTGGATATCGAAGTAGATGGCGGTATCACAATGGAGACTATTGATAATGTTTTAGAGGCAGGAGCTAATGTAATTGTTGCTGGTTCTGCTATATTTAAAAATGATATTACAAAGGCTGTTCAGGAAATGAAGGCATATTGTAACGAGTTTCAAAAGAAAGAAGGCTAGAAATAGCCTTCTTCCACTTGCCACGCCTACAATTCGCGGTCGGTTTTGGCAGATTTCGTGGTGAAAAAGGTATTTTAAGACCTTAGGAATTCTTGTTTCCGACTAATTCCAAATAAAAGTAGTATTGGTCGGAAGAAAAAGAGCTTCTTTTAATGATTTTAACGAAGAATTCCGACCAACGAACAACATTATTTAGAATTGGTCGGAAAAAAGAAAGATAAATGATTGATTTTACCGGATTTATTCCGACCATACAAGGCTTTTTGAATATATGGTTGGAAAAGTAGGCGAGAGACTAAAATAAGCCCGACATTTGAATTGAGATAAACATATTGTGAGAATGAGGAGGACTTGTATGAAACGAGCGGTGATTTTTTATTCTTTATCAGGAAATACCAAGAAGGCAGCGAAGGTGATTGCAGATAAATTGCAGGCAGATCTACATGAGGTTTCCTTTGTGGAACCATTACCGACTACAAAATTCAAGCAGATGATGGAGGGTGGAAGGCAGGCAACTTTTGGGATTTGCCCAAAGATCAATGGAATGCCATCAGATGTAAGTATGTATGATGAGATTATCATTGGAACACCAATTTGGGCATCTAAATGTGCATCTCCAATCAATACAGTGCTTGCAGTTAAAGAAGTGGCTGATAAAGTTTCTGCAGTTTTTACCTTTAGCGGAGGCGGAGACAATGGTAAATGTATCAAGCTTTTGAAAAAGAGTCTCCCAAATATGAAGCATGAAGTAGCACTTTGTGATGAACGCGGGAAGAAGGCAGTTGATAATGAGAGAAAGCTTCATGCGTTTTTAAAGGAAATGCGGCACATACTTTGACACCCTAATCGTTTTAGGTAATAAATATGATTAAGCGGGTGGTGGTGTTTTTGTAATGACTTAACATAGTAAGGGAAGGCAAAAGCATCCAGTTAATACTGTACAAATCTGCCCTAATATGGTAATCTATAGATTGCTGTATTAGGGCATTTTTTTAAAATAGGAAATTCTTCGAATTTCTTATTTATTCTTAAATATAATTCGGAGGTATATATATTATGAAACTTGGTATCGTTGGACTTCCTAACGTAGGAAAATCTACATTATTTAACTCACTTACAAAGGCTGGTGCACTTGCTGCAAACTATCCTTTTGCTACAATCGATCCTAACGTTGGTGTTGTAACAGTTCCAGATAAGCGTATTGAACTTTTAGGACAGATGTACAATACAAAAAAGGTTACTCCAGCAGTGATCGAATTCGTAGATATTGCAGGTCTTGTAAAGGGAGCTTCTAAGGGTGAAGGTCTTGGAAATCAGTTTTTGGCTAATATTCGTGAGGTAGATGCAATCGTTCATGTAGTTCGTTGCTTTGAAGATACCAATGTTATTCATGTAGATGGAAACATCAACCCGACAAGAGATATTGAAACAATCAATTTTGAGTTGATCTTTTCTGATATTGAAATCTTAGAGAGAAGACTTGCTAAAGTTATCAAGGGTGCAAGAATGGATAAGGCTTTGGCAAAGGAACAGACATTATTAGAAGCCTTAAAGGCTCATTTAGAAGCTGGAAAGATGGCTCGTACATTTGAAGTTCCAGAAGATGAAGAGCTGATCAAAGCATTTAATGAATACAATTTATTAACAGCAAAGCAGACAATCTATGCAGCAAACGTTGCAGAGGATGATCTTGCAGATGATGGCGCTTCTAACCAGTATGTAGGTCAGGTTAGAGAGTTAGCTGCCGGTGAAGGATCACAGTGTTTTGTTGTTTCTGCTCGTTTGGAAGAGGAATTATCTGAAATGGATGATGAAGACAAGGCAATGTTCTTAGCAGACCTAGGTGTTGAATCTTCAGGTCTTGATAAATTAGTTGCAGCAAGCTATGACTTACTTGGCTTGATCTCATTCTTAACTGCAGGTGAAGATGAGTGTCGTGCCTGGACTATCAAGAAGGGTACCAAAGCTCCACAGGCAGCTGGAAAGATACATACAGACTTTGAACGAGGATTTATCAAAGCTGAAGTTGTTAACTACCAGGATCTTTTAGATAATGGTTCTTTAGCAGCAGCAAAAGAAAAAGGTATCGTTGGAATGGAAGGAAAAGATTACGTTGTCAAAGATGGCGATGTTATCTTATTCAGGTTCAACGTGTAGCATAAGCGAGTCAAATAGAAAAAGACACAGGGAAAGGCCTTTAGGCTTTTCCTCTGTGTCTTTTTCTATTTGACGACCAAGAACATGAGGAAGAAGGCCAAAGGCCGGATTCCGAATGTCCTTGGTGGATTGCGAAGCAATCCAGAGCTTATGCGAAAGTGGAGGGATAAGAATTTCCACCATCCCCCACCACTTTCATGAAAAAAATGGGATTTGCCTCCACTATGCCCCCACTTTTTATAAAAAAATTTTTTGAAAATATGAAAAACCGTGCAAACCCTTGAAATATAAGGGATTGTACGGTTTTTTTCGTTGAACAGGATGAAGCAGAAGAACGTTTTTTGTCTTGTCAAACATATAAAAGTGGGTTAAAATATACATAGAAGTGGTGAAAAGTGGATGAAAGTGGTACAAAGTGGATGGATTTGTGGTTCTGATCAAACTACTAAAATGCATCAATTTATGAATTAGCTACTCATGAATGATTTGCTTTGGATCTATTTCAACCTTTCGTGGCAGACACCACTGAATCTAAAAACGCATTACGCTAACCTTTTTCAAAGGAAATGGAAGATTACAATTCACAGATGTGAAGAAACCATATTCACAAATGGAATCGTAACAAAGTAAGCGAGGTGATGATCATGTTCAAGGGCACGTATGCACATACGATCGACCCAAAAGGCAGACTGATTATCCCTTCTAAATACCGAGAGATGTTAGGAGAAACATTTGTGGTAACGAAGGGATTGGATGGCTGTCTATTTGTCTATGATTACACTGAGTGGAATGCGTTTGAAACAAAGCTGAAAGAATTACCTTTATTAGATAAAAATGCCAGACAGTTTGTACGTTATTTTATGGCTGGCGCTACAGACGTTGAAGTTGATAAACAGGGAAGAATCCTGCTTCCAGCTATGCTACGAGAATTTGCTAAGATTGAGAAGGATGTACTTTTAGTCGGTGTGGGAACACACATTGAAATCTGGAGCAAAGAGAAGTGGGAAGAAGTGGAAGCTAAGGAAGATGACATGGATGCAATCGAAGCACAGATGGCAAGCATGGGACTTCTGATTTAAAAAAGATACCAAAGATGAATTTTTAAAAACCAAGGAATCAACGCAAAGAAACCAATGCCTAGAATTAGAAATGCAGAACCCAGGGAGAGGATAAAGAGATGTCATTTAAACACATATCCGTTTTGTTAGAGGAAACAGTTGAAAATGTAAATGTAAAGCCAGATGGCATCTATGTGGATGGTACTCTTGGCGGTGGTGGACATGCTTATGAGGTTGTAAAGCAGCTTGGTGAGAATGGACACTTCTATGGAATAGATCAGGATGAAGCAGCAATTTCGGCTGCAGGAAAAAGATTAGAGGAATTTAAAGATAAGATCACATTGATCAGAAGTAACTACTGCAATATGAAGGAAGTACTTCAAAATGAGGGTGTGACTGGTGTAGATGGAATCGTATTAGATCTTGGTGTTTCTTCTTATCAGTTAGATACAGAAGAAAGAGGTTTTTCCTATCGATTTGATACACCGCTTGATATGAGAATGGACCGCAGACAGAGTCTTACAGCAAGAGATATTGTAAACGATTATTCTGAAATGGATCTGTTTCGTATCATCAGAGATTATGGAGAAGATAAATTTGCGAAGAACATCGCAAAGCACATTGTGATAGAGAGACAAAATGCACCGATTGAAACAACAGGACAGCTAAACGAAATTATCAAGGCTGCAATCCCTGCAAAAATGCGAGCAACTGGTGGTCATCCAAGTAAGAGAACCTACCAGGCGATCCGAATTGAGTGCAATAGAGAGTTAGAAGTATTAAGAGATTCCCTTGAAATGCTGATCGATCTGTTGAATCCAGGTGGAAGATTATGTATCATTACCTTCCATTCGCTGGAGGATCGAATAGTAAAGTCGGCATTTAAAAAGGCAGAGAATCCTTGTACATGTCCATCTAGCTTTCCAGTTTGTGTATGTGGACAGGTTTCCAAGGGAACAGTGATTTCCAGAAAGCCAATCCTTCCATCAGAGGAAGAATTGGAAGTAAATTCCAGATCAAAAAGTGCCAAGCTTAGAGTCTTTGAAAAAGCTTCAAAATAGCTTTGGAGCTGAATATTAGAGAAAGCAGCAAGGTGGGAAGGAAAAAGGAAACAGGCGAATCGCAGAGTATCAGGAAACAACCGAAATTAAGAAATCCGATAGAGGAATGAGGAAGAAATATGACAAATAGAACAGATTATAGAAAAAAGAATTATAGAAAACCGGGCTATTTAAAGAGTGCTGCGTACATTGAAGGAACAGCTGTCAGAGATTTTGATGTTGTTCATGAGATGGAAAAGGAGCCTAAGAAAAAGCTTAGCTTACGCACAAAGAAAAACAGAGAACGAGCAAGTCATATGAATTTGGCATATGTTCTTTTCTTGGCAGTAGTAATGGTGGTTTCATCCTATGGACTGATCCATTTGATCCAGTTAAGAGCTGAACTCACATCCTCTGTCAAAACAATTTCAAGCCTGGAAAGTGAACTGAATAACTTGAAAATGGCTAATGATGAGGAGTATAATCGAATTGAAGCTGGAATAGATTTAGACGAAATCAAGCGTATAGCAACAGAGGAGTTAGGAATGGTTTATGCGCATGATGGACAAGTTTATACATATTCTGGAGAGGGTTATGACTATGTGATTCAGTCATCAGATTTACATGAATAGGGTGGATAATTAGCATTGGTTAGAGAGTATAAGGGTGGTGGCAGAAATGCCACAAAAAACAGAAGGCCAGCTGTAACAAGGGGAAAACGTGTTGGCGAGGGAAAGAGGGCTAGTGAACGAAAGAAAACTAGCGCGCAAAGAAGATTAAGCGGGCAAAGCGGAATGGGCATACGCAGAAAAGCGAGTGTTGGCAGGCCTTTGCGCTCGCATGATGATACAAACGAGCAAAAGAATACTGGTCGGAAAAGACTATCTCATACAAAAACAGTGAAATCATTTCAAGGAACAGAGAAATTTTCGAATTATATGCAGAAAAAGCTATTTGTTCTATTAATGATTTTCCTGTTTTGTTTTGTTGTTTTGGGATTTCGATTATACAAGATTGTAAAAGAGGATGGAGATGCCTATACACGTAAGATTTTGTCACAGCAGTATTATTCAAGTTCCACCATACCTTATAAGAGGGGCGATATTGTTGATAAAAATGGAACAATCCTTGCAACTTCTGATAAGGTGTATAATGTGATCTTAGATACAGTTGAACTGAAACGAAATGAGGAATGCGTTGAGCCTACTTTAAATGCGCTAGCGAATTGTTTTGGCGTAGATAGAGCAGGGATTGTCAATTATATGGCAGAGTATCCGAATTCAAGATACAGGATTTTAAAAAAGGAATGTTCCTATGATGAAATTTCGCAGTTTATTGCTTTGCAGGAAGAAGGCGAAGATGTGATCTGCGGTATATGGTTTGAGGATCAGTATGTAAGAACCTATCCATATGGAACATTAGCTTGTGATGCTATTGGTTTTACCAATAACGACAAAGAGGGAACCTATGGATTAGAAGAGTATTATAACGATACATTGAGTGGCAGTGACGGTAGAGAGTATGGGTATTTGAATGATGATTCAGCATTGGAGAGAACTACGATCGCTGCTGTAGACGGGTATACCATCAAAACCACTCTTGATATGAATATTCAGAGCATCGTAGAAAAATACCTGTATCAGTTTAATGAAGAACATCAGAATGAATATCGAGAGGGTCTTGGTGCTTATAACATTGGCTGTGTGATCATGGAGTGTAACACTGGAAATATTCTGGCAATGGCCAGTTATCCGAATTATGACTTGAATGATCCATACAACATCAGCGCGTATTATACAGAAGAACAGATCCAGGCAATGAAAGATGACAATACTTATTATGCTACATTGAATCAGTTGTGGAGAAATTTCTGTATTTCCGATTCCTATGAACCGGGTTCTGTTGCAAAGCCATTTACTGTGGCTGCGGCCATTGATTGTGGTGCGATTACGGGAAATGAGACTTATGACTGTTTTGGTTCTCTGGTTGTTGCTACTGGAACAAAGCCAATCGGCTGTCATAACCGATATGGTGATGGAACGTTAACAGTGCAGCAGGCTGTTGAAAAATCATGTAACGTTGCCTTGATGCAGATTGCTGCGGTTACAGGAAAGCAAAATTATCTTAAATATTTTAGAACCTATGGTTTTGGTTTGAAGACGAATATCGATCTTGCTGGTGAAGCAAGAACTGCCTCTTTGGTGTTTAATGAAAATACCATGGGACCGATGGAGCTTGCTACATCAAGCTTTGGACAGGGCTTTAATGTAACTATGATTCAGACTATTTCAGCATTTAATTCACTGGTAAATGGTGGATATTACTATGAGCCACATATGGTAAGCAGCATCACAACAGAAAGTGGGGCGGTTGTTGAAAACATTGCTCCAAGAATTTTGCGACAGACTATTTCAGAAGATACTTCCGCATTGATCCGTCAGTACTGTGAAGGTGTTGTATTAAATGGTACTGGTAAAAATGCCAGACCGGCAGGCTATATTATTGGTGGAAAAACAGGTACAGCGGAAACTGTACAGAACGGTATCCGAGATAAGACTAATTATGTTGTATCCTTTATGGGATTTGCTCCGGTAGATGATCCTCAGATTTGTATTTATGTAGTAGTAGATAGACCAAACGTTGAGTATCAGGATAATGCAACTAAATATGCTACCTTTATTTGTCGGGATGTTTTGACAGAGGTGCTACCGTATCTTGGTATCTATATGACAGAGGAATTATCTGAAAAAGAACAGGAAGAACTGGATGCTCTTGGCATTTATATTCCACAGACTTCACTCCCTAAAGAAGAACCAGTGGAAGGAAGCGAGGAAGGGACACCTTCGGAGGATGAGAATGCATCCCATCCAGAAGGAGCAGAGGCAGCTGAACAGGAATAAGGACAGACACAAAAGGCATATGATGATAGAAACGAAGAATAGTTTATTCGGAGGTTTTATGAGTCGTTTGCCTTTGTCATTTCAAAGAAGAATTGTTTTTCTCGGTGGAATGTGCATTATGGCACTTTTGCTTTTGATGGTGCGTTCGGGTTATGTGATCATTGGGCAGTCAGAGTATCTTTCTAAAAAGGCTCAGAGTATTCAGGAAAGAGAACGCCCGATTAAGGCAGCCAGAGGCCGGATCATCGATAGAAATGGAGTGATACTTGCAGATAATAAGGCAGTATGCACAATCTCGGTGATCCATAATCAGATCAAAGAGCCTGAAAGAGTTGTGCAGGAATTATCCAGGATTCTTTCCATGGATGAAAAAACCATTGCACAAAAAATAGGGAAATATACTTCTATTGAGAAAATAAAGAGTAATGTTGATAAAGCGTTGGGAGATGAGATCAGAGCCCTTCATCTTGATGGGGTGAAGGTGGATGAAGACTATAAAAGATTTTACCCATATGAGACATTAGCCAGCAAGGTTTTGGGCTTTACCGGTGCAGATAATCAGGGAATCATTGGCTTAGAAAGTGTGTATGATTCTTATCTGCATGGAAAGAATGGACAGATATTAACAGTGACAGATGCAAAGGGAATTGAATTAGATTCTTCCTCTGAGAAAAGAATAGAGCCTGAAAAAGGGAATGATCTGATGATTACCTTAGATGCCAATATTCAGTTGTATGCGACACAATTGGCGGAGGCTGCACTTTTGCAAAAGGAGGCAAAAAGTGTTTCCATTCTGGTGATGCAGGTGGAAACAGGAGAAATACTGGCAATGGTAAATGTGCCGGAATTTAATCTAAATGAACCATATCAGTTAATCGATGCATATGCTGCTTTGGAAGGATCATCTGAAAAAGAAAAAAACGAAGCTTATAATGCCATGTGGCGAAATGGTTGCATTAACGATACCTATGAACCTGGATCTGCTTTTAAGATCATAACCTGCTCAGCAGCTTTAGAGGCAGGGGTGGTATCATTAGATACGCCATTTTACTGTCCGGGCTATATCGTGGTAGAGGATCGAAGAATCCGCTGTGCCAAGACTCAGGGACATGGCTCACAGAATCTTATTACGGCAACCATGAATTCCTGCAATCCAGCGTATATTACAATTGGATTGTCATTAGGAGTAGATCGTTTTTTTTCTTATTTTGAAAAATTTGGACTTTTGGATAAAACAGGGATTGATCTTCCTGGTGAAGCAAGAACTATTATGCATAAAAAAGAAAATATAGGACCGGTGGAGTTGGCAACCGTATCCTTTGGACAGTCTTTTCAGATTACACCAATTCAGCTTCTTACAACAGCTGCAGCACTGATCAATGATGGAAGCAGGGTGGTACCGCATTTGGCAAAAAAGGTACTAGACCAGGATGGTGAAATAATAGAAATTTTTGAATATCCCGTGCAAACCGGCTTGATCTCTTCAGAGAATTCTGAAAAATTGAGAATGATCTTGGAGCAGGTTGTGGCAAATGGTGGAGGGAGCAATGGAGCAGTAGAGGGCTTTCGGGTTGGTGGTAAAACAGCTACAAGCCAGACAATCCCAAGAGGAAATGGAATCTACATTTCATCCTTTTTAGGGTTTGCCCCGGCAGATGATCCAAAGGTTATCGCAATTGCGATTGTAAATGCACCAAAAGGAACTTATTATGGAGGAATGATTGCTGCCCCTATCATTCGCCAGTTATATGAAAATATTCTTCCGTATTTGGCTAAAAAGGGGTATACTGATTAAAAGAGTAGTGAAGTAACAGGGGAAGGTAAAGAGGGTTTCATGGCAAATAAAAGTTTTTTATCTAGAATTCGAATTACAAAAGAAGCCAGATATTTTGATTTTGGTCTTTTGTTTGTAGTCTTATTTTTGTTGGTCTTTGGGATGGTAATGATCTATTCATCCAGTTCATACATAGCACAGATTGATTTCCATGATTCCATGTATTTTTTGAAAAGACAGGTTTATGCGGTTATCGTTGGTATTGGAGCAATGACCTTTTTTGCAATCTGGGATTATCGAAAATGGAAAAGATTTGGTGTGTTCGCTTATATTGTTTCAGTGGTTTTGGTTTTGGCATTGACAGTTGTTGGTGTGACTGTAAAGGGTGCTACCAGATGGATTCCTCTTTTTGGTGGATTTAATATTCAGCCGGCTGAGGTTGCAAAACTTGGTATGATCCTATTTTTGGCAGAAATGATCTCTTTTTTAAAGGATCAGGTGGATACCAAAAAATTTATTATAATGGTAAGCGCTTCGGTATTGTTTTTATCGGGGTTGATCTATGTAATCAGTAATAACTTAAGTTCCGCTGTGATCGTGGCAGGTATTGCATATTTGATGATGTTTGTTGCAAGCAGTAATTACAAGACCTATGCAGTAGTAACTTTGGCAGGCTTAGGACTTGTACTTTTACTTGTGGTTGGGATCTTGAACTGGGGATGGTTTGATTCCTTCCGTTCCGCTCGTATCATGGCATGGAAGAATCCTGAGGCGTACGCGGATAATAAATCTTTCCAGACTTTACAGGCGCTGTATGCGGTTGGTTCTGGCGGATTTTTTGGAAAAGGACTCGGAGCAAGTATGCAGAAGCTTGGATTTATTCCAGAAGCCCAGAATGATATGATTTTTTCCATTATCTGTGAGGAGTTGGGACTTTTTGGTGCTATTTCCGTAATTCTTCTGTTTGTGATCTTGATCTGGAGATGTATCGTGATTGCCATTAATGCAGAAGATCTGTATGGTTCCATGATTGTGGTAGGGGTTATGGCTCATATTGGGATCCAGGTGATCTTGAATATTGCCGTTGTGACCAATACTATTCCCAATACTGGTATTTCTTTGCCATTTATCAGTTATGGTGGATCTTCGGTGCTGTTTTTACTCATCGAGATGGGATTGGTCTTAAGTGTATCTCGTGAAATTCGATTAAAACAGGATAGGTTAGCAGGATAAAATCAAATGAAAAGATTCGGTAAAAAATTTTGGATCATTTTGATTTCGGTGATCGCATTTTTGCTTCTGCTTCTTGGTGTTTTCCTTTATATCATGAAGGAATATGAAGTAAAGACGGTTTATGTGGAGGGAAATGTCCACTATACCAATGATGAAATCAAGGATATGGTCATGTCAGGCAGATTTGGGCACAATTCCCTGTATCTGTCCTTGATCTATAAAAATAAAAAAGTAGAGAATGTTCCTTTTGTTCAGACTTATGATGTTACCATCATTGACAAGAATACTATCCGTATTCATGTTTATGAGAAGGCATTGGCAGGTTATGTGGAATATTTGGGTACATATTTCTATTTTGATAAAGACGGAATGGTGGTGGAGAGCTCTAAGGTAAAAACCATCGGCATTCCGCAGGTGACAGGATTGAAATTATCTTATATTGTGTTGGATGATTATCTGCCAATTGAGGATAAAGAAATTTTTAAGACAATCTTGACCCTGACCCAGACTCTGGAAAAATATTCTTTGATGGCAGACAAGCTTTATTTTGATGTAAACAATGCTGTGACAATCAGTTTTGGGGACATTAGAGCAAAAATGGGGGATCTTTCAGTGCTTGATGAGAAGTGTTCCATCCTACAGGAAATCTTACCTGTACTAGAAGGACAATCAGGAGTCTTAAACATGGAAAAAACCTCATCTATTACCTTTAAATCTGATGAGGAAAATACCGTGGAAACCGTTGTGAATCAAGAGGAAGAGCTAAATGAAGGGGGAGAAGAACATGAGTAAAAGAGGGGAAAGAACAATACGATTTTACCGTAAAAAAATGTACGATTTTAGAAAATAATTGTTGATAAATCTTTGAAAAAATTATATGATAAGATATACGGGAGTAAAGGGATTGTGAAGGAGGAGCTACTGTGTTAGAGATAATTAGTAATGATGCGGAATCTGCAGCTAAGATTATTGTTGTTGGTGTTGGTGGTGCAGGAAATAACGCTGTTAATAGAATGGTAGATGAGGGTATTGAAGGGGTAGAATTTATTGGTGTGAATACTGATAAACAGGCTTTACAGCTTTGTAACGCACCTACTTTATTACAGATTGGTGAGAAGCTCACAAAGGGTCTTGGTGCTGGTGCTAAGCCTGAAATCGGTGAGAAAGCTGCAGAAGAAAGTGCAGAAGATATCGCTAATTCCATCAAAGGTTGCGATATGGTATTTGTAACCTGCGGTATGGGCGGTGGTACAGGTACTGGTGCTGCACCTGTAGTTGCGAAGCTTGCGAAAGAAATGGGAATTCTTACCGTTGGTGTTGTGACAAAGCCTTTCCGCTTTGAAGCAAAGACAAGAATGACAAATGCGATTCTTGGTATTGAGAAATTAAAGAATAGTGTAGATACATTGATTGTCATTCCTAATGACAAACTTTTAGAGATTGTAGATCGTCGTACAACAATGCCAGATGCATTGAAGAAGGCTGATGAAGTATTGCAGCAGGCTGTTCAGGGTATCACTGACCTGATCAATGTTCCAGCTGTTATCAACCTTGACTTTGCTGATGTTCAGACAGTAATGAAGGACAAGGGTGTTGCTCACATCGGTATCGGTGTAGGACGTGGCGATGATAAGGCACAGGAAGCTGTTAAGATGGCAGTAGAGAGTCCATTGCTTGATACAACAATTTCTGGTGCAACAGATGTGATCATCAATGTTTCAGGTGATATCACAATTTATGATGCAGCTGATGCAGCTGATTATGTTCGTGAATTAACAGGTGATGATGTTAATATCATCTTTGGTGCAATGTATGATGCTAACCAGCAGGATCAGTGTACCATCACTGTTATTGCAACAGGTTTAGATAGCCAGAATCAGGCTCAGGCAGCTCAAATGCCTAACTTTGGTGTGATCAATCCAAGTTTAAAGGCGAAACCGGTTAATCCGGCATTTACATCACAGCCAGTACAGCCAGTGGCTCCACAGCCAGCTGTAAAGCCAGTTTCAGGTATCCAGAAACCAGGTGAAATCAGAAGTAACGTAGAAGAACGTACATTAAAGATTCCTGATTTTTTAAAGAAATAGTAATTGATGCGAAATGTTAAAGGGACATCCGAAAGGATGTCCCTTTTGTTATTTGATAGGATTAGGTGTCAAAAGACAATCTCTAATATTATAGAAGTCCTTCTGGGGGGATAAACACCCTTTGGTAGAGGAAGATGTCATGAGGGCAAAATTGTTGGGGCAATACTACAAGGTTCGACAAAATAGTCAGGTATGGACTGCTATAATGTTACATGAAAAGAAAGGCAAGGAGGTCTTATAAGGGAGGAATGACGTATACCATTTGCGCGGAGTGGTTTTTGATTTATCAGATAGTGATGAACTTGATCATGCTTTCATTGATCGAACAGCTTTTTTTTAGTTCTGCCACGCTAAAAAGGAAGCTGTTTGTGAGTAGTTTGGATGCAATACTTTCTTTGGGTATGTTGATGCTTCCTGGCATGGAAGTTTTCACAAAGTTGACTATGATAGCATTTGTAAGTGGAATGATTCTAGTGGGTATGGGTTTTCCATGGGTTACATATCAAAAAAAACTGGAAATGTGTGGAGCGATGATCTTTTTCTCATTCTGCTTTGGAAGTGTGTTAAATGTGATGATAGAAAGAAAAATCATGCGAGTAGGTGTTATAAGCGCAGTATTGGCAACATATTTATTGTATCGTGTAACTTTAAAAATATGTCGTTTGCTGATGGTACGTAAAAAACAGAGGTTTTATCAGATCAGTCTTTTTCAGGATGGGATAGAAGTATCCCTGCGTGCGCTGATGGATAGCGGAAATCTTTTAAGGGCTGTAAATGAAACCATATCATCGGTTCCGTTGCCGGTTGTGATAGTGGAGCAGGGAAAACTTCCTAAAAAATTATTTTTGAAAAACGCATTCCCCATAGCTTACCAGACCATGGGAAATCCACAAGGAATGCTTTATGGGTATGTTGTGGAAAAACTGACGGTAAATGGAAATGGCATGACAAAGCACTATGCAAATGTATATGTTGGTGTGTATGAAAACAGTTTGTCAAAAAAAGGTTATGCAGCGATTCTTCCCGATTTTCAGGATCTGGATGCTTGTTACAATGCATGCCAGAGAAGTGGTTTAAAAAGATGGATACAAGGGATAAGCAAAAACAAATTGGAAGGATAGATGGAGGGTTTTAAAATGCAAGTGGCAAATTATCGAAACAATACATATTATATATGGTCAAAAAAGAATGATTGGGAATCAAGTCAGGATATTTTTTATATAGGAAGTTCGGAGGTGTTACCTGCGCCTTTAAGTGCTTTAGAGGAAAAAGAATTACTGATTCAGATGGGAAATGAAGAAAGCTATGAGCAGGCAAGAGAAAAGCTGATTGAACACAATCTTCGCCTGGTGGTCTATATTGCGAAAAAGTTTGATAATACAGGTGTTTTGGTGGATGATCTGATTTCGATTGGTACTATTGGACTGATCAAGGCCATCAATACCTTCAATCTGGATAAAAAGATCAAGTTGGCAACCTATGCGTCAAGATGCATTGAAAATGAGATCTTAATGTATCTTAGAAAAAATACAAAAACAAAGCTAGAGGTTTCCATTGATGAGCCTTTGAATGTGGACTGGGATGGAAATGAACTTCTTTTATCGGATATCCTTGGAACGGACGAGGATGTCATTTATAGAAATCTTGAGGAGGAGGTAGAACGTAAACAGCTGAAAAATGCCATGAAAAAACTAAATGATAGGGAGCGAACCATTATCAATCTGCGCTTTGGCCTTACCTCAGTATGTGGGGAGGAGATGACGCAAAAGGAGGTGGCGGATCTTTTGGGAATATCCCAGTCTTATATTTCCAGACTGGAAAAAAAGATCATGCGCAGATTGAAAAGAGAGATCGCAAGCTAGTTTATGCGGTTAAATAGTTTTTCATAGAGCGAAGGGCATTTTTTTCCAATCGGGATACCTGCGCCTGGGAGATGCCGATCATTTTGGCAACTTCCATCTGGGTTTTGCCCTCATAGAATCGAAGGGTGATGATTTCCTTTTCACGTTCGGGCAGTTTTTTTAGGGCAATGGAAAGGGAAATCTGTTCAATCCAGTTTTCTTCGCGGTTCTTTTTGTCACTGACCTGGTCGCAGACACAAAGGGTATCGCCGTTATCAGTGTAGACGGGTTCGTATAGACTCATGGGAGACTGAATGGCGTCTAGGGCATATAAAACCTCGGCTTTGGTGAGACCAATCTCGGAAGCTATCTCTTCCATAGTGGGATCCTTTTGATACTTTTTGGTGTATTCCTCTTTGGCGACAATTGCCTTGTAGGCGGTATCCTTAAGGGAACGGCTTGCTCGAATCATATTGTTATCACGTAAGTGTCGCCGGATCTCGCCTATGATCATGGGTACAGCATAGGTACTAAATTTTACATTGAGATCCGGATTAAAATTGTTGATGGCTTTGATCAGACCGATACAGCCAATCTGAAACAGGTCATCGGCGTTTTCATTACATCCAGGAAATCGCCTTATAATGCTTAAAACGAGGCGAAGATTACCTTCGATGTATTTCTCTTTGGCAAGTTGATCTCCTTCCTTGATCTTTTGAAAAAGCAGATCTTTTTGAACCCCATCAAGGAGGGGAAGCTTTGCGGTGTTTACACCGCAGATTTCAACTTTTCCAATCATAATGTGCCTCCAGAATGAACAGTTGGTATTTTGTAAATAGGAATGATCGTAACTAAGAAGGTACTTTATAGTTACGAATGATTTAGATTTAGAATGTCCGAAAATATATTTTTTATGTATCAAAGGAAGGTGAAAAAATGCTTTTTTCAGAACTGAAATGTAAAGAGGTGATCAACTGCAGAAACTGTGCAAGATTAGGGCATGTTTTGGACTTAGAATTGGATGATTGTGGCTGTATTGCAAAGCTTTTTGTTGGTTCAAAAGCACGGTTTATGCATGTGCTTACAGGGGAATCGGAGTATGTGATCGGCTTTCAGCAGATTCGCCAGATCGGGTCGGATATTATCCTTGTGGATTGCGGTTGACATGAAAAAAAACGTGCTTTATAATGATTTTTAGGTAACGAAAAATTGTTTCGCGCGCCATCGAATCAAGAAATGCGATTCGGATTCTGGGTGAAGGGGGAGAGACAGATGAAGTGTCCATTTTGTAACCATGAGAACACACGCGTGATCGATTCACGACCTGCAGAAGATAACAATTCTATCCGTAGAAGGCGTGTATGTGATGAGTGTGGCAAGAGATTTACGACTTATGAGAAGATTGAGACAATACCGCTGATCATTATCAAGAAGGACAACAATAGGGAGGCCTATGAACGTTCTAAGATAGAAGCAGGGGTACTTCGTGCCTGTCATAAACGACCAGTCAGTGCCATTCAGATTTCGCAGCTTGTTGATGAGGTGGAAACAGAGATTTTTAATTACGAGGATAAAGAAGTTCCCAGCAATCTAATAGGGGAGATTGTCATGGATAAGTTAAAGAATTTAGACGCTGTAGCCTATGTTCGTTTTGCTTCTGTGTATCGTGAGTTTAAAGATATCAATACCTTTATGGATGAGTTAAAGAGCGTACTTAATAAGTAGTTACTGTTTTGTGTAAATGTTTGTACAAAAAGTGTAATAGGGTTTAAAAAGGGGAATTGCATATGAAAATTGAAGAGTATGTACCAGCAACTGAGAGTACTGTAGGACTTAACACTACAGCAAGGATTCCTTTTGTTTCAAGAGGTGCTTTCTCGGAACCATTTTGGGGAAGAGAGGAATTGGTTCAGGATGCCAGAGACTTTGGTAAGATCAAGGCGGCTTCCACCAATGAAGAAGCGAAGCGTTTTGAAGAGGAATATGGACTTAAGAAACCGCTTTTGGTAGATGATGAGGCAACCGCTAGCGTAATCGCGAAACAGGGGTTGATCAGAGAGTATACCGAGAATCTAAAGCAGGTTGATTTAGGCGATCTCGAACAGGTTATGCAGGAGCTTCGCCAGGATCGTATGTTACAGAAATATCAGTATTTTGTTGGTGATAGATAAATTATTTACCCTGCGTAAATTATTACGCAGGGTATCTTTATTATTGCGGAGGAAATCATGAGTAAGTTATATCCAAAAGAATATGTGGATTCTACTTATGTGGTAGATTTTGAAAAGTTTTATGAACTAGGATACAGAGGACTGATCTATGATATAGACAATACCATGGTGATGCATGGTGCTCCTGCCAATGATCAGGCGATAGCACTTTTTAAAAGATTAAAGGAAATCGGGTTTGCCACCTGTGCACTTTCCAATAATAAGGAACCACGTGTAAAAATGTTTTGCGATGCTGTGGATTCCAAGTATCTTTTTAAAGGCGGAAAGCCTAATCCAGCTGGTTATTTAAAGGCCATGGAGATCATAGGAACAAATAAAGAGAATACTCTTTTTATTGGCGACCAGATCTTTACGGATGTGTGGGGTGCCAATAGGGCGGGACTTTATTCTATCTTAGTAAAGCCTATCAATCCAAAGGAAGAGATTCAGATCATTCTAAAGAGAAGACTGGAATGGTTTGTTTTGAGAGCATATAAGCGTTATGTGAAAAAACAGTTACAATAGATGAAAGATAAAGAACGGCACAGATAGCCTTTTATATGAGGAGTGGGAAAAAATGAATACGATCAATGGATACACTAAAACACTTGGACTCATTGGTAATCCTGTAGAGCATACCATGTCTCCATCAATTCACAATACGTTGGCCTCTGATCTAGGACATGATTTGGTATATGTTCCATTTCATGTGGAAACAGGGAGATTACAGGATGCTATCAAGGGTGCTTTTGCATTGAATATTAAGGGAATGAATGTGACAGTTCCTTATAAAAGTGAAGTCATAGAATCATTGGTGGATATTGATGAGCTTGCAGAAAAAATAGGAGCAGTGAATACACTGGTTCGAAAGGAAAATGGCTTTAAGGGCTATAATACAGACATGCCCGGGCTTTATCGTGCCATGGGCTCTGATGGCGTTACTTTAGAGGGTGAGGATGTGCTCATCATTGGTGCAGGTGGCGTTGCCAGAGCAGTGGTATTTTTGTGTGCAACCAAGCAGGTAAAGAGCATTACCATCATCAACAGAACCTTAGAAAATGCCAAGAGAGTGGCAGCTGAGGTTTCAGAAAAAACAGGATATGACAATATCAGATGTTTTGCTAATGAAGATTATAAAAGTGTTTTGGATAGAAACTATCTTGCTATTCAATGTACCAACTTCGGCATGTTTCCAAATGTGGAGGATGTTGTTTTTACAGATGAAGCATTCTATGAACATATTCATACAGGGTATGATCTGATTTTTAATCCACCAGAAACAAAATTTATGAAGCTTGTAAAGGCTGGCGGCGGGAATGCATATAATGGCTTAAAGATGCTTTTGTACCAGGGAGTCATTGCATATGAGCTTTGGAATGAGGTATCGGTGACAAACGAAGAAGCTTTGCGCGTCTATGAGGTCATGAAGGATAGAATGGGACTGTAGAAAGGTAGATAGGACAGATGAAACACAAGAAGCACATTATTTTGATCGGATATATGGGTTGCGGAAAATCAACCACCAGTGTAAAGCTTTCTTATCGTGTAAAGCAGAGTCTGATCGATACAGATAAAGAGATTGAACGAATAGAAAAGCGTACCATTTCAGATATTTTTGCTACAGATGGTGAGGAAGCATTTCGCCAGATGGAAACAGATTATATAAAGTCTTTGATATCCTCAAAAGCAAAATATGTTATTGCTACAGGAGGTGGATTGCCTCTTCGTGCTGAAAATAGGGAAATGCTGAAACAGTTAGGGGTTGTTGTTTATTTAAGAACAAAGCCTGAAACGGTGTATGAGAGAATCAAGGGTGATACCACAAGACCACTTTTGCAGTGTGAGGATCCTTTAACAAGGATCAGGGAGATGTTAGTCTCAAGAAAAGAAGCATATGAATCCTGTGCAGATATTATTGTAGATACAGATGATTTAGATGTAAGTGATATTGTGGAAAAAATTGTGACTTTATGCAAGGAACATTGAGGAGGAAGATTGGAATGAAGATATTGGTGATCAACGGACCAAATTTAAATTTTTTAGGAATTCGGGATAAGAATATTTATGGTGCGCAGGATTATGATTATTTAAAGAATCTGATTGCAAAAAAGGCGAAGGAAACAGGAAATGAGATTGAGGTATGGCAGAGCAATCATGAGGGTGCCATTATTGACAGAATTCAGGAAGCTTATTTTGATGGGACAGAAGGAATCGTTATCAATCCAGGCGCATACACACATTATAGCTATGCCATTCATGATGCTCTTGAGACTATTCATGTAACAAAGGTTGAGATTCACATTTCAGACATTAGTCAGAGAGAAGATTTTAGAAAGGTGTCCGTAACAAAGGCAGCCTGTGACCATCAGATTTATGGACACGGTTTAAATGGCTATTTAGAGGCGATTGATTACGTGATTGACCATGGTAACTCATAAATTTTGAAAAAATTTGTTGAAAAAAATTCTTTTTTAGTATACACTATTATAGATTCATAACGTGACACTTATTAGGAGGAATTATTTATATGATATCAGCAGGCGATTTTAGAAATGGTATGACAATCGAAATTGAAGGAAACGTATTTCAGATTATCGAATTCCAGCATGTAAAACCTGGTAAAGGAGCTGCTTTTGTTAGAACAAAATTAAAGAACATCAAGAGTGGTGGTGTAGTTGAAAAAACTTTCAGACCTACAGAAAAATGTCCACAGGCTCGTATTGATCGTAAAGATATGCAGTATTTATATGTAGATGGAGAAATCTACTATTTCATGGATACAGAAAGCTATGAACAGATCGGTTTAAACAAAGACGAAGTTGGCGATGCATTGAAATTCGTTAAAGAAAACGAAATGTGCAAGATCTGTTCACACAATGGTAGCGTATTTGCAGTTGAACCACCTATGTTCGTTGAACTTGCAATTACAGTTACAGAACCTGGTTTCAAGGGTGATACAGCTACAGGTGCTACAAAGCCAGCTACAGTTGAAACAGGTGCTAATGTATTAGTACCATTATTCGTTAACGAAGGCGATGTAATCAAGATTGATACACGTACAGGCGAATACTTAAGCCGTGTTTAATGAACACTTTTAAATGAACTAATTTTCAGATCCATTCGTAGCGTTAGCTGCGAATGGAACCTGATTTTTCAAACCAATCTTACGGTTTCAAAAATTTTTTAAACCAATTTCTTGGTTTATCTTTCATTCCAATCATTTGGATCTTGAAATTTCATGTATGATTCGTACAGTATATTCAAATCATTGATTTCATAATTTAGATTAGAATAATCTTGATAGAAGTATGTCTATGCATTATTTCTGCGTCGTTTTTTTCGAATAAAATCCAGATAATTCTATGTTTTCTGTCAGTATCTATGTAGTTATTTCTTTGGAATAATTTCATTCCAGTTCACGTTTTGAGTAGTGTAAAAGGGTCATAAGACCTAGTTTGTCAGGCAAAGTGCCAGAAAGGAAAATGAGTATGCAATTTGAAGAATTTTGCAACAAAGTAAAGGAACAGCTAGAGGTTTATTTTTATGAGGCTGGATTGGAGGTGGAGCTTAAGCTTCACGATATTTCCAAGAACAATGGGGTCAAATTAAAGGGGATCAGTATTTTGGAAACCGGGAAAAGAATATCTCCAAATATCTATTTGAATGGATACTATCGATTGTATCGGGATGGTATCAGTATGGAGCGTATTGTGGAAAGGATCGTCATGGTATATGAAAGAAATGGGTTAGAATCCATTGATCTGGAATTTTTTACAAATTATGACAGAGTCAGGGATAGAATCGTTTATAAGCTTATAAACTATGAGCAAAACAGGGAGTTGTTGAACGATGTACCACATATGAGATATTTGGACATGGCAGTGGTATTTTATTATATGCTTTCTGAGGATACTATGAATAATGCTTCTATTCTGATCAAACAGGAGCATTTAAAACTGTGGAAAGTGTCCAAGGCGGATGTGTTTAAGGCAGCAGCTGTAAATACACCAAAATTGTTAGAACCTACCATTACTTCCATGGAAAATGTGGTGATGAGCTGCTGTGAAAAGACCATTGGAGAATATCCTGAAAAGAGGGAGAGTGCAGAGGCTTTGCTGGAGGATATGAAGCATATGGAAGAAACACATCCTTCATATATGTATATTTTAACAAATGAAGGAAATTTGTATGGAGCATCCTGTGTGCTATACAAGGGTGTTTTGCAGGATTTTGCGAAGACACTTCACAGTAATTTGTTTGTGATTCCTTCTTCGGTGCATGAAATGATCTTGATCCCTACCAGTGTTGAGGCGGATCCGGAATATCTGGCACAGATGGTTCGAGAGATCAATTGCGATGTGGTTCAAAGGGAAGAAATCTTGTCCAATCATGTTTATTATTATGATCGGGAAACGGATGAGATGCAGCTTTGCGCATAGAGAGGTTTATCAAATCACGATTTGGTTATGGTATATGGATATGGCTTTCATAACAGAATGTTATAGTGACATAAAAAAAGTGTATGATATGCATCAAAAACATTTCAGATTCGCATGGTTATGTGTTAATCTTGTATAATTTTAACAATTTAAAGTGATGAATTTTGTAAAATACCGTAAATAAAAAAACTTGAAAAGAGTAGTACTATTTTGGTATACTAAGCACGTCAAAAATGTACAGGTGATGAATTGTACATGAGGTTTGTATATTTATATTAACGAGGGAGGACATTACAATGTCATACGTAGATGAAGTATATCAGAGAGTAGTAGATCAGAACCCTGCACAGCCAGAGTTCCATCAGGCAGTAAAGGAAGTTTTAGAATCATTAAGAGTAGTTATTGAAGCAAATGAAGAAGAGTACAGAAAAGATGCTCTTTTAGAAAGACTTACAACTCCAGAACGTCAGATCCTTTTCAGAGTACCATGGGTAGATGATAAGGGACAGGTACAGGTTAACAATGCTATGCGTGTACAGTTTAATTCAGCAATTGGACCATACAAGGGAGGTTTAAGACTTCATCCTTCAGTAAACATTGGTATTATTAAATTCTTAGGCTTTGAACAGATTTTCAAGAACTCATTAACAGGTTTACCAATCGGTGGTGGTAAAGGTGGTTCTGATTTTGATCCTAAGGGTAAATCAGATAGAGAAGTTATGGCATTCTGCCAGAGCTTTATGACAGAACTTCACAAATATATCGGAGCAGATACAGACGTACCAGCTGGTGATATCGGAACAGGTGCCCGTGAAATCGGTTACATGTACGGACAGTACAAGAGATTAACTGGTTTATATGAAGGTGTTTTAACAGGTAAAGGACTTTCTTACGGTGGTTCTTTAGCTAGAACAGAAGCTACAGGTTACGGTTTATTATACTTAACAGAAGAAATGTTAAAATGTAATGGAAAAGACATCGCTGGTAAGACAGTAGCTATCTCTGGTTCAGGTAACGTAGCTATTTATGCTTGCCAGAAGTGCCAGCAGTATGGTGCTAAGGTTGTTGCTATGTCTGATTCCAACGGTTATGTATATGATCCCGAAGGCATCCAGCTTGACATCATTCAGGATATCAAGGAAGTTAAGCGTGGTCGTATTAAGGAATATGCTGATCGTGTTGCTTCTGCTACATATACAGCTGATG
>JAZQQB010000040.1:0-9690 GCA_045628865.1 Lachnospiraceae bacterium | reverse complement strand
CTTTTGCTCATGTGGTTACTTCGCCATATAAATTTGCTCATCTGCCCGAATGCAAGCATTCGCAGAAAGCAAATTTGCATGGCTCTGAATAGTTACGAAAAATCTTAAAAAAATAGACTTTGGATTGTTACCATAATTTGTGATATAATATAATAGCTTCATGGTAGAAGCTATGGAGGTTAAAATGTTTAGAGTTGATAGTGATGGATTGCGTAAAGCATCAGAAGAGATGGAAGTTCAAATCAGATCATTGAATAATGCAATCTTAGACGTTGAAGATGTTATTAACGGCCTGAACAGATTATCTGGGATGGATGAGGTTATGCGTGTGATTCGTCAGGAAAGTGAAAAGATGACGAATGAACGAAAAAGTCTTGTGCAGATGATGACAGCTATTCGTGAAATTGCAGAAATTTATGAAGTATGTGAAAATAACATAGTGTCTTACGCAGAGGAGTTGCGAAGCAGAGAAACTCAGAACTTCTCGTGGAATAATATTCCAGTATTTCCGGGGAATGTCAACCATGTTATTGATCAGATTAATTGGGCATAATTTTGAATAGTAACAGGAAAACTGTGGTAAGGTATAACGATTGCAGTTTTTCCTTAAGAAAATGAAAAATATAGTTGACAAATGGGTTATGCATCTGTATAATAAATCGAGTGTGGATAGGAGTCTGCTATGTTAGTGAATTTAACAGATGTTTTTACATCCGAAGGAAAAACTGAAGAGAGAGATGTGGAACTTGATTTTATTGAGTTTCGAGCTGGGTCAGAGGTTTATCCAGTGGTAGCAAAGGAACCAGTGCATTTGGTTTTGACCAATATTGGTCAAAGTAAGGCCAATATTCAGGGGCATGTAAATGTTACTTTGAAGATGCAGTGTGCGAGATGCTTACAGGATGTTGATCAGCTGTTCACGATATCTTTTGAACATGACGTGGTTTCACCTGATGTTGAAGGTAACGAAGACGCAGATGACGACCAGAATTTCATAGAAGGATATCAGTTGAATGTAGACGACTTGATTATCAGTGAAATTTTCAACAATTGGCCATTAAGGGTTTTGTGCCAGGATGACTGTAAAGGAATTTGCAGTGTTTGTGGTAAGAACTTAAATCACGGAACCTGTTCCTGTGATACTTTCGTTCCAGATCCTAGAATGGCAAAATTTATGGATATCTTCGAAGCGAATAAGGAGGTGTAACGATATGTCAATCTGTCCAAAGAATAAAACTTCTAAAGGTAGAAGAGATAAGAGAAGAGCAAACTGGAAAATGTCTGCTCCAACATTAGTAAAATGTACATGTGGCGCTTTAATGATGCCTCACAGAGTTTGCAAGAAATGCGGACGTTACAACAAAAAAGAAATCGTTACTGTTGACTAATTTTTGTCTAACTCAGTAATATAAAGACTAAGGGCGAAGCTCTTAGTCTTTCTTTTTGTTCAATAGGAAATTCCTTTCCTATTGAACAAAAAGTCCTTTGGTGGATGCGAACGCTTGTGCAGAGGAAGTTGTCGCTAATGCGAACGCTATTCAGAGGACATTGTTATTTATTTGTCACACAATTTGTTAAAGTTTTCACGTTTGTCGAAAAAAAGAATGCATTTTATTCAGTACAATAGTTGTATTTTCGAAAAACTCTGTTATACTAAATACGCTAGGGGCGTGAATTCCTTATAAAATAAGGGATCGTAGAGATAGTATTTGTTATTGAATAGTGAAAAGAGAGGTTAAGAAAATGTTTGGTTTTGGTCAATTGATTGACATCTTGAAAAAGAATCCTAAGAAAATTGTTTTTACAGAAGGTACAGATCCTAGAATTTTGGAAGCAGCTTCCCGCTTACTTGCATCAACATTTTTACATCCAATTCTTGTAGGTGATCCTGAAGATATTTATAAAGTTGCAGAAGAAGCAGGTTTTAATATTCGTGGGGCAGAGATTATCGACCCTAAAAATTATGATAGATTTGATGAAATGGTGCAGTTGTTCTGTGAACTTAGAAAGTCTAAGGGAGTTACTCCTGAAGAAGCTAAGAAGACATTATCTGCAGCTAACTATTTTGGAACAATGCTTGTAAAGATGGGTGTTGCTGATTCTTTATTAGGCGGTGCTACATATTCAACAGCCGATACAGTACGTCCAGCATTACAGCTTATTAAGACAAAACCTGAGAATACAATTGTATCCTCTTGTTTTATCCTCGTTCGTCCAGGTGCTACTGGTGAGAATGAAGTTCTTGCTATGGGTGACTGTGCGATCAATATCAAACCAACTGAAGATGAACTTGTAGAAATCGCTGGTGAAACAGCTAGATGTGCGAAGATTTTCGGTGTTGATCCTAAGATTGCATTCTTAAGCTATTCAACAATGGGCTCTGGAAAGGGTGAAGATGTTGATAAGATGAGAAATGCTGCAGCAAAAGCAAAGGAGAAATTCCCAGAGTTGGCAATGGAAGGTGAAATGCAGTTTGATGCTGCTGTATCTCCAAGAGTTGCACGTACAAAGTGTCCAGGAAGCGAAGTTGCTGGTCATGCCAACACATTTATCTTCCCAGATATCAATGCTGGTAACATCGGATATAAGATTGCACAAAGACTTGGTAAGTTCGAAGCATATGGACCAATCTTACTTGGTTTGAATGCTCCTATCAATGATCTTTCTCGTGGATGTAATGCTGCTGAGGTTTATTCTATGGCAATTATTACAGCTGCATTGGCATAAGATCGAAATAATAACTGTTAATGAGCTTTTGGTTTATAATGGAATAAAATTTAGGTAGTTAGAGATGCCGCAGGATTTCCTGCGGCATTTTTTTATTTCATAGGAAATTCCTCGAATTTCCTATGAAATAAGAGCCCTTCTGGGGGATGCGAACGCTTGTGCAGAGGAAGTTGTCGCTAACGCGACGCACAAGCTATGCTGGTATCGCAAGCGATACCCTTTGTTCAAGAAAGATACGCATTGACTATATATTTTGTGTAAAAAAGATATACATGAGGAGAGATATACAATATAGAAGATATAAATATCAAAATGATGAACTGTATTATCAAAATCTTGTGTTGAGATAGGGAGAAAACTGTGGTATTGTAATAGAGGAGTGTTAGTTGACTGCGGTGGCGGTAACGGTAGTGGTAGCAACAGAAACGAGAGTAACAGCAGTTACAGCACAAATGCGGTCGAAAAAAAGTATGAAAAGTGAGGTTAAAACATGACAAAGTCTAAGAAACTTGGAAAGAAAATTCTTTCCTTTCTTGGTGCTGCAGTTTTAGCAGTATCACTGCTTAGTGGTGTAGATCATGCATCATCTATGCAGACTCAGGCAGCTTCAAGAACAATGACAGCCAGTGAAATCACGACCAACATGGGTCTTGGTTGGAACCTGGGTAACTCTTTGGATGCTACTGGACGTGGTAGTAGTAGCAATATCAAAGATTTCGAAACATACTGGGGAAATCCAGTGGTAACACAGAGTCTTATTAACACTGTAAAAGCGAAGGGATTCAATACCATTCGTATTCCTGTTTCATGGTATGAACATGTTTCTTATAACAATGGAAACTATACCATTGATACAAAATGGCTTGCTCGTGTAAAGGAAGTTGTAGATTACGCATACAACAATAACATGTATGTAATCTTAAATATCCATCATGAGAACTGGATCAATCGTAGTGATTTTGCGTCTTCTTACAATGCAATGTCTAAGGAATTGATTCCAATCTGGAAGCAGATTGCTACTTATTTCTCTAACTATGATCAGAGATTGATCTTTGAGGGAATGAATGAGCCAAGAGCCGCTGGAACAAGCATTGAGTGGTCTGGAAATGAAGCTTGCTACAATGTAGTAAACAAATTGAATGATGACTTCGTTCGTACAGTTCGTTCTGTAACTTCTCCTTATCAGTCTACTCGTTTACTGATGATTCCAGGATATGCAGCAAGCTGTTCTTCAAGTGTTTATTCATACTTAACTGTTCCTAATGATCCTTATGTAGCAGTATCTATTCATGCATACAGTCCATATGAATTTACAATGGGTAATGGAACACATGATACATTTACTTCTGCTTATCAGTCATCATTAGACGGTGTATTTAAAGATATCAGTACATATTTTGTAAATAAGGGAATTCCGGTTGTAATTGGTGAATTCTCTGCATCAAACTTTAACAATACTACAGCTAGAGTAAACTGGGCTAAGTATTATATGACATGGACCAAAAAGCTTGGTATTCCTTGTGTACTTTGGGATAACAATGCCAACACAAATGGTTCTGATTCAGGGGAAGCACACGGCTATTTAAACCGTTCAACTTTGAAATGGTACAGCGGCAGTGAAACAGTTGTAGACACTATGCTTTCAGTATTAAGAGATTCTTCTATCCCATGGGGCGGTGGTGTTGAAACAAAAACATACGCACATAGCTCTGTAGATTCAGTTGCTTCTTCTTATGTTGTGACAAGTGGATCATTATATATTGAAGAATATTGTACAGATTCTTATGCAATCAATGGAACTCAGTTGGCTTCTGGAAGAGAACTTGCAGTAGTATATCAGGGCAAGGGTATTCCTAAGATGGCTTTGGTAGATGGAAGCTGGGAGAACTGGACAGAGGTTGCAGCTTATGATGTAGATTTAGACAGAGGTATTGCATATTTTTCATATGATGATATCAAGAGCGCCTGGGGTACTTCAACAAGCTCTTTGAAATATGTCTATGTTTGCGGTACAGGTATGACATTAAAGAAGATTGTGTCAATTCCTGCAGCAACAGTAACTGGCAATAACAACCAGGGAAATACAGGAAACAATAACCAGGGAAATACAGGAAACAATAACCAGGGAAATACAGGAAACAATAACCAGGGAAATACAGGAAACAATAACCAGGGTAACACAGGAAATAATACACCAGTAACTGGAGCACAGATTCAGAATGGATGGTATTATATCAAAAATGTAAACGCACAGAAATATTTACAGGTTGAGAATAACACTGGTAAAGATGGCCAGAATGTTGTTATTGGCACAGGAACTGGTGTAGATGGTCAGAAATGGTATGTAGAAAACCAGGGTGATGGTTATGTAACCATCAAATCTGCAACAGGCTATATGCTTGATGTTGTAGGTGGCGGAAGTGACAATGGTGTGAATATCAATATCTGGAGTGCCAACGGATGGGATCCACAGCGCTTTAAGATTGCAATAACTTCTGTAGCTGGTCAGTATGGTATCTTAACAAAGGTATCAAATGATGTAAGATGTCTTGATGTAAATGGTGCTAAGAAAGCTGATGGAACCAATGTATTACAGTGGGTATACAGTGCAAAAGCAAACCAGGTATGGGTTTTTGAACCTACAGAGTTTGGCGGAAACTTAAACAACACAGATAATAATAACCAGGGTAATACAGGCAATGATCAGGGAAATACAGGAAACAACAATCAGGGCAATACAGGCAATGATCAGGGTAACACAGGAAACAACAACCAGGGTAATGCTGGCAATGATCAGGGTAACACAGGAAATAACCAGGGAACTACTGGTGGAAACAGAACAAGCGTACCAGTTACTATGACTGGAAGCAGAATTGATTTAAGTGCATATCAGGGAAGAAAGATTGCAGCTATTACCTTTGATATGACAGCAGCAGGTACTGGTAGTGGAGCTGCTCATTTATATACAGCATCAAATGGCTGGATCGATGCAGCTGATTATTCATTCAACAATGAAAAGTCAGTAACAATTGATTTGAGCAAGTATAATGGAATTGGTGCAATTGATCTGTTTATGTGGTGGAATAGTGCAGGAGCAACTATTACAAATGTACAGGTTGTATTGGAATAAACAGGATTGTGGAAACATACACTTATGTAGAGGGATGATATAATATTCGCAACTCATAAGTAGCAAAGGAGGTATCGAGCATGACTCGATACCTCCTTTTTTCAAAATTGTTAGAAATATTGACAGTTATGCTTGCATTGTATAGTATAGTGTGAAGCATAGTTCATATCAGTGGAGGAGCCCATGTGTCTAAATGTGGTGGCGTTCTTGAATTTCCTTAAGTATATTCTATGAGGTTGTCAGTTACAAATAATTGATCTAATTAATCTATGGAATCTTGTAAAGATTTTTCTTTACGGGAACATCTATCTCAAATCTAGGTATATTTAAAAAAATCCGTAAAAACATTGATTAAGAGAAGAAAAAATGTATTACTACGAGTTGTATATGCAGGTTTAGTAGTTTTATTTAGCAAAGGAGGTAGAAGAATTAAAAGACTATTGGGAAATGTTTAAATAGGGAAAATCCCAATAGTGGAAATTGCAAAATACTATTGATAATTGTTTTGATTTGTAAAAAATCAATAGCGAAAAATATAGGGACTATTGGGCAATGATAAAAAATTAAAAAATCAATAGCGCAAAAAAGAAAAAACTATTGATGAATGCGCTAAAATGGTAAAAATCAATAGAAAAAAAGAAAAAAACTATTGGGAGATACTTGAAAAAGGGAAAAAACAATAGAAAATCATATGTCGATATATAAATAGAGGAGAAATACATGAGTGCAAAATTAGAAATGGAAACGTTGTTGGCGAAAAGAAGACAAGAATTGGAAAAGGTTATCAGGTTTATAGAAAAACAGAAAATAAATGAATCTAATGATAAGTTGGAAGTTATTAATCAAGATAAATACTATAGATATTGTGTTAAAAAGAATTCCGCTGAAAAAGAGGAATTGAAAGTACATAATCGAAAATATCTTAAAAAGGATCAAATTGATATAGCACGTGACCTTGCCAGGAGAGATTATATGAAAAAGACATATAAAGTTGCAACACAGGAATTGAAGCATGTAAATAAAATGCTTGGTGTATATCAAAACCCTACAATGGAAGACTGCTACGAATCGCTTCATCCTGGTCGTAAGCTTTTGGTAGCGCCGATTATCCCTAATGATGAGGAATATGCCAAGGAGTGGTTTAAAAAGAGGAGCCAGCGCGTAAATCCTATTTTGCCCAGTAAACCTATTGAAACAGAAAATCATGAAATTGTCAGATCAAAGTCTGAAAAAATTATTGCAGACAAATTAAAGTTAATGGGTGTGCCATATAAATATGAAGAGGCGCTTTTTTTTGAGGGAAAGACTCTCTTTCCAGATTTCACTGTGTTAAATAAAAAAACAAGAAAGCAGTATTACTGGGAACATTTTGGAATGATGGATGATCCGAACTATGTAGAAAGTGTAATTCAAAAACTGAATTTTTACAGTAAAAATCATATCGTATTGGGAGAAAATCTAATTGCAACCTTTGAAATAGAGAATCAACTTGTATCTACACAGGTTGTGGAGGCGCTTATTCGATCCCATCTTATAGATATTTCATAGCATTCATAAGAGATAAAATCATAATAAAAATTTCCTTTAAAATCTAAAGAATAGCTCAAACTGGGTGACAAGAACGATAAATCCGCATAGGGTATTCGCAAAGATCACATGCCTTAATGCGCTTGATTTTTTTTGCGTATTTTAGTATATTAGAATGTGAATGACTATCTGCAATTGTAAGATGCTGGATAGGGGAATCTGGAGGGTTTGTGATGGCTGATTATGTGAATGTTGCCGTTGACGCCATGGGCGGAGACAATGCACCAGTTGAGATCGTGAAGGGTGCGGTTGATGCTGTCAACGCAAGTGAAAAGGTAAAGGTTTTTTTAGTTGGACAACCTGAAGCCGTGAAGGCTGAGCTGTCAAAATATACGTATCCTGAGGAGAGATTGGAATTTGTTCCTGCTTCAGAGGTGATTGAAACAGCGGAGCCACCAGTTATGGCAATTCGTACAAAGAAAGACTCGTCTTTGGTGAAGGCGTTAAATCTCGTGAAAGAGGGTACCTGTGATGCATATGTATCAGCAGGAAGTACGGGAGCAACCTTAGTTGGTGGACAAGTGATCGTTGGACGAATCAAAGGTGTGGAAAGACCACCGTTGGCTCCAGTTATTCCCACTGAGAAGGGCGTTGCACTTTTGATTGACTGTGGTGCCAATGTGGATGCAAGACCATCCCATCTTGTGCAGTTTGCAAAGATTGGTTCCATTTATATGGAAAGCGTTGTGGGTGTGAAGAATCCAAGAGTTGCCATTGTAAATATTGGAGCAGAAGAGGAGAAGGGCAATGCACTGGTAAAGGAAACCTATCCGCTTTTGAAGAACTGTCCAGACATTAATTTTGTAGGTAGTATTGAAGCACGTGATATTCCAAAGGGTGAAGCAGACGTAATTGTTTGTGAAGCTTTTGTTGGAAATGTAATATTGAAGCTGTATGAAGGATTGGCAAGCACTCTTCTTCATAAGATCAAGGGTGGTTTGATGTCAAGTTTTCGTAGTAAGATCGGTGCGCTTTTGATCAAACCAGCATTAAAGAACACTTTGAAGGATTTTGATACCAAGGAATATGGTGGAGCCCCACTTCTTGGATTGAATGGACTTGTGATCAAGACACATGGTAGCTCAGAATCTGTAGAGATCAAGAATTCGATCTTGCAGAGCGTTGCTTTTAAGGAACAGGGCATCAATGACAAGATTAAAGTAAGAATTTCTATGAAGGATGAGGTTCTTTAGTATTATGGAATTAGAAAAGTTAGCTAGGATGGTTGCAGATGTGCTTTCAGTTGATCCAAGAGAGGTATCACTGGAAACAACCTTTATGGAAGATCTTGGAGCAGATTCTCTTGATATTTTCCAGATTGTAACTGCAATTGAAGAAGAGTATGATATCACAATCACTGAGCAGGATGCTACGAAAGTAAATACTGTAAAAGAAGCACTTGCTCTTATTGAGAAATTAAGAAAATAGGAAGGCATATTATGTTAGACGGTTATACCTTAGAAGAACTTGAAAAAAGAATTGGTTATACCTTTCAAAATCAGGCGTTGTTAAAAAGAGCCATTACACACAGCTCTTATGCCAATGAACAGAAGATTAACAAAAAGGGCGATTATGAACGTTTGGAATTTTTAGGAGATGCAGTGTTGGAACTGGTTTCTTCCAGCTTTTTGTTTCACGAATATACTGATATGCCGGAGGGCAAGCTGACAAAGCTCCGTTCGTCTATGGTATGTGAACCAGCGTTGGCATATTGTGCAAGAGATTTGGAGATTGGTAAGTTTTTACTGCTTGGACGTGGAGAAGAGGCAACAGGCGGAAGAAACAGGGAGTCTATTACTTCAGATGTTATGGAAGCTATCACTGGTGCTATTTATTTAGATGGTGGCTTTGAAGAGGCATCGAAATTTATCCATAGATTTATTTTGTCGGATTTAGAAAATAAGAAACTGTTTTATGATGCGAAATCTGTATTACAGGAAATTATTCAGAGTAAGAATTCTGGAGAACTTCATTATGAACTGATCAAGGAAGAAGGGCCTGAGCATGATAAGGAATTTTTTGTAACGGCTATGCTTGATGACCAGGTGATCGGTAACGGAAGTGGACATACAAAAAAGGCGGCAGAGCAGCAGGCAGCCTATGAAGCGATTTTGAAGTTTAAAAAGAATCATTAAACGAAACATCTGTCTTTGGGGTTATTGGCAGGTGGGTCGACGGATAAAAAATAGAAGGGGAAATGAGGGTGTCCCTCAATAGGAAAGTATGTATTTAAAAAGTATTGAGGT
>JAZQQB010000039.1:0-14056 GCA_045628865.1 Lachnospiraceae bacterium | reverse complement strand
AATGGTTCGGCTATGCGTGTTTCAGCAGTGGGTTGGCTGTATGATTCTTTGGAAAGAACAAGGGAAGTTGCAAGAGCAACTGCAGAGGTTAGTCATAATCATCCAGAGGGAATTAAGGGGGCAGAATGTACAGCTTCGGTGATCTTTTTGGGAAGAACAGGGGCATCTAAGGAAGAAATCAGAGAATATGTTTCCAAAGAATTTGGATATGATATGTCACAAACTGTAGATGGCTTGCGCCCATTTCATAAACATGATGAAACCTGTATGGATTCACTTCCAAAAGCACTGATCTCATTTTTAGAAGGTGAATCTGTGGAGGATACCATCAAAAATGCTGTTTCCTTAGGAGGTGATACGGATACCATCGCAGCTATCGCAGGGGCTATGGCTGAGGGATTTTTTGGATTGGAAGAAGAATGGCAAGAAAGAATCAGGGCATTCGTGGGGAGCGATATTTTAAAGGTGTTGGATCAGTTTGAGCAGACAATTGGAGCATCAAATAAAAGAAAAATAATGTAGTTACTCGACCGGTGCCTTTTATTTTATTGACATTTTAAAGGTAATATGTTACCTTCTGGCAGAATAAAATAAGAGGAGGAAAGATGTGATATGAAAATCTTAGTAGGATATAAAAGCAAAACAGGCTTTGCCAAAAGATATGGGGAAGTTATTGCGAGGGAATTAGAAGGAGACTTGGTTACATACAAGAATCTATCCAGCCGGAAAATGTCGGAGTATGATGTGGTTATTTATGGCGGTGGACTATATGCAGGACGCGTGAATGGTTTGTCAAAGGTAAAAGAAATGTTTGCAAACAGTAATGCAAAAATGTTTGTGTTGTATGCAACAGGTGCAACACCAAATGAGGTAGTGGATAAAATAGAGGAAGTATGGAATCAGAACTTATCTATAGAAGAAAGAGAAAAACTTCCGCATTTTTATATGCAAGGCGGAATTTGCTACGAGTCCATGGGCTTTGCAGATAAAACTCTGATGAAACTTATGGCAAAGGTTCTTAGTAAAAAACAGGATAAGGACAGTAACGAGGAGGGTATGGCTTTGGCAATCAGTAAATCCTATGATATTTTTTCAAAGGAATATGCCAAGCTATTGATTTCCTATGTGAAGGGAGTATCAGCCTCATAAAAAAGGGAATTACTTTTTAACCACAGTATTGGTGGTAGCTGATGAGGACATGAATAGCGTTGCTTTTGTTGTTGGAACATGTTTGATTCTAAATAAAAATGAGGTTGCATTCATCCAGGGAATGATGTAGTATACAAAACAGGTATGCAAAGAATTGTTTCAAAAGAAAGGGGTACTTTTATATGAAAAAAAGATATGTTATTGCTCAGTAGTCTGAGCTTAAAATAAAGGAATAGTTAAGCTCAGATGAATCTTTTCTTTTTGATAGGAGGATTTAATAATGAGCTATGTAAGAGCAGAAGATATTCTGCCAAAGGAATTGATTGAAGCAATTCAGAAATATGTAAATGGACAGGCAATCTATATTCCAACCATGGAGAAAAAACTTTGGGGAAGTATGACGGATACAAAGCAGTTTCTTTCAGACAGAAATGAGCAGATTTTTCATAAGCATGAACAAGGTGTTACTACCATGGAACTTGCGATGGAATATGCTTTATCGGAAAAGAGTGTTCAGAGGATTATTCGGAATATAAGAAAGCAGGATATTGCTTCGTAAAAAATGATGAAATTATATTACAAAGACATTGATAAACCATGTGGAAGGCTGTAAGCTTTTCACATGGTTTTCTATTGCGAGGCAGGAAAACAAGCGACTGGATCGCAGACATTTGTTTTTTCGTGAACGTTAAGTTTTAGTTGTTTATTAGCATTATGATACAACGTTTGTAAATGTACGAAAAACCGTTTATTAAAATAATATAGTTCACATAAAATGTTGACTATAAGGGCACTTTTGAAAATATGGGAAATACTGTATCATTAGTGAAATGATAAAATAATCAGTGTTTTTTAATAAAATGAGAGGGAGGAAAATAAGCTTGAGGAGTTTACTAAAAGTATCAGATTTAACGAAAGAGGAAATTCTACAGATCTTTGAAATTGCAGATCATTTAGAGGAGTATAAGGATACAAAAAAAGGAAAACGATATGTGACTTTTTTCCCAGATACCAGCGTGAGAACTTTGACTACTTTTGAACCTTTGCAAGGAGCATGTACTTGTGAATCCTTGTCCACCGTTTCATAGAGGCTATGAGGTGTCAGAAAGTGTATTACAGAGTAAGAATTTTGTAGGATATGCTTTCAAAAGGTGTTTAGAGGAGATTCAGACTGCAATCATAGTGTATGTATCAAAGGAAGAATAGTGCAGGATGTGGAAATAGATAGGGGAACGGATTATTGTTTTGTGTTGAATTGGACGCATTTTCTGTATATTGATTAAATGTTGACAAATTGATAGTAAAAAGTGTACAATATAGATATATTATTGATAATAGTGCGACAATATATTGCGCATTGTTTTTCTTGAAGCTCTAGACTCGAATTGGAGGTGCAACTCACTATTGCAACTTTCTAGACTACAAAGAAGAGTAAAGAGAACGGGGCTGCAATAGCTGCGTGAAAGCTTCTTCATAGATTCAGAAGCTTCTCACATATGGAGAAGCTCCATATAGGAGGTATTTGATGGAAAACAGAAAAGTGGAGTTAAAAGGAGATGCATTGGTAAATAGGGTAGCCTTGATCATCATTGAGATTATCAATGTGGCACTGATTTTTGGTTATATTTCTGATTATGCAGCAGGAAATTCGTCGATAGCATATTTCGCTACATTTGAAGTTGCGGCGATATCAACCTTTTTTATTTTACCTGTTGTATATAGAAAGTCTCCAGACAAACTAAAATATGTGGCGTTTATCTGTTTCGCAGTGGTATATGCTATTGGAACATTAGGCGCACAGACTGACGTAGCTTTTGTTATGGCATTTCCTATTGTTGTACTTTTTGTTTTGTATTATGATTATAAATTGATCCTGGCCATGGCTGGAACCTTTGGCCTGATCAGTGCTTGTGATATTGCAGTGATCTGCTTCAAATTAAAACATCTTCATTCTGGAGCACCGATTAACAGTTCCGTGCTTTTGATGGAATTTTTAGGAATTGTGGTATTTTTGTACGGTGTTTGTCGTGTGACAAAGATTTCCATTCAGAACAATTCCGAGAAAATCAACCAGATTCAATCTGTCGCTGAGAAGGTGAACATGTCTATTAAAAATATTAATGGGGAACTGGATCAGTTAAATGATTCTTCGATGACAGTGAAAAGAGCTATGACAGAGATCAATAGCGGTGTTACCAATACAGCAGAAGCAATTCAAAATCAGATCACCCAGACAGAGGAGATTCAGAATAAGATTGATTATGTGCAGGAAACAGCGGGACATATTTCAGATAATATGAATACTACAATAGATGCTGTAAAAGAAGGAAATCAGGATGTAACGAATCTTGTGAATCAGGCGGATAAGTCGGTTGAGATTAGCTCCAAGGTTTCCATGGATCTTGAACAGTTAAAGGATAAAATCGAGGCAATGAGTACCATTACTAAGATGATTGAAAATATTGCTTTCCAAACCAATATCATGGCACTTAATGCCAACGTTGAGGCAGCTCATGCAGGAGAAGTTGGACGAGGATTTGCAGTGGTAGCTCAGGAAATTTCTGAAATGTCTAATAAAACAAAAGTTGCAACAGATGATATTACAGAATTGATTGTGAATGCGGTGGATTCTTTGAATGAATTGGTTTCATCCATTGAAGAGATGAATGAAGTGATCCTACAAGAAAAGGAACAGACTATGAAAACTTCAGATATTTTCTCTTCTATCCAGGACAATTCCATTAGTGTCCAGGAAAAGGTGGATTCGTTCATGGGCTTTATGCAGGCACTTTCTGAAGCAAATCGTGGTATCGTAGATTCTGTTCAGACCATTTCAGCGGTAACGGAACAGGTAACAGCGCTTACCAATGAAGCTATGAACTTAGAAGAGAGAAATGCAGATGCTGTGGATAGTATCTCAAAACAGATGCAGGCATTGGCGTAAAAAGTGAAGAATGATATCAGTGATTGATAAAATATATGGCGAGATAACCACATGAGCAAAAGGAAAGCTGTGTAACAGCGGTTTTGCGAATGGGGTTCTGAATACGTGATTTGTATACTTTGTGTAGGAAAAAATCCCTCGTGTTGAATGAGGGATTTTTTGTGCCTGGAATTGTGTGAAAAAAATGATTGACAGATAAAATAATCTATGTTAATTTCATCATGTGAACAAGATGAAAATCCTGCGCTTGATTGGGATAAGATTTCTTGATCTATATTTTTAAAGTTGAGGTAATTTATGTTAATTGTAATGGGAAAAAATGCATAATTGAATTTGCAGGGCCGTTTTGGTGTGTTAAAACCACGCTAGGAGTCTGCCCATATGTTGGAGTTTTGTCCAACGCTTTCACCTTACAATTGCTTTATTTTGTGGTATTTATATTTCTGCAAGGATTTGTTCTTGGTACAGAATTTTTCTATGTGCGAAACGGATGAATCTGTGGATGTGGATATTCTATGATTGGTTAAGCATGACTGTATGGTCGTGCTTTTTTTGTTAGAATCATAGATGAATGGGACCATAATATCCTTTTGTAAAGGGGTATTATGGTCTTTTTGTTTTCAGTTGATTGTTTGGTGAGAAAGAAAAATGATCGACGAGGTAAAAGAAATGAATATTGAGAATCAGATTGAATTAAATAAAATAAAAGAAATATGGAAAGAGCTTGCCGTTACCGACTGGGCAAAAGAAAAAATTGATGAGGCAGGTATCATTTTAAATGAGACTGAATTAAGAAAACAGTTAAGAGATACCACAGATGCTAGAGAAATGATTGAAAAAAGTGGAAATCCTCCTCTTCAAAATGTTGCAGAGATCAAGGATATCCTGGAGGCAGCAAAAAAAGGTGACTGTCTTAGTCCTTACCAGCTAGAAAGAGTGGAGAAGATTTTAGTTGCCATTAGGCGATTGAAAGACTATTTGAAACGTGGTAAGGCCTATGAGAATTCCCTGGCTTATTATGATGAGAATTTTGAAGGCAATGAGGAATTGGGAGATGAGATCAGCAGACAGATTCGTAATGGAGGTGTGGATGATTTCGCCTCCAAGGAGCTTGGTCAGTTGAGAACTCAGATTGAAAAATGTAATACCGAGATGCGATTGAAGGCTGAGCAGGTGATGCGCAATTATAAGGATTGTATGGCAGATCATTTTTGTACCATCCGAAATGGCAGGATCTGTATTCCTGTAAAAAAGGAGCACAAGCTAAAAATTTCGGGAAGTGTGATTGATAAGTCCAGTACAGGAAGTACACTTTTTATGGAACCAACTGCCTGTGCAAAATATTATGAGGAGCTGACTCTTTTAAAAATCAGCGAGGAAAATGAGGTATATCGCATTCTGTATACCCTAAGCGCCATGGTTTCAGCGGAGGCTGACCAGATTTTTGAAAATATTGCAATGTTGGAGAGACTTGATTTTATTTTTTCAAAGGGGAAGCTAAGCTTTGATCTAGGAGCCATAGAACCATCCATCAATACAGAACGAAGGATAAAGCTAGTGAGTGGATGGCATCCATTGATGGATAAAAATATTGCCATTCCGCTTCAGTTTGAGATTGGTGGTGATATTCAGGGAATCGTGATCACGGGACCGAACACAGGTGGAAAAACAGTAGCCATAAAAACCGTTATGCTGAATAGTATGATGGCTCAGTGTGGGTTACATGTTACCTGCAAGGAGGCAGATATCTGTATGAATGCTGCTTATTTGTGTGATATTGGAGATGGACAGAATATTTCAGAGAATCTATCCACATTTTCAGCACATATCACAAATGTGTTATCTGTTTTAAAAGAAGTGAATGAAAACAGCTTTGTAATCATGGATGAGCTTGGATCAGGAACAGACCCAACTGAGGGTATGGGAATTGCTATTGCCATTTTAGAGGAACTTCGAAAAAGCGGTGCACTATTTTTGGTCACCACGCACTATCCTGATGTAAAGGAATATGCATCCAGTACAGAGCATATTGTGAATGCTAGAATGACCTTTGACAAGGAAACCCTTCGCCCAACCTATCAGATGGTGATCGGAGAGGCGGGAGAGAGCTGCGCCTTTTATATTGCGGACAGACTGGGAATGCCAAATGAAATGCTTCGTGTAGCCATCAAGGCTGCTTATGGCGAAGAAGCCATTTCGAGTTATGAATTCCATAACAAAGAACAGGAACTTGTAAAAGAAAAAGGTAAGAAAATCCTAAAAAAGAAAACAGTAAAAAAAGACACGTCGCTTGCAACTAAATACAACGTTGGGGATAGTGTGATGATTTATCCCGATAAAAAAATAGCAATAGTCTGTGAACCAATCAACGAAATGGGTGTGCTTCGTGTACAGCTACCAAATAAAAAAATCTATATTAATCATAAGCGTGTAAAGCTTCATGTAGCAGCTACAGAATTATATCCGGAGGATTATGATTTTTCTATTATTTTTGAAAGTGTTGAAAACCGGAAGAAGCTGCATGATATGGAGCGTAAATATACGGAAGAAATTGTAGAATATGAAACTCAGTAACACTGCAACGTTTAGGTCCGGTTAGGATATCTTATATCTAGACAATAGTTGATCAAATAATGTTGCATGAAACATTGTTAAGGAAGAAGGGAGAAAAACATGACAGGAAATAACAAAAGCGAAGAAGAAAGAATGATGACAAATAATAACAGAAACGAAGGAGAGAAAAACATGACAGGATATAAAAGGAGTGACAGATATGAAAAATACAAAGAATATTATACAAAAGATTATTTAATGGGACCAAATTCATTTGTTTTATTGGATGAGCTTATTACAAAACATGAAAAGGCAGTCTCAAAGGGTCGCGTACTTGATCTTGGATGTGGTCAGGCATTAACATCTATTTTCTTGGCAAAGGAAACAAAGGCAGATACAGTTTATGCACTGGATCTTTGGATTGATCCAAGCGAGAATTATAAGAGGATTGTTGCAAACGACCTAAATGATAAAGTGATTCCGATTTTTGGAGATGCATTAAAACTTCCATTTCCAAAGGAATATTTTGATGCGATAGTAAGTGTAGATACCTATCATTATTTTGGATGCGAAGAAGGGGTGTTTGCAGAAAAAATTTTACCATATGTAAAGAAGGGTGGATATATTCTTCTAGCTATGCCTGGCATCAAAAAAGAATTATCAGGAGATGAACTGGATTTCTTCAAAAAATGGGCAACAGATGGAGATGATCTTTGCTTCCATACTACCTCCTGGTGGAAAGAACATTTAACAAAAAATACCAATGGAGAAATCAAAATTTCGGTTTACGAAGGGGATTGTGTTGACTTAGCCTGGGAAGACTGGTATGCAACAGGTCATGAATTTGCTTTGAGGGATAAGGAATATTTGGATCAGGGAATTTATGAGTTGCTTAATTTTGTAATGGTTTGTATTCAGAGAGTATAGGAATTTACCAGATAAGAATTAAAAATAAATGAGAATAATAGGCGAATGATTTATGTCATTCGCCTATTTTTAAAAATCATGTAGCAAACAACCTAATATTGACTGGCATAATTCGTGATTTTCTCTATACATCATATTTTTTCAAAAGCATATCTAAAGCTTCACGAAGTAAGATGGCTTCGCCGACACCTTCACGTTTGGAAAGCTTTGTGAGGTATTTTAACTGATCGGCAGTATAGTGAGAGGTCTTAGGAACCATTTTTTCTTCCCTGGCAAGTGCTACCTTGTTTCGACCTGCTACCTTTGCACGAAAGAGAGCACTTTCAGCTTTACGGTAGAGCTCCTGGAATCGATTTGCATCCTCAAAAGCAGCAGCGATACCAATGGAGATGGTAAGTGGCTCACCATCAGGAAGAAGGATTTTGTAGTTCTTCCGTAATTCTTCCATGGTAAGGAAAACATCTTCTTTTTCCATACCATTTCTAAATAGAATGGCGAATTCGTCGCCTCCTATTCTAAAGATTTCAGCATCCTTAGGCATTCCTGCCTGCATATATTTTCCGGTTTCAATCAGGATTTTATCACCCACTTCATAACCAAAATCAGTATTTACATGCATAAAGGTATCTACATCAAAAACAGCGATGATGATAGGGGAAGTTTGTTCTCCCTCGGGGATGTTTAGAAGCTCGGTTAGCTTTGTTTCAAATTCTGGAAGCCCAGGAAATTGTAAGGCATCGTTTACTGCTTGTTTGTTTTTACTCATGGCTTTTCCTCCTGTTAAATTATTTTCATAGTATCATCTTTGATATGTTACATTAAAAAAGCACATATGAAGTAATATTACTAAATATTATTTCTAGAGTAATATTAGCATATATAAATAATATTAGCAAGTATTATTTTGGAAATAATATCAGTAAAACATATTGCTGTATAATAAAAATATAGTGTTGCAGTGGAATAATATTATATAATGCTGTTTTAAAGGAGTATACTAATAAGCACAGGTGGTGTTCTTGAAAAGAAAGAAGTCGATAGAGTACCGTGAAGGTTTTTTTATATTGCTAAAAATGTAATCATAATTGTAATAAGATTGTAAGAATAGTTTGCTATGATAATTATGTTCTAATTAATACATGATTGATATATCGAATAGGAAATTTTAGGATATGAGGCATAGAGCTGAGAGATTCTGTTGCCGAAGTAGACACATAGTATATAGGTCGGTGTATCAATCAAACGCTAGCGTATTTTCAAAATAGAAATGAGGTAAGAAATGACGATTTTATCAACAAACAATTTAAAGAAAAAGTATCAGACCGGAGAAAATGAAACATGTGCCTTAGATGGAGTTTCCATTGAAATTGAGGATGGTACATTTGTAGCTATTATTGGTAGTTCGGGAAGTGGAAAATCCACACTTCTTAATATGTTAGGCGGTTTAGATCGACCAACAGAGGGTGAGGTTTTAGTGGATGGACAGAAGATATTTGAGATGAATGATGATGAGCTGACTGTTTTTAGACGTAGGAAGGTTGGGTTCGTTTTTCAAAATTACAACCTGGTTCCTATCTTAAATGTATATGAAAATATCGTGTTTCCTATACAGCTTGATGGTATGAAGGTGGATGAGGTGTATGTGAACAAAATCATTGAAACACTTGGACTTGAAGGTAAGCTTTCATCTATGCCCAACCAACTGTCAGGCGGACAGCAGCAAAGAGTAGCAATAGCTAGAGCACTTGCAACAAAGCCGGCGATCATTTTGGCAGATGAGCCTACAGGAAATTTAGATAGTAAAACAAGTTTGGATGTGGTTTCACTGTTAAAATCCACCAGCAAAGAATTCCACCAAACCATTGTGATGATCACTCATAATGAGGAAATCGCATTGATGTCGGATCGGATCATACGAATTGAAGATGGTAAGGTAAAGGAGGAAAACGCCCATGCTTAAGAATAATAATCAGGCGTTTTTAAGGGATATTTCCAAAAAAATGCTGAAGCAAAATAAGCTTCGCAATCGGATCACCATCGTAGCTATCCTTCTAACAACCTTTATGTTTACTACTATTTTTACCATTGGCTTTAGTGATGCTTACAACTTGATGCAGATGTATTTAAGACAACAGGGAACCAGGGCATCCGTTTATCTGGATAGACCAACTGATGATCAGATCAGACAGATTAAGGAATGCAAAACGGTGGAAGCAGCGGGATTGCGAATTTATACAGGAACTATTTCGGATGAGGAGGAGAGTTATCATTATCCTGTTTTTTACTATGACAATACAGAAATTGAAAAAAATCTGACTCCAGCAATTGGTGAGATAACCGGTCACTTTCCAAAGACGGAAAATGAAATCATGATGCCATGGCATGTACTGGAAAATATTGGCATCACGAATCCTTTATTGGATTCTACAGTTGAGGTAATGCTTGACGACCAAAAGCAGGAATTTGTTTTGTGCGGGTGGTATCAGGGATATTCCATGATCAATCCAATCTTAGTTTCGAAGTGCTACACAGATGCATTAGGTCTATCTTTTGACACAGACGGTCAGCTATGTATTTCAGCCAGGAATGGGAATTCGGATGATACATATGATGAGATCGTGGATCATGTTGTATTACGGGATGACCAGGGATTGAATATAAAATATGATGTGATGCAGGAAAAAAACCAGACTCGTTTTGGAATACTGTTAGCAGTAAGTCTGATCTCTATCTTGATTATGATAAGCGGATATCTTTTAATCTATAATGTGATGTATATATCTGTTGCAAAGGACATTCGGTTTTATGGTATGTTAAAAACAATTGGAACCACTTCGAAACAGATAAAGACTCTTGTGAAAAAACAAGCTATGTATCTGGCAATAGTGGGAATCACAGCAGGACTTTTGCTTGGAACTTTAGTATCTTTTCTTGTGGTACCAAAGTTTATGGATATATTTGCAGTAGGAAGAAATGAAATCTTTTCTAATAAAATCACATTTCATCCTTTGATTTATTTTTTTTCCATCCTGTTTGCTGTGATCACCATTTATTTAGGCTCTAAAAAGCCAGCTAAGATTGCAAGTAAGGTCTCTCCCATAGAAGCATTGAAATACCAGGCAGGGACAAAACGTATAAAAGGGCATAAAAAAAGCAAAAAAACAAATGAGTTTCTCATGGCATTTCGAAATATTTTTCGGGATAAAAAGCGTGCACGACTTGTTTTAGCATCTTTGTTTTTGGGTACTATATTGTTCTTATGTGTAAATACTTTTATTAAGTGTCTTGAACCCGAAAATTATATTTCCCGATATTTTTACCATGATTATGTGTTGTATGCGTCAGAATCAGATGACTATTTTAGCAGAGATACAGAATATTATCAGGATTCTTATCGTTCCATGTTTGATATAGCAAAAGAAATGGAGCAGATAGACGGAATGGAAAAGGTGGAAACGGTAAGGTCAAAAAGGGTAGCCCTTCCTTATGATAAAGAATTGTATCAGCCGTTTTTACTGGATTATTGCCAGCTGTATGGAGATGATTATGAGTACACTTCTTCCTTTTTTGAAAATAATGAAGATGAGGAAACTGCTTATGGAACCATGCTGGTTTCAGTGAATACGGATACCATCAGACAGTATAATGAAACAGCTAAAAACCCGATTGATCTAAAAAGATTTGAAGCAGGTGAAATTGGCATATTGTGTTACATGGAATCTAAAGAATATGCCCAGTCCATGACAGGAAGAAGTCTTACGGTGCTTGATCAGGATACGGGCGTGTCAAGATCTGTTGAAGTTGGATTTGCTGCTGGCAGGGAGGATGTGGAAACGTTAGTTTTAGGATCATACCCTGTCTTTATGGGAACACCAGATATGCTTGTTGTAAGCGACTTGTTTATGGATGAGTTTTGCCCTGATGCCAATTGCAATATTATTATTGCAGATGCAAAAAACGGACAGGAAGAAAAGGTTACTCCGTTGGTTCAAAAAATAGAAAGTGAGAATGTGATCATTGGTGGATCAGATATACGTTCTGTAGAAATCAAAGAATTTAAGGATTCCATGTCGTCATTAACATTAGGGGGTGATGCTATTGCGCTGATCCTTGTTTTGATTGGATTGATTAATTTTATCAATGTGATGATCACTAGTGTGTATACGAGAAGCAATGAGCTTGCAATCTTAGAAAGTATTGGCATGACTAAAAAACAAATTAAAAAAATGTTGGTGTGCGAGGGCTTTTGGTATGGTATGATTACTATAGGATTGATCCTGACCATTGGAAATCTTATGATCTTTGGAAGTGGAAAGCTCTGTATGTTCATGGCAGATTATGCGGTATTATATTATCCATATCAATCTATCATAATGATCAGTTTGATCCTTTTATTGATCTGTACTGTGGTTCCTTGTATTGTATTTAAAGAAATCACGAAGAGGACCGTAACAGAGAGATTACGAGCATTTGAGGTTTAACTAGACTTTTTTGGATTTTGCTTGGCGAAATGGAGATTAATATGAACCAGATACTGATTGTGGAAGATGATGAAATCATAGGAGGTGGTGTGAAATTCTTTTTGGAAAAAAAGGGATTTTATGTGAAACTTGTTGAAACTGCTAAGGAGGCAAAAAAGGCTTTGGCAGGCTCCTTTGATCTTTTGCTGTTGGATCAGAATCTTCCAGATGGAACGGGATTAGAGCTTTGCAAACAGATACGGGCTAACAGTAATCTTCCTATCATTTTTTTAACTGCCATGGATACCAATGAGGATATGATCGAAGGCTTTCGGGCAGGATGTGATGATTACATTCCAAAGCCTTTTGACGTGGAAATATTATATCAAAGAATTTTAGCAGTGCTTCGAAGAAGTGTACACGTTACGGAGAAAGATATTTTTGAATATGAAGGATTACAGGTTGATTTTGGAAAAATGCAGGTCAGTGTTTCTGGAGAGTTTGTGAAGCTGTCGGCTACGGAATTTAGACTGTTAGAGCTGCTCATCAGACACAAGGGACAGGTGCTTACCAGACAAAATATCCTGGAAAATATCTGGGACTTTCATGAGAACTTCGTGGATGAGAATACGTTAAATGTACATATCAGACGGTTGCGTAAAAAGCTAGAGAAGGATGATAAAAACCCTAAGTACATTGTGACGGTATTTGGAATTGGATATACTTTTGGTGAGTAAGAAATAGGCGGAATATGATATGAAGAATCAAAAAAAGGGGTACGGACAATATCATAGATGTTATGAAAAAAAGGTAAAGTGTATTTATGCACTTTACCTATTTGTAGTATTTTTGGGAGGTACGATTGGATTCTTTCTATATAAAGATGTGCATGTAACAGAGCTTATTGTGGGTGTGGGTTTTCTTCTTTGTGTTCTTTTAAAACTTTTGCAAAAAACAGAGGATACCTATATTTCTCATATCATAGAAGATCTTTCTGAAGTTTTGGAACAGCTTATGAGCTTAGAGGATATGGATGTTTTTCCTAAGAACGAGGATACACTTGTTTCCAAATTGCAAAATCAGATCCTGCGTGCTGTTCATATTTTGAAAAAGCAGGGGGAGCAGGAGAGAAAAGAACATGAGAATATCAAACATTTGGTTTCAGATCTTTCCCATCAACTAAAAACGCCTCTGGCTAATATCAAGATGTATACCGATTTTTTGAAAAAAGAAGACATGAATGAATTGCAGAAGGCAGATGCAGTGCATGCTTTAGAAGTCTCAGTGGAGAGGTTACTTTTTTTATCAGAAAATATGATCAAGGTTTCTCGTTTGGAGAGTGGATTGATCACCCTTTCTATGGTTGATGCAAGCATCAATGACACCATTTTAAAGGCCATTAAGGATGCGTTTGGATTGGCTAAGAAAAAGCAGGCAAGACTTGCCTATGACGAAAATTTTACTGGAAAGATAAAGCATGACAGCAGCTGGACGGCAGAAGCTATTTATAATCTGATTGATAATGGAATCAAATATGGAAAAGAGGAAAATGTGATCACCATTGGGGTTAGAGAGTTAGGTACTATGATTGAAATCAGCGTGGAGGATGAAAATCAGCCGATTGAACCTTCAGAATATAATTCTATTTTTGACAGGTTTTATCGAGGTAAAAATTCAGCAAATCAGGAAGGTATGGGAATCGGGTTGTTTTTGGCAAGACAGATTTTAGAAATGCAGGGCGGTTATCTTGTGGTGAAACCCGGTAAAGCGGGAAACCGATTTGTGATCGGACTTCGGAAGTAGAAATAAATAGGACGGAACTTTAGAAATTGAATTTTCATAATGGAAATGATGGGCAGAAGCAAAGTAAGGCTTCTGCCCATTTTGTTGTTTGCGCGCCATGGGCGCGCTCTAATGGGTGAAAGTCCCTTGTACGCCTAGATAACGAGGAAGTACATAGCTGAACCACAAGGGTGTTCATCGCGAGGTGAAATCTGAAGGAAGTGGAAGGCAAATCTCTGGT
>JAZQQB010000038.1:0-37133 GCA_045628865.1 Lachnospiraceae bacterium | reverse complement strand
CCAGCAGAAATCCCTTTTAATTAATGTCCACGATTAAGGATTTCCCCCCTTCTTCTTATGTCCATTATTAGGGTTCCCTTCTTCTTATCGTGTCCACTTTATAGGGTATATTTTACTGGCTCCCTTCCTCACGACCTTCCGCTCGTCCTTCCTCACGTTCTTCCTGTCGAATCAATTCTTCTCGTCTTTCCCATGTCATATCAATTGTCATAACTTCCAGCACCTCATTTCTTCGAGTTTTTAGAAATTCAACTAAGATTTTATCCTTGATACACTCATCAATGGCATTTTCTATTGCCTCACGATAATCAAAACCATTCTTTCGATTATGATTCACTCTCTCAATAAACAATGTATACTCCCGAATCACCTGACACTTATCAAGGAAATCAACGTTTTTTCCAGGATTGATATTAATGCAACGACACAAAAGTTCTAGTTCCGGCTGTTCCGTTTTCTTCTCAAACGCATCTGATAACCGAAAAATCTCTTCCTTAGGCCTCTCATTTACTCCATTATAAAACACACAAAAATGTGGAGTTGGTATCTGAATAAGCTTTTTGCCATACAAATCCTTGTCGTTCACAAGTTTCTTTACAATGTCCACAAAATAAAATAATCCTCTTAAAGGCATATTGGGATTGTATGTTGACTGATGTTCATAAATATTCAACTGACCATCAATCACAAATGAAGCATCATTTCTAACCGAGATGATAATGCTGTTCTCCAATCGAAGAACCTCCACCAATTCTGTATCCTCATACTTAGAATCGTTCAATGCGTTAAACACCTGTAACGCATTTTCTTTTTCTTCCAGTAACATACTAAATACGTTACTCCTATATTCTTTTACTGCCATAAATCATCCTCCTATCCGCAGGAATCCCCATGGCAATTTGATAAATGAAATTCCTGCTTAAATTGTAAAAATTGGGTTTCTAGCAAGAACTTCAGAATATCTTGAAATATTAGAATTTAAGAAACGTAATCATACGTTATGAACCGTCTTGCGTATGATTATCCTAACATAATTGGCAAATATGAGCAATATATTTTTTTATGATAGGGCCGCGTAATTTTACATTCGGAAAAAGCGGGTAAGAGTTCACCCCTTGATGCTCTGATTAAGTATCAAGCTTTGAATTGTTGGTTACATCATACTCTTTTTCTTTCTCACTTGCAAGGTTTCCTGTGAAGGTAGACTCATGCTTAGTCCTCTTGTCTGTCTTTTCAGCTGTGGGAATAGATATGTCAAGGGCATGCCTCGTAGAGGTGCTTTGCACCCTTGACATATCTATTCCCACAGCTTCTATTGTAATCAAGAGGACTAAGCATAATAGTGCGTCATATACGCCTATAATCCATGGATGTGATGCTCTATTCGGAGTTTTTTTATGTCTTCTGACAGACTTCCTTGCATTGATGCCATATATTTTCCTAATTCATAGTGACGATCCTTCTCTGAACGCATTATTTCTGGAACGGAGCAGTACGTCATTTCATAACCAGCAGCTTCCTTTACTTCTTGTCGTTGGAATCGTACCAGTTCAAGCATATCCCCACCATTGTGCTAATAAGCTCTTAGCCGTCCCATCTGTCCTGCTCCACGCTTGCTCCATCCCATCGGTCTTGAAGTCATTCTTGATTCCAACACATGACTTACATGTCCTTCTGCACTACATCCCAGAAGTTTCTGTTTATTGCTCAATCGAACTTTACTAGGCATCCAGTTATTTAAAATATAATCTCTTCCATCCTCAATACTTTCTTCACTTTTTACATCATTATCCTTAAGATAGGACTTTATAAAATCAACATACTCATTTCTTATAAGGTCACCTTTTTTATTTCTGTACTGTAGGGCAACATGAGCCTCATCTGCATCAATAAAAAGAGTCTTTACAACCTTCTTTCCCTCGAGGGTATTTTCTTCTGGTGGAAACTGAAGTGCATGTATTTTCTTCATCACAGTCTGCTTGCTAACTTTATCAAGAATGCTGATTTCTTCTTCACAACGACGATATGATGTCTGCACAGCTTCCTCAAGTAGTTTTGCCTCTGCATCCTCTGTCATTCTTTCGTGTGGGTCCAGTCCCATAATAAGATCTAGAATGTAAGAACGCTAACCATCACCTTTATTCTTAAACATTATCTTATCATAATTCACACTTCCAAGGGAAGTTATCAACTGTTTTGTCTCATGTCTATCAACAACCCAGGACATCTTACGAACATCGCTTTCATTTATCATTTCATCCAGGTATCCAAGAGTTTCCTCTATCATTCTGATACCTGTTTTATGAAGTTCCTCGGTTAACTTTGTGACATAAGAAGTAATCTATTTACAACAGTACAATCATTTTTTGCCTCCACTGTTGTAAATACACTACACTACAACCCATAAACTCAGCGCAAACCCATGTTATTTACAACAGTACACCCATTTTTCCCCTCCACTGTTGTAAATACACCACGCTACAACCCATAAACCCTGCACCAAACCATGTTTTTTACAACAGTACAATCATTTTTTGCCTCCACTGTTGTAAACATGCCACTAACACCAAAAAAACCCAAAAACTACGTCTCAAAAATCCCCTAGCAAATCAATCATCATCAAGCCTCTCCTATCAATTCCTAGCAGTTCCTATTAATTCCTAGCAGTTCCTATTAATTCCTAGCAGATCCTATTAATTCCTATCCATTTCCATCAATTCCTATCCCTCTCCATCACCCCCAATCCCCCAAAATCCCCTACAAACACCAAACGCCCAGTACCTTGCGTTTGCAAGACACTGGGCGTTCATTAATCCAAGAATAACACCAAGTCTTATTTATTCTTCCTTATTATTCTCTAATACTTTTTCTGCCCTTGCCTTTACTTCCTTTTCCTGGATATCGGATGGGCACTGCTCGTAGCGGGCAAATTCATATTCGTAATCCCCGCGTCCACCTGTCATGGAACGAAGTGCTGTACAATAGCCAAAAAGTTCAAGCTGTGGAACCTCAGCAACGACCTGGGTCTTTCCATTACCAACCGGATTCATTCCCATAACACGGCCACGGCGCTTGTTAAGATCTCCCATTACATCACCTGTGTAATCATCCGGAATGGTCACAGTCAGCGTGGTGATTGGCTCAAGTAAGATCGGCTTTGCATCCATAAAGCCCTTTTTAAAAGCCTGCGAAGCGGCAACCTTAAATGCAAGTTCGGAAGAATCCACAGGATGATAAGATCCATCATACAAAACAGCCTTTACACCAACAACCGGATAAGCAGCCAATGGTCCTTTCAGCACAGATTCCTGCAAGCCCTTTTCCACTGCCGGGAAGTAGTTTTTAGGAACTGCTCCACCAACGACCTCCTGCTCAAAAACATAAGGCGTCTCTAAATCCCCTGAAGAAGCAAAACGCATCTTTACATGACCATACTGTCCATGACCACCTGACTGTTTTTTGTATTTGTACTCAACGTCAGAATTTTTCAGGATTGTTTCTTTAAATGCGATCTTAGGTTTGGTCAGCTCTACCTCAACCTTGTATTCATTCAAAAGTCTGGATACGATGATCTCTAAATGCTGATCACCCATGCCATAAAGAAGTGTCTGATGATTTTCGGTATCATTCACGATCTTTAAGGTTTGATCTTCATGGGTCAATTTCTGCAAAGCCTGAGCAGCCTTGTCAATCTCATCCTTTTTCAAAACCTTATAGCGCATAGCTGTAAATGGTTTCGGAAGCTCTGCCTTACCATATTTGATGGTAGTCGCCTTGGTGGATAAGGTATTACCGGTTCTTGCTGCAGTGAGTTTTGGAATGGCACCGATATCACCAGCAAAAAGTTCAGGCACCTCGATCGGCTTGTTACCCTGTAATATGTAAAGCTTGCTGACTTTTTCCTCAATATCTTTATCTAAATTGTAGATCAGATCATCCGGCTTTAATACACCTGAGCAAACCTTGATCAGTGAGTATTTTCCGATAAAAGGATCCACGATCGTTTTCCATACATAGGCTGATTTTGCCTTTGCAAAATCATAATCAGCCAAAAATACATCATTTGTTTTTAAGTTTACACCTGCAAGAGCAGTATTTGCAGGGCTTGGGAAGTATTTCACGATATCATCCATCAAAGTATAAATACCTTGGCAAAGTGTATTAGATCCCATTGAAATTGGAACAATAGAACCGTCAAAAACATTGTTCTTAAGCGCTGCTCTGATCTCAGCCTCTGAGAAGGTATCTCCGCCAAAATAGCGGTCCATAAATTCTTCACTGGTTTCAGCAACTGCTTCCATCAGCTTATCCTTATACTGTTCTAAGTATTCTAAGTTATAATCAGGAACCTCACACTCAACGACCTCTTTGCCAACCCAGCGATAGCCCTGTCCTGTAATAACATTTACATATCCCACAAATTTCTCATTCTCACGGATTGGAAGATGGAATGGTGCAATGCTCTTTCCGTAAAGCTCTGTCATGGAATCAACAACGTTTTTAAAGGACGCATTGTCGATATCCATTTCTGTTACAAAGATCATTCTAGGAAGATTGTATTTATCACAGAGTTCCCAGGCTCTTTGTGTACCAACTTCAACACCAGACTTACCAGAAACTACGATGATGGCTGCATCTGCCGCCTGTACTGCTTCTTCGGCTTCACCTACGAAATCAAAAAAACCAGGCGTATCCAGAATATTGAGCTTTACGTTCTGCCACTCAATTGGAATACAAGCTGTATTTAAAGAAATCTTACGTTTAATCTCTTCTTTTCCATAATCGGAAATGGTATTTCCATCGTTCACATTTCCCATTCTGGATGTCAAACCACCAAGATAACCCATAGCCTCAGCAAGGCTGGTCTTGCCCGCCCCTCCATGGCCAAGTAACACTACGTTACGAATACTGTCAGTTGTGTAAACATTCATACTGTTGTCCCCCTACCTAATTTATAGTGTAATACTTTTCAAACTTTTTGTGATCTTCCTTTCTTCATATTCGATTTTTCGTGCATTTCCTAACTTATAAATACATTTTACAAAAATGTGCGTAATTTCGCAAGTACAATATACATAATTGCCAATATTTTTTCAGCCATTTTTATTTTATCATTTAAAATAACTAAAAAGTCGCAGGGATTACTGGTTTTTTTAGCACACAATTATCGAGGTAACCTTGACTTTTACACGTTAAAGTGTATAATTGAAACGCAGGGTTTATTTGTTCCAGGCAAAGCATTTTCAGGCATTTCAGCCTGCAAAAGTAACACGCCCGTTATTGGAGAAAAATCTCATTCAGGAGAGTACTATGGCAGCAATTTATTCGATTTTTAGTTTAGGATTGATCGGTGGTTCCATTGCAAAGGCTATCAAAAAAGTGGAACCAGACGCAACAATCAATATATATGCAAGACGACAGGAAACCATTGAGGAAGCCAAGGCTGCAGGTGTTTGTGATTACGGCACCACCACCATTGAGCCTAAGATCTGCAAAGCTGATTTTATCTTTTTGTGCGCCCCGGTTTCCGCCAATGTCACCATGCTTCAGACCATCAAGGATCATTTAGGCGAGCGCACCATCATCACTGATGTAGGCAGTGTGAAATCAGACATCCATGCCCATATTGATAAGCTCGGTCTCACAAAACATTTTATCGGCGGACATCCAATGGCCGGCAGTGAAAAAACCGGTTTTGCCTACTCCTCTGCCAAGATTTTAGAGAACGCATACTATGTGCTTACACCTGGAGAAGGTGTTGACAAAGCACTTCTTACTAAATATGAGGAACTGGTCAAAAAGATTCACGCCATTCCAATCATTTTAAATTACAAGGACCATGATTATGCAACCGCAGGAATCTCTCATCTTCCTCACGTTATTGCCTACTCACTGGCAAATTTGATCCGTGAAAAGGACAATTCCGAGGAACTCATGAAGCTACTGGCAGCTGGAGGTTTTCGTGATATCACAAGAATCGCTGCCTCCTCACCTGATATGTGGGAGCAGATCTGTCTCACCAACAAGGACAATATCCTCTCCTTGCTGGATGATTACATGGGAATCTTAGAACAGATGAAGGATAACCTCATCAATGAGAATGGGAAAGCTCTTCACAAGAGCTTTGAAGAAGCGAAGGAATACCGAGATGGATTTAATGCCAAATACTCTGGGCCTTTGCAGGAAACCTATTATTTTAATGTTGATCTGGAAGATATGCCTGGCGCTATTGCCCATGTTTCAACCATTTTGGCACTGCATCGAATTAACATCAAAAATATCGGTATCGCCCACAACAGAGAATTTGAGGAAGGCGCTCTTCGCGTTGAATTCTACAACAAAGAATCTATGGCACATGCCAAGCGATTACTGGTCAGCAACGAACTGACTGTATTTGATGCAAAATAAGACAGTGAGGACGGGAAATTTAATTTCCCGTCCTCACTGTCTTTTTCAAAATCAAAATTCCCAAGGCATCAGCTTTACAGCTTCCTTCTCAAGCATGGCAAGCTGCTCTTTGGATAAATGCTTTTTATCAATGATCACTTCATACACAAACTCGTCAAAATACTGGTCTGAGCAAACAAAATAACCATTTTTTCCATTCTCTTTTCCCCAGCTGTTCTCAATCTTATAGCGATCCGGTTTTCCATTTTCATCCAGATTCACACCAGTTAAGATCATGGCATGAGTACCAAAGCTCTCATGATACATCAGCTTATCACCTTTTGACATGGAAAGGTCCACTCCACCTAACAAGCCCTCATAGTCCATGGAAGCCTGATCCCAGACTCCAGCCTTTCGATCCCCGTATTTTCCTGAATCACAGGCAAACCATACCGGGGTGTTATCCTTTAACTGTTTGATGGCAAGTTCTTTTAAATCCTCTATTGGAAGATTTAAAGTCACCACATCACTTTCTGCCATGGAACCCATGTAATGGAAGGAATAAAGCTTATGAAGCTCCTTTTTATCCGTTGGCTCATTGGTTATGGTCACATAATCTGACAAGTTCATACGCACATATTTGTCATAAAATTCCTTTGGTGTTATTCCATGATCTGCATGATAAACATTATCTTTATCCCGATAGCAAAAATCAAACTTAGTGACCGGCTCTCCAAAAGCAATTGCTTCTGCCTTATAAATTTCTTGAAGCATTTCTTCTTTTCGTTTATAAGGATCCTTTCCTTCATTTACCAGTGCACGAAGTTCCACTGCATCCTTATGGAGCATGGAATTCATCAGGGTTCTGAATTTATCTGTGTGGGTAGACTGATAATTTTCAGGCATAACAGATTTTGGCACAATACCATATTTATTCACAAGATCCACTGCCATGTCCCAGTAGCCCCCATCTCCAATTCCGCGCAAAATATAATCGTTCATTCGATCATAAGTGGACGCTGTGGCATTGTCGATGACCATTTGCAAAAAGTTGTTACTTTTTTCTAACTTATCGTAAAAAGCAATGTAATTTCCTGAAAGTTCAAACTCCTCTAGATTGCAGTTTTTAATCACTTCCTCACGCATCATGTTCATACAGGCAAATGCCCAGCATCTTCCGCTTTTTTCCTGAGCTGTGATGCCATGGGTTTTTACTTCAATGGAAAAATCTCCATTTAATCTTGCTGCATTCATTGGTACAAATGCAAGATCTGCATATTCCGTTTTGGACATTGCCGCATTTAAAGTATGCGCCGCCTGATCAGTGGAGTAAGCCTCTCTACATTTTTCTAAAAATTCTGGTGTGATTGTTTTCATAATTACCCCCTTTTAATTCATACCAATCTAAATTCCTTCATTAAATGCATTGCAGGCTATCAGCCGGCAAATGCCAATCCATCAAATACCTCTGTACTTTCCAGTCCAAGATCTACAATAAAACCTGCTTTTTGATTTTCTTCATTCCATGGTTCGATCTTCATCCAACCCTCGCCACCTTCATAGCCTACAAGAATATATTGATGATCCGCCGAAACCTTCAAAAGATCAACCTTCTGAGGTTCGATGACAAACTGCTTTCCACCTGGTTTTTCATATAAAGGAAGCTCACATTTTAATGTTTTTGTTCCACCTGAAATCTCATAAGCATCCTGCTTTAGCAAAGAAATAGTTCCATCTTCATCCAGGGTATATTTATAATAAATATAAGTGCTCTCGATCAAAAAGCATTCTTCAGCTGTAGAGATCATACCATCTTTGTCAATATCATCCTGATTGATATAATCCTCCATGCCACCGCAGCAATGAATCTTGCCATCGCGATACATAAAAAGTTCTGAATAAGGATCTGCGCTTGGACCATTAGCTGTTACTACCACCACATTTTGTTCATTTATCGCAACAACGATCAACTCATCAAAAATCCTTTCGGCAAATCCAAACACTTCCTCATCATTAATAGATAACAGATAGAAGCTATCATCCTGAAACATCACGTCTTCATAAATCTTTAACGACACACAATCCGCATTTCCATCCTGATCCATATCGATAAAATCAGTAAAAATACGTGTTTCCTCATCCAAGTAGGTATCCAGATTCACAAGTTCCAATACTTCTCCTATATACTCCCCTGTTTCTTCTAAACAGTCTCGATCCATTTTTAGATATCCAGCCTGATTCTCTCCCTCAACATAAATCCAGTCATCTTCAAAGGACACCATGGAAATATGTACATATTGTGGCAAAAAAGCAATTGTATCCCCGTCTGGTGATTCATAGGCTGTCAGTTCCTTATTCATGGAAAAAGTACCACCGTATACCTGATAAAAGCCTTCATTTGCATCCTGTTCTTCTTCTATCAAAAATCCATTTTCATCTAAATACCATGCTCTTCTGACATAGGTATTTAATGGTAAGGCTACTGGATTCCATAATGCCACTAATTTATCATCGCGAATCTCAATGGTTCTGTTTGGCACTGTCGCCAACAGCCCCCATCCTTCCTCAAATAAGGAATAGATATCAACCAGATCTGTTTCTGGATCTTCTACCAACAAAATCTTTTGACCATCCAGTTCCAAATAGCTTTCATAAGCACTTCCTGTTGGCTGATAGTAAGTGCCACTTTCATCTACTGTTTTCGCTGTGTCAGTTTCCTTCACCGCATCCATCGTCATTTCTATTGCACTTTCCTTAGTGGTGCTTGCAGCATTGCTTTGATCTGGTTTTTTAGAATCTCCGCATCCTATAGAAAGCATCAAAGCACCTGTTAATAAAAGAAAACCTAGTTTTTTGTAATCTATTTTTTTCATCGCTATTCAATAACCTCTCATTTTTATTAATCTATTGTAAACAACATAAGGGCAGGAACTATCCTGTCCTTAGTTTTTACTTATACTGAAAGTTCCTCTGTCAAACGGCAGATCTCATCTATAATCTCACCAATGTAAGCAATCGTATCAAGAAGTGGCGCATCTGTTGAAATATCAACACCTGCCATTTTTGCAAGCTCCGTAGGAGTCTTTGTAGAACCGGCTGTTAATGCTTTTTTCCAGTCCTCCACTGCAACCTGGCCTTCCTTTTCAATTCTCTTCATAACCTGTGTACCGATGGTAAGACCAGCACTGTAGGTATATGAATAAAGTCCCATATAATAGTGTGGTTGACGCATCCAAGTAAGCTCAGCGCCTTCCGTTAATTCCACTGCATCTCCCCAGAATTTTTCCAAAGTATTTTTCATGATTTCATCTAATACTGGTGCAGAAACGCTTCCGCCAGCATCCACGATCTTATAAACTTCACGCTGATAGCATGCCTCCAAAAGATGTGTTACGAAATTATGATAATAGGTATTGCTGATCATAGAAGAAAGCACCCAACGTCTGAAACGCTTGTCCTCGCTTGTAGTAAGCAGATAATGTGCCATCAATAGCTCATTGGTTGTGGATGGTGCTTCTACAAAATAAGTAGAAACCTCTGTATCAAAAATAGACTGTGCAGCGTTACACATCTTGAAATGTCCTGCATGGCCAAGCTCGTGAGCCAATGTAAATACATCTGACATTCTGTCATTCCAGCTAAGCAAGATATAAGAGTGCTTTCCATAAGGACTCGCACAGAAACCACCTGTAGATTTACCCTTGTTCTGCACAAAGTCAACCCATCTATTCTCGTAAGCTTCTTTGATCATGGCACCATACTCTTCACCCATGATCGCAAGACCTTTTTCAATATAATCCTTAGACTGTTCAATGGTTACAGCAGGAACAAACTCTGGATCAATGGTAAGCTTTAAGTCCGCATAAGTCATCTTATCCAGCTTATGGATCTTCTGGATCAGTTTGGCATACTTACGCATATGTGGAGCTAATTTTTCCATGATCAGATCGATCTGACGGTCATACATGGCTCTGTCAACCTTCTGTTTAAATAACAAAAAGTCAAAAACAGAATCAAATCCACGAACAGAACTTTCGATTTTTTCCTTCTGAACCTGTGCATCATATGCTGTTGCTGTTACATTTTCGTATTCTCTGATCTTTTTTGAGAAATTTTCAAAAGCACCACGACGAACTGCTGTATTCGGCTCATATTCATAATCATCTTCAAATAAAGAATAACCCAATGGATATTCTTTCCCATCTGCTGTAAAATTATCAAATTTCATATCTGCCAATTTACAAACATTATAAAGCTGATAAGGCGATCTTAATGTAGAATCAAATGCAGCCAGCACCTTTTCTCCATCTTGGGATAACATATATGGCTTATATGCCAAAACATCCTGTAAGAAATTCTTATTATCCTTTGTTTCTTCAATTGCTTTTTTGATCACTTCATCACTCTGGTTAGCGATTTCAATGTTTAAAAATGAGAGTCTTGAGATAAGCTCTGAGCCTGTACGCATAAGCTTAGCCTCACGTTCCTGATTCTCATGATTGTAATAATCAACACTTGTTGCCAGTTCACAATAATTGGCACATAAGGTATAAAGACATACAAATTCTCTATAAAGATCCACTGCTTCATTGATTTTTGAAGAAGTGGTTAAAGTTCCCTTCATGCCTTCAATTTTCCCACAGATATCTTTCATTTTTAAAACATCTGCATCCATTTCTTCCGCTGTTGTATAAATATGAGAAATATCCCATGTTAATTTCTCATCCACTTCGCTTCTGCTTAATAATTCTTTAGCCATTTTTTAACTCCTATTCTACTGATTATTGATTTTTTCTCCATCTACATATGCATCCTAAGAAACAGTAACTTCCTTTTTCCATCTGCGCATGCATCTTAATACAAGCTTTCGCACTCCCCCAAATAACAACATTCCTAAGAAAGCACCTGTGCTGTCTATTAAAATATCCAATCCTCTTCCGCTTCTTTGCGGCACAAACAACTGATGAAATTCATCCGTACATGCATAAAATACACAAAATATAAAAGTAAGCGCCTGTTGCTTTTCACTGATATGAGCACTCACCAGCCAGGCCGTCATGACACTGATTGCAAGGAAAGCATACTCTGACATATGTCCCAGCTTTCGAACGAAAAATTCTGTATTCTCAGCCACAGACAAAACCTTTTCCTCAGTCCAGTCTAAATGAAAGAAATCATTCCATTTCTCCACCACATGTAAAGTCAATGGCATACTTACATTGGTTGACTCTTCCCCTGTATCTGCTGAAAAATCAAAGATCATAATGCAAACACAAATAGGAAACAACCAAATTAAAAATCGTAATTTTTTCATAATCCTCACGTTTTAAACTCTCCTGCTATAGAAGAGTAAATACTCAATCCTCTTTTAATATTTCAAAACCTTTACTATCATATCATAAATCTTATTGTGTCACAACTATAGATAATATCAGTTTTTGCGGTGTCTGTCGTAAAATCCTTGACAGCAAAAAGCCACACCTTTCGGTGTGGCGCATTTTCTAAACAAATCTCTCACTGAGCTGATCAAAGTGCTCATTCTTCAAGTTCTTTAATCACGAAAAAAACATATTCATCAAAAGCCCTATTCATCAAGCTTTAATTCAGCATCTTCAAAGGCTTCATAGATCTCAATGCGTTTCGCATCCAAATCCGGCATGCCAACAAAAATTCCACCATATTCGTAACCATCTGGGCGCTTTTCAATCCGAACAATTTCAATAAATGCATGAATAATCTCCTTTGTCCAGATTGTCAGATAACCTTCGTATACTGCACTGATTTCTAATGCTTCCTTAGATACAAATCCAACGCCTGTACGGGAAACATTTAAGATTTCAATCAAAACTTCCTTTTCTTTCACATCCAGCCGATCAATAATCAGCTTAGATTCCAAACTCATTCTACGACTTTTTCTACGATCCTGCATCATATCCTCCAAATATAAAACGCGCCATATCGGAAACTCCATCCATCCACAGCAATTACCAGTAAAAAACCCTTCTTAAACAAAATTAATATGTCCCAATGAAACAGATACCTATGACTCACGTAGGAATACATAGTCATAGGTATCATACTATTTTTTCTAATATTTGTAAAGATATATTGAAATTGTTGTGCAATTTCGTGCAAATACAAACTAAAAACGATGATTTGCTGAATTCTCCTTGCACCAGGAAACACATGCATCATAGTTCCATTCAGGGCTATGATACTGATTCCAGGCTGCACGAATACCCTCGCTTCGAATCATTGCTTCATATGCAGTATGTGCATCCTGATACGCCCTTAAAGAAACCTTTAAATTACCAGCCTCATCAAAATACTTTGCATTATAGCTGGCATCCGGATTGTAATAAAGCTTGTTGGCAACAAGATGCATAGCATCTCCAAAAGAGAAGAAACGATAACGCTCTTTTACCGCATTCTCATAAGCAGCCAACACTGGATCATGACCTGCAAGTGCAGAAACCAACATGATCAAGGTAGATTCTGGTAAATGGAAGTTAGTGATCAACCCGTCTAATACTTTAAATTTATAGCCAGGATAAATAAATATTTCTGTATTATCGGCACATTCTGTTAATCTGCCATTCTCATCTGCAGCACTTTCAATGGTTCTACAGCTTGTGGTACCAACACAGATTACTCTGCCGCCACGATCCTTGCAGGCATTGATCTTATCAGCTGCTTCCTTTGAAACCTGATAATACTCCGAATGCATATGATGATCCAAAATTTCATCCTCTTTTACCGGTCTAAAGGTTCCAAGTCCAACATGTAAGGTAACATAGGCTAAATCCACACCCTTTTCTTCAATCTCTTTTAAAAGTTCAGGTGTAAAATGAAGTCCGGCAGTTGGTGCAGCAGCAGAACCATCAAACTTGGCATAAACGGTCTGATATCTGTTTTTATCCTCAAGATGATGGGTGATATATGGTGGAAGTGGCATCTCTCCAAGAGAGTCCAAAACCTCCTCCCAGATTCCATCATATTCAAAATGGATCAGGCGATTACCCTCTTCAATAATATCGATCACTTCAGCCTTAAGTCTACCATCACCGAAGACAAATCTTGCTCCCACCTTGCACTTTTTACCAGGTTTTACGAGGGATTCCCAAACATCGCCATCTCGTCTTTTCAAAAGCAAAAGCTCGATGCCGGCACCGGTATCTTCCTTCACACCATACAAACGTGCAGGGATAACTCTTGTGTTATTCAAAACAAGGCAATCTCCTGGTTTCACATAAGAGATGATCTCTTTAAATATATGATTTTCACAATTTCCAGAAAAAGAATCCAAATACATCAGTCTTGACGAAGAACGATCCAAAAGTGGATCCTGTGCAATCAGTTCCTCTGGAAGATCGTAATAAAAATCTGATTTTTTCATTCCATTTTCTCCTTGGTCATTAATAACAGAAATCAGCCTCCCAAACATTGTCTGGAAGGCTGGAATCATTGTAGCACGAATCTATCAATCTGTATAGATTATAAATCTATGTATCTAAAAATCAGTGTAAATCTATGCATCTTACAATTCAGCATGCTTTAAAAATGCCATATATCCTCTGTAGATTTCATAGATATCAGCTTTGCTGGTTACTTCGAAAGGAGCATGCATGTTAAGAACTGCAACACCACTATCAATTACGTTCATACCGTATAAAGCAAGGATGTAAGCGATTGTTCCGCCGCCACCAACATCAACCTTACCAAGCTCTGCTGTCTGGAATACGATGTCTTCCTTATCCATAATTGCACGGATATGAGCCATGTATTCAGCGTTAGAATCGTTAGATCCGCTCTTTCCACGAGCACCTGTAAATTTATTAAATACCATACCTTCGCCTAAGAAAGCTGCATTCTTTTTCTCAAATGCAGATGCAAAGGATGGATCAAAGCCAGCGCTTACATCACTTGATAACATATCAGAATGAGCAAGTACTCTTCTTAAATTAAGTTCTGAATAGCAACCCATGAGATTCATAAGTTCAGCTAATGAGTTTTCAAAGAACTTAGACTGCATACCAGTAGCACCAACACTACCGATTTCTTCTTTATCTACTAAGATACAGCAGGCTGTTCTTTTGATCTTCTTGCAATCAAGGATTGCTTTTAATGATGTATAGGCACAAACTCTGTCATCCTGACCATATGCCATAACCATGCTTCTATCAAAACCAGCTTCTCTTGCGCATCCAGCAGGTACTACTTCGATTTCAGCTGATAAGAAATCTTCTTCTTCGATATCATAGTACTCTTTTAAAATATTTAATGCGTTAGCCTTTACAGCTTCTTTCGCTTCTTTACCTTCTTCGTTATCTTCAAATGTTAAATATGGCATGTTGCCGATCACAACATCCAAAGCTTCACCTTCGATAACCTTTGCAGCCTTCTTCTCCATCTGCTCTGCTGATAAATGGATCAAAAGATCTGAGATGAAAAATACTGGATCCTCTGGCTTATCACCGATATTCACGATAACAGTTTCTCCACTCTTTTTCACGATCACACCGTGAAGTGCAAGTGGAATAGTTACCCACTGATATTTCTTGTTACCGCCATAGTAATGTGTATCAAGATATGCAAAACCATTGTCTTCATACATAGGATTCTGCTTTACGTCCATTCTAGGAGAATCGATATGAGCACCCAAAATGTTGATACCATTTGTGATATCTTCTTTTCCAATATGATATAAAACGATAGATTTGTTCATCCAAACTGAATAAACCTTATCGCCTTCCTTAACAGCTTTATTATTTTTAATGAGAGATTCCATCTCAACATAACCAGCTTCTTCAATCTGATTTACGATGGTATCGATACATTCTCTTTCAGTCTTACCCTGGTCTAAGAATTCCATATATCCTTTAGAGAATTTATGAGCTTCTTCTACCTGTTTCTTTGTATAGGATTTCCATACATTCTTCTTTTCCATATTTGCTCCGTTCCGCATATGAAATGCAATTATTCTTTCATGAACGCCAACAGCGTTTTTTACTCACAATATAGAAAAATTTTACCACGATTTAACTAAGAATACAATTCTTCTTTTCGGTTTTGGTAAAAAATATCATAATCGTCCAGAGCCATGCGTATTATTCAAGAGCAGAAAGCACTTCCTCTGTTTCCTCTCTGATTTCCAAGATCTCATCCCTAAGAGCAAGTGTATCAAAAAATTCTGTCTCAAGCTTGCAGAACTTTCTATCGGATACACAATATCCGCCTAATGTAACAATTTCCTCCCCATTGCTATAAAAAGTCATATAAGAATCGCCGCCATCACAAACAGCTGTATTCTCGCGAACTTTCTTTTTCTGATATAGCTTTGAGTCTTTTACCTCTTCATAAATCTCATCAAACTGTTCTTGTGAAATTGTATACTCTTTTTCCAACACAATCTCACTTCTATCATCACATACTACTGCATTGTCTGTATATACCGATACCGTACAATCTTCATAAATCACAATATTTACATCGAAAAATTCAGATTGCATGCCATACCCGCAATTATCATATGTATATTTGAAAAACGGGATATGCTCTCCCGTTGGTTCTGATAAAGCAGGTTTATTGGAACCAGAATTGTTACCAGCCTGGTCCTCCCCACATCCCGTAGTTACCAAAATCACAAAAAATAAAAGAAATGCTGTACATTTGTTGATCAATTTCTTCATTTTTTCCTTCCTCCGTTTTATCCGTTATTGATGATTTAAATACGAAGAAACCAATCGAAATTTATGGAAAAAAATAAAAATCTACTACAGCCACATGATTCTATGCAACCCCATCTTTAAAAAGTCATCATCAAACCAAGATTTGAATCCTGTGCTTTTTGATACATTTCACATAAATCCTCATATGCATCTATTAACTCTTCTTCTGAAAAAACATATAACACATCCTGACTTAATTCAATATCATTCAATTTTGCTTTTGCTTCCTTAAGTTTCCTATTGATATATGCGATCTCTTTTGCTTCAACAATTCCAAATCCCATTGCACCAGGATCTATCACAATACCATTTGAGACCACGGGACTTCCAGTAACCCAATATTCTATTGGAAATGCTTTGGCATAAATACTGCCGCATTTTTGTAAATCCTCTAACTTAATCTTTCTGATCATATTTGCTCCTTAATCGTGAATATTTCTACCTGTAAACAAATCATCTACTGATTCTTTTTTTGGTTGCAATAATACAGTATCTTCCGTCACATTAAGCCATCCTTGTTCGTTGGTGGTACAATTTTCAAACTTGATCCATTCCTTCATATCCCCACCAAGGATCTGAATGAAATCTCCCGCATGGATAGTCATCTCTTGACTAGTTACACTATTTGATGTTCTTGCGCTCACATCTTTTTTTGCAACATGGAGTCCGCATAGATAGGTGTAATAATCTTGTTCGATTGGATCAAAGCCTGAATCCGTTAATTGATAATTAATCTCAACATCCATCGTTTCAAAGTGATAACAAGCGTCAATTTTTACAAGTGTTTTCCCATCAAAGCTTTTAATGTCGTAACCATCAAAATGTTTTTGCAAAGACAAGGTATTATCCTGATAACGATAAATGCTATATTCATAATCCATGGACTCTATATGTGCGCCAAGTAAAAAATAACCATTGCCATCTGTTGCATTTGTAAAACCAAAGTTTATAAATGGTGTTCCCCATTCCATAAAAAAGTTTGCACTAGATACACTTCCATCTGATTCTACAACAAAAAAATCAACACCTTCGCCAGAATCAGCTTCGTTGTACAAAAAAATATAAACCTGCTCTAATTGTCCATCCCCATCCACATCTAAAGAAGAACCATTTTGATATCCCTTAAAGATATTTGGCTGCTCTTCATACGCGGAAAAATATATAGGTTCATACCAGTCAAACATCTTAAAAAAAGCATCTAATTCTGGTGATTCAAAGGTATACCCATATTGGGCAAATAAGTAATTACGTGTTAACCACAAATCCAGATAAGAAGTTTTTAAAATCATATCTTCATTCAAGTTAAATTCATTGTTTACATAATACTGTAATTTTCTGCAGGTGTTAAAAAGCGAGTAATCGGCTGTATCACCCACCTTCCAGAGAGTCATGTAATATTCATCGATCTTCTGACCATCCTAATTCTTTTAGCCTTTTTAAGAGTCTCTCATTATTATAATTATACAAAATTAGTGCAAAAACACAGTAGGGCCCTGCACTCTTAATAATCAAAACAATCTCCATTTCACGAAGTGAAATGAAGATTGCCTGACAACATTACATTCTAAAACGCCCCCATTCTTATGAACGAGGGCGCTTAACTTAAAATCTATTCAAGTAATTTGTATTTCTATCTTTTGCATCTGATGTCTGATAAGTCATCATTGCTGCTCCACTACCTAATGATGCATGCAACATGATTTTGATAGCCTTAGCGAATTTTTTAAATCTTCTTTCTTTTTTGATCTCTTCTTCAGTTTTATTTTCAATATCTTCTACTTCTACCTTATCAAAAAGTTCTTCATCTAAATAATAATAATCTCTCATAGTAAAACCCTCCTTATATTGTCCGGTTGTTTTTTCTTTTGTGTTATTTGATGGTTTTACTATATAGCGAATCAGGCTTTTCTAAAAGACATATACTCTAAAAGATACATTTTTAAGGTTCAAATGTCATTTTTTTCATCACATCTTGAGATTACTTGTTTTATGCATTCCAACTTCCATCATTTCATGCAGTATCCATACCCTAAGATGCTTCTAGCTTTGTTAAGATCACCGTTTGTCAGCCCCACTTGATTATTCGTCCTAACCTGATGTTTCATGACGATTCCATTATTAAGATCCAAATCATCCAATACAACCCAGGAATCCGATCTGTTTGTACCTATAGAATCAACATTCTGCAAATTTGCATCCACCCACGCCAAAATTTCCTTTGCCTTCACCAGACTAAATTTCTTGGTTCGTTTGATCTCATCATCCGCAAAATCAGGCGTCAGCCCATCAATGGAAAGCCCATAGCTTTTTAAGATTTCCACCAATCTAGCTGCCTCAGGTCTAAGAGGCTTTAAATGCTCATCAAACCAGTATTTCCAACCGGAATGCAAAATGATCTTAGCAGAAAACTCTTGCACAAATAAACTTAACAATTCTACTTTTTCACAATCGATCAAAGTCAATTCACTGATTTCTTTTTGATGCTCTTCATTCCAAAACTGCGAATTTAATACACCATCTATATCAAGAAAAACCACATTCATATTTTATCTTCCTTCATAATCTGTTTATCTCAAAAACACCTCTCACCTGCTTTTCCAACCATTCATTTTAAAAGCCCTTCTTCCTTTTCATTGGAATAACCCATATATTTCATAAATAAGTCCGGCAAATAAAATAAAAAATCACTATCCTGCAAAAGATATCCATCCCTTAGATCAAAATCAGAAATAAACTTCTCAAGATTTCCATCTGAATCCTGGTAGCTTTTTGTATATTCATATCCTGTAGAATGAAGGTTATAAACTTCATTTATCGTAATATCAAGGATATTCGCCTGGGTGATCATTACATCACCATAAGTTCTTTGCCCATAAGAATAATCATCTAATATATCAGAACAATATGCATCTGCATCAACATCTTTCCATTTACCCACCATAATTTTTTCACAATTTGGCGTTAACAGGTAATATCTTACATAATGACACGCAGCATTGCCACGATCCGCTACATGTAATAAACCGTTTGGATACATGTTATACAATCCTGAAACATAACATTCTATATCTGTGGAAACAAGGATCAATCCTTCTTTAGTAGCTTGAAAAACCATGATCATATGCTCTCCCACAGCAGCCTCCACAGAAAGCTGTACACAAAGCATTTCATTTCCATCATCAAAAGGAATGTAGAAAATATCCATGTTTGCAACCTTATCAAATTCTTTTTCAAAAATAGCCTTATAATCTTCAAGGGTTCCATCCATGAATTTTTCATAATACTCTGTCATGTAATAATCATCAAATCGCTGATTCTTTGTGGCATAAGCCTTGACTTCACCATCCAAAAATCCCTGATATAGTTTTTCTCTGGTCACTTTATCACAAACTTCATATTGATGCACGCTTGAGACCGTAAAGCTTTCTACAGCGTTTTGAATAAGACCTTCTAATTCTTCCCTGGAAACGTTAGATTCCACTTCCGCCCCACTTAACTCCTCCTGCATAGGTTCTTCTTTTGTTGATTCTTCAGAATCGATATCAGAAGTATTCCCAGATTCTTCCATTCGTGATTCTTCCGCTATGGTTTCCTGTATCGTTTCTGGTAAGGTCTCTTTTAATTCCTTCTGATCATCTTTATTTTTTGCACAGGCCGAACCAAGCAGGAGCATTCCTATTCCCATGCATACAATTGCTTTCTTTTTCATTTCACTTTTTCCTAACTGATCCCGGTCACTTTTTTACTTACAATACCTGCATCGCAGAATTCCCTCATGGCATCCCACGCATCCCGATGATCGATAAATCTCTAAGCCTTTCAAAGAATTATTTCATAATACAAATAATCTCCATTATAAGCACTCTCCGTTTTATTCTCTTTTCTGTCATATAAAGAAAATCCAACAGATTCTTTCCCGTTTTCATTCCATACCTCTTTATTTCTAAAATCATACGAATATGCATCTTTAAGAATTGCATACATAGTCCCTCTTGGAAAGTCAGTAAAATTCTTATACTCTATCATTTACACCCCCTATACATGACTTTGAATAGCTAACCTATATTATACAAAATAGAGATCGTCCTGACAACATTACCTCCTAAAACGCCCCCATTCTTATGAATGAGGGCGCTTAACTTAAAATCTATTCAAATAATTTGTATTTCTATCTTTTGCATCTGATGTCTGATAAGTCATCATTGCTGCTCCATTTTTGCTAATTTTTCCTGCTCTTCTCTAACCTTTTTCTGTTCACGCATCAAACGAAGCCTGTCCATGATCTCCTGCTGGGATTCCTCAGAAAGGCCCAAGGATGGATCCCTTAAAGCCTCTGCGATTTCTGCATTGTTGTTGCGAAAATCATCCAAAAACTTTTTGCCGCTCTTTAGATCAAACTGTGTAAAAATACGCTTCACTGCTTCCTTTTGCTCCTCTTTTTCTGCCTCACTCTCATCACCACCAGCAGCCAAAAGCTGTAACAAAAAGCCCCTAAAATAACGATTTAAATAAGCACCAAACAAAAAGATATACATACAGGAATACAGCCAGATCATAGATACTATGATAGTTGTAAAACTGCCATACATGCTGAATGCCTGAAAATACTCCACATACAAAGAAAATGCCCAGGAAAAAACACTCCAGACAATGGCCGAAAAAACTGCCCCCGGAACCTGCTTTTTCCATCTTAGTTTTTTATTAGGAAAAAGGGCGTACAACGTTGTAAAAACCAGAGTTAAAACCGCCCAGGAAAATACGAATCGAAACTTCATCATAAAAGCATAAAAGGCCTGCGTTCTTGGAAAATCACGAAGAACCAGATCCACTAAAACATTACCAAAAACCATAAGAATAATAGAAACGATCATAACAATGATCATGATCAGTGTCTCAATGGAAGCCTGAATACGCATGAACACGTAATTTCTTGTCTCCACAACCCCATTGATGGCATCAAGTCCATATTTAAGACTAAGAGTACCCTTGGCGGAAGCCCAGATCATGATAATTGCGGAAACACTGATCAGCGCAACAGACTTGGAATAACAATCCTCGATAATGGATTTTAGGATGGGTTCAAAGGTATGCGGTGTCACATGCAAAACCATTTTATACACTTGTTCTGCTGAAACTGGAGAATAAGGCAGAATAGACATCACAAGCATAGCAATCGGAAAAATAGATAAAAAAGTAAAGAAAGCAGTTCCAGCTGCAAAAGAACCAATATTTTTATTTTTCAATTCCATGGAAAATGCCTGAATGATCTTGATCCTTTTCAACATTGAAACGCCTCCTTTCCTTTTTACACACTTATCTCCGGATTTCGCTCTGCGAAATCCAAAGCGGCCTATTCGTTATTGTTTTGCTCCTTGATCTCGCAACCTTGATAATAAAACTGCAAGATCTCACTGGTGGAATAACCCATATTTGCCATAGCCTTTGCGCCATTCTGGCTCATACCGACACCATGACCAAATCCACCTCCATATATTTTATATTGTACCACAATTCCATCAATTTTTTCAATTTCTAGTGAAATAAATCCACTAGGCAACAACGATGGCATGGCAACCTCATCCCCAGACTGTCTCACCACCTTGGTTTCACCATCACACAAAACTGCTCTGATATAAAGTTCTGTCAAAACCTTATAACACCCCTTGGTTCCTGTAATCACCACTGCTTTTACATTGCCCCCTGGCAAACGTTCCGTGATTTCAATATCTGCGATATCACCTAATTCTCCGATTTCCTTACTAACAAAATCCCCATTGGCATTTTTCGTCAGTACCAAATTGGAATTCATACCGTATCGCGCCTTTAATCGCTCTAAGATTACATCCGAAGAGATTTCCTTAGGCGAATAAGTCCATCGATACCACCCTTCTGACGCTTCAAAATCCAAAGGATCCACTTGTTTGATATACTCGTCATATACCGCATTATCCATAAGATCAGTTGGCGAATAATGGGAATCACTGGTACCATAGTGGATGGAAGTCATGTATGGAAACTCCGATTCACTACGTCCATTCCATACCTCTACACTGTTTCCAAAGCCTGCTGAGGTGGAATAATAATAGGTCTGAGCCAGATTATTCTGGTAATAAAGCATCTGACCCTTAGTATTTTTCACCGCTTGGGTTGTATTCACATTTTCAGAAATGTTCTGGTATACCTGGTACGCAGCAGAATCATCCACATGAGCACCATATTTTGGATAAGCAGCCTTTACCATATTCATATACGCATAGGTTCTGGCGCAGATTGCCTGAGCCTTTAAGGCTTCAGCTGGATAGGAGGACGGCATCTCACTTGGTACCACAGCAAAAAGGTATTCTTCCAGGGCAAGTTCATTGATAACTACAAATCCGTCAGATGTTACAGATATTTCAAACTCTCCCCTATAAGAAGCGTTTCCCTGACTTCTAAGCACCTCTTTGATCCTTGTTTTCTGGGTAATCACGCTCTCTTTTAAAAGGATTCGTGTACCAACGACATAATCTGATACGTTAAAACAAATGGTCTCATTGGCCGCCACCTCAAAAGAATCTTCCCCTGGGGCATATACCGTAAGAGGCGCATCACTTACAAAGGACAATTCCTCATAAAAACGTCCCTCTAAATTTGGTCCGCGAAGAAGCACCCTGATATGATCCATCTCACCGCTTCTTGCAATAAGAATAGCTTCAATCACATCGTTTTTTATCACATAATCGCAAAAATCATATCCTATTGGCAGCGCATCCAGAGTTCCCTCTAAAAGATCCGTCCGGATATCATATATTTTTACATGGTCTGATAGCAGGACATTTCCAATCCCCTCAAGCTCTATAGACCCTTTTTCTCCATCGTCGTTAACACCCATACAGGATAAAAGCTTCCCGGATATCTTGTCAGTTTTTACATCTATTGAAGTAATCCTTCCCGCTCCGATCATAAGATCAGCGATCTGTTCTCTTTCTGTCCCTTCAAAATACTCTGACTCATAGGCAAAATAATACCCATTAAAATAGACCATGCCCTCTCCAGGTTCCAGTAAATAAACATTATAAATGGTTTCTTCAAAATCATCCTCAGAAAGGATCCAGTAAAGCACTCCATCCACCACATAACCATCTACTTTTTGAAAAAGATATGCTTTACCCTCCATAGCAGCATCCGTAATGGATAGAAAGCCCTGATCTGTATAATAAAAGGAAGAAGGAAACTCCTGCCCGGAAAAAATCTGTCCATCAGCTTCCTTTTGTTTGATCATCATATTTTGTGTAAGTACAAGTTCATTCTGCTCAAGATCCATTTCCTTCATTGATCCATAAATGCAAAAGCTCTCTTCTAGGATATATGGCCCATTTGCCTTATTGCGAAGAATATCGGCATATACCGCAATGTAATCATCTCGAACAACAAAATGTGTATCTAAATAGCGATTTTCAAGCTTAGAAAGGCTATTTTTTGTTACTTCTTCCCCAAAAGCTTCCCGAAACAAAGCAATCCAATCCCTATAAGTCAGATACTGTTCCTTATCTTGCCCTATAGGGGCAACATCTGCTCCACCAGCCATATCCTGCTGCGTTGCATCATTACCTTGAACCATATACCCATCCATATCTACATCAAATGGATACATGGAAAGTGCTACCTCTGAAAGCGTGATTTGCTCCCCTTCTGGCTGTTTTAACATTTCCTTCCCACCATTTTTCCCATGCCAGATGATCAAAGTAGTGATCATTGCCACCATGACAAAACAGGATATCAGCACCGTCAGGATAACTCTTTTTTGAAGACTTGCTTCCAATTTATCAGCATGATTCGTTTCTAAAAAATCATCATCATTTTTACCCAAATTGATTCCCCCTCACTATATATCTTTCAAACCCATTTTCCCAGTTTATCCGTATCTTTACTCCATGATTTCAATTCGCTTAGCCACAGCCTTCATATCATACACAATCTCCGTTGAAGTAAGCTTCTCCCATTGATCCCCCTGGATCAAAAAACTATTCAAAAGATAGTTTCCACCTTCTTTTTCATAGCAAATATACAAGATATTTCCCCACAGAGATTCATCTGCCCAGATCAAAACGGCCTCATATTCACTTCCAGCTTCCATGGTCAGTTCATTTACGAGACCATCCATGTTGCTATCATCCATAAATACCAAATACGTATGCAGTACCGTTCCCATATTACTTGGTTCCCAAACCGATTTCACATAAGACTCCGCTTTTCCATCATTATTTAGATCAGCCTGGATTTCACCGTCTTTTACATTTTCTGCAGTTCCTAAAATCTGGTTTTCATAATAGCCAGCCTCTTTATAAAAATCAGGTGAAAAATCCTTCGCACGATCAGTCAATGGCTGATATTTGTCATCACTAACAAAAGAAGACTTAACTGTTTTTGTATCAGGATCATTCATAATCTCAATATAATATTGATCATCCATTTCCCCGTCTACAAAGCTGATAATGGAATATCCTCCAAAATACTTGGTATCATAATCAAATTCCGACACAACAAGATAATTTTTACCTTCCCAATTCATCATCCAAAATAAAGTAATAAAATTTTCTATAGAAACGGTTTTTTCATAAGTGCCATCACCCTTTCCTTTATACAGGCACTGATCAGTAAATCCACCTGTTCCACCATAATACAATTCGCAGTACAAGTCCTTAATGCCATCATTATCCGCATCCACCATTAAACACACATAGCTTCCTACTATAAAAGTTTCATAAATATCACTTCGAAACTCTGGATTCAGAGCCATGATCTCTTTGATACTTTTCTCATCCAAATAAGTTCCCTCAGCATACAAATCCAGATTTTGCTTTCTTTCCTCACGGGATTTTAAAGCCTGCTCTGATAAAAAGGAAACCAAACTTTCAGGGATCATAGCCTTGGAATTTCTAACTGTTCTCTCTTCATCTGTTTTGATAAATCCTGGATAATCCTTTAGAAGCTTATCACCTTTTATATTTATAAAAGTATGAGAATCCTTATTCCATAAAAAGCAATCCATATCCTGGGTTTCCCCTTCATGGATATAAGCATATGTATTGCAGACCAGGTCCATAATACCATCCTGATCTACATCAATAGGATCATAGTTAGAATCCTTCATATTTCCTACAGACTGTTTTTCTGATATAATCCCTTCTTGCACATAACAATACTGGTTTTTATCAATCAGCATAACACCATCGTCAGCATCCTCACTTAATAAAGAGTAATTGGTTTTCCAATTAAATTTCATTTTCCTTCCATCAATCGTACAAATGCCCTCATCTATCATATCGCGAAAACATTCAATCTCATTAAAATAAGGGGAAACTGGCTCTATCACCTCCAAAAGATGACAGGTATCATTTTCCATTTTAGAAAAAATAAAATAATAATCAAAAATGTTATCTGACTGATAAAGTAACGTATACTCATCTCTATAAAACGTCTCGTTTGAGCAAAGATGCATCTGTCCCATATCAAACTCATTCATCACATCATAGACAAGCTGGTTTAAATCACTAGATAGCTGTGGAATTTCATATTCCAAAAATTGGATCTCACACTCATACAAAGCATCATGATCATCATGCTTATCTGTTAAGGTTAATATCTTAAATCCATCTTCACTCTCTTTTTCTTCTGGATACCATCCATCTGGCTTTTCAATCTTCAAAAAATCAATTTCACAATATCTAGAGCTAGTCTCAGCCTCTAAATCAATAGGCTGAAAAATGGTTTTTACATGCTTTGTATCAGAAATATCCTCCTCTATGGTTTCTTCAACTGTAATATCTTTCGTATCCTCTATTACTTCTGTTTTCTGATTTGTTTCAAGAACAGTTTCTGCAGGATCTGCTTTTTTATTTCCACATCCATTTGTGGTAAAAAGGGTACTCAATCCCAGTACCATACAAAATCCCTTCATCACTGTCTGGTCTATGTATTTTCTTATTTGAAACTCATTTCGTTTTTTCATCATTTGTCCTCCATTTACACACATTGCAAATACTTATGTTCATTTCACCCTGCGAAATCTATTTTGTCATAAAATCGTATATTAAGCAATCATAAAACATACAAATCCCCTATGCCTCTCATAGACACAAAACAAAGAGAAGCAACCCATATGGATTGCTTCTCTTTAGTAAACACCCGAGGTGCCGTGTCTTGTCTTTTGACTCCTAGCGATGCTAGGTGGGTGACCGCACATAATTCGCTGCCTTCCACTGCTTGGATCTTGCAATCCCTTGGAGGCTTGACATTGAAATTATAGATATAGGAATCCCGTTTAAAGTAAATGTAGGTTCAAAACGACAAGAGGTATCGAACACGCCAGGATAACTGATTCAACTTCTCTGTTAGTCCTATTATATGCGATTTTCATAAAAAATACAACCAGATTTAAAAAGAAATATTATGTAAATTCGTAAATTTTTATGGAAAAAAACGCAATGGATTGCCACAATACGGACAAATACGGTTCTGATGACGTTTTAAGATACTTTCACCGCCACATTTTTTACATACAAACCGTTCACTGCCATATTTTTCCAGATAAGCATATTGCAGTTTCCCGTTTTTGATATGATCTGTAAAAAGAAGATACTGAATGGTTTCATTCAAATACATATCCGGCAGCAAACGACAATCAATTACCTGGTCAGCTCTCTTATAAGCTTTGTGCTCATCTACTTTCCAGATATCTGCAAGTTGTTTTATGGAAACCGGGCCTCCCTCTTTTTGGATCAGTCCTTCTATCACTGGATAGTCCTTTAACGCCCCAAACTTTACCGTCCATGCACGAAACGCTTTCAAAGAGATGATCAACATCCCGGATGCTATCAAAAAAATGATCACCAGGCTTACCAAAAGAAAATCATCCTCTTTTTTCTTCCATAAATTGGCAATACCTGCTACATATAAAAACAATGCCAACAATAGATACAAACTGCCTGTTAAAAAAAGCCCGATACTTCTTTTTTTCACCTTAGTTGCCTGCAAGCCCTTAATTCTTTCCAGATTTCTCTCTCCTTCGATCACCGACTTCCCATAATAATCCGGCAGTTGGGACTGGCAATAAGCGCAGATTTTTTCCTGTCTTGCTGCCAATAGGCTGATACCACCGCACTTTACGCAAGGATAGGATTTGACATGGATATCTGATAAGTATGCCCGCTCCAATTCATTCTCGTCTAAATCTTTATTTGGCATGAAATAGCCCAAAGCGTAATTAATATACATTTCAGGCACAAACCCACTATCTAGAATCCGATCCAGACGGATCATGGAATTTTCAAAAATATTCTTTCCAAAACCCGACTGTTTAAACCAAAACTTCACTTCAGAAAGAGGAATCGGTTCTGACCTGTCAAGAGAACGGATGTCCACGGTTTTCGCATCCTTCCTTTTTTGGTCATCTAAAAATAGGATCCTGCCCAACAAAAAAGCCGTAATCCACAGAATGATTCCTGCTATGAGCATTTCCAAATACATAAGATTCCACTTCGCTATATTCAACTTAACTGCCACCAAAAAAGCAATCCCCATCATAATAAAAAATGGTACCAAAAACATGATCACCTTTTGCTCACCTTTTGATAAAAAAGGATTTTTCTTTTTCAATCTCTATCACCTCACTTTACATAGCATTCCCACAATACACACAGATCTTGTTCTGATATTTCAAAAGCACATTTTCACCGCCGCAATGCGGACATTTGCAACGTTCTTTTCCATATTTTTCCAGTTTCATAGATTTTCGCTATAAGTCTTCCATCCGTTTTCTGAATGATAGAATGATATTCCTCGATTGGCTCACCACAATAGGAACATATTCGTTCATCATTTGATGTCAAATGACTAACACCACCACATTTTAAACAAGGATATGCACTTTTATGGATTCCTGCCAGGTAATTCCGCTCTAAATCATTCATAGAAAGATCATGATTAAACATGATATATCCCAATGCATAGCTTATATAAAAAGAAAAAGGCACAAGACATAGTAGGGATACCCTACAGAATTCCCCACTCATTCTACGCCTTTTTTACATAATTTTTGATACTGCAAATCGTTTTTTTAAAGTTCATTTGAAGAATCCTTATTCTCCATCATAGGCACGCTGATTCCTTCTTTCACTCTAATCCCAGAAGGTAATCGCATCCCATACCTTAGCAGCACCATCTGCGACATCGTCGAATACTTCTACTCCCTTATCCCAGACATCCTTGACACCACTCAAATCCAAATCAAGGGAAATATCGCCACCAACACCAAAGTATGCACTTACGCCTAGCTGAACATGTCCTGTTGACCAATCTACTTCTGCTCTTGCACTTGCACCAAGACCAATACCAACAGAACCTTGTACCTTAAGATCAGCACCTAAAATATCAACTCCTGCTTCACCAGAAACACTCATCAAAACCGCTTCTGCCTTTGCTTCTCCTCCAAAGCCACCAAGACCAATATGTCCTGAGGCATTTGCTTCTGCAGCACATACTTTCACATCATATGCTCCATGAACATTAAAGGAATCAGATCCAACCTTACCTTCTCCGCCCATCTCAAATAAGCTTCCTCCAACGCCCATGCTTCCGGTCAATGTACCATCTGCAGTAACTTCCCATCCGGCATAGGCATGTACCTCCCCGATGGTAGCCTGAAATGTGCCACTATCATTTCCCCAACGGCCAAGGGCCCAGGTTGCACCTACATCATCTCCATATATTTTAACATGTTCTAAGAAACTAGAGTCTCCCATGATCTTATTATAGTCTTCTTCATCGACTTCTATCATTTCGCCAGTTTCAATATCCTGAATCTTATATTTCTTATCACCAATGTATGATCCATCATGTTTTATGATATTTCCATCAATATCTATGCCAAAATTAACATCATCCCCAAATAAGAGCTGATATTGATCCATCTCATGGATTTTATCTTCATCATTACTACCAGAACCATCCTCAGCATCATTTTCAAGAGTTAAACCTCCCTCAATCAAAGCCTCAGCCTTTTTATAATTGTCATTCGAAGAAGCTAATTTTCCAGCAAACAATTCAAAATAATTACCCATAGTTGTTGTTGATGTCTGCAATCTATTCAATGCGGCTTTGATATTCTCATATGGTGTAAACCATTCAGGATCAGCTGGTTTCGGAAAATCCTCTCCAATTGATTTGATATTACTTCCTGCTTTAAAAATGTCTACTGCACATTGATCTAAAATACCAAATGTAGCTTTTATGTATTCCATATTTCCCATAATCTAATTCCTCACTAACAAGTACGTGTTGTTGCTGTCTGTTTGTTTGCTTCTTCTGCTGCCACCCAGGAATCAATAATTGCTGTAATCTGGTTTGCTGTAATTTCATATTCCCCGCTAATTTTTCTTAAATATTCCAGATAAGAAGAACTTTTTAATTGAAAAGCCTCTGAACAGTCACCTTTCCAGTCTGAATAAAGGGTATTCAACGCCTCTTCAATGATTGTGATATTATTATCTATATCCGCTTTTGCTTCCTGAATTTCAGTAACAAAATTTCTTGCCATGGTAAAATCAATTTGTGTTGCCATTTTCTCTTCCTATCCTTTCTACAGCAAAACATCCCCTGGTAACTCATTTGCAATATTATCGTTTTCTGCTTCGGTTAATTCATATAATCCAGCTATATTTTCAAGATCTGTAGGATGTTCATTCAAACGTTTCATCACATTTTCCTTCACATTATCTGCCTTGGAAAATCTGGAACGAACATAATCACCACCCTCTGAAATCCAATAAGCACTTGACCCTACTGCAAGACTGGATATTTCATCTAAAGTCGTTTTGATCATATGTAACCCCGTAGCAATTTCCGAACTTTTCGCTTTCAATTCTTCTGGTGTAACTAATAATTCAAAGTTTGTATCAGCCATATATCATTTCCTCTTTTCTAACTACATTAACCAATTGTTGGAAGTGAATTGGCTAAATCAACATTTTTTGTTTCACATGCAATATATATTTTTCTAGATTCTTCTAAAAGATCTGATGCCCTTTTCAGCATATTGGAATAAAAATTATAAAAATTATGATCTAATTCAAACTGTTCAAAAAAAGCATCATGTGCAGGTCCTTTCCACATGCCTCCCATTTCCTGAACAGAATTATCTACTGATACCATTTTGTTTTTGGCATCCTCTATTTTTTCCACACACGAATCATAATCATTCTTTAATCGAATCAAATCTACATCTATTTTTGTTGCCATACCCTTTTTCTCCTTACACAAATCAATACGAACATTTCATCACTGATACCATTATACAATAATTCTGATAATTAAGCAAAATAATCCGACGAACGACACACTAAATAGGATAAACAGCATATTATAGTGTGTATTCTTTAAATTGTCACTTTATAGCACACATTTTTATACGAAAATTAGGTAAAAAAAACCTATGAAGTACCATTTCCCTTCATAGGTTTCCAAATAATTATCTTATTTCAACAAATAGCCCACTCCAGATTTCACAATCAAATAATGGAGTTTAGTAGCTCTGTGCTCCCTGTCCCTTTAACAAAGATACAGCTGAGGATGTTCCAATTCTTTCACATCCTGCATTTAAAAATGCTTCAAGATCATCAACAGTCTTAACACCGCCTGCTGCCTTGATCTTTACATCTGGTCCAATATTCTCCTTGAATAAAAGAATATCTTCCATAGTTGCTCCGCCTGTACCAAAACCTGTAGAAGTCTTGATAAAGTCAGCTTTTGCATCTGTTACACATTTGCAAAGTGCAACCTTTTCTTCTTTAGTCAAATAACATGTTTCAATGATAACCTTTAAGATATGACCCTTGCAGGCTTCCTTTAATGTAGCAATTTCCTTTGTAACCTTATCAAAATCACCATTCTTTACATCACCGATATTTACTACCATATCGATTTCATTACAACCATCAGCTAAGGCATCTTCGATTTCCTTTACCTTAGAACCTGTAGAATTGTAACCAAGTGGGAAACCAACTACTGTACAGATGTTGATCTTCTCTCCATATGTATCGTTTACTCTCTTAATATATGACTGTGGAATACATACTGAAGCTGTCTTATATTCAACTGCCTCATCACATAATTTCTTAATATCATCCCATGTACAGAAAGCCTTTAACTGTGTATGGTCGATATGACTTAACATTTCCTGATTTGTCATCATTCATCCTCCTAAAACATTTCCACTTTATATTGGCTCAAAACACGATATAACTTTTCACCAAACAATGATATTTTACCGCGAATGAAATAAAAAATCCATAGAAATCTTCATTATTTTATTTCATATTCCAGATGAACTTCTCCTGAAATCAGCTTTTCAGCATCCTCTTTTAACATATCCACTGTATAAATTGGTACGATACCTATTTCATCTTCATTTGCCACAACAAAATCCTGTGTTCCAACAATTCTTCTCAAATAAATGCTTTCTAAAGTACCTAAGTATTCAAGATTTTCTGTAAAGAACAGATTATCATCTATGGTTGTATGCAGGATAATATTAAACAATTCATTTCCAATCTCTACCGATTCAATAGAACCTGCATAATCATGCTTTTGCTGATAGATGAATTTTTCCTCTTCGTAATCGTAGATCTTAATGGTTTTGTTATAGTATTCCAAAACAATATAAGGATGCTCTGGAACAAACAATACATTGCTGATATTATCAGAATACTCCTCAATCTGAGCTTTCAAAGTACCCTTCTCATAGATCATATATTTATTTTCATTAGCATTATAGAACATAAAATGCGAACCATCGCCTGAAATTCTAAAATCAGAGTCAAACGCACCTGTAGCAATCTTTGATGTATCCAAAAATTCCTTTTCACTAACCTGATCGACATCAAACTGCATCAAATAACTATAACCAAGTTTTTTGTAATATACATACCCATCCTGAATACTATAGCCACATAAAACCATTGAATTTTCCTCTTCTTTTGTAAATAGAACTTCTCCCGTTAATGCATCCAAAACATATACAGCTTTTGATTCAAAAGCAAATAATTTTCCATTAGGGAAATACAAAAGTTTATCAATATCGTAATCCAAACTCCACAAAAGTTCTCCAGTGGCTATATCATTGGCATAAATACCTGAAGAATTATATGAAAAAACAGTTTTCTCATCAGTGGAAACCAGATCATGATTTCCAGCCGGCTTGCATCCTGTCATATTCACACGGTTCCCCACATGATCACTCCATACGAACACCTTCGTTAGGTCTTCTCCTGTTACATAATAATGCTGACTGGCAACCTCAAAGAACGATAGATCCTTTCCAAATTTCTGCTGCACCAAAAGAACAACCCCGCTGGTATAGTAATACATATGGTTATCACCTGCATCTGTCAGGATTCTCATAATAGCGTACTCAGGATAATGGGTATACGACCGAATCATACCAGGGCAATCTTCATAATCAGTGATTGTTCCTGTCTCCTTATCCATACAAACTAAAATATTGGTATCAAGCAAAACCAGACAATTTTCATCATTTGTATCGGTAAAGATATCTGTTATTCCGCCATAACTGATTGTCTGCACATCAGAACACCATAACTCTTTACCCGTTTTGCAATCATAACATTTAACCTGACTTGGCACATACTGCATTGAAAAAGCACCAAAGGAGCCATATATATATAACCTTTCTCCATCAAAACGATCCTGGAATACAATTCCCATACTTTCCTTATCAAATCCCAACTGATAAGGATATTCTCCAGTTTCAAGATCATAAGTAACAAACATCTTCTTACTCGCATCATAATCTGTATATCGAAAACATAGATATTTTTGATCGTCTGTAAAATACGGTTTATCAAAGGAAGACATATGAAGCTCGCCATTTTCCTTGTCTATGATCAATTCCGCGTTTTTAGAATTGTAATCATATAAATATACATTGCTGCCGCATACAAAAACTGCTCTGTTTGTCTCATAGCTTGGCACTACATAATCTAAACCACCAGTAAACATATTATTAGCTGTAAAGTTGAAGCTATAACACTCTTCATCCTTTACAAAATTATAAACTGTAAAATAATTAGCTGTCTCATAGCAGATTGTTTCATCATCCAAAAACTGTGTTGTATTGGTAATAGTACTTTCTTTTCGAAGCAAAAAGCCCTCAGCATTGGAATCAATCTCTTTCACAAGTCGAAGTGTGTGGGTATCATAGATTTTGATCACACCAGCCTCATCTTCAAACAATATGAAGTTTCTATCTGGAGAGATCAATTCTGCAACCAGATCATGTTCAAATTCAAGAGTCATACAAGGAGTGGTGTATCTTCCGCACTGATAAGCATATGTAGTATTCAGTAAAGCATTGATTCCCTCGTTAGTTACAGGAAGTTCATTTCCATCTTCATCCGTCGAAACTGACATATATGCATAATTTAAAGCCTGTTCATAATTTCCTTCTTCCAGATACTCAAGAGCGGTATTTCCATAATCCTGTGCCTCACGATATACGATTTTGTTATACTGCTCCTGTAACTGTTCCTGCTGTTTTCCTATCTCATTGGACTGCTCTTTGATCTCATTATTCTGACTTTGTATCGCGATAGACTGTGACTCGATCTTATTATTCTGTTTTATGATGCGAAGTGCCATAAAACCTGAAACAAGTCCAAACACAGCAAAAGCAGCTGCAATCCCTCCGGCAATAGAAAGTGTTTTCTTCAGCTTTCGCTCCTTTGCTCTTTGCTTTAGGTCATCATAATCTACAGAAAACATAGGAGCAACTAAACGAGTGATCTCTTCATCAATCTTTTTCTTAATTTCTTTTCTGTTCTTTCCTCTTACATCTGCGGCAAGAGGTTCCACTGGAACAGTCTGTAAGGTTGTGTTGCCATACTCATCTGTATAATATTCCTGACGATACACTAATTCATCCGGGAAGGATTCTACAGGTTCTCCCTCGGCTAACACTGCAAGCACGTGATCGTAACCTCTCATTTCAATAAAAGTCTTGATCTCCTGCTGACACCAAATGGATTCCTTGATCCTTGGTGTACAGATAACGATCAGATAGTCTGATAATGTAAGTGCTGTATAGATCTGATCTGACAGATCACTGGTGATTGGAAGTTCATCCTGATCACGAAAGACTCTTTCGATTTTTTTTCTCTCCCAATCCGCCTGTTGTCTTTTTACATTCTTTGGAAGCTTAAACTCTTCTAATTTCTTTTGTACAGTTTTGGCTACAAACATATCAAGGGGTGTGTGTCTGTAGCTGATAAACGCATCATAGCGCTTCATGCTGTCTTTTTTCATTTTCCTAATACCTCTCTTTTGTATTTTTATTCTGAGAACTCGTTGGTTGCTTCACCTAAGCGAATCTTTTCAACATCCTCTTTGTAATCTTCTTTCGTATATAATGGAACGGTATATAGTTTTCCAATATAAACCATACATACTTTTTCTTTTCCCGGGATCAAGCGGAGATTTCCTGATTTCTTCATGACGATTTCATGATTTGCATCCAGAAACAGAGTACCTGCCCCTTTTCCGTGAAGAATAAATGGAAAATCCTGATTTCCCTTTTCGATCCACTGAAAAGCACCTGGTTCACTGGACAAAAGCATGTTGTAGGTTTCTTCATTGGAATTCAACAGCTCCCTGGTTTCTGCTGAATACACATCATAGCTTCCATCAGCAAACTGCACAAGGAAATTATACTCATCCGGGAAAAACAGGATCGCTTCCACATCATGAGAATCCATATCCAAGGTTCTCATTGTACCATCTGCCTTTACGATCATGAGTCCACTTTCATCCGCTTTTTCAATGACAAAAAAGGATCCGTCTGAGGAATAGGCTGTTTTTTCATTACCATACTCCTGCCCTGTATATGTATAAAGCTCCTGTTCTGAAAAGTCAGTTGTATTCAAGACTTTTATACATCCATTCATATCATGATAATATAATTTGTTATTATCTGTATCAAAAAATGCATCTGCAAAACACTGGTTTTTCAAAGATCCATAAAGTTCTTCTCCTGATTCACCCGCAAAGATATGTACCGCTTTCCGTGAGATGGTCAGTATATTTCCATCACTCATGTAATACACCTGATCAACTTCTGCATCTGCCTTCCACACTTCTTTTTGGTCTACAAGATCATAACAGGTAATGTTCGATAACCCTTTTGCATAAATCCGCGTTTCCTCAGGATTTAACACAAATTCACTTGTATTTGGTACACTGCCTCTTTCTTCGATTCGAAGTCCTCGTTGCGCCTTCCAGATATGTACCTCGTTGGAGCCATTCTGATACATGTAATAGGAATCATTTATCAGCGAAACACTTTTTTGCGGAGTGCCAAAAGTCTGCTTCTTAGAATAAGTATCATTATACATAGCTACCGAATATAAAGAACCATTTTCCGTAATTAAGGTTGCTGTATCTAAACTTTGATTACAATAGGCGGAAATAATGGCTGCATCCAACACCGCAGAGCAATAGGTTTCTCCACTAGCTGCATCATAAACCATAAAAAGATTTCCGGTAAGCAGACCAACACTGTCTTTTGCGCCAGAAATATCAGGCACGATCCAGGATTCATCTAATGCGGAAAAGCCTGTTATCTCTCTTGACCATAAAGTTTCCATTGTCTCTAAGTCGTAACAACGCATTTCTACATCTTTGCTTATTACAGACAAATCCTCTCCATTCGCAAACCTTCCTAACATATACAAATGCTTTTCATCAAGCTCATATTGAAAACAAGTTTGAACCTCTTCTATTTTCCACACATAACGATCTTCTAATGTTTCCAGATCCTTGGCAAAAAACAGATGTTTTTCTGTATCATCCTCATTTATGATCACATAGCCTGTCACTGCGGACTCATCCCAAGAATAGGACATACTTGAAGTTCCAGGATAATTTGTTCCTGTATAATCTGTCAGCTTAAGGATAGGTTCTAACCCTGTATCACCAACCTTGTAACGATAAATGGTGTCATAAATCCGTAAGAGTGCTTCATTTCTTTCACTACATATGATCGCCTTATGATAATCAACAGAATTAAGCCCATTATGGGAAAAAGAATAGGAATACAAAACCTCATCCTGGATAAAATCATAAACCGCGAGATAATCCTGTGTATAATAGATTATGATCTCATCTGTGATAAAAACATTCTTCTTTTTCTCATTCTCAAAAGAATAGACATCCTTCTTTTGTGTATCCACCTTTCGGATGATCCCCTGACTAACGGGGTCCACAAGATAAAGCATTCCTCTTCCATCCTCCACCATCATATATTTATTATTGGGAGAGAATGCCATAAAAGATATCTCATTTTCAAAAACGATCTTATCAAAAGGCAGCACACCAAGTCCTGGCTCATATGCATAGGATATTGTACAAATAGAATCCAATGCCTCATTTGTATAAGGCAGAGAATTGCCGTTCTCATCCTCTGTCATCGCCATATAGGCATAGGATAAAGCATTTTCCCTGTCGCCATCATACAGACAATCTATGGCTTTTTCAGCATACATCTGAGACATGTTTTTCCCGATACTCTCATATTGTTCCTGGATCTTATCATACTGATTTGTTAACGCAAGTTGCTGTGCTTCGATCTTTACATTCTTTTTCTCAATCTGCAAAGCCATTAACCCTGAAACAATTCCAAATGCGGCAAAAACACCTGTCAAAGCAGCTGCAATCCCTAATCTTTTCTTGATTCTTTGCTCCTTATGTCTTTGTTTCAGATCATCATAATCCACCGAAAACATAGGAGCTACCAGACGCATGATCTCTTCCTCGATCTTTTTTTTGATTTCTTTTTTGTTACTGCCTCTTACATCTGCAGCAAGTGGCTCCACTGGAACCAATTCATAGGATACATTCCCATACTCATCTGTATAAGGTTCCTGCCTGTAAACGATCTCATCCGGAAAGGACTCTGCCGGCTCCCCTTCG
>JAZQQB010000037.1:0-12360 GCA_045628865.1 Lachnospiraceae bacterium | reverse complement strand
ATTGATATGATTGTTTTCGGTAGAAAAAATGAAGATGGGGATGAATCATGAATCATAATGATGTAAAACAGTATAATTCTACAATATCAATATTCAGATCCTTGGCAGCTTTTTTTGTGCTTAGTCAGCATGTACCATATGAAGGAAGTTTGCAATTTGTAGATTATTTTATGTGCACAGCGGTTCCGTTTTTCTTTTTAGTAGCTGGATATTTTTCATGGAATTCTAGTGAAAGAGAAAGAGGATCAAAGATTGTAAAGCATTTAAAGAAAATTGTGCTTGTATATTGTGGAGCCTATTTGTTCTATTACATGATCAGTGTAGGATTAAAGTATGTAATGAACGGTCTATTTCATAAAAATATTGCGATTGAATTTGAAAACTGGAATTTGCTACAGTTTGGAAAAGGATTGTTGTTAGATATTGATCCATTTGCATCTCATTTGTGGTTTTTATACTCGATGGTATTTATTTACATGTTATTATGGGTGTTTCATTTTCAGAAATTAACGATACCAGGATTTGTGATTGCGATAGGATTGTTCGCAACTGCACATACAGAGCTTGGTAATGGATCGACTCTTGCAACCATAAGAGTTGCGGTGACATCAAGCTTTTCTACAGCGTATATAGGGTACTTCACTCACTATATGGAAGAAAAGGGATGGCTTCTGAAAAAAAATCTGTTAACATATATCCTTTTCGGAATTGGAATCCTATATTTAGTAATAGAATTATATTTTAAGAATATCTTTATTCATCATGGCTATACAGAGTATGTGGCATTAGTGGCATTTTTAATTGCAGTGAAATACAAAAATATTGGTGAAGGTACTATTTTGGATCGAATTGGACGGAAATATACCTTAGGAATCTATGTATTTCATATATTTGTAATGCATATGTGGGAACGAGTTGTTGCGAAATTATCCTTTGTTCCATTTAAGCTTCTGAGGGAAGTAAATGTAATTATTGTATATGTGCTTTCATTGTTGTTAGTTATGCTATTATTGGGAAGTAAAAAATACGTGGTAAAAATGAAACAGAAAGTGAAGGGGAAGTAGTATGAAATTAGAAAATTGGAGAAAAATCACAGATAAGATTATAATCATTGTGTGTATACTTGCAATGATTCCAATACTATGGATCGCTATATATAACCACCCATCAACAGATGATTATAATTTTTCAGATAAATATACATGGGAAATAGCACATTCAAAGGGGAGTTTACCAGAAATAGTAGAAGGTGCATGGAAAACATCAACAGAGATGTATTATAATTGGCAAGGAAATTATACCTGTTCATTTTTGGGAGCGCTTCATCCTGGAATATATGGAACCCATGAAGAATATTATAAGCTTACGACTACGATTATCTTGCTCAATACGTTAGTAGGTATTTTTCTCTTTGTAAAGGAATTATTGAAATGTTTAGATATTGACTGGAAAAAATATTGGATTATTACATTGCCAATTTATCTAACAATTGTTGAAGGCTTGCCAAGTCCAGTACAAGGTTTATTTTGGTATACAGGAAGTATGGTATATATGCTTTTCTGGGCATGGATGTTGTGGGAAATAGCCTTGTTGCTGTCGTGTTTAAATAAGGAAAAAATTGCAATATGGAAATGGGTGGTTTCAGTATTTCTATGTTTTTGGAACGCAGGTGGAAATCATGTGACTGCATTTGCAGCGGTACTTATTACATTAGGATTTATGGTTTTTGCTATTTGTAAAAAGAAGAACAAAAATATACCATTTTATATTGCAACATTTATTTGTTCAACAACGGGATTTCTTGCAAATGCATTTTCACCGGGAACAAGAGTAAGAGCTTCCATGGTGGAAAAACAGGGGGTAATTGCAACAATAGTAAAAAGTGGTATCAATGGTATTAATGAGTTTCTTATATGGTTTAAGGGACCTCAGTTATGTCTATTGGTACTTGTATCAATGATTGTTGCAAGAACTTTGGTTAATGAGAAGAATGAGAAAAAATTTAAATTTCGATATTTGATTTGTTTGTTTGTATTATTTTATGTACTCTACTGTGCTATGCTTTGTGTGCCATTTTATGCCATGGGCAATTTTGGAGTAGGACGTGTTACTAATATTCGTTATGCAACAATGATTCTTATGGATGTGGTGTTATTTTTGTATCTGGCTGGATGCTTGGAAGTCTGCATTAGAAAAGTGTGTTCTGATTTGTGGAGTAATGTTTTAAATCAATTTACTTCCAAACAAAAGAAATGGACAGCAGTAATTAGTACAATTGTATTTATGTTTATCCTTTCTGTATTTACAGGTACCTTTGGTGGAAATGTGACTGTTCAGAGTATGAGAGAAGTACTGAATGGAGAAGCAAAGCAGTATTCACAGCAATGTGAGGAGGCAATAGGTCATGATATTGGTGAGCCAGTTGCAAAGCCTAAGATGATTTACTTTTCTACCAATGATCCAGAAGTTGATTCCTAATAGGATGGAGGCAAAAGATGCTCTTTAATTCATATGCATATGCTATTTTTCTGCCAATCGTATTTGCCTTGTATTGGTTGATTGCAGATAAATATAGATGGATTCTTTTATTGATTGCAAGCTACTATTTTTATATGAGCTGGAATCCCAAGTATGTTGTATTAATACTTGGGACAACTTTTGTATCATATGAAGCGGCAAGATTAATTGAGAATACAGAAAGTAAGAAAAAAAAGAAACAGTATTTAGTTGCAACAGCAGTGGTTTGTATGGGAGTATTGTTTCTATTTAAATATTTTAATTTCTTTTCCAAAAACTTTGTGGATTTTGTTGGACTATTTAGTTTGAAATTACATCCAGTGACATTAAAGCTGGTGCTACCAGTTGGTATATCCTTTTATACATTTCAGACATTAAGCTATGTGATTGATGTATATAAGGGTGATGTGAAAGCAGAGAAGCATTTTGGATATTATGCAACCTTCATTTCATTTTTTCCACAGTTGGTGGCAGGACCAATTGAGCGAACAAGAAATCTTTTGCCACAAATCAAGGGGGAGAAACATTTTGATGAAGCTAAGGCAATTGCTGGCTTGAAACAGATGGGCTGGGGCTTTTTTAAGAAGATGGCAGTGTCAGATATGCTTGCTATGTATGCGGACATGGTATTTAACAATGTATATCAGTCAGAAGGCTTTAGTTTTGTAGTTGCAACATTTTTCTTTACAATACAGATTTATTGTGATTTTTCAGGATATTCGGATATTGCCATTGGGTCAGCAAAGTTACTTGGAATCGATCTTATGGAGAACTTCCATTTTCCATATTTTGCAATAAGCATCAAGGAATTTTGGGCTAGATGGCATATTTCACTTACTACATGGTTTCGAGATTATCTGTATATCCCAATGGGCGGAAACAGATGCTCTAAAGCAAGAAGGAGCTTAAATGTGATTACTACATTTTTGGTAAGTGGTTTGTGGCATGGAGCCAATTGGACATTTGTTATCTGGGGACTGATTCACGGGTGTGCTAATGCATTAGAAAATTTATGTAATAGTGCGTTATCCAGGTTTAGAAAAATAAAGATAGGTAAACTTATTAGTTGGTTGTTTGTCTTCGCTTTCTGCAATGTGGCATGGGTATTCTTTCGTGCACAGTCTTTGAAGGAAGCAACTTATATGATCAGTCATGTGTTTGATGGTATTGCAGATCCTTTCTCATATTTAAAGGGAGGATGTCAAAGAATGCTGATTAATAAGGTGACATTACCAGAAATAGCAAAAGTTATGATGGTATTCCTGGTAGGTGAAGTATTTATGGCGGTGGATAGATTAAGAAATCTATTTATTAAACTGCCAAAATTCATTCACTGGATGGTGTACTATCTATTTGTTGCATTTACAATTTATACAATACTCGGAAATACGACAGGCGACTTTATCTATTTCCAGTTTTAAGGAGAAAATAAGTTGAAAAAGTTTATATTGAAATTTCTTCTTTTGGTGATTCCTTTCTTTTTACTGTGGGGAATATTAGAATATGCGGGACAAAAGTCTGGAGAATTAAAAACAGTTAATGAAATCATAGAATTGCAGGAACAATCAGAAGGAGAATTATTGATTGGTATGGCATATACAGGACAACAGAAATTTATTGATCTTTATCATGTTAATACCTATAAACCAGAATGTATTGCACTTGGTACATCCAGAGTAATGCAGTTTAAAGGCTTCTGTTTTCAGAAAGGGGTATCCTTTTATAATACAGGTGGTTCTGTTGCAGAAAACTTCGATGAGTACAAAAATTTCCTGATGAATATAGATGGTGATCAGTTGAAAATGGTTATCTTAGGGCTCGATTCCTGGATATTTAATGACGAATGGAATTCCACCAATTGTGGAGATTATTCAGAGTACCATGAACTGGTTTATCAAAGTGATATCAATCGAAAAAATATCTATCATGGTATGATTTCAGATTATCTACAAGGGAAATGGACCTTAGGAAAGCTTATTAGAAATAAAGACAATATAGGGATGAGTGGTAAAGTTCGAAATAGTGGATTTATGAAGGATGGTTCCTACTATTATGGAGCACTTTATACACATCCAGAAACTGGTGATGATTATCAATTTGTGGATACCTTTGATCGAATTGAGAATGCAGGTGGACGATTTGAGTATGGTTCAGAGATTGATGCGGAAACACTTGATAAATTAGATGATTTACTACAGTATTGCTATGAACGAGAAATACAAGTAGCTGCATTTATTCCACCATATGCACCAACTGTTTATACGAGAATGCAGGAAACAGGGAATTATACGTATTTGTCGAAAATTTATGACGCCTGTGTACCTTTGTTTGAGAAGTATGATTATTCTGTTTATGATTATCAGGATATTCAGACACATTTTACGTGTAGTGATGCATATTTTGTAGATGGTTTTCATGGTAGTGAAGTATTATATGCTATGATGCTTGCGGATATGGCATCGGTGGATGAGAAATTAGCTGAGTATGTTGATTTGAGTAAGATTGAGGAATTAGTAGTTAATAAGTATTCAGAGCTTGTATTTGAAAAGCCAGTTCAATAAAAGTTATCTATGGAAAATATTTAGGAGCGAGTAGGAAAAATACTCGCTCCTTGTTTTATTTGCAGACATATGGTAGTATGTAGATTAGGTATGCCCAAAAGTAGGTAACTTATATAGATAGGGTGAATAAAGGCATGCCAACTGAGGGAAAATAAATCAAATGAAAAAGAAACTTACGTGTAATATTTTAGGTGTCAATTTCAATGTCACCAACATAAAAGAAGCAGTGGACACGATTCTTTCCAACCTGGAAGAGTTGCGAGGCGAGTATATCTGTTTTTCCAATGTACACACAACTATTATGTCTTATCGAGATGAGAAGTACAGACGCATTCAGAATGAAGCAGCGTTAACACTTCCGGATGGTCGACCAATCTCATTTGTACAGAAATGGCGTGGTGCAGAGACTGCACAGCAGGTTGCTGGACCAGATACGATGCCAGCTATCTGGAAAGCTACAGAGCATACGGGTAAGAAGCATTTCTTTTATGGTAGTAGTCAGGAAACAATTGACAGATTAAAGAAAAGATTAGAAGAAGAATATCCGGATATGCAGGTGGTTGGTATGGTATCACCACCGTTTAGACCGCTTACACCTGAAGAGGATGAAGCAATCATTAAAGAGATCAATGATTCAGGTGCAGATTTTTTGTGGGTCGGACTTGGGGCTCCGAAGCAGGAAATCTGGATGGCAGAGCACAGAGGGAAAGTAAACAGTGTCATGTTTGGTGTAGGTGCAGCCTTTGACTTCCATGCAGGAACTGTTAAGAGAGCACCAAAGTGGATGAGAAACCATTACTTAGAATGGCTGTTTCGTCTTATGCAGGATCCGAAACGTTTATGGAAGCGTTATGTGGATACCAATGTTAGATTTGTTGGACTTGTGTTTAAGGAAGTATTTAGTGGAACGAAGAAAGCAACCTCAGATAAAAAAGAGTTACTGATCTACGCTCATTACTATCATCCTGATGTGGCCGCAACAGGACAAATCTTAACAGAACTTGCAGATGGATTATTAGAGAAATTCAATGTAACCGTCATCTGTACAGTTCCTAGCTATACAGGGAAAATCACCAAGTACTATCGGAAACATAAATATTATTATGAGAATATTCACGGTGTGAATGTTCTTCGTATCCGTGTACCAGAGTTTCGTAAGGGATTTATGATCAGTCGACTGGTCAATATCACTTCCTATTTCTTTGGTGCTATTAGTGCGACCTTTCGAGTAGGAAAGATGGATTATGTATTCGCTATTTCACAGCCACCAATCATGGGAGGAATCCTTGGACGCATTGGTAAGAGAATTAAGAAGGCGAAGTTAATTTACAATATCCAGGACTTTAATCCAGAGCAGACACAGGCAGTCGGCATGTCTAAGACAAGTGCTTTGACAGGCCTTATGATGCATATGGATAAGAAGAGCTGTACACAGGCAGATAAGGTTATTGTTGTTGGACGAGATATGGTAGAAACCTTAAAGAATCGTTATGAGAATGATAAGAAGAACAAGGTTCCAGCCCATGCCTTTATCAATAACTGGATCGATGAGAAGTCAATTAAACCTCTTCCTAAAGATCATCCGCAGGTAATGGCTTTTAAAGAGAAGTATGGCTTACAGAATAAATTTGTGATCATGTATTCTGGAAACATAGGTCTTTACTATGATCTTCAGAATATCATCAAGGTAGTGAAGCAGTTTAAGGATGAGTTGGATGTGGTATTCGCATTCATTGGACAGGGAACTGTTCTTGATACCTTGAAAGCTTATAAAGAGAAGAACCGATTAGAGAATGTGGTCTTTATTCCTTATCAGGAAAAGAAAGACCTGGTATACAGTCTGAATGCAGGTGATGTTCACTGGGTTGTGAATGCCAAGGGTATTAAGGGTATATCCGTGCCAAGTAAGTTATATGGTGTTATGGCAGCAGGAAAGCCGGTGATCGGTGTCTTAGATGAAGGGTCTGAGGCAAGACTTATTATTGAAGAAGCTGAGTGTGGTTTACTTTCTGATCCAAGTGATTACAAGAAGATCAAGCAGCTGATTGAGACTTTTATCCAGCATAAGGATGAAGAGTTTGCGAGTACAATGGGGCAAAAGGGTAGGGATTATTTAATGAAATACCTTACCAAGGAAGTATCAATAAGAAAATATGAGGATGAGATCTTAAACGTATGACATTATTTTTATTTTTCAAACAAATCGTAGATATGTTTTATTCTTACCAGGCATTGGATTATGCTATGGTTGTGTTTGTCGTACTGTTATGTCTGTATCAGCTGGCGTTGGTAAGACCAAGCCTTAAGCGTCTTCAGCCAGTAGATGGTCTTGTTGCACTTCTTATGGTACTGTTTAGCGTATCGTTTCTCAGAAATACCAATGGATATCAGAATTACTTTAAGGTACTGTCTGCTTGCCTGATCTATTATTGTGGCAGGTTATACAGTGAGCGAATCAAGGAATGCTATAAATCTTTGGTACTTGCCAGTTACTTTGTGGTGTATATGAATTTCTTTCATAGAATCTTCAGACAGGGATTTAAGATCTTTACAGGATTAAATGAAGCAGGAGAGTTTTTCTACTATAAGACAGATCTTGCATTTGCTATGATACTTGCTTCCATCTTTTTGTATTTCCTGGCAAAGAGGACTGTGCTGAAGTACTTTACCATATTACTGGTAGTTCCATACATGGTATTGTATTCTTCTGCAAGAACACAGCAGGTACTGATCTTTCTGATTTATTTTATCTTTATTCTTGCGCATAGAGAGAAGAATTCAGATGGTGTAACAAACTTGAACTGGAAATTTGTGGTTTCCATGACAGGTGTCCTTTTCTTGGGCGTGGCATTGTTACTGATTGCTCCGTATATGGATTTCTTTCAGAAATTTGGTATGAAGTGGGGCCTAAATATATCAGATGGAATCCTGACAGAGCCGAACATGCAGGCAAGATACTATGCATGGAGGGATATTGTATCTGGATTTATGCAGCAACCGGTTGGAAAGCAGCTTTTTGGAATAGATTTTATCAGTGATGTAACCTTTAACAATGATGGTGCAGTAGCACAGAGTATGTACATCAAGACCTTATTCAGTATTGGATATATTGGATGTATCTTAGTAATTGTATTGATCTGTGCATTTATCATAAATCTAAGAAAACTTGATCAGGATAGACAAACCTTTTATCTATCTATTGCAGTGGGTGCATTGTTCTTAGGATCAGGACTGACTGTGAGTGCACATGAGTTTACACAGATGAGCTGGTTTCCAATGATGTTCTTTGGCATGGTGGTAACAGGATTGCAGCCAGAGGATGAGGAAGAGATGGAAGAGGTTAGAGCTTTAGAGAGACAGTAGGATGTAGAGTGTGAAGGGTTAGCTAATGGTAGATTTAACAGTCGTAATTTTAACAAAAAATGAAGAAGTGAATCTAAAAAAGTGTGTTGAATCATTCAAGGGTGTTGCGAAGCGATTTGTTATTGTTGATAGTCTTAGTACAGACAATACAAAGCAGGTGGCAAAGGAATTGAATGAGAAATTGCAGGAAATTGGTGGATCTCTTGATTTCTATGAGAATCCATGGAAGGATTATGCAACACAGTTTAATTGGGGACTTTCTAATACTAATATTAATACAAAGTGGACCATGCGAATGGATGCAGATGAAGAACTGATGCCGGATTTGGTTCAGGAAATTGAGGAAAAGCTTCCACAGATTGAAAAACGTAATGAAGATTATGAGAAAGCCGATCAGCTAGAGAACAAGATTACCGGTATCATTCTTCGACGCCGTGTTTATTTCATGGGAAGATGGATCAAGCATGGTGGAAGATATCCAGAACATTTACTTCGAATCTTTGAGACGGGGAAGGCAATCTGTGAGCAGAGAATCATGGATGAACATTTGATTCTAAGTGAAGGTCGAACTGTGGATTTTTCTAAAGATATTATAGATAATAACACGAAGGATCTTACGTGGTGGACCAATAAGCATAATTGGTATAGTAGCAGAGAAGTACTTGATCATCAGATGACAGTAAAGAAGCAGCTAGAAGAGTCAGAGCTTCTTGAGAATGGGACATCAACTAAGCAGGCGAAGCGAAAGAGAGCAATCAAGAATGGTGGCTATTATAAGCTTCCGAAATTCTTTAGAAGTCATTTATATTTCTTCTACCGTTATTATGTAAGGCTTGGTTTCTTAGATGGACCTGAGGGAAAGATATTCCATTTCTTGCAGGCATATTGGTATCGATTTTTAGTAGATGCGAAGATGTATGAATGTGAGAAGTTTGAAAGAGATATGGAAGAACAGGGTGATTTGAAAGCATGAGAGTATTGCAGATAACAGCCTTTAGTGGTTGGGGATGTACTGGAAGAATTGCACAGGGAATATGTGAGACCCTACAGGAAAATGGTGATGAAACAGCCATTGCCTGGGGAAGAACCAACACAGCGCCAGATACGATCAAGACTATTCAGATAGGTAACCATACAGATCAGCTGATCCATGGATTATATACCAGATTAACAGATAGATGTGGATTTGGATCTAAGAAGGTTACCAAGAAATTTTTGGAAGAAATAGAGCAATATGATCCGGATGTGATTCAACTTCATATCATGCATGGATACTATATTAATTTAGAGGTGTTATTTCAGTATCTTTCTAAGAAGAATATTCCAGTGGTATGGACATTCCACGATTGCTGGGCATTTACAGGACATTGTCCATATTTCGATATAGTAGGGTGCGAGAAGTGGATCAAGGGATGTGAGCATTGTGAACAAAAGCTTCATCACCCAAAGAGTATAATGCTGGATAATTCTAAGGATAATTATAAGCGAAAGAAAGAATTATTTACTGGTGTGGAGAAGATGGTTGTGGTTACTCCATCCATGTGGTTAAAGAAATTGGTGGAGAAGTCTTTCTTTGGAAAGTATCCGGTGAAGATGATTCATAACGGAATTGATACAACAAAGTTTAAGCCAACTTACGGTGATGTTAAGAAGAAATATCAGATACCAGACAAAAAGATTTTATTAGGGGTATCGTCTACTTGGGCGTCAGGAAAGGGAATGGCAGACTTCGCAGAATTGTCGAAACGACTTCCTTCGGAATATCAAATTGTATTAGTTGGTTTAGATGAGAAGCAGCTACAGGAACTTCCAAAGGAAATCATTGGAATCAAGAGAACTGATCAGGTGGAGGAATTAGCAGAGCTATATACATTGGCTTATGCATTCCTTAATTTAACTTATGAAGATAATTATCCTACTACAAACCTGGAGGCTATTGCATGTGGCACACCTGTTATCACTTATGAAACGGGTGGTAGTGTGGAGATTGTAGCAGAAACAGGATATGGAATCGTGGTTCCACAGGGTGATTTAAATGCTTTGGAACAGGCAATATCCAAGGTGTCTGAAATAGAAATTGATGAAATCCCTGTAGAGCAGCTTGAACAGAAAGAGAAATTTAAGGAATATATGATGCTGTATCACGATTTATGTGAGTAGTGTCAAAGGAGACAACATTGAGTAAGATTGTTCATTTATGTATGTGTGGTCCTGTAACGGATGGTTGGAGTTATCAGGATAATTTGCTAACTAAATATCATAGAAAGCTTGGATATGAAGTTACGATCATTACCTCACAGTGGATTTGGGGAAATGACGGAAAGCTTGCAGTGGATGAAAGCGCTGAGTATGTGAATGAACATGATGTTAAGGTGATTCGATTACCAATCAAGAATCCAAAGCACAATATAGAATCAAAGTTTAAACGGTACGAGAACTTTGAACAGACTCTGAAAGAAGTTAAGCCAGATATCCTGTTTATTCATGGATGTCAGTTCTTAGATTTAAAGTATGTTAGAAAGTATGTGAAAGAACATAGTGCAGTAAAGGTATATATTGATAATCATGCAGACTTTTCTAACAGTGGAACAAATTTCTTATCTAAGAATGTGCTTCATAAGGGAGTCTGGAAGCATGGGGCACAGAGGATTCTTCCATATGTGGAGAAGTTTTATGGAGTGCTACCGGCAAGAGTTGATTTCCTAGTAGATATGTATCAGATACCAAGAGATAAAACAGAGCTACTTGTAATGGGTGCAGATGATGAATTGGTGAAACAGAATGAAGCAGAAGAAGTAAAGTTAAGTGTTCGAAAGAAGCTATCTTTAGCAGAGGATGACTTTGTAGTGATTACTGGTGGAAAGATTGATTATGCTAAGAGACAGACACTTCTTTTGATGAAGGCAATACAACAGATAAATAATCCGAAAGTTAAGCTTATCGTATTCGGTTCTGTAGAGGATGATATTAAGCGGGAGTTTGATGAACTTTGTCAACAGGATGACAGGATTCGTTATATTGGCTGGATCAAAGCGGATGACTCTTATCAGTATTTCGCTGCATCTGACCTTGCGGTATTTCCAGGAAGACACAGCGTTATGTGGGAACAGGTAGCAGGTCAGGGGATTCCAATGGTCTGTAAATATTGGGATGGTACGACTCATGTAGATGTGGGTGGTAATACGAAGTTTTTGTATGATGATACAGTGGAAGAAATCAAAAAAATGATAGAGAAATTGATCAATACAGAAGATTATCGAGAAATGAAAGAAATTGCTGAAACAAAGGGAAAAGAAGTGTTTTCTTATGAATTGATCAGTAGAAGATGTATTCAATAAATAATTAAGAAGGTTGCAATGTATCAAAGATTATATGATAAAACCATGGAATGCAAATTACATTCTACTTGGGATTGGAAATTAAGATACAAATTAAATAAAGCGTTGGTAGGATTAGGGTATCCATTGATTCATAGATTTGATCAGGAAAAGGGTACCGATGAGAACAGTGAGATCATTGTATCACTGACCTCTTATAATGGAAGAATTAACACTGTTTGGATTACGATTTTGTCCTTGATGAATCAGACAAAAAAAGCAAGAAAAATTATCCTATGGCTTTCAAAGGAACAGTTTCCGAATGAAAATGATGATTTACCAAAGAATCTATTGAGGTTAAAGAAACGGGGATTAGAAATCTGTTTTAAAGAGGATGACTTGAAATCACATAAAAAATATTACTATGCTTTCCAGGAATATTCAGAAAATTTCGTATTGACGGCAGATGATGACATTATTTACCCTCCGGAGCATATTGAGAGAATTTGGGATTATCATACCAAGTATCCAGATACAATATGTTGCCACTATGGGCATATCATTACCTTTACAGAAGAGGGAAGAATTGCAAAGTATGCTAG
>JAZQQB010000036.1:0-19218 GCA_045628865.1 Lachnospiraceae bacterium | reverse complement strand
AGACGTGCCGGTATTTTGATTGGTCAGGGCAAGACCATGCAGGAAGCAATGGACGAAGTAAAGATGGTAGTAGAAGGTGTTTATTCAGCGAAGGCTGCAATGGGCCTTTCTTTAAAATATGGTGTATCTATGCCAATCATTGAACAGGTTAATCAGATTCTTTTTGAAGACAAACCAGCTGCAGAAGCCGTTAAGGGACTGATGCTTCGTGATAAAAAGATTGAAAATTCTGAGATTCCTTGGGAAGAATAGAAATAGACCGCTTTAGATTTCACAGATGAAATGGAGATTAGTATGGCAGAACAATTTACAAGTACTGGCGAATATGTTGCCAGTGAGCAGTTAATGGCTAGTGTGAACGTAGCAATCGCACTGAAAAAGCCACTTTTGATCAAGGGTGAACCAGGTACCGGAAAAACAATGCTTGCAGAAGCAGTTGCAAAGTCACTGGGAAAAAAGCTGATCATTTGGAATATCAAATCTACCACAAAGGCTCAGGATGGTCTTTATATGTATGATACCATTCAGCGTTTGTATGATGGACAGTTTGGTGAGGAAGGCGTGGATGATATTTCCCGCTACATCAAGCTTGGTAAATTAGGAGAGGCGTTTGATGCTGACGAGCAGGTTGTACTTTTGATTGATGAGATTGATAAAGCCGATCTGGAATTCCCAAATGACTTACTTTGGGAATTGGATAAGATGGAATTTTATATCCATGAAACAAAAAGAACTGTAAAGGCTAAGAACAGACCAATCGTAATCATTACCTCTAATGCAGAGAAGGAGCTTCCGGATGCATTTTTACGTCGTTGTATTTTCCATTACATTGACTTCCCGGATGAAGCACTGATGGAAGAAATCGTAAAGGTACATTATCCTGATGTAGAAGAGAACGTATTAAAGAATGCAATGCAGGTATTTTACGCAATCCGTACACTTCGCGATATCCGTAAAAAGCCAAGCACCTCTGAACTGATCGACTGGATCAATGCACTGCAGATCGGTGGCATTCCGGCAGATGAGATCCGTGCAAAGCTTCCATTCATTGGTGTCATTGTGAAAAAGGATGAAGATCTCGAAACCGTCCAGAAGAACAGCAACCAGCTATATTAATGGATGAAGTAATGAAATTGATATAGACTGGAGGGATGGCATGTTTTCCAAGTTTTTCTATAAACTAAAAGAAAACGGACTTAGAGTGACATTAAGTGAGTGGCTGACCTTACAGGAAGCATTGGATAAGGGACTTTGTGAAAGTTCCATGACACAGTTTTATTATGTGGCGAGAATGATTTTGGTAAAGTCAGAAACTGATTTTGATAAATTTGATATGGCATTTGAAGATACCTTCAAATTTAAACATACTTCGGAAGAATTGACCAACAGAATGCTTGAATGGCTGGATAAGCCAGAACTGAATGATCTGATGCATGAGATGAACAGGGATTATCTAAACCAGATGGATACCCCGATGGGCATTGATAAGGAGGACGTGGAACAGAAGTTCAAGGAACGTCTAAAGGATCAGGATAGTGAGCATAACGGTGGTAGCTTTTGGATCGGTACCATGGGTAAGACCTCTTTTGGTAATACCGGCGGTAACATGGGCGGTATCCGAGTAGGTGGAAGTACTGGTTATCAATCGGCATTTGCTGTTGTAGGGGCCCGTAAATATCGGGATTTCAGAGATGACAGGGTGATGACCAACAGACAGTTCCAGCTGGCATTTAAACGACTTCGTCAGTATTCTACAAGGCTGGATATTCCGAAAACTGAATTAGATATTGATGGAACTATCAACAAAACCTGTAATAACGGTGGTATGTTGGAGATCGTCATGGACAAGCCAAGAAAGAATACAGTAAAGCTGCTTCTTTTGATGGATTCTGGAGGAACCATGATTCCATATTCCAGCTTGATGAACGACCTTTTCCAGGCGGTTGACCGTTCCAATCATTTTAAAGATGTAAAAACTTATTATTTCCATAATTGTATATATTCACACGTTTACAAAACGCCTGAGTGCGATAACGGTGATTGGGTTGAAACTGAGTGGATGTGGCGGAATTTAGATCGCGATTATAAGGTGATCATCATAGGGGACGCTGCCATGGCACCAGAGGAGCTTTATGCGAAGGATGGTAACTACAGAGGACCAAATGGAGGTCGTTCCGGGGAAGAATGGCTGAAGGGCATGAAGCGCCACTTTAAAAAGATAGTATGGTTAAATCCGAAAATGGCTCCTGGAGATGCTCCATGGAGAGAGGCGGAAACAGCGATCAAGCATATGCTTCACATGTATCCGCTGACAATTGACGGTTTAAATAGAGCTATGATAGACCTAATGCAAACGAAAGCTTAGTAACGTTTTCCGGGGACTTTCCCCGGAAACAAAAAAGCGACACACTAGTAAAACGGGGGTTATGCTATGTATCGAGTTATGATTGTGGATGATAATATGGCCAATCTGATTATGGCCAAGAAAACATTGGAAGACACCTATGATGTGATTCCAGTCTCTTCTGGTATTTCTGCGCTGGAATGTCTAAATGACATGCCAGATCTGCCTGACCTGGTGCTTTTGGATATCGATATGCCAAACGTAAATGGATTCCAGGTTATCAGTGAAATGAAATGTACACCAAAGCTTGCAAAGATTCCTATTATTTTCCTGACTGCTCAGGATGATGACACAACGGAATTGGAAAGCTATAATCTTGGTGCTCTAGATTATATCCGTAAACCATATACTGCCAATATTTTGAAAAAGCATGTTGACGTGCAGATCGCTAATATTGAGCAGGAAAGAAAAAAGGACGACTACAATGCACAGTTAAGTGGTATGGTCCAGGAAAAAGTAAAGAAGATAGTAGAACTACAGTATTCCATCGTAGAGATGATCGTTGATCTGATGGATAAGCGTGATGGTTTTTCAGGAGGACATGCAAGACGTGTAGAACGTTATATGGATGTGCTCTTATCGGCGTGCATGCGTGAAGGCAAATGTAACCTGAGTGCTGACGAGGTTTCTACCATTTGTTTTGCAAGTAAGATCCATGATGTTGGAAAAATCTGTTTATCTGATAAGTTCGTGGCAACACAGCCAGGTGTAAAGAAATCGGATTTTGAAAAGAAGGCAATGGAGACCCATACAACTATGGGCGCAGATTCCATTGCAAAGGTTGCAAGCGTGAATCTTGGAAATAACTTTTTGTCTTATGCATTAAACATGTGTAAGAGTCATCATGAAAAGTATGATGGAACAGGTTATCCAGAGGGACTTCGTGCCAAGGATATTCCTTTTGAGGCAAGAGCACTTGCCATTGTAAATGCTTATGATAATCTTCGAATGGGAATTGATGAGGATGCACCAGTACCACATGAAGCTGCAGTGACAAGAATCCGTTTTATGAAGTATACCTCATTTGATCCGGAACTTGTGGATTTGTTTATTGCGGTGCAACAGGATATTTTCCGGGCTACCAATTAGTAACGGAGGGATTTGATGCGTAGGTTTATACAAAAGTATTTTTCTAGCGAGATCCCGGAAAAAGAGCAGTTGTATCATGTGTTCTGTTTGTTATCCTTTTTGGGATTTGGCATATGTTTTTATATGAGCATGTTTTTCATGATGGAAGCAACTATCCGTATCATATTACTTTTTGGAATCTGTTTTTCCTTTTTGCTGTTTTTACAGGATGTGTCTGATGCAAAAATCATGAAGATCGCGCAGTTGTGTTTGTATGGCATTCATATTTTAATATATCCGGCTTATTATCTGCTGGCAAAGGGGCACCCGGCATCGGTACCGATCTATTTTGTATCCTGTCTGGTGTTAACCGCCTATTTGTTTGAAGGAAAAACCAGAAATTGTGCCATTGTATTTGATATGCTTGTTTTTGGGGTGACTGTTCTGTATATCGCACAAACAAGATCGGCACTATTGCAGGAAAAATTTGCCAACATTTCACAGGCAGATTATGTTCTGATCTTTGTTTCTATCGCATTAAACGGCTTGATTGGAGCAATGATCGCTTATTACAAAAATCGATTGATCCATGATGAAATCCAGAGAAATTACGAATCTACAGAAGAAGCCAGAAATGCAGGTTATGCCAAGGATATTTTTCTGGTAAATGTTTCTCATGATATCAGAACACCTTTAAATGCCATTATTGGTACGGCAGAGCTTGCCATGGATAAGGAAATGAATCCGGAATCCATGGAAAATATGAACCATATCTTAAACTTTAGTAAGGCCCTATTATCCATTACCAATAACCTGCTTGATTTTTCTAAATTAGAGGAAGCTGGATTAGAGATCAAAGAAGAAGTATATGATACGGTTGAGTTTATGGAAGAGATCATCAACATGTTTGCGGTTCAGTTACTGGATTCCGGAATTGAATTCTATACTGAGATTGATGCATCCATTCCGAAAAAGCTTTATGGAGATCCAGACAAGTTAAGACAGATTATGGTGAATCTCATTTCCAATGCGGTGAAGTATACCAACGAGGGATATATTACGCTGCGTGTATTGAATACAGCTATTGATGAGAATCATTGTCGTATTACCTTTGAAGTAACAGATACAGGAATTGGAATTCGAAACGAAGAACAGAAATCCATTTTTGAACCATTTGTTCGCGGAATTGATGTGAAGGAAAAAACAGCTGGATTTGGCTTGGGACTTTCCAATTCTAAGGTGCTGACTGAAAAAATGAATGGAGTCATCAAAGTGGATAGTACCTATGGTAAGGGAAGTACTTTTTCTGTATCTATTCCGCAAAGGATTGAACAGGCTGAGGAGATTGCAAGTCTTCCAAAGGGAAGCTTTCGTGTTGCTATTTTTGAGGATGATACCAGACAGGCCAATAATATGCAGTTTATCTTCCGCCAGTTAAAGACGCCATATACCTTCATCCACTCAGAAAAGGAGTTTTTGGAGGTCCTTTCTAAAGACGAGATTTCTCATGTATTTTTTGGACAAAATTATCTGAAATTTGTGGAAGAAAATGCGAAGGAAGAAGAGCTTAGAAAGAAGCTGGTCTTTATCTCGAAAAAGAGTGCTGAAATGCATGGCGTAGGTTATAACTTTTTAACCTTATTAAGACCAGTGCATGTTATGAATGTGGTGGAAATCATGACTGGAACCAGAAATCTAGCCAAAAAGCGTGCGGATCGTTTTAGTCCGTATAAATGTCCTGAGGCAAGGATTATGGTTGTAGATGATAATCAGATCAATCTGCAAGTGGCTGGTGGTATGCTTGAAAAGATTGAAGCTCAGGTTGTAACAGTTTTATCCGGAAAGGAATGTTTAAAGAGGTTAGAAACGGAAGACTATGATTTGATCTTTATGGATTATATGATGCCAGAGATGGACGGCATTGATACCTTAAAGAATATCAAATTAACCGGCAATCCAAGGCTTTTGACAATTCCTGTTATCGCGCTGACTGCCAATGCAGTAAGTGGTTCCAGGGAAATGTTTTTGGAAGCTGGCTTTGATGATTATATCAGTAAGCCAATTGATAGAAAGACTTTTTATGCAGCTGTAAAAAGATTTATCCCACAGGATAAGATCGTTGTGGAGTAGTGCTTGAGGAACATTGTTTATGGAGAGAAGATCTTATAAAGAAAGATTTCGGGAGTGGAAGTCTGAAAACCGGAATCTTTATAAAAAAGAAGAAGAGAATATCCGTTTTTCTGTGCTACGCCTGATTTTGCTCATGAGTGGCGCGGTTTCTTTGGTCAGTATGCTGGTTACGTTACTGATCCATACATCTTCGGGATATACGGTGATCATGCTGATTAGTCTGATGCTAAATCTATTGCTGTTTTTCAGACTAAGTAAATGTAAACATAGTTTGAAAATCTGCATACTGACGATCATATTGGAGAATTTCTTCTGTTTCCCGGCATTCTTTTTGATGGGTGGCGGAGGATTTAGTGGTGCGGCCTTTTTCATGGTGTTTGGTATTATGGCCACTGGATTTTTGCTTCCAGGTATGCATTGCTTTTCCATGATCATGCTGGAAATCGCTTTTGACGGATTGTTTATCAGAGAGTTGTATCGAAAGACCGTCGAACCGGTTAAGATCACCAGCACAGAGTTTTACTTTTTAGATTTGGTGAGCATGTATCTTTTGGTCACGGTCTTTGTATTGTGGCTTGTGTGGGAACAGAATCACCGTTATCAGATCGAACATCAAAAGGTAATGAATTCTCAGAGAATGATCGAAAAAACAGGCGAGGCCAAGGGACAGTTTCTTGCCAATATGTCCCATGAGATTCGTACACCTATGAATGCAGTCATTGGTCTGACGGATATTATGCTTGCCAAGGATTTGGATAAGAGCATCAAATACGATCTGAATACCATTCGCAAGTCTTCTGATGAGCTTTTGACCATCATTGACGATGTATTGTCCTATTCACGACTTGATTCTGGAAACTTTAATATTCCAATGACAGAGTTTCGTATGGATCAGCTTTTGCAAAGCACCATCGATATCATCTCCCATGAGATTGGGGATAAGAATATTGATATTTCCTTAAAGGTAGATCATCAGATTCCAAGTGTATTGTATGGCTCTGGTATGTATATCAAGCGAGTGTTCATGTATCTTTTGTTCGCATCATTGGAATATATGGACGAGGGACGTATCATTTTTGAAGTGTCTTTGCAGGAAAAAACAGATGATAATCATTGTGTACTAAGTGTTCGTATTGCAGATAATGGAAAGGGAATGTCTAAGTTCGATCTAAGAGTCCTTACAGGAAGCTTTCATGTATATGATACCCGTCAGAGCAGTAACATGAAGGGCCTTGGAATGAAGTTTCGTATCTGCAAGGAATTGATCGCATTGATGGGTGGCGAGCTTACCATTGAAAGTATCGAGGAAGTTGGTCTGGCATCAACCTTTACCATTCCGTGTGAGATTCGAAATGCAGATCCGTTGATCAGTGTACCAAATTCCGGAAATATCCGCGTACTTGTATACTTGGAAACTGATTCAGAGATGCGTAGATGGGATAACCTGTTCCGTGAATTTGATATTAAGACCAGGTATGTGCGTAACAAAGAGAATTTTGATGATGCTGTACTTGAGGTGAAGTATGACTACATCTTTTTAAGTATTGCAGCTTATGAAGATTTATCAGACAGCGTGGAAAAATTTGAATGTGAAGAATATACCTATGTTGTTGGTAAAAACACCAATGTATATGGAGATTTTGGTAAGTGCAGAATCTTGAAAAATCCAGTGTCCGGCATGAGTCTTGCCACTGTTTTGAATAACCAGTGGAATGTGGAACAGTATAGTCATAATGAAATTGCAGAATCAGTTACAGCACCTGATGCAAAGGTTTTAGTTGTAGATGACAATGCAGTTAACTTAAAGGTAGCCAAGGGCGTCTTTAAGAAATATGAGATTGATATTGATATGGCTACAAGTGGTATGGAAGCACTTGAAAAGATTGAAGATTGCCATTATGACATTATCTTCTTAGATCAGATGATGCCAGAGATGGATGGTGTTCAGACCTTAAAGAGGATCAGGGATTCCAAAGATTCATACTTCAGTACTGTTCCAATCGTTGCGCTTACAGCCAGCAAGGGTAGTGATATTCGAAATCTGTTGACCTATGCAGGTTTCCAGGAATTTATTGTAAAACCCATTAAGATGCGTTATTTGGAGGATGTTTTGAAAAAATATCTGCCAGATGGCATGATCGTGATGAAACAAAACATCAAGGAAGAAGCAGAGTCTAAAAAGGCAGAAAAGGCTAAAACTGAAAAAGAGGAAAAGACCAAAGAGATTGATAAGTCCTTGCAGGTGGATAAGGGTATGGCAAACCTTGGCAATGATGAGTCTGGATATTTTGCAGTAATGAATACCTACTACAAAGAGGGTGAAGAAAAAAAGAAACAGATTCCAGATCTATTGGAGGTTGGAGATATTTCGCTATTTACCACCAATGTTCACGGAATCAAATCTGCCAGTGCAGCCATTGGTGCCATGTATGTATCTGAACTGTTCAGACAGCTCGAGATGGCTGGTAAGAAATCAGATATGGAATTTATCAATGCCCATATAGAGGAAGCCATGACGGAATACACTAATATGCTTGAAATAGTGAAAAACTATCTGGTAGAAAGGAATGCCTTTGAAGAACCAGAAGCAAGCGTTGACTACAGTAATATGGAAGTAGAAGAATTAGACCGAGCTGTTTTGGAAGCATTTAAAACAGAGGTGGATCATATGAACCTGAAGGCTTGTGATACTCAGATTGTAGAAATATGCGGTAAAAACTATGGTGATGAGATCAATGCAAAAATCCAGGAAATGAAGAAGGGCTATGAGGGCTTTGATTTCCATACTGTTAAGAAGATCTTGAATGAGCTTTTGGCTTAAACGCATATTTTTCCCAATCCATCATATAGATAAGTAGAGATATTTATTCATGTGATGAAAGGGGTATGGTATGGAATCGAAGGTTTATGATCTATATAAAGATATGAATAGTCGAACCAATGGGGAAATCTATATTGGGGTTGTGGGACCTGTAAGAACTGGTAAATCAACATTTATCAAGCGGTTTATGGATCTTTGTGTCCTTCCCTATATGGAAAATGAATATGAGAAACAACAGGCGCAGGATGAGCTGCCGCAGTCTGGAGCAGGTAGGATGATCACCACCACGGAACCAAAATTTATTCCTAAGGAGGCGGTGAACGTAAAGCTTTCGGAGGATGTGAGTGTGGCCGTGCGCCTGATTGACTGTGTGGGATATATGGTGAATGGAGCTCTGGGCCATATGGAAGAAAATGTTGAAAGAATGGTGAAAACCCCATGGAGTCAGGCAGAGATCCCTTTTACCAAGGCTGCTGAGATTGGTACCAAAAAGGTGATCCATGATCATGCTACCATTGGGATCGTTGTGACAAGTGATGGCTCGGTGACCGAGATTGAAAGAGCAGATTATCAGCCGGCAGAGGAACGGGTTATCAGTGAATTAAAGGCATTAAAAAAACCTTTTGTGGTGCTTTTGAATTCCTTGCGTCCAGGTAGTGAAGAGTGTATCAGTTTAGCAAAGAAGCTATCGGAAACCTATGATGTTTCGGTTCTTCCTGTAAATTGTGCCCAGTTAAAGAAGCAGGATATTCACAGGATTCTTTCTGCTGTGTTAGAAGAATTTCCCATTTCTGTCATGGAGTTTTATGCACCGAAATGGATGGAACTTTTGCCTGGAGAGCATCCATTAAAAGCGGATCTTCGAGAAAAGGTACTGAAAATGACGGAGCAACTCTTAAAAATGCGGGATGTGATGAATAAAGAAGTAGAAATCCCCAGTGACTTTATCAAAAAGGTGAAACTTGAGGAATGCGATATGGCAACGGGGTGTGTGAGAATCAGGCTTGATCTTTTAGAGGATGTGTATTATGAACTGCTTTCCAACCTGACCCATGAGGAAATTTCCAGTGAATATGAGTTGATGGAAGTACTAAAAAAGATAGGAGAACGAAAGGAAGAGTATGAAACGGTGGCAACTGCTTTAGAAAGTGTGCGTAATTCCGGATATGGCGTTGTAACTCCAAAGCGAAATGAAATTTCCTTAGAAAAACCAGAGGTGATCCGGCATGGCAACAAATATGGTGTGAAGATCCGTTCCAATTCTCCTTCCGTTTTTATGATCAGAGCCAATATTGAAAATGAGATTGCCCCTATCGTTGGAAGTGAAGAACAGGCAAAGGACCTGATTTCCTACATTGCGGTGGATGAACAGTCTAATGAGAGTATGTGGGATGTGAATATTTTTGGCAAAACGGTGGAGCAGATGGTCAATGACGGAATTGCGTCTAAGATTTCAATGATCGGTGCGGAAAGCCAGCTGAAACTGCAGGATACCATGCAAAAGATTGTCAATGACAGCAATGGTGGTATGGTGTGCATCATTATTTAGTTAGGAGCAGACCAAAAATGACACGTTTTTATAGACAATTCATGATAATTTAATGTATAGTATTGGTGGGTAGTTATTTATATAACTATCCGCTTTTATACTTTAGGGGGGGCGCAAATAGCCCGCTCCGAATTTCATTAATGAAATGGAGGATAATATGACTGATTTTGAATTGTTAGAATCGGCAATGAAAGCGAGAGAAAGTTCCTATTGTCCATATTCAGGATTTGCTGTGGGCGCAGCTCTTTTAGCAAAGGATGGACAGGTTTTTTTAGGATGTAATATTGAAAATGCAGGCTTAAGTGCAACAAACTGTGCGGAAAGAACCGCTTTTTTTAAGGCAATCAGTGAGGGTGTGCATTCCTTTGAAAAAATTGCCATTGTAGGCGGGAAAAAAGATGGTGAGCTGCAGTTTTGCCCACCATGTGGAGTATGCCGTCAGGTAATGATGGAATTCTGCAATCCAAAGACTTTTCAGGTGATCATGGGAAGCTGTGAAAAGGATATGAAGGTGGAGACTTTAGAAAGTATCTTACCTTACGGCTTTGGACCTACAGATTTAGAATAAGGCGGAAGTATAGATGGAACTATTTATTATTATTGGCTGTGTATTTGCCCTGGTTGCGGTATTTTTTATACAGGGTATTTATGATAAAAAGAACAAAGAAAAAAGATTTGTTGCGAATTTGAAAAGGAATTATGGAAAGCTTCCAGTACGAGAGTACAGAGAAGGTGTTATGAATGCTATTCGCAGATGCCATGAACATCTGGATAATGGAGAGGGCATTGATGATATTACCTGGAATGATCTTTCTATGGATTCTGTTTTTCAGCAGATCAACCATACCTGGTCATCTGCTGGAGAGGAGTATTTGTATCATTGCTTAAGATCTCCGAAAATGCAGGAAGAAAAACTGCAGGATATGGAGAAAAAAATCCAGTATTTTTCAGATCATGAAGAAGAACGAATCCGTATGCAGGTGGCTTTTGCGAAGATTGGCAGAACTGGAAAGCATTCTTTATATGAATATCTTGGGTTACTGAAGGACTTAAAAAGTCGTAGTAATTTGAAGAATTATGTCATGATCGTTGTGATCCTTGGTGCCATTGCCATGATGGTATGGGGTAGTTTTTCTTTGGGACTGCTTGTTTTTTGTGGAGCCCTGATCTACAACATTGTTACTTATTTCCGTGAAAAATCAGATATTGATCCTTATATCACAACCTTTGATTACATCATTCGTGTTTTGAATAGTGCCAAAATGTTAGAACAGACCCGTTGTGATATTTATGTGGATGAGTTGAAACGCATGCATGAGCTTCGCGTGGAGTTAAATGAGTTTACCAGATTTTCTTCTTTGGTCACTAGTGGATATACAACGGGTAGTGCCAATCCATTTGATATCTTAGTGGATTATGCCAAGTTTGCGTTCCATATTGATCTGATTCGTTTTAATATTATGCTTGTCTTTATGCAAAAGAAGCAGGATAAGATTGAGGAACTGGTATCTTTGATGGGATATATGGAAGCAATGATCTCTATTTGTGAGTTTAGAGCATCCCTACCATCATGGTGTGTACCTGAGTTTGTGGAACATGAGGGAATTGATGCTACAGGTCTTTACCATTCAGAGATTACAGATCCGGTGGCCAATGATTTGCATACCACAAAACCGGTGCTGATTACAGGCTCTAATGCCAGTGGTAAGTCAACCTTCTTAAAAACTGTTGCCATCAATGCAATCCTGGCGCAGACGATCCATACTTGTACGGCAGAGCGTTTTGCTACGAAGTTTTATCGTGTGTATACATCCATGGCACTTCGTGATAATCTTGTGGATGGAGAGAGTTATTATATGGTTGAGATCAAGTCCATGAAGCGTATTTTAGATGCTGCAAAGGATAGTGATGCACAGGTGCTTTGCTTTGTGGATGAAGTACTTCGTGGAACCAATACAGTGGAGAGAATTTCAGCTTCCTGTGAGATTTTAAAGGTAATGGCACAGAATCATGTTTTTGCTTTTGCTGCAACCCATGATATTGAGCTGACTAATTTATTAGCAAAGGAATATGTGAATTATCACTTCGAGGAAAAAATGCAGGATGGGGATGTGACCTTTGAATATCGTATCTTAGATGGACCTGCTACCACGAGAAATGCCATCAAGCTCCTATCAACCATGGGATATGATATGACCTTGACGGAAAATGCAGAAAAAAGAGCAACACACTTTTTAGAAACTGGTGTGTGGGAATAAGATGATGAGCGTGATCATGAATTGGGAACAAAATGGTCATCAAGGATAAAAGAGAGCTGTCGTATTTGTGATTGATTTAGATCGGTCACGGATACGGCAGCTCTTTTTGCATTATTATCTGCTTGATAAATTATTCAGAAATGTCCTCATTATCTGTTGATAAAACAGAGGTATCTGTTGCGTCAGTAGCCAAAACAGGTGCATTCTTTGCATCCTTCAATTTTCTTGTGTAGATACCAAGAAAAATTGCGATTCCAACGCCGATAACACTGATCAAAAATACAATTAAATATGATACAAGTGAACTTAAAAATGCCATACCAGCCATAAAAGCCTCCTTATTTTTTAATCTATAAGATATCATTTTCCTAATCTGTATATGGATAATTCTCTATACTTTATCTTAGATACTTATATTTTATCTGAAAGTATGAGCCTGGTCAAGAACATTGTTGATCAAACACTCTTCAACTCACTGATTTGGGAAGATTTGCAAATGAACAGGGTATCATGTAAAATAGTAGAAAAGTGATCGAAATAAAGTTTTGTGAAAAACAAATTGTAAATTATGCGAAAACATAAGGGGGATATCTATGCCAAAGTTATCAAACCAGAAATTGAAAATGTTGTATTTGATCGATATGCTAAAGCATCATTCCAACGAAGAGCATCCAATGCCAATGTCTGAAATCCTTAGTAGACTTGACGGGGTTGGGATCAAGGCAGAGAGAAAGAGTATTTATGATGATGTTGCTCAGCTTGTGGATTACGGCTATGATATTGCCTGTGTGAAATCAAAAACCAAAGGTGGCTATTATATGGCAAGTCAGGATTTTGAACTGCCGGAATTAAAGCTTTTGGTTGATGCTGTGCAGGCTTCCCGTTTTATCACCACCAAAAAATCAAAGGAGCTGATTGCAAAACTATCTGAGCTTACAGATGAGTATTCTGCAAAACAGTTAAAAAGACAGGTGTATGTTGTAAATCGTATCAAAGCCAGCAATGAGTCCATTTATTATGCAATAGATGCCATTCATCGTGCCATGCAGGAAAATGTGAATATCAGGTTTCAGTATTTTGCATGGAATATGAAAAAGGAAATGGAGTTAAGACATGGGGGTATGTACTATGAGGTAAGCCCATGGATGCTTAGTTATCAGGAAGAGGAATATTATCTTGTGGCATATGATAAGGCAGAAAATAAGGTGAAGCATTTTAGAGTAGACAAGATGATGAATGTTAGTAGTACAGAGGAAAAGCGAAGCGGAAAGGTATTTTTTGAAAATGAGGATGTGGCTGATTATTCACGAAAAACTTTTTCTATGTATAGCGGGGAAGAACAGCAGGTTACCATTTGTTTTGAAAATCATTTGATGGGTGTTGCCATTGATCGATTTGGTAAAGACATTGATGTAAGAGTCAGAGATGAGAATCATTTTTCCATTCGTGTATCCATCGAGGTGAGTCAGACCTTTTTTGGCTGGCTGACAACACTTGGTGCCGGTGCATATATTATGGGTCCTGAATCAGTGAAGAATCAATATGCCCTGCATTTAAAAAATATTTTGGAGAATTATTGAATAAGTGTTTCATAAATGTCAATAGAGAATACGCTAAATTTCGTTGAGAAAAAAATGGATAAATAACGGATGATTTTTGTGTAATTTTTTAATCGTGTGTTGTTGACACAATATATCGTATACTTTATAATTTATATAACAACTATATGTAGTGGTTTTAGAACGCACACCACTACAAAATGTATGAAGAACTGATAAATGCCTCAATTTGGAGCTTTTGCGGAGCAATTCCTGGCAGATTGTTTCGTTTTATACAGGAGATTGGTGATCCTGTTTTGTGGTTTTTTATTTCATAGGATTCAAGTGTCAAAAGGTCTTCCTCCACATGTGCTTGCACAAATGTGGAGGAAAGACTTTGGGACACGCACAAATAAGAGCATAAAAGTGGGGCGTAAGCACCACGATTTGCGAATATTTGTGAGGATTGTGGGAGCGCAAGGCGCGGAACAATCCGTAGAATCCGTTTTTGGGGCTTTTGACACCCTAATCTTTCATAGGAAATTCCTCAAATTTCCTATGAAATAAAAGCTCCGCGATGGATCGCACCTCGCGGAAAGGAAGATAATGCTGCGCATTCCGCTCGGGCGCGAAAGAGTGCTTCGCACTCTTTGTTCTTCAATAGAAATGACAAGATTGATGTGAGAAAAGGGGAGGCGTCTTTAAATGGCAACAAATTTTGAGAATCCAGATCGTGACCAGATTGACTACAGTCTGCTTTACAAACCTGCAAAGCATGTTTACGTAGTGAAGAAGGATGGAAGCAAGGAAGACTTTAACGTGCAGAAGGTTATTACCGCTGTTGGAAAAAGTGCTTACCGTGCTTTGACAAAGTTTTCAGAGACAGAAAAGGAACAGATTTGTCATCATGTAGTAAAGAAAGTAGATGAGTTGGAGATCACCGAACTTCCAATTCATATGATGCATAACATTGTTGAAAGTGCATTGGAGGAAGTAAAGCCTGTTGTTGCGAAGAGCTATCGCGATTATCGTAACTACAAGCAGGACTTCGTTCGTATGCTTGATGATGTATATAAGAAGAGCCAGGCAATTATGTATATTGGAGATAAAGAGAATGCCAATACTGATTCTGCTTTGGTTTCTACGAAACGAAGCTTGATTTTTAATCAGTTGAACAAGGAATTGTACCAGAAATTGTTTATGACAACAGAGGAAATTCAGGCTTGTCGTGATGGTTATTTATATGTTCATGATATGTCAGCAAGACGTGATACCATGAACTGTTGTTTATTTGACGTGAAATCCGTACTGTCAGGCGGGTTTGAAATGGGAAATATCTGGTATAACGAGCCAAAGACTTTGGATGTGGCCTTTGACGTAATTGGTGATATCGTACTTTCTGCTGCAAGTCAGCAGTATGGTGGATTCACTGTACCAGAAGTAGATAAGATTTTAGAGCCATATGCTGAGAAATCTTACAAAAAATATATGAAGAAATACTTGGAACTTGGTGTGCCAGAGGATAAAGCCAAGGCTCAGGTTATGAAGGATATTGAAAAGGATTTTGAACAGGGATTCCAGGGTTGGGAGTACAAGTTCAATACCGTGGCAAGTTCTCGTGGTGATTATCCATTTATCACTATGACAGCAGGCCTCGCAACCAGTGAATTTGGTAAATTGTCTAATATCGTAATGCTTCGTGTCCGTTCTGGCGGACAGGGAAGAAAAGAATGTAAGAAGCCAGTATTATTCCCTAAGCTTGTCTTTTTATATGACGAAAATCTTCATGGACCAGGCAAGGAATTAGAGGATGTTTTTGAGGCTGGTATCGAATGTTCTGCAAAAACCATGTATCCTGACTGGTTAAGCTTAACCGGTAAGGGCTATATTGCAAGCATGTACAAACAGTACGGTCAGGTAATCTCACCTATGGGCTGTCGTGCATTTTTATCACCTTGGTATGAAAGAGGTGGCATGCATCCAGCAGATGATCAGGATAAGCCAGTATTCGTGGGTCGTTTTAACATTGGTGCAGTATCATTACATTTACCAATGATTCTTGCAAAAGCAAGAAAAGAATCAAGAGATTTTTATGAAGTATTAGATTACTATTTGAATCTGATTCGTCAGCTTCATATTAGAACCTATGCTTATTTAGGGGAGATGAGAGCTTCAACAAACCCATTGGCGTATTGTCAGGGCGGTTTTTATGGCGGTCACTTAAACTTTGGTGATAAGATCAAACCTTTATTAAAAGCTGCGACAGCAAGCTTTGGAATTACAGCATTTAATGAACTTCAGATGCTTTACAATGGAAAGAGTCTTGTAGAGGATGGCAATTTTGCCCTTGAAGTTTTGGAATATATCAACAAGCGTGTACAGGAATTTAAAGAAGAAGATGGCAATTTATATGCAATTTATGGAACACCTGCAGAAAACCTTTGTGGCTTACAGGTAAAACAGTTCCGTAATAAATATGGCATTGTGGAAGGTGTGTCTGATCGTGAATACGTATCCAATAGTTTCCACTGTCATGTAACAGAGGATATCACTCCTATTCAGAAACAGGATTTAGAGAATCGTTTCTGGGAATTATCAAATGGTGGAAAAATCCAGTATGTAAAATATCCAATTGATTACAACACAGAGGCTGTTAAGACTTTGGTTAGAAGAGCAATGGATTTAGGATTCTATGAAGGAGTAAATCTTTCTTTGGCATATTGTGATGATTGTGGACATCAGGAACTTGAAATGGATGTCTGTCCATGCTGTGGAAGCCACAATTTAACAAAGATTGAAAGAATGAATGGATATCTTTCTTATTCACGAGTACATGGAGATACTCGTTTGAATGAAGCAAAAATGGCTGAGATTGCAGAACGTAAATCAATGTAATTGTAAGGGGAAAAAATATATTTCAAAAAATCGGGGGATTGTAAAATGAGATATCATAACATTACGAAAGATGACATGCTAAACGGTGACGGATTAAGAGTTGTTCTATGGGTTGCAGGATGTTCCCATTGTTGTAAGGATTGTCAGAATCCTTGTACTTGGGATCCAAACGGAGGCATTCCATTTGACGACGCTGCAAAGCAGGAGATTTTTGACCAGTTAGACAAATCATACATTTCGGGAATTACATATTCAGGTGGAGATCCACTTCATAGTGCCAACAGAGCAGGTGTGCTAGAACTTATGAAGGAAATCAAGGAACGTTATCCTGAAAAAACACAGTGGTTATACACTGGATACCTTTGGGAGGAAGTAAAGGAACTTCCACACATGGAATATTTAGATGTTTTGATCGATGGAGAATTTGAATGTGACAAAAAGGATAATACCCTTTTATGGAAAGGAAGCAGCAATCAGCGTGTTGTGAATGTACCAGCTTCTTTGAAACTTTCAGATGGCGTTGTACTTTTCTGTGGAGATCACAAGGGTGATTCCAACCTCAATGTGAACATTCAGAACTTTGTAGAATTAAGCGCACTATCAGAAGCAAGATGTGAGACAAAAGAAATCAGAAATCTTGCATAAATATTTATAGAAAACAGGTGTATTCATGCAGACAATTAAAATTAAATATTTTACAGATAAAATTGAGAAATTATGCTATATCGATGGAAAGTCCGATTGGATTGACCTTCGTGCAGCGCAGGATGTGGTATTAAAAAAGGGGGAATTTAAGTTGATTCCACTTGGTGTAGCAATGGAGCTGCCAAAGGGATATGAAGCACATATTGTTCCAAGAAGTTCCACATACAAAAACTATGGTATTATCCAGGCGAATCATCAAGGTGTCGTAGATTGCAGCTACTGTGGGGATAATGACCAATGGTTTTATCCGGCACTTGCCATGAGAGATACTGAGATTCATGTAAATGATCGAATCTGCCAGTTCAGAATCATGGAAAATCAGCCTAAGATTGTTTTTGATGAAGTAGATTATTTAGATGGCGCAGATCGTGGTGGCTTTGGAAGTACTGGAAAACAGTAGGAATCATGAATGCAACAAACATTTATGATGAAGTAAACGAAAGAAATGTAATTTTGTGTAAAGAACTCGCACCATTTATGATGTGTTTACATGACAATAGTTTTGAATAGGGTAGGGGTGCCTGAATGCAGAACTATTTGGACAGGGAATACCTGTCGGGGAGAATATATATATATATATGTCGATTTGTAATGATAGGTTTTTACCTAAAGCATTTACAAATGGACGTGACCATTTTCCGAAAAATGAGGGTTGGAAAGTGGTCAAGCAGGTGCCTGGTCAGTCTGACTGACCAGAGTCATCCTGTGTTGTACATGAGATGCTAAGAATGGGGGAATTCTTATGATGAAGAAACATTATGGCGGTCTTTTTGTGATCGTTGCACTTTTGGTGGCAGTATGCTGTATTTACGGAAGTGGAGTAAGTAGCGTTAGAAAGCATACAAAGGATGGTCAAGCGAATAGTACTGGTGTTATTGCTTCAATTGATGAACAGGCAAGTGAGAACTTGGAATTGAGTTTGGGTAATGGTGGAATGGTTACTATTGAGGACGAAGCAGTTCCCGCAGCTGATATGCTCGCAGCCGGTGAGCAGGTTACCACTGAGGAGACATCTGATGTAGGAAGCTCAATCTTGTTTTTGATCAGTGGTTTGCTTTTACTGATCGTTGTGGTTGTAGTTGTGATCGTTGCAACAGTGGCAGCATCTACCACTGTGATCGAAAAATTTTAGGAATCTTTAACCGTGTTTGGTTTGGCGACCTGATTCGGTTGGGATGTGAGACCATGAATTGTGGTGAAACCACTTTTCATGGTCTTTTTTTGTCGATTTATAGATGAGGAAAGTTCTCTGAACCTACCTGATACAGGAAAACGGGCAATCTGTGCGGGAAACAGAAGAAAAATACAACAGTGAGATCAAAAACGAGAGATACTGTTGTAAACATCGCAGTAAAATAAGCAATTTAAGCCAGAATCGGAAGAAAAATACAACAGTGAGAGCGAAAAATAAGGATACTGTTGTAAACATCGCAGTAAAAAGAGCAATTTAAGCCAGAATCAGAAGAAAAATACAACAGTGAGAGCGAAAAATAAGGATACTGTTGTAAAAACAGAGATTTAAAATGATTCACTGCAATAGATCCAGGACTATTGAAGCAAAGAACTAACAGTATTCTTCTTATTAGTATTCTTCTTCATCTAATAATCATTATTAGTAGATTCAGCGGTTCGTAAGAACAGACCCAGCTCTTATTGGGCTTGATTATCTATAGCTGTGTTCCTGAGGCTTGTCAGAGAATCGCTCTTAATGCGAGGCTTTAGCCATTGGCCTTGACAAGGCGAGGGAGGCACAGGCACTATGGGAAAGCTCAAAAGACAACAGGATCCCCCACATGCAGAGACGCCCCCCCCACATGCAGAGACGCCCCCCCACATGCAGAGACGCCCCC
>JAZQQB010000035.1:0-4291 GCA_045628865.1 Lachnospiraceae bacterium | reverse complement strand
GAAAAAAAATGAAGCAACAGGTTAGAGAGTTCAAGAAAGTACTCGTTGCAAATCGTGGCGAAATCGCCATCCGTGTCTTCCGTGCATGTAATGAACTTGGTATTAAAACAGTTAGTATCTATTCTAAAGAAGACAAATACGCTCTGTTCAGAGCAAAGGCTGATGAGTCTTATCAGTTAAATCCTGAAAAGGGTCCAATCGATGCTTACCTCGATATTGACAACATTATAAAAATCGCATTAAAGTGTGGTGCTGATGCAATTCACCCAGGCTATGGTTTCTTATCTGAAAATCCAGATTTTGTTGATGCCTGTGAAAAAAATGGAATTATATTCATCGGACCATCAAGCGATATTATGAATGCTATGGGTGATAAGATTTCTTCAAAACAGATGGCTATTGAAGCTAATGTTCCTATCATTCCAGGCGTTGATCATGCTGTTAAATATCTTAATGAAGTAACTGAAATAGCTAATCAGATTGGTTATCCTGTTATGTTAAAGGCTTCCAATGGTGGTGGCGGACGTGGTATGCGTATCGTTAACTGCTCTGAGGATATGGCTAAAGAATTCGAAGAAGCAAAAAATGAATCTAAAAAGGCTTTCGGCGATGACAAGATTTTCGTAGAAAAATACTTAAGAAGTCCAAAGCATATCGAAGTACAGATTATCGGTGATAATTATGGAAATGTAGTACACCTTTTTGACCGTGACTGCTCTGTTCAGAGAAGACATCAGAAGGTAGTAGAATATGCTCCTGCTTTTTCAATTCCAGAATCTACAAGAAAAATAATCTTTGAAAGCGCTATTCGTCTTGCAAAGAAGGTTAATTACAAAAATGCAGGTACTTTGGAATTCTTAGTAGATGCAGATAATAATCCATATTTCATCGAAATGAATCCTCGTATCCAGGTTGAGCATACAGTCAGCGAGGAAATCACAGGCATTGATCTTGTTCAGACACAGATTTTGGTTGCAGAAGGTTATGCTCTTGAATCTCCTGAAATCAACATTCCTAATCAGGCATCAATTGTTCAGAATGGTTTCTCAATTCAGACTCGTATTACAACAGAGGATCCAAAGAATAATTTCTTACCTGACACAGGACGTATCGATGTTTATCGTTCAGGTTCAGGCTCAGGTATTCGTTTAGATGGTGGTAATGCATATTCTGGTGCTGTTATAACACCTTATTATGACAGCCTTTTAGTTAAGGCTATCTCTCATGGACGTACCTTCAAGGATGCTGTTAGAAAATCTAACCGTGCACTTAGAGAAATGCGTATCCGTGGTGTAAAAACAAATATTCCTTTCCTTATAAATGTATTGAATCACGAAACATTTGTAAGCGGAAACTGTTATACAACCTTTATTGAGGAAACTCCAGAGCTTTTTGAGCTTGAGCAGAGTCAGGACCGTGCAACAAAGATTATCGAATATATTGGTAACCAGATTGTTAACGGCGAAAGAAAGGCTCCAGCTGGTGCTTTTTATGCAATGCCTGCATCTCCTGCAGTTAAAGCCCCTGAAAAGCTTACAGGCGCAAGAGATGAATTCCTCAAACTGGGTGCCAAGGCATATACACAGAAGATTCTTTCAGACAAGAAGCTTTATGTTACTGATACAACCATGCGTGATGCACAGCAGTCACTTATGGCAACACGTGTTAGAACAAAAGATTTACTTGGAGCTGCTCCTGCATTAAATGCTGCACTTGCTAATGCATTTTCAGCTGAAACATGGGGCGGTGCTACATATGATACAGCTTATCGTTTCTTGAAAGAATCTCCATGGAGAAGAATTAAGGAATTAACAAAAGCAATGCCTAATACTTTACAGCAGATGTTGCTTCGTGCTTCAAATGCTGTAGGATACAGCAACTACCCAGACAATGTAGTTCGTGAATTTATCAGAATTTCTGGTGATCATGGCGTTGATGTATTCCGTATTTTCGACAGCTTAAACTGGGTTGAAAACATGAAAATGCCTATCGAAGAAGCATTAAAGACAGGCAAAATCGTTGAAGGTACACTCTGCTACACAGGTGACCTTTCAAGCCCAGAAGAAAAGAAATATACACTTGAATATTATGTAAACAAAGCTAAAGAGCTCGAAGCACTTGGATGTCACGCTTTCGCTATCAAAGATATGGCTGGACTCCTTAAACCACTTGCTGCTAAACAGCTTATCACAGCTCTTAAGAAAGAATTACATATTCCAATTCATCTTCATACACATGACACAACAGGTGCCGGCGTAGCTACAATTCTTATGGCTGCTGAATGTGGAGTTGATATTGTTGATGCTGCATTAGAATCAATGAGCTCACTTACAAGCCAGCCTTCATTAAATGCTGTAGTTGAAGCATTAAAAGGTACTGAACGTGATACAGGTCTTTGCAATGATGAATTAACAAATGTTAGCAGATACTTTGGTGAAGTTCGTAAACTTTACAAACCATTTGAAAGCGAAATGAACTCTCCAAATTCAGAAATTTACAAATACGAAATTCCAGGCGGACAGTACTCTAACCTCCTTGCACAGGTTAAATCAATGGGTGCTGGTGATGACTTTGAAACAATCAAAGGTCTTTACAAAGAAGCTAATGAATTACTTGGAAACATCGTTAAGGTTACACCTTCATCAAAAGCAGTTGGTGACTTTGCAATCTTCATGTTCCAGAACAAACTTACAAAGGAAAACATCCTTACAGATGGAAAAGATCTTTCATATCCTGATTCAGTAGTATCTTACTTCCAGGGAATGATGGGTCAGCCAGAAGGTGGCTTCCCTGCTGAACTTCAAAAGATTGTTCTTAAAGGTGTAGATCCATTAACAGACCGTCCAGGTAAACTTATGGAAGATGTTGATTTAGATGCTATCAAGAAACATCTTATTGAAGATTTCGATTTAGGTGATGTTGATGATGATACAATGCAGCAAAAAGTAATCAGCTACGCTTTATATCCAAAAGTATATGATGATTACTGCAGACATACACAGACATATCATGATACAACACTTCTTGACAGCCACGTATACTTCTATGGCTTAAGAAAGAATGAAGAAACTGTTCTTCACTTACAGGAAGGTAAAGATCTTATCATCAAGCTTCTTGAAGTATTAGAACCAGATGAAGAAGGCAAGAGACTTATTGCATTTGAAGTAAATGGTGCAGTTCGTCACGTTAAAATTCAGGATAACAACCTTGAAGTTAAAGCTGACCTTCGTCTTAAAGCTGAAAAAGGCAATCCACAGCACTTAGGCTCATCTATCCCAGGTACTGTAGGAAAAGTTCTTGTTAAAGAAGGAGATACAGTAGAAGTTAACATGCCTCTTATGACAGTAGAAGCAATGAAAATGGAAACAACTGTTGTTTCTAAAGTTGCTGGAACAGTTGATAAGATTTATGTTACAGAAGGCGATCAGGTTAAACCTGAAGACTTACTTGTATCTTTCCACTTAGCATAATATAGGTAATATTATAAAATAGATAAACTTTAAGCGCCCCATACGAGTATGGGGCGCTTAGTTTATTACTTTATTATTTTTTTATTTTAGACTATGCTTCCTGTTCTTTGTTTTGTTCTTCAGGTTTTTTCTTTCTTTGAACTACCATCATTATTATTGCAACTACTGCAAGTGCTAAAGCAACAATTGCTACAGGTAAATCGAAAGTGCACTCTCTTAAGATAAACAAAACTACCATTGCAACAACGAAGGCTGCTAATACTATAATATCTACTTTTCTCATAATATCACCTCATCTTATTTTGCTGTATTAGAATTTTCATTTCTACGGTTTATAATACGAACTACTGTATATACACCAAATACTGCTATTGTTACAATCATGATGATGTGAATTATACATGCCTGTTCATGTGCTCCCTCTGGAACATCTTCGTCCGCTACAGTTGCTATATTTGCTCCTGCAGGAACATTTTCATCCTGAACATTTGCCATATTTAAATTGTTTTGATTTGCATTATTATCAACAGGTGCCTGTGCAACAAAATTATCATTTCCACCGTTTCCACCATCTACAGGTATTACAGCAACAATAACCTGTTGATTATTGTTATTTCCATCATCTGGAATTACTGGCTGATTTTCTGGAACTATATTTTGTGGAACAGTTTCTTCTGGTCTTGTTTCATCCTGTGGCTTTGTTTCGTCACTTGGCTTTGTTTCATCACTTGGCTTTGTTTCATCACTTGGCTTTGTTTCATCACTTGGCTTTGTTTCATCACTTGGCTTTGTTTCATCACTTGGCTTTGTTTCATCACTTG
>JAZQQB010000034.1:0-20042 GCA_045628865.1 Lachnospiraceae bacterium | reverse complement strand
AAGTTCTTCGAACTTGTCTATTGAACAAAGGGTATCGCAAGCGATATCCTTTGTTCTTTGATGTTTCAATTGTTATGAAGGGAGAATAGAATGGCAAAGGAAAAAACAAGTGCTTTTTTCTGCCAGGAATGTGGTTATGAGTCTGCAAAGTGGATGGGACAGTGCCCAGGGTGTAAGGCATGGAATTCATTGGTGGAAGAACCCATCAGACCTAAAAGCAAGGCAACAGGAGCTGCAGCAAGAAGTATTGGACTTCGGGAAAGCAGCAGACCGGTTAGTTTAAAGGAAATATCCTTAGAGGAAGCAGACAAAATTTATACCAACATTGCAGAATTAGACAGGGTTTTAGGGGGAGGAATCGTTCAGGGATCATTGACATTGGTTGGTGGTGACCCTGGAATTGGTAAATCTACATTACTGCTGCAGGTTTGTAAGAACCTTGCAGATCAGGATCATAAAGTTCTTTATATTTCAGGAGAGGAATCCCTTAAACAAATTAAGTTAAGAGCCAATAGAATTGGAGAAATCAAAGATTGTTTTCAACTTTTGTGTGAAACCAATTTAGAGAATATTGAAACAGCCATCAAGAAAGTAGAACCTAAGGTAGTGGTGATAGATTCGATTCAGACTATGTTTAGTGATAGCGTTTCTGCTGCTGCAGGAAGTGTATCTCAGGTTCGAGAAACCACTGGTTTACTTCTTCAGATTGCCAAGGGGTTAGGTATTTCTATTTTTATCGTTGGCCATGTGACTAAGGAAGGAACAGTGGCAGGCCCCCGTGTGTTAGAACATATGGTGGATACGGTGCTGTACTTTGAGGGTGATAGACATGCATCCTACAGAGTGCTTCGTGGTGTGAAGAATCGATTTGGTTCCACAAATGAAATTGGTGTTTTTGAAATGAGAGAGGAAGGATTAAAAGAGGTAACAAATCCTTCTGAATTTATGCTTAATGGAAGACCAAAGGATGCAAGTGGATCTATTGTGACCTGTTCCATGGAGGGGACAAGACCAATCCTTATTGAGGTCCAGGCATTGGTGTGTGATAGTAGCTTTGGCATTCCAAGAAGGCAGGCTATGGGAATAGATTATAATAGACTAAATCTGTTAATGGCTGTTTTGGAAAAAAGAGTAGGAGTTAGAACATCAAATTGTGATGCATATGTAAATATTGCTGGTGGTATTAAGATTATGGAACCAGCAGTGGATCTGGCTATTGTTATGGCAGTGGTATCAAGCTTTCGTAATAAACCTCTTGAAAGTGACTGGATTGCTTTTGGAGAGGTTGGATTAAGTGGAGAGGTACGTTCAGTAAGTCAGATGGGACAGCGCGTATTGGAAGCTAAAAAATTAGGATTTCATACCTGCATTTTGCCGAAAAGTGCAATGGAGGATGTGAAAAATATAGAAGGAATTAAGTGCATCGGTGTATCCAGTGTATTGGATGTTGTCGACTATATATAAAAAGATGCACAAATAAATGGGAGTAGCAAGGTAATTGAGGGTTATAGTACGTTTTATAGATGGAGGATGAATATGTCAGATATGCCAATGATTGACTTAGATCAGGATGATGATCAGATTGAGTCCCTTGCAAAAGAGTTGTTTGAGGATGAAATAAGGGGAAAACGCCATGCAGATATTACATCTGCAGAGGAACAGGAAAATTCTGATTCAAAAAAGAAGAAAAAAAGGAACGCTAAAAAGACTGGAAAGAGAGAAAAGAAGCGTAATAATCAGAAAAAAGGAAAATGGAATCCTGTTGCAGTACTTCTTTTATTGAGTGCCCTGGCTGGAATCGGTACGTCGTTTTATTTTTATGGACAACTATGTGAGGAGAGAAATATTAATAGAGCCAATTCTGAAGCAATTGCTACATCAAGTCAGGTAATATCAGATAAGGATGGCCAGATATTAGGAGAAAAAGAGCAAAGCTTTCAGGATGGATATTCAGAGGGTGTTGCATTAGGAGAACAAAATCAGCTAGAACAGTTGAAGGAAACCTTGCGGGCGAACACAGAAGAGTATGGCGTGTTAAAGGCATTAAGAGAATTATATCCGGAATGTGTTGTATTTTATGATACCACAGGATATGTTTTTGCAGATATTGATGAAAGTATTGGTTTTCATTCCTATAAGGAAGAATTATTTGAATGGGATGAAGATGGTTTTGTAGATTATGTAGAAGATGGCAGCATAACCTCTAAACGAGGAATTGATGTTTCTAAGTACAATGAGGAGGTTGATTGGAATCTGGTAAAGGAGAGTGGAATTGAATTTGCCTTTGTAAGAGTAGGATTCCGCGGATATGGCTCAGGGGATATTCTTTTGGACGAAATGTTTGAAAGTCATATTACAGGGGCTAAAAAGGCGGGATTAAAGGTTGGTGTGTACTTCTTTACAGAAGCAATCAATGCAAAAGAAGCAGAGGAAGAAGCTCAATTTGTATTAGATCAGTTAAAGGAGGTTGGTATCAAACCAGATTATCCAATCGTATTAGATGTTGAGAAGGTAAATGTGTCTTCTGCCCGTGCAGAAAATTTATCTAAAGAAGACAGAACAGAAGTTGCCATTGCATTCTGTGAGAAGATTCGAAAAGCAGGATATACACCAATGATTTATGGAAATATCAAATGCTTTATAAACATGTTGGATCTTTCTTTGTTAAAGGATTATCCGAAGTGGTTTGCATATTATGATGAAAGCATATATTTTCCGTATGAGCTAAGCTGCTGGCAGTATAGTGAAAAAGGTATTGTGGATGGTGTAAAGGGAGAAGTAGATATTAATATTCTTTTAGATGATTCTTTTCTTTCAGAATGATTATTTGTGAAAAAAGTAATAAATGTGTAATAAATAAAAAACCGCCGGGGGATGCGAATGCCAAATACTTCCTATACACGGCGAAAACAGCAGGAGGTCGAATCCTGCTGTTTTCTAGTTTTTTGAAATGTTTATTGTTGTGTTCATCCGCATTTGGGGGAATTGGATGATATTAGGGAACGTGATTCATATAAGACTTTTGTCCTTATCAATCAACAAGTAAATTATAAACGATAAATTACTAATTGTAAAGAGTTATTTACAAAATATTACAAAAAAATTACGTTTATTTAAAAGTACAGTAGAAATACTGTAAAAAATAAGAAATACAGTGACTGCTCAGAAGTAGCCATAAACACTTGCTGTTTATGGCGTAAGAACATGATTCAATGAGCAAATCCCATCGCTGCAGGCGATTTTGGATGGATTTGCGATCGTATCTGTGAAGGGTACTGAACAGATACGAAATACAAAAAAATGTGACGTTTTGATAGGACGCTTGTTAGATTAAAAAAGTACCTGTTAAAAGCCAGGCGCATTTTCTTTTAGAAAATACTGGCATGGCTCTGAACAGGTACAAAAAAAGCATCTACGTTATGTAGATGCTTTCTAGCAGGGGAAGAGGGATTCGAACCCCCGTGAACAGTTTTGGAGACTGTCATCCTACCACTGGATGATTCCCCTATATGCTATCTTTGTCGATATTTCCTGCCGACAAATGATAGTATATAGTAAAGTTTGAAATAATGCAAGTAAAAAATGAAAAAAAATAAATTTTTTTTTATGTAAATCAAAAATAGGTACTTTCGGCCTAATTGTTACTACCAACCTGGGCAGTTGATGAACGAACAACTAGTTCTGCACGTAATAATGATTTGCTAATACTAACATTATTTAATAACCAGGATAGAGCAGCATAAGAATCTTTTCCAAGATCCAATCTGTCCTGACGAATGGTGGTTAGTGGTGGATCGAAATAAGCAGCTGATGGAAGATCATCAAAACCGATGACACTAATATCTTCAGGAACTTTATATCCACGAGACTTACATTCTTCTATAACACCATAGGCAATAAGATCACTACCACATACAATAGCAGTGGCACCTTTTGCTAAAAAGTTAGGTACATGATATTTTGCACAATCAGAAACATAGTAACCAAAAGCGATGAGCTCAGGAAATACTTCCAAACGATTGGCCATCATACTGTCTAAGAAAGCCTGATGACGGTGAGCTGAAACCATTGAGTTTGGTTCACCATTTAAAAATGCGATTCTCTTATGACCAAGAAGCTTTAAATGTTCAATGGCAAGATCGATTCCTTCATAGCTGTCTGTCCCAATATATGCAACGTTAGCATTCTTATCAATATAGTTATCTAATAATACAGTTGGAATACGAGTATTACTTAACTGTTTCATCCAGTCGTCATGAAGTGTGAATCCTAACAGGAAACCACCTGAATATCCATTTCTTAACATATAGCTGTCATAGCGCTCCTCAGACTGGATAGAACTATTCATAGGAACAACATCAACATCCCAATGGTCACGGAGTGCTGCTTGCCTGAAACCTAAGATCAATTCATAACCGAAATCCTCAGGATTTGCATATTCCATGTTTTCGATAAAAAGAGCTAGCTTTTTATTTCCTTCTTTTTTCATTCGTTTTGTAACATAACCCATTTCAATGGCTGTGTCCAAAACCATCTGTTGTAGTTCTTTGCTAATGTCACTGGCACCATTTAACCCTTTTGAAACGGTACTAGGTGCTACACCTAAACGATTAGCAATATCTCTAATTGTTGCCATTTCATTTCCTCCAAAAAAGATAAATCGAAAATTTAAAATTTGATTCGTAAAGTTTCCGTTTATCTAAAAATATCATAGTGGAAAAAGGTGATAAAATCAACATTAAATGCCAAAAAAATTGAAAAAGTAGCACATAAAAAAGACATTTCATAAACTGAAAAATCCCACTATATAAATATAACCAAAATTCATGGAAGGTATTGATGAAACATTACCAAAACTGCAAGCACAAGCTATAATATCATTGACACAGCCCCTAAAAAAGTGTAAAAAAAACATATAACGAAAAAATACGAAATAAAGAGGGTAAATTATGAAAAAGATTCAGTTCATAAGGGGTGCTGGAATACTACTTCCGATATCGTCTTTACCATCTGAATATGGGATCGGAACATTTGGGGAGGAAGCGAGACGCTTTGTTGATACCCTTGTTTTTATGAAACATAAATATTGGCAGGTATTGCCTTTGGGCCCAACAAGTTATGGTGATTCTCCATATCAGTCATTTTCTGCTATGGCGGGAAATCCTTACTTCATTGATTTAGAAACACTGATTGAGGAGAAATTGCTTGAAAAGAGCGAAGTTGAAAGCATTGATTGGGGTAGTGATCCATTAGATATAGATTATGCCAAACTTTATGAACATCGTTTTCCTGTTCTTCGAAAGGCGTATGATCGATTTGATAAAAATAGCAGATTATTTAGAGCTTTTTGTGAAGAGCAAAAGAGTTGGCTAGAAGATTATACATTGTATATGGCAGTGAAGGAACATTTTGATAATCGTGAATGGTTATCATGGGATGAGGATATCAGAAACCGTGAAGAAACTGCTATGCAAAGGTATCAGGAAGAATATGCGGATGAAATTTTATTCCATAAGTTTTTACAGTATCAGTTTAGAAAACAATGGATTGAACTTAGAAGATATGCAAATAACAAAGGTATTCAGATTATAGGAGATATTCCTTTGTATGTAGCTTTGGATAGTGCTGATGTATGGTCTCATCGAGAACAGTTTCAGTTAGAAGAAAATGGACAGCCAATCAGTGTTGCAGGATGTCCACCAGATGCATTTTCAGATGATGGACAAAAGTGGGGAAATCCTTTGTACAACTGGGAACAGATGGAAGAGGATGGATTTGTATGGTGGAAAGCCAGAATGCGTAGCAATGCGGAAAACTATGATGTGATCAGAATTGATCATTTTATTGGTGTTGTCCGCTATTATAGTATTCCAGCCTTAGATGAGAATGCTCGAAATGGAAGATGGAGAGTTGGACCTGGTAAGAAATTGACAGATGCCATTACAGAAGCCATTGGCAATAGCAAGATTATCGCAGAGGATCTTGGCGTTTCAGTTCCAGGCGTTAAAAGACTGCTTAATAAGACTGGTTGGCCAGGCATGAAGATTTTACTTTTTGCATTTGATGGTAATACAGCACATGATTACTTACCACATAACTATGATCATACTGAAATGGTTGTTTATGGTGGAACACATGATAATGAAACGCTTGTGGGATTTTTTGGTGAGAAAAATGAAAGAGATTTGCAGTTTTTATACGATTATTTACAGATTAGTTCTAAAGAAGAAATCGTGGATGCTATGATTAGACTTGCATATTCAAGTATTGCAGATGTAGCGATTTTCCAGATGCAGGATATTTTGAAACTTGGTAATGAGGCAAGAATGAATTTCCCATCTACAGTTGGTACTAATTGGAGATGGAGAATGAAAAAGAATGCACTAAGTGAAAAACGTAAGGAATTTTTGAGAAATCTTACGGTGATATACAACAGATAAGAGGATAGTTCATATGAAGAAAAAAGTATTTTTATTATTTCTTTCCATGGAGATTGTGACCGTGTCTATCATGGGATGTGGAAACAAATCAGGTGGAAATAGTGAAACACCAGCAGTCACTGCGCAGGAAAGCGTGGAGACAAAGGATGAACAGGCAGAAATTGATTACAATGATCCACTTTTACAGGGGATGAAGGGTGAGCAGGATACTAATCGATATGAGAAGCTTGTGGAATATGAATATCAGCAGGAATTGAATGTGTTGGACGATCAGTACCGCAATTTTTATGAGATCTTTGTAGCATCTTATTATGATTCTGATGGTGATGGAATGGGGGATCTAAATGGTGTTACCCAAAAATTAGATTATTTGAACGATGGAGATGATACAACCGATACAGATTTAGGAATCAATGGAATCTGGTTTATGCCGATTATGCCATCTGATACCTACCATAAATATGATGTTAAGGATTATTATGCCATCGATGAAGCATATGGAACAATGGATGATTTCAAACTCTTATTAGAAGAATGCCATAAAAGAGATATTCATGTGATCATTGATCTTGTTATGAATCATACATCTTCTAAGCACCCATGGTTTACATCAGCTTGCGAGTATTTAGAAGGATTGGCAGATGGGGAAGAACCAGATCTTTCTGAATGTCCTTATGTAGATTATTACTTTTTTACATATAGTGATCATGCACCTTCTTCTACATTTTATAAGGTTGGAAATTCCAACTGGTATTATGAAGGTAAGTTCTGGTCAGAAATGCCGGATTTAAATCTTTATAATAAAGATGTTCGAAGAGAATTTGAAGAAATCACAGCCTACTGGATGGATTTAGGGGTTGATGGATTTAGACTGGATGCGGTAAAGGAATATGTATCAGGAAGTATTCCATCTAATGTAGAAATCTTAAATTGGTTTACAGCATATGTTCATGAGTATAAGGAAGACGCTTATATTGTAGGTGAAGTATGGGAGGATTTATCAACCTTAACCCAGTATTACGCCGGAGGACTTGATAGTGCGTTTAATTTTTCTTGTGCAGAAAATGATGGTATGTTAGCTAAGGCAGCGAAGGGTAATTATACCATGACTACATTTGGAGAGACAATGATTCGAATTGACGATCAGATCACTTCCTATAATTCGGATGGTATCGATGCCCCTTTTACAGCAAATCATGATACTGCCAGATTATCCAATGCATTGGTTCATAATGAAGATCAGATGAAGATGGCAGCTGGACTTATGTTTACTATGAATGGAACACCATTTGTTTACTATGGTGAGGAGATTGGTATGTCCAGCAAGGGCAGTAAGGATGAAAATAAGAGACTTCCATTTATCTGGTCAGAAACAGATTTAACAGGTATGACCAATCCTCCAAAGGAGGCAGATACGGGAATTACTTCTTATTTTGGTTCTTTAGAGGAACAGATGGAGGATCCATTATCTTTATACAATTATTATAAGCGTGGAATCAGACTTCGTAATGAGAATCCCGAAATTGCAAGAGGAAAGGTTGAAATTATAGATTTGTCCCTTCCTGATACAGCACTTGCGATTACCAAAACCTATGAAGGCTCATGCATTGGAATTGTATATAATAATGGAGAAGAAGCGATAGAAATTTCTTTGAAGGATTCTCAACTTAGTGGAATGCAGATTAGAGGATATTTGACTGTAGATGGAAGTGCAGTAACTTTAGAAGCTGATACAATAACACTTCCTGCAAAGGGTATTGTGATCATAAAATAATAGTAAAAATAAAAGGACGAAACGGCAGTGATTGATAAACTGTAGTTTCGTCTTTTTTGATATTTCCTAAGAAATTTCATGAATTTCTTAGGAATTTGTTGCAAGTTCTTTTACTTTGTTGATGGATTTAGCAACTGCAGGGATACTGATGATAATGATGGTAACGATCATTTCTACCAATATATAGCTGTAGTTATATACGATGGAATAAACTTTAGTCAGACTCTTTGGAAACCAATCTGGCATATAATCCATCCAATAAATATACCCTCCAATGGTATGGAAAAGTCCACGGGTAAGGCAGGCTACGATATATCCAATCAAAAGCCCTTTCTTTTTACGGTACCAGAATCCGGCAATTCCAAGGGCTGTGAATGCAAAGAAGTAGTCACAGCAAATCTGGAATGGAGATAAGAAGTAACTTCCTCCAGACTGGATAAACTGCAGGATACTGTAGGCGAAGGCGGTAAGAAAACCAATCTTTATACCGTATAAATATCCGATAAAGCAAATAAAAAACATACTGAATAGTGTGACAGAGCCCCCCATAGGCATTTCAAATTTGATATAGGATGTAACAAATGCAAGTGCTAAGGAAATGCCAGCAAATGCAAGAGAACGGGAATTGAATTTCTCGGCTTTTTGTTTTTTGGAAACAAGAATGGCGGTGATGGCAATGAATAAGATCATGATTACGATCATACCGATGTATCCTGTTTTGGTAAGTTCATAATAATCACCCCATTCAGGGTCACTAATATGAGTGATAAATTGTTTCATTTGTATCTTCCTCCTTATAAGGTGTTCTGTTATAATATAGCGAAAAGAAATTGAATAGTCAATTGTACCCAGTAGCATGGATACAGGGGAGTTAAGGATAATAACTCTTTGGATGAATGAGGAGTGGAGAAATGATGGAATATTTGTTGTTTGATCTGGATGGAACATTGACAGATCCCAAGGAGGGAATCTGCAAATCAGTAGAGCATGCCCTTGCTGCTTTTGGAATCAAGGTGAATAGTCTTGATGATTTAGAACCATTTATTGGACCTCCATTAAATGTAAGCTTCAAGGAATTTTATGGATTTGATGATGACAAGGCCAACAAGGCTGTTTCTATTTATAGAGAGCGTTATTCAAAAGTTGGACTGTTTGAGAACGAAATATATCCTGGTATTGCAGAGTGTTTAAAGAATTTACATGAAATGGGGAAAAAGCTAGCAGTTGCATCTAGTAAGCCTGGTGTTTTTGTGGAAAAGATCTTAAAGCACTTTGAGATTGACTCCTATTTTGATGTTGTAGTAGGAAGTGGATTAGATGGATCTAGAAATTCTAAGGAAGAGGTTGTAGAAGAAGCACTTCATCAATTAGGAGTATTGGAAGATGATACCAAAAAGGCACATACAGCTATGATTGGAGATCGAAAGTTTGATATCGAAGGAGCCAAGGCTTTTGGTCTTAAATCCATTGGTGTTTCCTTTGGATATGCCCCTGAAAATGAGCTTGAAGAGGCTGGAGCAGACCATATTGTGGATACTGTAAATGAACTTTTTGAAATATGTAAAAATTAGGACTAGCATTTTTGAAAAAATGATTGTATAATGTGGAACAAGACAAAGAGGTCAGTTATGCTTAAGGGCATACTGGCCTCTTTTGCGTTGTAAAATGTTGTTAATTACAACTGAGGGAGATAAGGAGTGGAAAAATGTTTGACGTAAAGAGAGATGTACAAAAAGCACCTCTTCATGAGGCAAGTTTTGAACATGATAACTGTGGTATCGGTGCTATTGTAAATATCAATGGTAGCAAAAGCCGTGAAACAGTAGAGGGTGCTTTGAGAATCGTTGAGAATTTAGAGCATCGTGCAGGTAAGGATGCTGAAGGAAAAACAGGTGATGGTGTTGGTATCTTAACACAGATTCCACACAAGTTTTTCAAAAAGGTATGTAAACCATTGCACATTGATATCGGCGATGATAGAGAATATGGTGTTGGTATGTTCTTCTTCCCACAGGATGAAATGAAACGTAACCAGGCAAAAAAGATGTTTGAGATCATTGTTGAAAAAGAGGAAATGGAATTTTTGGGATGGAGAGAAGTTTCTACCAATCCATCTGTTCTTGGACATAAAGCAGTTGAATGTATGCCATTTATTATGCAGGCATTCATTAAAAAACCGGCACATGTAGAGAAGGGTCTTGATTTTGATAGAAAACTCTATGTAGCAAGAAAAGTATTTGAACAGTCATCAGAAAATACATATGTTGTTTCCTGCTCAAGCAGAACAATTGTATACAAAGGTATGTTTTTGGTTGGTCAGTTAAGAACCTTCTTTAATGACCTTCAGGATCTTGATTATGAATCAGCAATTGCTATCGTACATTCCAGATTCTCTACTAACACAAATCCTAGCTGGGAGAGAGCACATCCTAACAGATTTATCGTTCATAATGGTGAGATCAATACCATTAGTGGAAACTACGATAAGATGCTTTCCCGTGAAGAAAATTTTGAATCAGATTATTTCAAGGGACAGTTATTCAAAGTATTGCCAGCAGTAGATCCAGCAGGTTCTGACTCTGCAAGACTTGATAATGCATTGGAATTTATGGTAATGAACGGAATGGATCTTCCTCTTGCAGTTATGATCACAATTCCAGAACCATGGGCTAACAATAAGACCATGTCACAGAAGAAAAAGGATTTTTACCATTACTATGCAACTATGATGGAGCCATGGGATGGACCGGCTTCTATTCTTTTCTCTGATGGTGATGTAATGGGTGCGGTTCTTGATCGAAATGGTCTTCGTCCATCCCGTTATTATATTACAAGTGATGGTCAGCTGATCCTTTCATCAGAAGTTGGTGTATTACCAATCGATCCAGCAAAGATTGTAAAAAAAGACAGACTTCGTCCAGGTAAGATGTTACTCGTTGATACTGTAAAGGGTGAAGTGATCGATGATGATACATTAAAAGATAACTATGCAAAGAGACAGCCATATGGTGAATGGTTAGATTCTAACCTTGTATACTTAAAGGACTTAAAGATTCCAAACCAGAGAACACCGGAATATAGCTATGAAGAGCGTCAGAAGATGCAGAAGGCATTTGGTTATACCTATGAAGAAATGATGAAGAGTATTTTACCAATGGCTAAGAATGGTTCTGAAGCAATTGGAGCTATGGGTGTTGATACAGCAATCCCAGTACTTAGTAAAGTAGATCAGCCATTGTTTAACTACTTTAAACAGTTATTTGCCCAGGTTACAAACCCACCTATCGATGCAATCCGTGAAGAGGTTGTAACTGCTACAGGTGTATTCTTAGGAACAGATGGTAACTTATTACATGAATCTGCTAGAAACTGTAATGTGCTTAGCATCAACAATCCTATTTTGACCAATACAGATATCTTAAAGATCAAAAATATGAAACATGAGGGATTCAAAGTAGAAGTGATCCCTATCGTTTACTATACAAATACAAGCCTTGAAAAGGCAATCGATCGACTTTTCGTTGAAGTAGACAGAGCATATAGAGATGGAGCAAACTTGATTATCTTATCAGATAGAGGTGTAGATGAAAACCATGTTGCAATCCCATCCTTATTAGCAGTATCTGCTGTTCAGCAGCATCTTGTAAGAACTAAGAAACGTACTAGCGTATCTTTGATCTTAGAGTCTGCAGAACCAAGAGAAGTACATCATTTTGCAACCTTATTGGGTTATGGTGCTGTTGCAATCAACCCATACCTTGCATTAGAGACAATCAAAGAACTTATTGATAACGGAAGCTTAGATAAGGATTACTATGCTGCAGTAGATGATTACAATAACTCTATTTTGCATGGTATTGTTAAGATCGCTTCTAAGATGGGTATTTCAACAATCCAGTCATATGTTGGCTCTAAGATCTTTGAAGCAATCGGTATCGATTCAAAGGTAATTGAAAAATACTTTACAAACACTGTAAGTCGTGTAGGTGGTATTACATTAGAAGATATTGAAAATCAGGTTGAAAAGTTACATCAGACAGCTTTTGATCCATTAGGACTTGAGACAGATCATACATTGGATAATCCGGGAAGACACGGAATGCGTAGCGGTGGTGAAGACCATTTATACAACCCTGCAACCATTCATTTATTACAGCAGTCTACCTGGAGAAATGACTATGAAATGTTCAAACAGTATACAGCTTTGGTAAATGATGAAGAATCTATCAAGAATTTAAGAGGATTGATGGAATTCAAATTCCCTAAGAAGGGTATTTCTATTGATGAAGTAGAAAGCGTTGACAGCATTGTGACCAGATTTAAGACTGGTGCTATGTCATATGGTTCTATTTCAAAAGAAGCTCATGAAACAATGGCAATTGCCATGAACATGATCCATGGTAAATCCAACTCTGGTGAAGGTGGTGAGGACTTAGAACGTCTCACAATTGGACCAGATGGTTTGAATAGATGTTCTGCAATCAAACAGGTTGCATCAGGACGTTTTGGTGTTACAAGTAAATATCTGGTAAGTGCACAGGAAATCCAGATTAAAATGGCACAGGGAGCTAAACCAGGTGAAGGTGGACATCTTCCAGGTGCTAAGGTCTACCCATGGGTAGCCAAAACCCGTCATTCAACACCAGGTGTAGGTTTGATTTCTCCACCACCTCATCATGACATTTATTCTATCGAAGATTTGGCACAGTTGATTTACGATTTGAAAAATGCAAATAAACCAGCAAGAATCTCTGTAAAACTTGTTTCAGAAGCAGGTGTTGGTACTGTTGCAGCAGGTGTTGCTAAGGCTGGTGCACAGGTTGTACTGATCTCAGGTTATGATGGTGGTACAGGTGCAGCTCCAAAGAGCTCTATCCACAACGCAGGTCTTCCTTGGGAACTTGGTCTTGCTGAAACACACCAGACCTTGATCCAGAATGGACTTCGTAACAAGGTTCGTATCGAGACAGATGGTAAGCTTATGAGTGGTAGAGATGTTGCGATCGCAGCAATCCTTGGTGCAGAAGAATTTGGTTTCGCAACTGCTCCATTGGTAACAATGGGTTGCGTTATGATGAGAGTATGTAACTTGGATACATGTCCTGTAGGTGTTGCAACACAGAACCCAGAGCTTCGTAAGCGTTTCAAAGGTAAACCGGAATACGTAGTAAACTTTATGAAGTTTATCGCCCAGGAACTTCGTGAATATATGGCTAAACTTGGTGTAAAGACAGTAGATGAATTGGTTGGCCGTACAGAATTTTTAACAGTAAAAGAGAATTTAACAGATCGTCAGAAGAAAGTTGATCTTTCCAGAATCTTAAATAACCCATATGAGGATATGAAGGGTAAAGTAACCTTTGATCCAAAACAGGTTTATGATTTTGAACTAGAGAAGACTTTGGATGAACAGGTACTTTTAAAGAAATTTGATAAAGCACTTCAGACAGGTACTAAGAGTAGCATCGAAGTAACTGTAACCAATACAGACAGATCCTTTGGTACTATTTTTGGTGCTGAGATCACAAAGAAATATCATGATACATTAGAAGAGGATACTTTCAAGGTTATGTGTCATGGCGCAGGTGGACAGAGTTTTGGTGCATTCATTCCAAATGGTTTGACACTTGAATTAGAAGGTGATTCTAACGATTATTTCGGAAAAGGTCTTTCAGGTGGTAAGCTTGTTGTTTATCCTCCAAAGGGATCTACATTCAAACAGGATGAAAACATCATTATTGGTAACGTAGCATTGTATGGTGCAACCAGTGGTAAGGCATTTATCAATGGTGTTGCCGGTGAAAGATTCTGTGTACGTAATTCTGGTGCCATTGCAGTTGTAGAAGGCGTTGGTGACCATGGTTGTGAATACATGACTGGTGGTCGTGCAGTTATCTTAGGTAAAACTGGAAAGAACTTTGCAGCTGGTATGAGCGGCGGTATCGCATATGTACTGGATGAAGACAACGATCTGTATACAAAAGTAAATAAAGAAATGGTTTCTTCCTATATCATTGACAATAAATATGATGTTCTTGAATTAAAAACATTTATTGAAGAACATGTTAAAGCAACCGGTTCAGAAAAAGGTAAAGAGATTCTGGAACATTTTGGTGAATATCTGCCTAAATTTAAGAAAATCATTCCTCATGATTATGAACGTGTCTTAAAGACAATCGTTCAGATGGAGGAAAAAGGACTTTCTGCTGAACAGGCTCAGATTGAGGCATTTTATGCCAATACTCGTAAATAGGAAAATGATGATATTGTCAGGAAAGAGGTAGATTATGGGAAAACCAACTGGATTTTTGGAGTATGACAGAGTGGAAGCAAAATCAAGCGCTCCTAAAAATAGAATTAAGAATTTTAACGAATTTCATGAACATCTTCCACTAAAGGAACAGCAGAAACAGGCTGCAAGATGTATGGAATGTGGTGTTCCATTTTGTCAGGCGGGCATGGATATTTGTGGTATGACATCAGGATGTCCACTACACAACATGGTTCCTGAATGGAATGATATGGTATATCAGGGTAACTGGGAAAGAGCCTACAACCGTCTGAAAAAGACGAATAACTTCCCAGAGTTTACATCAAGAGTATGCCCTGCACTTTGTGAAAAAGCATGTACCTGTGGCTTAAATGGAGATCCTGTCAGTGTACGCGACAATGAATATGCTATTATAGAATATGCTTATAAGAACGGTCTTGCTAAGGCAGAACCACCAAAGGTACGTACTGGTAAAACAGTAGCTGTTGTTGGTAGTGGTCCTGCAGGCTTGGCTGTAGCAGATGTATTAAACAAACGTGGTCACAAAGTAACTGTATTTGAAAGAAGTGATCGTGTTGGCGGACTTTTGATGTATGGTATTCCTAACATGAAATTAGAAAAGCATGTTGTGGAACGCAAGATCAAGGTTATGGAAAAAGAAGGTGTCAGCTTCGTAACAGGAGCTGATATCGGAAATACCGTTAAAGCGAAGAAATTGATGGATGAATTTGACCGTGTTGTATTGGCATGTGGTTCTTCTAATCCAAGAGATATCAAGGCTCCAGGTAGAGAAGCAAATGGTATCTATTTTGCAGTAGACTTTTTAAAGGCTGCTACAAAGAGTTTATTGGATTCAAACTTTGAAGATCATAAGTATATTGATACTAAGGGCAAGGATGTTGTGATCATCGGTGGTGGTGATACAGGTAATGACTGTGTTGGTACATCTGTTCGTTTTGGCGCAAAGAGTGTTACTCAGATTGAAATGATGCCAAAAGCACCAGAAGAGCGCGCAGCAAACAATCCATGGCCAGAGTGGCCAAAGGTCTTAAAGACTGATTACGGCCAGGAGGAAGCAATTGCTGTTTATGGACATGATCCAAGAATTTATGAATCAACAGTAAAAGAATTTATCAAAGATAAAAATGGTAATTTAAAAGCGGTTAAGATCGTAAAACTTGGTTGGGAAAAAGATCCAGAAACAGGTCGTATGAATATGAAGGAAATTCCAGGAAGTGAGCAGGTGATCGAAGCACAGATCGTGCTTATCGCAGCAGGCTTTTTGGGAAGCCAGAAATATGTAACGGATGCTTTCAAAGTTGAAGTGAACGAAAGAACAAATGTTAAAACTGATGCTCATAAATATGCTACCAGCGTACCAAATGTATTTACAGCTGGTGATATGCATACAGGTCAGTCTTTGGTTGTTAAGGCAATTCGCGAAGGTCGTGAGTGCGCAAGAGCCGTAGATGAAAGCTTAATGGGTTATTCTAATATTTTTATTCAGTAAGAGACATTTTTAGGTAGGGACAAGTGATCAGGTTCACATCCTTGGTATGATAAAAACCAAGGTGCGAACCTTGTATCATTGTCCCATTTTTATTGCAAAAAAATACAAAATGCGTTATCATTATTATGTATAAAAATATGTATTTAAACGGTTATAGCTTATTCAGAAATGAAGTGGGGACTTTTATTTCCAGGAAGAAGGGGTAATCATATGGCTTTAGGAAAAGGGAAGAGTAATCTAAAGAAAAATACTATGAAAAAACAGTCGAATAATATAGAGGCGTCGCCTAGAAACAGAAAAGGACAGCAGGCAAGTGGTGAATTGAACAGACGTGAACTTCGTCGAAGAAGAAGACACCGAAATCAGGTTGCTGCGGTTTCAGTGACCATTGTCATTGTAGGAAGCGCAATATTTTTTGGATTGTGGGGCGCAAAGCAGATCATCAATGGATTCCATACTAATTCTTACAATATTAATACTGGAATTGAATTAGAAAGCCAGGAACAGGGCGATGTTGTAGCAAACGATGAAATTACGATAGATTCTGACATTGTTGAATCAAACGAGCCAGTAGAGTATGCCCGAGATGAGTTAGATGATGTTGTGGATGCATATCTGGCAGATATGACTTTAGAACAAAAGGTTGCACAGATGTTTATTATTACACCGGAAGCGTTGACAAATATTCCGGGCCCGGCAACAATCGCGGGATCAAAAACAGAGACGGCATTACAGAATTATTCTATTGGTGGTGTTTTATTCCAGAATAAAAACTTTTCAGATTCTGCGAAAGCGAAGGACATGATCACAAAGACATATGCAATGGGTAGCAGACCACTGTTTACTTCGGTTTTTGAGGCTGGAGGCGGTACGGGAGCATTTTCATCCAGTCCATCCTTGGGTGTAACAGCAACTGATTCCTTTGCAACCATTGGAGCATCAGGTGATACATCACAGGCATATCAGGCAGGTGCTACAGTGGGTGGATATTTATCATCCTTTGGAATTATGCTTGATCTTTCTGCTGTGGCAGATTTAGGAACACCAGAATCCTTTAGTTCAGATCCACAGGTGGCAGCAGATATGGTTTCTAATTATGTTACTGGTGTGAAAACATCAGGTGTCAATGTATGTTTAACTCATTTTCCGGGAACCTCTCAGGCAACTGGAGATAAGACAACAGGTATTACCTGTACAGAACAAACTTTGGAAGATATGGAAGTAACAGATTTTCTGCCATTTAGAGCAGGTATTGCGTCGGGAGCAGATTTTGTTATGGTTGGACATGTTTGTGCATTGAATGTAACGGGAGATTCTACTCCTTCTTGCATGTCTTCAATTATTGTAACTGATATTTTACGTAATGAATTGGGATTTAGAGGAGTAATCATTACTGATCGCATGGATTATCCGGCAATCACAGACTATTGGACCACGGAGCAGGCTACCTTGATGGCTGTATATGCTGGTGTTGATATGATCCTTTGCCCAGATGATTATGAAACCGCATATGTTACGCTGTTAACGGCAGTACAGGATGGAACAATTCCTGAAGAAAGAATAAATGAATCTCTTCATAGAATTTATCGTGTTCAGCTTGCTGGAACAGTACAATAGATCATAAGAAGAAGGATGTGTGAGAAAAATTCGCACATCCTTTTTTAGAGTACGCCTAGCGGCGTACGTTTCTAACGGATTAAAGGCCGAATCCATAGTAATTCAATTGCCGAGGTAGTTAGCACATGTGTTGTGGAAACACATTGGAGAAGATGAAATTGTTAGACAAGCTGACGCAAATTTGGAGACAAGAATGCCGTAGGCGTTCTTATATTAGCTGTTTATTGAGGGGTTACAACAGTGTTGGTTGCGTTTAGGCAGCGATTTTGCTGAGTTTATTACAGTTAGAGTGCTGTGTTTAGGCGGTGATTTTGCAGTGTTTACAACAGAGATAACAAAAAAAGGCTACACTGTTGTAAATTTTCAGGGAAAAGGATGATTTTAGGCGGCGAAGTTGTTGTGTTTACAACAGAGATAACAAAAAAAGGCTACACTGTTGTAAATTTTCGGGGAAAAGGATGATTTTAGGCGGCGATATGGTTTCGTTTACAACAGTGAGAATAGAAAGTGCTTATACTGTTGTAAAAATCAGTGGAAAAAGTTTGTTTGTGGTAAAAAAATACAACAGTGCGAACCTCAAAAGTGTATCTTCTTGTAAGAAACGGAATAAAATGCTTTAAATTGTGTCGTAGTCGCCAATTACATCTAGGAGGCTAACGTTTATTTCGTGGCAAGGACGTTGGAGGTACGCTTGAATTTTGGGGAGGAAGAGATTATGTATTATCATGCATCACAAATAAAAGGGATTAAGGTTTTGGAACCAAAGGTATCCAATCATAATATTCCCTTAGTATATCTTTCTGAAAAACGTGAGAACACACTTGTATATTTAATTAATGCGATAGAAAAGTTTTGTAAAGAAAAAAGCTTTTTGTATGAGGGTGTCTAGTCAAAATGGGGATCGTATGGATTTACTGAACAAGGAATACTACAGTATGAAGAATATTATCCACATGTACTTGAAGAAACATATAGCGGAGTGAGCGGATATATTTATTCTTGTGCAAATGTGGAAGAAGATTTAAAATTCACACTTGAAATTCCTGATGCGATTGTATCAAGAAAGAAAGTACCGGTTGAATCTTGTGAGAAGATTGATGATGCTTTAGCTGAACTATTAAAATCAGAAAAGGCGGGGCAAATAAAAATTTTAAGATACAATGAATTTATTGCAAAACGAGAGAAATAGCTGTATTCCAGCATTAAGAGCGAGTATAAAGAAGCAATAAATCATCCTGAATATCAATTCTTTTTAGAAAAAAAGTTTGCAAAATATTTAGAATAACAAGGGGAATCCTTGGTAATTTAATTGCCGAGGTGTTCCACATGAAAGAGAGTAAGATTGCAGATCAGATAAAACAGGCATATAGACATGCTTATGTAAAAGGATGCATCAGAAAATGATAGAAGCAGTGTTGGATAAAAAACAGATGAAGTGTGCTTGTATTGTAGATAAAAAAATATCGGAAACATGATTTTGAAACATAATAAAATACCGTGAAATTCCTTGAAAATAGAGGTTAAAAAAGAAAATAAAAAATTATGTAAATTTTTTTAAAAAATGCGTTGACAAAAGTATGGTTATTTGATATATTACTACTTGTCCGTTACGGATGCAGGCGCGAGTGGCTCAGTTGGTGGAGCACGACCTTGCCAAGGTCGGGGCCGCGGGTTCGAGTCCCGTCTCGCGCTCTAGCAAAGAAATTTGCGAATTAAATATTGAAAATGCGCGAGTGGCTCAGTTGGTGGAGCACGACCTTGCCAAGGTCGGGGCCGCGGGTTCGAGTCCCGTCTCGCGCTCACAGATGAAATGGAAAGGACATCCAATCGGATGTCCTTTTTGCATTTCATCGGGGCACTGCCGTGCCTCAACAAGTTTGATTACCCGTTTATTACTAAAACACTGATATTAGCCTTCGGTGACATAATAGAAATATAAGTTTATGTCTTATTATTTAAGACATATGATGATATCTATGATTAACTGGGTATAATAGAAGCATATTAAATTTTATGAAAGGGAATATGTATGATTACAGAATATGAGGTAACAGATTATATTAAGCCAGAGGAATACCTCAATATGAGGTCGAGTGTAGGTTGGGGCATATTTCCAAAAGAACAAGCTGAGGAAGGATTAAGGAACAGCGCATATATGTGCTGCGTTCGAAATGAAAATAATCCGATAGCGATGGCTCGCACGATTTGGGATCATGGATATACAGTATTTATCGTGGATGTAATAGTCAAACCTGAGTACCAAAAGCAGGGACTTGGAAGATTACTTATGGAAAAAATTATAGATTATTTGCATGGTCAGCTTAAACCAGGATATAAATTTATGGTTTGTCTTATGTCAGCAAAGGGTAAAGAAGATTTTTATAAAAAGTTTGGTTTTAAAGAGAGACCCAATGAAAACTTTGGATGTGG
>JAZQQB010000033.1:0-47304 GCA_045628865.1 Lachnospiraceae bacterium | reverse complement strand
CTTCTTTTCTAGCCTTCTCTTCAGCCTCTGCCTTTGCTTTCTTCTCATAAGCTACAGCATCATCACCCACTACAACTCGGTTCGCACTGCGAGACTTCTTATCTGATCCATAAACCAACGGCTGTAAATTTACTTCCGAGTCATCCTCATCCATAACTGCCTGCATCTGTTCAAACAAAACATCTTCTAATTCTTTGTATTCACTTTTCCCTTTGTAAGTATCATCCTTGATCGCGTCCGGGTCAACACTATTCATCTCTGATCCAGAATAACCAAGCATCTTTGTACCGCAACGTACACAAAACTTTGCTTCTTCAGTTAATTTTAATCCGCACTTACTACAAAACATCTTTATACTCCCAAAAAATAAGGGTGAAAAATAAGACTTCCACCCTTTTACCTTTCGTTTAATCTTTACGCCCCTTCTAGCGTCGATAAAACAACTTCATCTTATTCCATAAATGATAATACCCTAAAATCGTTACATAGACAAGTAAAAATTTTGTAACATTTGTAATTTTTCAATTGCCTGATCTTTAATCACGCATTCTTTCGTTTCTTCAATGTGTGCTAAAAACTCGGCATTCTGTGATAATTCACTGCCAAAGTCAGATGCTTTAAGCACTGCTTTTCCCAGGCTTACAGCATCTGTAACCTCTGGAATACTTTCCAGAGAAAGGATGTATCCACCATCTTGATTTTTAAACAACTTACTTGTTGCTTTCAAATTCTGTTCAATACTTGCTAAATATAAAAGCACATCATTCATTGTTTCAAAAGAGAACAGATAAGGAACCTCTGTGATTTTCTTCTCAGCCTCAGCAAGTGGCACATGCTTTCTACCAGAATATTTATCACCATAAACATCCTTACCAGCTTTAAGACCCAACATCTCACCAACCATTTTCTTTAATTCGGATGAGATTTCCTTGATATGGGAACTGATATATTCCTTCTTATCATCATTGCTCATCTGGTCGATTTTCTCCATGATATCCTTCTTGAACTGCTCTGGCTCAATATCTCCTTCAGAAATGTGAATGACAATCTGATCCTGAATCACTGCCATCTGCAACGTATTTAACTTGTCTACATCATCATATCCCACTTCCTTGGCAGCACGATCAACAATAGAATGTAAAAATTCCATAGATCCATTCTTGTGTTCCAAAATATCAGAAAGAGAAACACCAGCTCTTGCAATTTCAGACTTTGTAATGACACATTTAATACTTGTATCGCTTGTTCTTGAAAACTCCATACTTACCTCCATTTCGCCCTGCGAAATCAGGAGCTATTTACCTTAAAAAACTTTACGGTAAACCGCCTATAAAAACACTATAATATACAATAATCTTCCACAAACTGACATTAAAGACATCCTAATGTCCATATTTTTACCCGTTTGTAATTAATTTGTCAGATTCTTTTGTCGAAATTTATTACTTCGTATGATGTGATTATACCACTAAATAAACAGAAATGGTAGAACTTTTTTCAGTTTTCATACAATTTTAACAATTTGTTGAAAAATTCATCGACATTTTCGACAATCTTTGTATAATTGGGTTCAAAAACCTTGACATAAATCGAGGATTTTCTTTATTTCCAGTATCATACAGAAGTACTAGTTTTTCCTTTGCCCTAGTCATGGCGACATAAAATAGTCTGCGTTCTTCCTCTACTTCTTCGATAGAAAGTGCCTTAGGACTTGGAAGTACGCCTTCATTTAATAACGGAATGTAGACCTTTTTCCATTCTAAACCCTTGGCACTGTGCATAGTCATCAAGGTCACTGCATCCTTCGCCTCCATAGAAAGTGCCTTCTTTCTTTCCCGTTCGTACACTTCAATATGGGAAAGCAGATCTTCTAATGTCTGAAATGCTTTTACCTTTTGGCAAAGACTATCTGCTATTTTCAAATAATCCACTGCATTCACTCCCTGCTCCCTGGCAAGTTTTTTTAAATACTCATCATACCCCATTGCCTTTCTCAAATAGATAAATGCAGGAAATGGTTCCAGTTTAGACAGCTTCTTAAGATCATAAGACAATTTCCGAACCTTTTCCACCACATAAACTCTATCACTTACCCTAGACAGAATATCTGAAAAGGAAACCTCTCCTTCTCTAACATCACTTCTTTTTAAATAACGAACAGGCTTATTCATGATCTGATAAAAAAGTGCCCTGCTTTGCTCCCCTAAAGCCAACCGGTAATAGGCCAAATAATCCTTCATAATAAAATGATCATAAACACTTTTCCCAAACTCCTTACAGCGATAAGGAATCTGATGAGCTGATAAAAGTTCTGCTAATTCTTCCGCCATTTGATTCATTCGAAAGAGCACCGCACTCTCCGAAAGGGTATGAGTTTTTGCATCCTGTAAAAGCTGTTCCAAAATATACCCATACTGAGCCTCTTCTCCAGCAAGTGCAAGGGTTTCCACAGATGTAACTTTACCATCAAGGGAGGGTTTTATATCCTTGAAAAAGCGGTTTTTATTCTGTCCGATCACGGCTAACGAACAGTCCACGATTACACCATCCGAACGGAAATTTTGATCCAATAAGATCCTTTTTGCACCTTGAAAATATTGTTCAAAGTTTAGCATGATCTCTGGTTTTGAACCCCGAAAACCATAAATAGACTGATCATCATCCCCAACCACAAACAGATTCTTCTTTTTTCCAGACAGCTGTCTTACCACTCGAAACTGCATTGCATTAATATCCTGAAACTCATCAATGAGAATATAGGAAAATATCTCCTGCCAGTAGGATAAAATATCCTTTCTTTTAGAAAAAAGCTCATAGGTCAACAGTACCATATCATCAAAATCAAGCTTACGCATGCCTGCCAACTGTCTTTTATAAGACACATAAATTCTGCGAAACAGATCCTCTCCCATCAGGGATGTATGATACCCTTCGATACTGCCCCCCTGATTCTTCACGACACTGATTTCCTTTAAGACACTCTCAATCAGATCATCATCCACGATCAAGCCTGAAATTTCTCTGTCAGTATAATCATTTTTACGCAAATCATGCCTTGAAGTACCACCACAAGCACAGTCATTCTCGTCGCCTACAGACAATTCATTTTGCACAATCTGCATCAATATATTTCGTTTCTCATGTTCTTTTACAATGTGATTTCCATCGAGCTGATACGCTCTTTTCAGGATTTGAAAAAAGATTGCATGAAAAGTACCAAAGTTTACTGGATAATACTCTTCACCACATAGATTTTGGAAACGTGCTTTCATTTCCTCAGCTGCTGCCTTGGAAAAAGTGATCACTAGGATCTTTAAGGGATCAACTCCCTTCTTTTCAATCAGCCTTTTGATTCTTCTGGTAATAACGAAGGTCTTCCCACTCCCCGGTCCTGCCAATACCATGCAGGGACCTTCAAAATGTCGGATAGCCTCTTGCTGATTGTAGGTACAAGTATCACTGTCGTACACATTCAAAAGAGGAGTTCCTCTCTTGATGTGTACCTCATCACAGTGATCAGGAGCATTAGTTAAGCTCTGCACTTAACTGCTCGATTCCTTTTCTGATTCGTTTTAAGGACTCCTCTTTACCAAGGATCTCCATAATCTCTGTTGCACCAGCTGGTGTCATCTGCTTACCAGAAACAGCAGTACGTACTGGCCAGATTGCATAACCGTTCTTACAGCCTGTGTTTGTTACATATTCCTGTAATACGCCATATAAGGAATCATTGGTGTATTCCTCATGGGCTTCAAACATTGGAAGTAAGTCCTTTAATACCTGTAAAGAAGACTCTTTTGTTGTCTTCATCTTCTTGTGTTCATACATAGCATTGTCATAAACTGGCAATTCCTTGAAGAAATCTACCATTTCAGCAATATCAGGGAATACCTCGATACGGGTTCTTACCATTTCTGAGATTTTCTTTAAGTTCATAGTCTCAGGTAAGCTCTCCTTCAAGTATGGAAGTGCAAGCTCATAGAACTTATCAGGATCCATTGCCTTAAAGTATTCTCCATTCATCCATTTCAATTTATTGATATCAAAAACAGCTGGAGATTTGTTGATTCTTCTGTAATCAAACTTCTTAATAAGTTCATCCAAAGTAAAGATCTCGTTGTTATCTTCCGGGCTCCATCCTAACAATGCAATGTAGTTCACAACTGCTTCTGTTAAAAATCCCTGCTCTAACAGATCTTCGAAAGATGAATGTCCGCTTCTTTTTGATAATTTCTTATGATTCTCGTCTGTGATCAATGGTAAATGTACATATGTAGGTACTTCCCATCCAAAAGCATCGTATAAACGATTGTACTTAGGTGATGAAGATAAATACTCATTACCACGAACAACGTGTGTGATTCCCATCAAATGGTCATCTACTACGTTAGCAAAGTTATAAGTAGGATATCCGTCTGATTTAATTAAGATCATATCATCCAATTCAGCGTTCTCTACAGTGATATCTCCGTAAAGCTCATCATGGAAGGTTGTTGTTCCTTCTGTTGGATTGTTCTGACGGATAACATATGGCTTGCCTGCTGCCAGGTTTGCCTCTACCTCTTCTTTTGATAAGTGTAAGCAGTGCTTATCATAAACAGTGATCTCTTTTCCTTCTACAACCTCTGACTTTAAGGTAGCCAAACGCTCCTTATCGCAAAAACAGTAGTAAGCCTCACCCTTATCAATCAATTTCTTAGCATATTCTAAATAAAGACCTGTTTTCATTCTTTCAGACTGAACATATGGACCAAAGCCCTTGTCCTTATCTGGACCTTCATCATGGATAAGACCTGTTTTTTCCATAGTACGATAAATAATGTCAACAGCGCCCTCTACAAAACGTTCCTGATCTGTATCCTCGATACGTAAGATAAAATCTCCGCCTTCATGCTTTGCAATCAAAAACTCATACAAAGCGGAACGCAGATTTCCTACATGCATTCTTCCTGTAGGACTTGGTGCATATCTTGTTCTGATTTTCATAATAACTTGTCCTTCCTGTTTTCTATCTTCGTAACCATTCTTGGTTCTTACCGGTTACATATTTTCGTTTCTTTCCTATCCAGAATTCAGATCAAAGAGTGCAAAGCACTCTTTGCGCGCTGATGCGCGCAAGCTTTAGCTTGCAATATCCTGAATGCGTACTTTGTATCATAACATAAATTTTACAAGATGACAAGTTCCTTCGGCAGGTATTTCATGATCTTTGTTTCCATCTCCTCCACCTTTACAGGTTTGGTCAAAAGATCATCAAAACCAAGAGAAGCATAATGTTCTTCTGCCTTTGGAAAAGCATTAGCAGTCAAGGCGATCACTGGCGTCTGCTCCAAAGCATTTTCCGCTCTCATTCGATGAAGCGTTTCCACGCCATCCATGCCAGGCATCTGATGATCTAATAAGATCAGATCAAAGGTCTCCTTCTTCACAAGCAAAAGACACTCTTCTCCACTTGTTGCCGTAGTGAGTTTCACTCTGGTACGCTTCAGCAGATTGGAAATAACCTTGATATTGACAGCATTATCATCTACCACCAAAACCTTAGCATCAGGTGCAGTAAATAATGCTCTCTTTTTATCCGTATCCTTCAAAGTTGTAGAGAAAGCCTTACTCTCTCCAGTCCTATCCTTATCGGTCAAATACTCTTCAAATTTACCAATTGGTTGCTCTTTATCCACCTTAACCGGAATATATACCACAAAATCAGTGCCTTTTTTGTACTCACTATTTACATCAAGTAATCCATTCATCTGTTTCACAAGGGAAATAACAATACTCATGCCCAGTCCTGTTCCGGAAACAGTCATATTCCGCTGATCGTAAATACGCTCAAAAGGTTTGAAAAGTCTCTCAATATCCTCTTCCCGCATACCCATACCAGTATCCTTTACTTGAAACTTCAGGTTCAGATTCTCGGAAGATTTTTTTTCAGCACTGATGATAAAATCAATCCTGCCCTCATTGGTATATTTTACCCCGTTGGACAAAATATTTAGTAAAATCTGCCTAATCCTATAATCATCTGCCGTAAGATATCGTGGCACATCTTTATCGCAGGTGATTACAAACTGCAGCTGTTTTTCCATAGCCTTTGGTCTGATCTGCTCGTTAATATCCAGCAAAAGTTCAGAAAGATCAAAGGCCTGTGGCAAAAGCTGGAGTTTTCCTGCTTCCATCTTGGAAAAATCAAGTACATCATTGATAATGCCAAGCAAGGTTTTTCCAGCGTCCTCAATATCCTTCGCATAATCCAAAATTTCAGGTTCATCACATTCTCGAAGAATCATTTCATCCAATCCTAAAATAGCATGGATTGGCGTACGAATCTCATGAGACATGGATGACAGGAAGGAGCTTTTTGCCTGATTTGCATTTTTCTCCTCCTTAACCTGTACTTCAAGTCTTTCCTTCTCTTTTTGCAGCTTTTTCTGCTTCTCCTGACGATTGATGGTATCAACAAAGTCCTTTTCCATCTCGATCATCTTTTCAGAAACTTTTTTACCTTCACTTTGAATGCTTTCATCCAAAAGCTCCAGCGTATCCATCAAAAGTTCGATATTTTTTTGCTTTTTAGCACATCTTGCACGTCTTTGTAAAAATCGTTGATACTCTTTATACGAAATCTCATCCTGGTCAATAAATGTCAAATAGGCATCTGTTAAGTTGTAAAGCAATTCATACTGCTCTGTTTTTTCCAATAATGCCAGGCAGATATGTATCTCATCCAGATAAGAAGAGTACATGGACATATAATCTTCATCCTCCAAAGCGCTCTGGATATACTGGTTCATGACATCATAATGTTTTCTATATTCCTCTAACCATGCCAGGTAGATATAAACCATAAACTTCGGGAAATCATTGTCCTTGATATTCTCATGGATTTTTTTCTCATAGATTGCAATTTTTTCTTCATCTCCAATAAAAATATAACAATAGAGCATATTGCACCAGATTGGCATTTTTTCTTTTTCATTTGAGACCTGCAGATTCTCCGCCATATTGTAATAATAGATCGCACGCTCAACCTGATTTAAGTTTTTCATCAAATCTGCAATATTATTGTACGGATAAAGAAGTAATTCAGGCTTATCTTCACACAGTTTTCCCTTTTCCACACAAAGCATATAGTACTGCAATGCAGAATTTGGATTTCCCATGATCTGCATAACAGCACCCATAACATTGTAGGAAATACAATATTTCTCATATTCATCTGTATTTTCTAAGAGTGTGACTGCCTCATTTGCTGCATTAAAAGCCTCCATATATGCCTTTTTGAACAAATGAACACGCATAGTATAATAATAGGCGATTCCTAAGATACGGTCAGAATAATCCTTGGCTGTCATGGTAAAAAGCCTTTCCACCATATTCATAAACTCATCCTCTGTATGATTAGCAAAAGCTTCTTCCATCTTTTCTTCCAACTGCTGTACAAACTCCTCTGTTGACTGATGTCTCATTACTTCTTCTGCATTTTCATAATACTCCTGTACAGAATCCAGATTCATTTCGATCCTCTTTGCGATCTTTTCCTTTAAAGATTCCGACTCCAGGATCACACGTACAATTTCAGGATGATATTTTGTACCACTGCCTTCCTCTAATTCGCGCAAAACCTCATCAAATGGCAGAATATCATACATAAAAAATTTATCCGATTTCAGATCAATAAAATCCGCAATATGGATCAGGTCAACCACAAGCTTATTTTTTGCCGTGGTATTATCATAATCCAAAGGTGCTCCGCCTTTGCCATCATAATTTTTATGATGGCCCATCAAAATCTCCTTATATTTTTCCATCTCCTTGGATTTTTCTATGATCTCAACACCAGCCAGAGGATGATTATGAATCAGTGCACTCTCCTGTGGAAATAGCGGTCTATATTTATAGTAGTGTAAAAATGTGGTCGCAATGGATCCTAAATCATGAAAAATACCACATTTTTTCACATATTCGTGTAAGGTATCATAGTCCATTCCATGATACTCCCTAAAAAGATCGCATTTTTCATGGCATTCCTCAAAAATCATCACCGCAAGATCTGAAACATTTTTCGCATGAATATAAGAAATGAAATTTTTCCGTACATTCAATCTATAATAAATGTTTTCAATATCTGTATCCTTATCTGAAAGCATAACAATGGAAGAACACAATTCAGTGGAAAGCTGAAGGACACGGAGAAGATCACCACTATCATCCAGCTTCCATTTCATATCTGCAATAGCCCAGAAAACGCCTAAAAGCTGTTTTTGTTTCTCTGCATTGATTCCCTTTTTAGAAATAACAGTCAAAAACTTGACACAGACATAATAAAAATAAACCACCTCATAGTCCATAACATTATGTCGATGGATCTGATCCTTATAGATAAAATACTGATAGAATTTATCAAACACTCCATCGATGGTTTCCTCTCCCCTTAGGTACAGGGAATACATATAGGCTGCATAAGTAAGCACATAAAGATCCATATCATCGGAAACCTCTTTACGCTGCAGCTTGTACGCACGATCTGTGATCATGATAAAATAAGGGATTGTCTCTTCATCCAATTCATCACAGCGCATAGCAAAATACAGTACATTTGCTTCATATCCTGCAATGATCGTATTGATATCCTCATTTTCTCCATCCAGATTCTGAACCTCCTCTGAATACCAAAAATCCAAATATTCATAATATTTTTCAAAGCTTTCTTTCAAAGGCCAGTTTTTACGATCCATTCCAACTACTGCATAATTAAAAGCTGCTTTCCAGAACCATACTCTCGCATCTTCATTTAACGAAGCATATCTATCACGATAAGAAAGTCCCTTCTCCAGAATGGAAAAATCAGCAACCCGAATGGAAGCCTGACGTCTTTGAACTGCATTGATCTCATAGGAATGAGCAATATAAAGAGACATCAGTCTGTTAATATTTTTCTCACTATCACGTTCATAGAACTTCTCCAGTGTTTCAAAAATATTAGCAAGTAACTGACTATCATCATATTCCATCTGATACATGCTCATCGCCTGTTCATACAAAGAATTGGCCAAATATTCTGTCATTGGAGTATCCAAAATATGAGTGATCTCCTTTACCAGATTTGCATTTTCTCTATAGATTGCCTCTATATCACTCATGTTTTTCTGGTACTTTTCACGCCAATCCTCAGTTCTTTGAAATTCAAAGAACTGGTCACGATATGTATTCATTTTATCCATATTATTTTTGTACTGTCTAAAAATACGTTCAATATTATTCATATGGATTCACTCCTAAATCAGTCTACATGTAGGATAAGACTCTGTGGAAGATGTCTCATGATCTTTGTTTCTAATTCCATTACATTCACAGGTTTTGTCAAAAGATCATCAAAACCGGCACTGATATAAAAATCATATGCGCCAGAAATGGCATTGGCCGTTAGCGCAATGATTGGTGTTTCTTTGTTCAACGCGCATTCCTCTTTCAACCTCTTTAGTGTTTCAACACCATCCAGTTCAGGCATTCTATGATCCAATAGGATCAGATCATATTTATCCTGCCTGGTCATATCCAAACATTCAAAACCACTAACAGCAGTAGAAATCTGTACTTGATTCCGTTTTAGCAAGCTGGTAACAACCTTGATATTGACAGCATTGTCATCTACAACCAGAATTTTTGCACCAGGAGCTGTAAACAGCTGTTTCGCACGCTTGTAATTACCTGTTCTTTGTTGGAAGATATCACCAACGTGCGTTTTATCAACAACATTCTGAGGAATAGATACGATAAACTGAGAGCCCTTGGTATATTCACTCTTCACGTCAATGGTACCATCCATCTGCTTGATCAGTGAAAATACAATACTCATTCCAAGCCCGGTTCCCTCTATGTTCTTATTTTTATTCTCTTCTATACGTTCAAATGGTTTGAAAAGTTTCTCTAAATCCTCTTCCTTCATGCCCATTCCTGTGTCAGTAACCGTAATCACAAGTTTGATCATGTTCTCCACAAATTCATCAAAAGTAACACCCAGCGAAACCTTACCTTCTGAAGTATATTTCACTGCATTTGTTAAAATGTTCAAAATAACCTGTTTGATACGTAACTCGTCACCATACAAGGTACAAGGAAGCGATTCATCACATAGGATCTCAAATGCAAGATTTTTCTCCTTTGCACGTGGTGCGATCATATTTTTTAGATCAAGGATCAGACTCTTTGTATCATACTCAACAGGATCGATTTCCAATTGTCCTGATTCCATTTTAGAAAAATCAAGCACATCATTAATGATACCAAGCAAGGTTCTTCCAGCATTTTCAATATCATTGGCATAATCCAGTATCATTTCATTTTTGCTTTCTCGAAGAATCATCTCATCAAGCCCTAATATGGCATGGATTGGAGTTCTGATTTCATGAGACATGGCCGATAAAAATGTGTTTTTTGCCTGATTGGCCTCACGTGCCACCAAAACTTCCTTTTCCAGACGTTCCTTTTCCCTTTGCAGATATCTCTGGTTTGCCTGTCTTTTTAACATATCTGCATAGTTCTTTTCAAGATCCAGTATTTTTTCTGAAGTGCTGCTATTTTCATGTTCAATATTTTCTTCAAGAATGCTCAGGGTCTTTAAAAGATTCTCCCTGTCACCACATTTTTTCTCGCAGCGGGCCTTCTGCTGTAAAAATCGCTGATATTCCTGGAACGAGATCATATCCTGCTTAAAATAATCAAGACACTGATTCATCATTTCCATAAGCAGTTCATACTCTTCATGTTTTTCCAAAAGATCCAGACAAATATGTATCTCATCCATATAGGAAGAATATTCCTTTAAGTAAACCCGATCCTTAATGGCAAATTTGATGGATTCCACCATCTGCACTATGTCATCATAATATTCGTGCAAACAAGCGGTATAAACATTCACAAGGAATACAGGATAATCCTCCTCCTGCTCATACGTCTTGATCAATTCATAATATTCAGCTATTTTATCATCATTATTGGTAAGAACATAACAGTACATAATGTTGCAATACATAGCAAGTCTTAGCATATCATTACAAATGTTAAGCTTTTCAGCCAGATTATAATAATATAATGCCCTATCCACTTGTCCTACATTTTTCATAAGATTGGCAATGTTATTATATGGGTAGAATAATGCTGTATCCGCATCTTCACAAAGTTTCGCTCTTTCAAGACTCATCAAAAAATAATGTAGTCCATTTTCCTTGTTGCCCATAATCTGCATAATCGCACCAAGTATGTTATACGCTGTTGTTGTCTTCTCATATTCTTCTGTATTGTCTAAATATCTAACTGCTTCCCGACCTGCATTCATGGCTTCTGTATACTCGTCCTTATGCATATGAACTCTCATTGTGTAATAATACGCTACACCCAAAAGCCGGTCAGAATACTCCCTTGCAGATATGGCAAACAATCGATCCACATACTTCATGAAATCATCAGGCGTATGATTACTAAATGCCTCTTGCATTCTTTCATCCAGTTGGGAAACGAATTCCTCTGTACTCTGATATACTGCGATTCCCTCTGCATTTTCATGATATTCCTTTAAAGAAGTATAGCTTAACTGAACGATTTCCTGGATTTTTTCCTGAAGTACTCTGTTTTCTAAGATCATTTCTACAAAATCAGGATGAAATTCCGTACCTTTCTTTTCATCCAGTTCATGCAAAAGATCTTGAACTGTAGTTGCCTGATAGGAGAAGAAGGCATCACATCTTATATCAATATAATCCACTATATGGATCAGATCGATCAGAATCTTATCTTCGAATTTTGTATTGTCAATCTCTTCTGGAAATCCACTTTTTCCATCAAAGCTTTTATGATGTCCTGCCATAACATTCTTATAGCAGTCCATCTCGTGGGATTTTTCAACCATAGCCAAGCTGGAAAGCGGGTGCATATTGATCAATTCTAATTCTGCTGGTAACAAAGGACGATTTCTATAATAAGTCAAAAATGAGGTTGCAATACTGCCAATGTCATGGAAAAGTCCGCACTTTTCTACATAAGTTACAAAATCCTTTAACGGCATATCGGAATATTGATCAAAAAGAACCGGTTTTTTCAAAAGTGCTTCCTCTAAAAGCAACACAGCCAACTGGGCTACATGCCTGGCATGAATAAAGGATGGGATATTTTTACATACCAGCATCTGATAATAAAAATCTTCAATATCGATTTCCTTACCAGAAAAATCTACCATGATATCACATAACAGCGTTGTTAAATCCATGAGTATCAACAGCACCTTTGTATCTTCAATCCTCCATTTGGATTCAGTCAAAGCACGAATCATTCCAATCATTTGATTTTTCTTCTCAGGATTGATTCCTTTTTGTGCAAAGCAATATAAAATTGTCGTGCAGCCGTAGAAGAAATAGATCCTATTCTTATCCATAATCTCTTCTTCACTTATTTTTCTGGAAACACACTGGTAATAGGTGCAGAATTGATCAAATATGGTATTTATGGTCTCTTCTCCCTTTAAATAGGACGAATACAAATAACCTGCGTAAGTAACCTCACCCAGTTCTTTTTCATCTGATACATTAACTATCTGTCTTTCGTAAATCAGGTCCATAATTCTGATGAAGTCCGGAACATTTTTCTCCTCCAGCTCATTTATTCGATATGTGATACAAGCAAAGGATCCAAAAAAATTGTTCATAACAGCCTGTGCAGCAGAATTGTTTTTTTCAATCTCCTGCACATGATCAGACTCCCAAAGTTTCCAGTAATACTCAAACAATGCAAAGGATTGCGCTACAGTCCAGTTTTTATGATCCGTACCGACAATAACATAGTTAAAGACAGCCTTCCAAAAACAAATACGCATCTGCTCTGATAACGTATCAAACACCGGTTCAAAAGCTAATACCTTTTCAAGCATAGTCACATTCATTTGTTCAATAGAGGCCTGACTGTACATAACTGCATTCAGCTCATAGGAATGTGCCAGATACATTGGGATCAGTATTTCTCTATAGTCTTTATCCTTTAAACTTTCGTAGAAAGGCTCTAAAACATTGAAGATAATGATCAAAAACTCTCCATCATCATAGTTTTCCCGATACATCTTCATAGTCTGCTCATACAACGAATCTGCTAGATCTATAGTCATAGGACCATTGATCAGACTAGTGAGTTTCTTTAAAAGGACAGCACTTTTCTGATAGATATTTTCCATACTGCGCTGAATCTGTCTATACCAGTCTTTCCAGTTTTCCTCCTCTGGGAACTCGAAGCTCTTATTACGAAGCGCATCCATCTCATCCATATTCTTTTTATATTGTGCGAATAATAACTCAAGTTCTGTCATATGGTCATACCTTTCTACACTACCCCCAACATATCACTTTATTATACCATATATTTTTCAGAATATTTCTACAATTCTATCACAAATTGCGACAACTTCCTCTGCACAAGCGTGCGCATCCTTTGCGGAGCTTTTTGTTTCATAGGAAATTTGAAGAATTTCCTATGAAACAAAAAACAGGCAACCGTCCCATTCCTGAAACAATTGCCTGTCATTTATCTTTTCAATAAAATCTTATTACATTTTCAAAATATTCATATCCCTGCGCAAAGCTTATTCTTTATCTGGAATTTCCTTGGAAGCCTGAGCCTTAAAGCCAGTAACCTCTTTATTCGCCTGAAGGATCGGAATATTGGTTCCTGCACCAGCAACACAACCACCAGGACATGCCATACCCTCGATCAGACAGCCATTCATCTTACCAGCCTTGGCAAGCATAAGAGCTTTTCTGCAATCTGCCAGTCCTTCTGCATGCTCGATCTTAACCTCTGTGCCCGGGTAATAAGCCTTGATACACTTCTCAATGGCTGAAGCTACACCACCGGCAACACCATAACCACGTCCTGCTCCTGTTGCATCATCAATTGGTTCTGCCTCAGATAATGCTGCAAGATCGATTTCTTTGGCATCAAACATCCCTTGTAATTCTTCGAAGGTAATAACAAAATCTACATCACTTCGAACAGTTCTTCTGGATGCTTCCAACTTCTTACTTGCACATGGTCCAATAAATACCACACCTGCATCCGGATGCTCCTCCTTGATCTTTCTTGCTGTAGCTACCATTGGTGTTAACTCATTGGAAATATTGCCAATGGTTTCCGGGAACAGATTCTTTGCCATAACAGACCATGATGGACAGCAGGATGTCAGTAAGAATGGTAATTCTCCTGTTGCTACAGCATTTACATAATGCTCAGCCTCTGCCATACAGCCCATATCTGCACCAATAGCTGTCTCATATACACCAGCAAATCCAAGGTCAAGCAGTGCCTTTTTGATCACGTTAGGATTGATATTTTTCCCAAACTGGCCAACAAAAGCAGGGGCTACCTGTGCATAGATTTCTTTTCCTGTCTGCATTGCTCTGATCAGCTGAAAAATTTGAGACTTATCTGCAATGGCGCCGAATGGACAGCTAACCATGCACATACCACAGGAAACACATTTATCCGTATTGATCTTGGCACGGCCATAATCGTCATTTGCAATAGCATCTACACCACAAGCAACCTTACAAGGACGTTCCTGATGAGAAATAGCATCATATGGACAAACCTGTTTACACTTACCACATTTGATACATTTTTCCTGATCGATATAGGACTTACCATTTTTCATGGAAATGGCACCCTTTGGGCATACCTCGCCACATGGATGTGCCACACATCCCATACATCTGTCTGTTACAAAAAACTGATTCTCAGGACATGCATTACATGCTGTTGGAATCACCTGTAAAAGTGGTGGTTCATAATATTTTTCCGCAATGTTACTTTCTTCTATTCCGTAGCTGACATTGACTGGCTGGTTTTCCGGACGAAGACTCATACCCATTGCAAGTCTGATTCTCTCACGATTTACCGCTCTTTCACGGTAAATACTTTCCCAATAACGGGACTGTTCTGTATCTGCAAGTTTGTATGGAAGAGCCTCAATATCTCTTACCACATCCTTGGAATTGTAAGCAACAAGTGCCACCTCTTTAAAAATCTGTCTTCTGGTCTTACGAACTTCTGTATCAAGACCACGCATGTTATTAGCTGCCATAGCTACCTCCTGTAACTTAAAAATCTATTCCCTATCCTTAGTCTTTTTCAAAATCTTCTATTCAAGTCAAGAACGTGTACAAATTACCATTCCTTTGTGAGCACAGTGTGATAATCCACAGCATATGGATTGTCCTCTCTTGCACACAGATCCTCATAAATCCCACGACGCTCCGCACTGTCTTCATCCATCCAGTACTCATAACCGCGTAAATAGCTATCCACTAAATCGTCCCAGGAACCAAATCTACTCTGCGTGGTATTGGCGATTTCAAGTGCCTTGTCCAATGCTTCCTCTTTCGTGTAATATCCTGCAATGTAATAAAATCCGCATAGATTCATACCACGGCAGTAATCCCAGGCATCAATAGCTGTCGTACCATACTGCTCATACATTTTGTAATAATTGGCATAAATGGAAGCACTGTCCTCATCCAGTTCAAAATCTTCCACTAAAACCTGTTCTCTTTCCTGAGGCGTCAATTCAGAAAATCCACATTCTTCCATGATTCCAACAGTTTCCAAAAAGTCCGTTCTGTGTCCCTCTGTTAGCACCCAGTCAAGTGTTTCATCTGCACTTTTTCGGTCTGTCACATCCCACCATTCCTCTAAGCTGGCAACCTCCATGATCTTATTGGCCTGTGTAGCCTCCATCCCGCCGAACATAGAATAATCCTGTCCATTGATCTCTGTCAAAATAGCATAAGACGCATTGATCCACCTGACAGTATCCGTAGCATCAACACTATCCCTTACAATTTCATCCTCTTTCATCACTCCATCTGTTGTTTCCTTTGGCTTCGCATCAGAAAATGGACTACTTGCCTGTTTTACAGTGTTTCCACAACCCTGCAAAAGCAAAGAAGTGGTTATTCCCATAGAAAGAAACGCCAAAAGGAGTTTCTCATAAGCTTTCCTCTTCATATTATTTCCTCTCAAAAATCTATTTACCCGATTTCAAAAAGAACTCACCCTTTGTGCATTGAATCATCCGTTGATTTAATCTAATTTTGATTTTTGGGATGATCGTTAAAATTTTATCACAGAATAAATGAAAAATCTAGTCATTTTCGAGAAAAAACGGGTCAATCATTTTTTCGTGGAATTGACGTTACTACGATATAGTTTTCTAAGCCTTACGTCAGCCTGTCCTACTCTCGAAGAGATGAGACTGTCATGGCTGAGGATATCCTGATGATGAATAATTCTTTTTGAAATTATTCGACATGAGCCGTCGGAGCCAGGAAAAAAATCCTAAATCCCACAAAATATGTGATTGAGACTCAAAAACTCCTACACCCACAAAACCAATCAATGATTCTGTGTGTCCAGGAGTTTTTTGGAAAAGTATGTAAAATGAATGAATCTATTATACATTGAATTTCTGTGCTAAATTATTTAACCGCTCAGATACCTCGCCAATGAGTTTGGACGCATCTCCTACATTCTTGCTTGATACCACAAAACTGTCACTGACTTCGCTTACAGAATGGGTGGTTGCAACTAATTCCTCAGAAATAGCATCCACCGTCTGGATAGACTTTACAATGGTCTGACTGGTTTCCATATTGGTATGTGATATTTCTGAAATAGCCTTAATCTGTGGGAACATCTCATTCATATCATTAGCTAGAATGTTAAATGCTTCCAGCGTATCAATGATAATACCATTCTGTTGAGTCATCTGCTGATCCATATCCGAGGTTGAATCAATGAGCTGTTTTCCACTTTCTATGATCACATCGATCACATTACTGATTTCAGATGCAGAAATAGAACATTGTTCTGCCAACTTGGAAATTTCCTGTGCAACTACGCTAAAGCCTCGTCCTGCCTCTCCTGCCCTGGCCGCCTCAATAGAAGCATTTAAAGAAAGCAGGTTGGTCTGATCAGCGATCTCACTGATAGAAGAGGTAATCAGCGTAATGGAGTTTAAGCTTTCATTCATATTTCCAATGATTTTTCTAAACTCCTCAAAGTTTTCATTGAATTCCTTAAAGGACTTTTGCAGCTTACCCATCTCAACATTTCCGGTTTTTAATTTATCATTCACGGATGAGGTGATTCCAACTACCTTCGTAATACTCTCATCTGCATTCTCTACATTTTCGCGGAAAATATCCATCTGTACATGAATATTATTGATTTCGCCTGCCTGTTTGTTATTTCCATTTGAAATCTCTAATACCGAATCCGTTACCGAACCCGTTCCACTTTCCAGATTTTCAGAAGTATTGTTCAATAGCTGTGTCTGTGACACAAGCTCAGTTGTAATCTGCTTCATGGAATTTAAAGTATGACCAATATCTGTCACTGTACGCCTTGTAGATCGATAAATGTCTCCAATCTCATCCCGGTTTTCCAATTCCACCTGATCAAATTCTAACAAAAAGTTACCTGTAGAGACCTCTTCCAAAGAAGCGCTCAATCTCTTTAATCGTTTTCCAAGTTTAGTGCCAAGCATCAGTGAAGATATCGCTACAATGGAAAGACCTATGGCAGTGAACATCACAAAGATAATAACCAGCTGGTAGATTTCTTTAAAATACAGTTTTTTGGGAATTTCCAAAACAACTGTCCAGTTGGCACCATCTCTGACCTTATCGTAAAACAGCATGTTTCCATTTAAATAATCAGAGCCACTTTCATGATTGATCATTCTTTGATGTACAATAGCTGCTTCTTCCAGGGAAGCATCCTCTTTCGCAGCTTCCAAAATATTGTAATTGTTCAAAACATCGTCTAAATTGTAGGACGCAATCGTCAAGCCAGTATCACTGATCATATAGGCACGTCCTTCACCCATATAATTTAACTCAGCCACCAGTTCTGAAAGAACAGAAGAATCAAAGCAACAGGTCATTGCGCCAACAATCTCACCATTGTAATATCTTGGCACACCAATAAAGATAATCTGTTTTCCTGTTGCAGTATTAAACTGCGGATAGCTGATATACAAACCACCTGCCATCAGATCCTTATAATACTGCCTTTCACTAATATCATTCTCAAATCCATCTGTTGAAATCAAATACCCTTCCTTGGAAATATAGCCAAGAGAGCTAATATTTCTTTCCTCACCATATCGAACAAGCTTATCTCTCTTCTCCTCAAATGGAATAGACGGATCCGCAATTACCTCATCTGCGGCAATCGTATAGGCACTTGCAAACATGCAGTCAATCTTCGCTGTCAGGTTCTGAGCACCATCATTTACAATTCGGGCAATACTCTGTTCCTTTACATTTCGCATATCTCGTTCCACAATGATAAAGGTAACCAGAAAGATTACCAAAAAGGAAAAACCTACGATAAGCATAAAATGTTTATTTAAATATCCCTTAATACTACTTTTTCTCTTCGGATTCATATACAATTCCTCCATTACACGGTTCAACATCTTTATTTTACATGTTTTTTCTATATTTTTCAATCAATTATTGATATTTTCAGAAAATATCAATAATATTTTTATTCCATTGTCAATCCCATTTAAGAAAAATACAATTATCAATCATACAACAGGAACATATTACCCAGTGGCAATTCCCAAAACCTTGCAAATATTGAACACTTCTTGTACAATATGGCTAGAAAAAATAATCCGGATATGGAGGTATCCCGTGAAAAAATATTCTACAGAAATGCAAGCAATTGAACATTGTATGAAATACTCTGAAGTTGCCATCGCCCATTTAACCACCAACGTTTCGGAATCTGACATGCACATCCATGACTGTTTCGAGCTTCATTACTTTGTATCTGGGGGAAAAAATATTCTGATCGATCAGCACTTTTACGCCGTAGAGAAGGGAGATATCTTTTTCATCAATCCTTTTGAGGGGCACTCTATCACCCTGCAGGCAAATGGGCTTTCTGAACAAATCATTTTTTATATTCATCCAGATTATTTAGCCTCTCTTTCCACACCTTGCACCAATCTGGCGGCTCCCTTTTGTGAAAAGAAGGCTTTTCATACACACAAACTATCTTTAAATACAGAACAGCAGAATCATTTTTTACAGGGATTTCAAAAAATGGCAGCCTCTCATGAGCATGCAAAGGATATCTATCAAAAATCGGCGTTTTTAGAGCTTATGGCAATGCTTTACAGCATTTTCTACGAAAGTAAGTCAAAGGAAGCCATCACACCAAAGAAAGACCATCATCAGATATATGATATCCTAAGCTATATCAATGCACATATAAAAGAGACTATCTCCATTGACTCCCTGGCTGAGCATTTTTACCTGAGTGAATCCTACATCTGCAGGCTATTTAAAAGTATTACCGGAACTACCATCAACAAATATATCACCATCCGACGCATTGCAGACGCGAAAAAACTGCTCGCAGACGACTATTCTGTAGCAGCAGCCTGTGAGCAGTGTGGGTTCTCGGATTATAGTAATTTTTTCAAAGCCTTTACCAAGGCTGTTGGGTGCTCTCCCAAAAAATATACCCAGTCCTGTCATTTCCGCTTAGGCCATCAGGCTACAAGATATGATTCGGAAGAATAAGTCCCATAAAAATGGCAAAAACCATTCCAATGGCCACCATCAGGACGTTTTCCTTTGCATTTTTTCGTCGCATGTGCACAATTCCTGCGATGAGCATCAAAAGATTTAAGCGATAGCGAACCTCAATGGAATAAAAGTCCAATCGAAAAGTGGTATTAAACAGCAGACCAACGATCACCCCTGAGATGAGTACCGCAATCATGCCGTCTCCTTTCCCATACCAGACGATCAGACCAAAAACCGGTCCAAACAAAAGCAGGATCAACCAGGAAAGCAGGTAATACTTCGGCCAGATGCCCGTGAATTCCCAGGTATATACATAATAACTAAGTACCATTCCAAAATTCAGGAAAAAAATATTAATCTCGGCACGAAATGCAGATAAACTAAATGCGGATACACAGATTCCGGCCGTTAGCCAGGGTGAAAGACCACCCATAAAACGTTTTAAATCTAATATTTTCCCAATTGTCTGAAGGATCTTTGGCATGTCACTTTGATGATATGTCAAATACCATGATAAACATCCAAGCAAGACCCCTACCCAGAAAATACCAAATGTCACCATCAGCATTTTTGCATAATTGGTTGATTTAACAGGCTTTCTGATCTTTTGTAAAAAGGACATCTCGCCACTCCTTATCCATTTTTTTCAAAAGCGGTCTCATATTTTTTCATAGCAAGCAACAAATAATTCATATCGATTGGTTTGGAAATATGTTCATTCATGCCAGCCTCCAAAGCACCAGTGATATCCTCGGGCAATGTATTGGCTGAAACTGCCAGGATTGGAATCAGTTTGGCGTCCTCTCTGTCTAAATTGCGAATCTTTCTTGCTGAAGATACTCCATCCATGATGGGCATCATGAGATCCATCAGGATGTAATCGTACTCATATGGTTTAGACTGTTCAAACTTTTCAAGTCCCAGCAACCCGTTTTCGGCGGTTTCAACGATCATTCTATTCTTTTCCAAAAGCTTTTTTGCAACCATCATGTTCACACGATTGTCTTCCACCAAAAGCACGCGCTTATTTTCAAGGCTGTTGGTATCTAATAATTTCGTATCAAACAGCACATTGGAAATCTGCACGCTCTCATCTGTCACAATTTCCATTGGAAGGCACACAATAAAGCTGCTTCCCACTCCTTTTTCGCTTTCAACTTTGATGGTTCCACTCATTTTATCAACGAGTTTCTTCACATAAGTGAGTCCCAGTCCACTTCCCTGATATTTGGTTCTTGCATCATCCCGTTCCTGGGTAAATGGTTCAAAAATATGATTGATAAATTCCTGCGTCATGCCAATACCAGTATCCTCTACTACAAATTCGACCCAGGTTGGGTCCTCCATTTCCTTGAAGGATACACGAATTCTGCCATCCTCTTTATTGAATTTCACCGCATTCTCCACAAGCTGAAGCATCACCTGTCTGATATAAACATCCTTGGCCTTACGGATTGGATATTTGAACTCATTCTTTTCAATTTCAATTTTTACTGGCATCTTTTGTTTTACATTCTCTAACTGTGGACTTACAATGCGCAGATCAAACACAGCATCACCAGCCTCTAATCCCTCAGAATCTATACGGGTCAGATCCAGAATATCTCTAAAGATGTCCAAAAGCGTATGAGCATTTCCTCTCGCATCTTCGATAAAGGAAAGCATTTGCTCTCTATCTGAAATATTATCTTCCATCAGCTGCAGGATTCCTATGATCCCATTCAAAGGCGTACGAAGATCATGAGACATATGCTTTAAAAAATTGGATTTACTCTCATAAGCATACTGTGCAGTTTTAACCGCTTTTTCAAGTTCTTCCTGTCTTTTACGTTCCTGTCTTACCAGATCATCAATATCCCTGACTGTAATCGTAAAAGATAAAACGTCACCAGTTGCCATATCTATCTCATCTGCTATTAAATCAAACAAACGCCACTCATACTTGCCCTGCTCATTTTTAATCTGAAATTTTCTGCTAAGCTTCTTATCGCTATTCAAAGCCTTCTTCACATAATCCTTAGATGTAAATTCCATAAAAGCATCATATTCTTCAGGAATAACCCCTTTCACCTCTGTGTATGTTCTCATAAATTCTTCATACGTAAAAGGAATCATTTCCTGGTCTGAATTTACAACAAAGCTGATATCATCCTTTGCCTGCACATAATAAATTGCTTCATAGGTTTTTCCAATATTGGTTAAGGTTTTACCCGTTGCATAAGCACTTGTAATATCTGTTACAAAGGAAATGATATATCCATACTCATACTGATACATATCTGTTCGAAAATATCTTTTGTAATCATAAGAAAAGGCATTCCCTGAGATTTTTAATCCATGAAAAGCAATTTTACTCATTTCCTGTAATTTTTCTGGAGGAAAAGAAGCAGAAAAAGAACGCAATGAATTGGCAAGCACAACAAACAAAGGAGCGCCCATGCTCTCAGCAAACAGTTCATTGGCATATACTGGAATATAATCTCCCAGCCCATCCTCCGTTTCCAAATATTTCTGAATACAAACTCCCATAGGAAGATGATCGTAATAGCTTTTGATTTCCTCTAATCTCTCTGGTGTAAAGTTCTGAATTTCCATTCTTCACAATCCTTTCTTTTTCGAGACATTTTTCAGATAGTTTACATTATTATATCACTATTTTCACACACTTTGATTGGTATCTCTATGCAAATATGTACTATTTTCTGTCAAAGCAAGCATTAATCTCTAATTTTTTCGATTATGTTTTCATGAAATCCCATTGTATTTTCACGAAGGATTTCTTATACTAGAAAGGATAAAAAATAGACCGTTCTGGATTTCGCGGGGTGAAACAAATAACCCGCTCCGGATTTCACAAGTGAAATGGAGATTAGAATGAATTATGAAAGCAGATCAGAATATTTAGATATGGCAAAGGGCTTTGGTATCTTCCTTGTGGTCATGGTACACCTTTTTGGAACAGTACAGGTGGTGGATCCAGCACCCTATAAAGATCTGATTGCGCACTTTGGTAATTCCTGTGCACTGACCATCTTTTTTCTGGTATCTGGCATCCTGCTTTATCTCAAAAAAGAACAAACCGGCAGTTCCATTTCTTTCACCAATTTTATCAAGAAAAAAAGTGCAGCCCTTCTTTATCCGTACTGCACCTTTAGTATTTTGTATTTCATTCACGAATATATTCGTTATCAGTTTGATCCCTCTCTGGTTACCAAAAAGGATCTTTCTAATATATTATTAGACACCCTCACCCTAAAAGGGGCCTCCGTTTTGTGGTTTTTTTCAGCCCTCTTTTTTGCTGAAATTTTCTTTCATTTATTAATAAAGCATTTAAATCCAATTATGATGACTTCTATTTTATTAGTAAGCGCCATCCTGATTTTTCTATATGCGCCAATTCTTTATCAGCCATTTTTTCAGAAAAATGTTCCTGCAAAGATCCTGGGAAATGTTGTTTTAGTACTACTGCGAGGAATGCTGACCTGTGCTTACTTAATGCTTGGCTATTGGATGGGTGCATTTCTTACAAAACTGCAAAAAAGCAAAGTAAATTCCATTATTTGTACCATTGCTGGAATTATATTGCTTACAACAGATTTGATGCTTTGTATGAAATTTGAAGGTGTCGATTACAATCGAATGATTTTTGGTGTCTGGTATATCTACGCACTTTGTTCCGTAATTGGATGTATCGGTATCATCCTTATTTGCAAAGGCATTCCAACATGTCGCCTCTTTACATGTTTGGGCAGGAATTCTCTGCTGATCATGGTGACCCATCTTGATTTTGGGATCTTAAGAAATGCCCTTAGCTTTGCCTATGCCATGAACACAAAGATCACACATTGTAAAGTTCTATTCTTATATGGAAATATTTTTTTATTTGTAATTGTATTTGAAGTGATCTCCATTTTTGTGATCAAAAAATTTCTCCCGTTTTTATATCAGGCAAAAAGGAAATAACCAGCCACCTACATCAGCATATGTAATTTATGTGGCAGGCTTTTAAAAGTCACTTCACTAACATCTCCTAAATATTCTCCATCTGCGTGAAGTTCAAATGGTTCCTCTAATTTCATATGTACCTCTCGGCTATTCTTCACATCAAAACCATGCAAGGCTGTGTGCTTACCAGCGATCAAAACCGGAAAACATAAAAACGCCATCCATTTTGGTATGCCATGAGCATAGCAGGTAGACAAAAGGCCATCAAATGGATTCCCATTTGGAGCCATAGGTACTCCACCACCCTCTGCCCTTAAATTCATAGCCGCTGCAAAAATCATCTTATTATTACGTATTACCTTCTCATAGGAATCCGTAATAAATCGCATGGTAACATTGGTTGTTTTCATGGAAAAAAGAGTCTGAATAGTCAATAGTACATAGGTCAGCTTCCCAAGATGGATCTTATTTAAAAATTTCTTTAATTTCGAATGAAATGCCTTTTTGCAAACAATGGCATCCATACCAACTCCTGCACTGATTCCATAAAGTCGTTTCTTTTCTCCCTCTTCATCCCTGTAAAAAACACATCCTAGATCAATGTTTGTATAGCTATTCTCTCCCTGCTTCACAAGCTCTAAGATTTTTTCTAAATTTTTTTCAGGCTCCTTTGGGAGCTTTAAGCCTCTTCGAAAATCATTTCCCGATCCTGACGGAATGATACCAATTCGAACCCTGTCAAAATTGGTCATTCCATTAATAATCTCATTCATGGTTCCATCTCCGCCTACAGAAACCAGACAAATATCCTCATCCTCCTTCTCACAAATTTCTCGTGAAAGCTCCATGGCATGTCCGGCATACTCTGTTTTGTAAACGGTATACGCCACATCTGAATCCTTCATTTTATCTTCTATCTGCTGCCACACACTCTTTCCTCGTCCTGTCTTTGAGGTTTCATTCACTATAAAATATATCATTTGCATACTCCTGCTTCTTTGGTATTTTCTCAATCTGCAATCGTTACATAGTCTACCTTCATTCTATCGAATTCGTTCAAAATTTGCAAATCGGAAAACGATTCAAATACGCATGACAATAAACAGTTGTCTATTCAGAACCCCATTTGGAAAATACTTTCAGTATACCTGTATCAAACTTGTAAATACTAAAAATAAAACAGGAAGGAGAATTATCATGAATCATAAATGGCTTGATTATGTTGCATTAACAATTGCCATTGTTGGTGCACTAAACTGGGGACTCGTTGGTCTTTTTGGATTTAATTTAGTTTCCTGGTTATTTGGTAGTATGTCCTGGATTTCCAGAATTATTTATACCCTTGTAGGCATCAGTGGAATCTATATGGTCCTATTCTATATGTATGCCTCACATGAAGCTCAAAATTCATAAGTTCCATCCTAGAAAGCCTGCTCTTTTTTTAAAAAAGAGCAGGTTTTAATTAAAAAGCGTTAACTTTTCTCCAAAATTGCCGATATAAAAAATGGAACTAACCAACCCTGCAAACGCCCTCCGGATTCCGCGGGGCAGAATGGAGAGTAGTGTGAAAAAAAAATATTTGGAAATCTTACAAACAATCAAAAAACAGCTTTTAACACATAAATGGAGCATCAGTATAACATCTGGCTCTCTTGCAGTCTTTGTTCTTTTCAGTGTCTTTTATTTTCAGTATTTTTCCTTAGATGATACAAACAGCAACCGATTCCGGTCCATTCGTTATGCCAGCGATAACACGTCTAAGATTCCTGATACCCACACACCGGCCACCAATCTGCCTGATATCGCTCCTTCCAATGAAAGCACAAGTTCTACCCTTGAAGATCAGGTGCTTTATATCGAAACCTGTATTGGCGATGCAAAACGAATTGTTCTTGATCATGAAGAAACTTCTCTTAAGGATAATTCCGCTTCAAAACTTATTTCAGAAGAAACGAAAGAAACAGAAGAAACGGAAGAAACCCCTGAGAATCCAGTAGGCTCCTTCCGTGTAAAGAATGATATAAATTTATTAAACATGCGCGAAGCGCCTGATAACAATGCCACAATTGTTGCAAAGCTTACCAACATAAGTCGCGGAACTGTTTTAAGCTACGATGACAGCTGGGCTCATGTAAAAACCACAAACTATGAAGGTTATGTAGCAACCAAATACATTACCATTACAGAAAACTAGCAAGCTGATACTTCATCAATATCGTATCTGATACCTACTGCACCAGATTAGGCGGCAGTAGGTTTTTCATTTTCCTTTCAAGTTCCACATGATCCACTGGCTTGGTGATCAGTTCATCAAAGCCCTTTTCTTTATAGAATGTAGCCGCATCACTTATGGCATTAGCCGTTAATGCTACCACTGGTGTATCCTGGTTGATACCATGCATCTGCTTTAAGATCTGCAAGGTTTCCACTCCATCTAATTCTGGCATGCGATGATCCAAAAAGATCAAATGATACTGATTCTTTTCTGCCAGTTCCAAACATTCTTTTCCACTTTTGGCTAAAGTAACCTTTACCCTGGTTCGTTTCAATAAGCTACTAACAACCTTCAGATTTACAGCATTATCATCAACCACCAATACCTCTGCATCTGGAGCAGTAAATAATGCCTCTTTTTTGACGTTACCGGTCATTTTTTTCTGGCTAAAGAAATCACCTACACCATTCCAGTCAATAACTGTCTGCGGAATCTTTATGGTAAAGGTAGATCCCTCTCCGTAGGTACTATCCACCTTTAGCTCTCCATTCATCTGTTTGATCAGTATGGTTACGATACTCATTCCAAGTCCGGTTCCTTCAATGTTTCGATTTTTGTCCTCATCGAAACGAACAAATGGATTGGACAATTTCTCCAAATGCTCTTTTTTCATACCAATACCTGTATCCTTAACCGTAAAAATCAGGTTGATATTCTCCGCATCTGTTTTTTCATAATCGATAGAAAAATCTACCTGTCCCTCCTTTGTATATTTGACTGCATTGGTCAAGACATTCAGTACTGTCTGTTTGATACGAAGCGCATCTCCGTACAAAGCCTTGGGAACCTCTTTTTCCAAATGGATAAAAAACTGCAATCCCTTATCCTTTGCCCGTGATTCAATCATATTCTTCAATTCCTGGATCAGCTCGATCACCTGATACTTATCAGGAGTGATATCCATGGTACCTGATTCCATCTTTGAAATATCCAAAACATCACTGATAATTCCCATCAGTGTCTTTCCTGCATTCTGAATATCATATGCATACTGCAAAATATTATCCTCATGACATTCTCGAAGGATCATCTCATCCAAACCTAGAATAGCATGGATCGGTGTACGAATTTCATGAGACATAGAGGTTAAAAATGTAGATTTCGCAGCATTGGCCTGTTGTGCCTCCATTACCTCCTTCTCCAGCTTACGCTTCTGTTTTAGCACCTCTCTATGTTTCCTCTGTACCTGAATGCTCTCCTTATATGCCTTTTCCATCTGTAATGAGATCTTAGCTCTGCTTTGTTTATTCTTAGCTTCATTCAGATAAAGGTACTTACCGTAGTAGCTAACGCTATCGTAATCCTGTGTCAGGTGTCCCACCTTGATACGACGTTGTACAAAGTTATTAAAGAATTGGTTATTTACTGTATTTTCTTCACAATACTTGATGTAAATATCCAACTGTTCAATGAGTTCATCAAACCTTCCCAAATTCTCCAAAAGATCCAGATAGGTAGAAATCTCGGGCAGATACATAAGATAGTTTTCCAAATATGCAAGATTGCTTTGAATCATGGAAAGCTGCTCTTCCATCTCATCAAAGCGCTCCAGATATTCATACGCAATTGCCAGATTTACATGGAGATCAAACTCTTCATAATTCGTTTTTTTGCAAAGCTTTTTAACCTTATCCACAGTATTGATCAGATTGCCGCGATCATTTAGTTTAAAGTAGCAATACAGCATACTGCAATGAATACTGACACATTTTTTTTCCTGAGCATGGAGCTTTTCTTCTGCTAGGTGATAATAAAAAAGTGCTCTTTCATAGTTTCTTGCTTCTCTAAATAAATTGGCAATATTATTAAAAGCACTTCCTGCAATGCCTGCTCCATCCGAAATACGGTTTGTATAATCTACGCTTTTCAGGAAATAACCAATTCCATTCTCAAGATTACCCTGATACTGCATCATAAAACCTAGCGTATTGTAAGCAATAGCCATACAGCGATATTCCTCTGTACTGTCTAAATAACGAACTGCCTCCAATGCACAGTTGATACATTCCATATATTCTTTTCCTGCATCATGATAACGCATGGCTGCATAATAAGCCATACCAAGGCTACGATTGGTATTATCGTGGGCTGCTATCACAAACAATCTATTTAAGTATGGTTTCAGTTCTTTTATTTTCTGGCGTCTAACACCCTCCCTATAACTATGGGCAAATTCATTAAATACATCATCAAAACTTAATGAAATAGAAATATTTTCCAAACTCTTCACATAGTTACAGAATTCTTCGTACTGTACTCCATTCAGAATCAGCTTCATTTCATCCAAAATTTCAGGTTTTTCTATAATTAGATCCACCAGTTTTGGATGAAATTTTGTTCCTCTACCATCCACAAGAAAACGTTCAAGAAAACTCTCCTTGTTAATTGTTTCCTCAATAAAAAATCTTTCAAACTCATGTTCAATACAATCTGCAAGATGAATGATATCAACCAACAGCTTATTTTCAGGAAACATAAGCTGTTCGCCTAAAGGATACCCGCTTTTTCCATCATAATCCACATGATGAAGTAAAATGACATCCCGATATTTTTTTAGATTATCAAATTGACTGATAAATTCCGCACCAACCTGAGGATGGGTTTTCACATACTCCTCTTCCTCCTCAGTCATAGGACGTCTGTTGACATATAGGATCTCATACATATTTTGTTTTCCAATATCATGGAAAAGTGCATTGGTACTTACTGTATGAATAAAGTCTCTTTGATCCATATTGGAAAAACACGATAACAGTTCAGGATGATCTTCTACTATATTCCTGGCAATGATTACAGCGATCTTTTCCACCGTCTTACAATGTAAATGCATATAATAGTTTCTGTTTAAGATCATCTGTTTAACGCATTCTTCCGAATCGATATTGGAAAAAGCTCCATACTTCACAATATGAAAGCACAGCTTTTTCATTAACATATTCAAGTAGGAAATGTTCTCACTAGATACATAACGCCATTTTCTTTCTGCGATCATCCTGAAGTTTGCAACCATCTTACGGATCTTTTCCGGCTCATTCAGCTGATCTGCCCAGCGAGAAAGAATTTCTACGCTATCCAAATACAAGCCAATCGCTTCTCTAGACGGACTATCCTCATCCTTTACTAACAAGCATCGATAGCCATAATAATCCATATAATCATCAAAGATCTCGGCAATACTGCGCTTATTCATCTGATAATTGGCATACAGATACCCTGCAAAAAGAATTGGCTCTAATTCATATTCGCTTTTTACCTTTTGAATCTCCTCCTGATAAAGTTTGATCACTGCAGTATTAAAGCGTTGCTTGATCTCATCGCTTTCCTCCGGCAATCTAAATATAGAAATGATCATCTTGATCCTGGTTCTTCTTACGAGCATTTCTATTTCAGGATTATCTCCATCAAGCTTTTGTACCACATCACTGTTGTAAAAATCCAGCATTTCTTTGGCAATATCGTACCCTTTTTCCACTGAAAAACTACAGGCTTCTATTCCGGTTACAATCATATTATGATAGGCGACAAAAAAGCGCTGTCTATCCTTAGGATCCTCAAACTCTGCATAATACTTTCTAAGCTCAAGTAATTTGAGTAAGTAAGAGAAATCTCTTCTCAATAAAGAAAACTGTCTGCTCTTCACCTCATTGATCTCGTAATAGATGCACGCATATAGCCATAGGAGTTTTGCCTTATTTTCCCAAAGATCCTGTTCATAAAATGCAATAAGCTTTTCAAAAACACGGACAAGCAATAAATAATCATCACCTTCACCCATGTAAATCTCCAAAGACAACTCATACAGCTTATCTGCCTTTTCCTTATCCAAAGGATCAGCAAGCATTTTATCTAATTCACCATATATCGCTTTATTACTGGCGTATACCTGAAACTGTTTTTCATACAATTTTTTGTTAAATGCACGCCACTCATCCTGTGTACGAATGATGAACATATTTCTTTCAAGTTCCGTAATCTCTTTGAAATTGTCAAGATACTGTTTATAAATCTCTTCAATTCTATCCATTCAAACATGCCCCCATAGTGCATCTAACATTTTTGCCCAACTGCTTTTTATGAGCATAAAAACTCAACTGATAAATACTTTCCTATTTTTTCTTCCATAACATGATAATCCAATGGTTTCGGCAAATAATCTCGAAATCCCTGGCTCGTATAGAATTCCTTTGCTCCAGATCCAGAATTTGCAGTCAATGCGATCACTGGCGTTTTTTCATTCATTCCTGGATCTAACTGTAAACGCTTTAAGGTTTCCAAACCATCCATTTCCGGCATCATATGATCTAGCAGAATGATATCGTAACGCTGACGCTTTACCAATTCCAAACACTCCACACCATTTTTTGCAGTTTCCACCTGCATTTTTGTTCTTTTTAATAAACTTGTAATTACCTTTAAATTAACTGCATTATCATCCACAACCAGAATTCTGGCATCTGGTGCAATAAGCTTTCTCTCTGTTTCTTTGGCATTCCCACCAAAGCTTACTCTTCCAATTGTTTCTTTTGAAAGTACCTTTTGTGGTAATTCCACCTGAAATTCACTACCAACTCCATATTCACTATCAATCGTAAAGTGTCCATTCATTTTGTGAACCATCATACTCACGATGCTAAGACCCAAGCCAGTACCTTCAATGCTGCTGTTTCTGTTTTCATCCACTCTTTCGAAAGGTTTCAAGAGATTTTCAATCTCCTCCTTCTTAACACCAATACCAGTATCCTTCACATGAAACTGCAAAGAAATCTGATCAGCGTTTTCTAAGACCTTTGATATAATCACCGTGACCTTACCCTTTTCAGTAAACTTAATGGCATTTGAAATCAGATTAGTCAGTATCTGCTTGATTCTAGGCATATCTCCATAAAGCAATGCCGGGATTGACTCATCACATTGAAACAATAACTCTAAGTTCTTCTCCTTTGCCTTTGGCAGATAGGTTTGATATAGATCCCTCAAAAGTTCAAAAAGCTCATATTTTTCAGAAATAATCTCCACCTTATCTGCTTCCATTTTGGAAAAGTCTAAAACATCATTGACGATATTTAACAGACTATTTCCTGCAATCTGAATATCCTTTGCGTATTCGATGATATGCGCTTCCTTTGATTCTCTTAGGATCATCTCATTCAATCCAATGACAGCATGAATCGGTGTACGAATCTCATGTGACATAGAAGACAAAAAGGTGGTCTTTGCTTCACTGGCATTCTTGGCATCAGCGACCTTTCTCTCTAACTGCTGGTTTTCATCAATGATCTCTTTTCGAGTGCTCTGACGTTGAATGTCCTTTAAAAAGGTATTCTCAATCTGGGTTGTCACCTCAGCCTGATTGTACAGCTGTTCCTCTATAACCTTGCCCAGATATGAACTAATTTTTCTGGATGTTTCAAAATCCTTCACCATATATGCGCACATGATCCTTTTTTGCATAAAGGAATTCAGGATAAAATGTGCAATATGATGTTCTCTGCAATAATCAATATAAATATCAAGCTGTTTGATCAATTCCTCAAATCTGCCTAATTTAAGCAATAGATCCATATAAAGGTTGATCTCCTCAATGTAGTATCTGTAATCATCCAGCACTAACAAATTAGACGCAGCTATCTCTAAATGCCTGTTAAAGGATTCTTCATCATGAACATATTCATCGTAAAATGCATCATAAAGCGCTTCACTAAACTCTGAATATGTCGTATATTCTTCAGGTTTCTCCTTTAATTTCTGGATTTTTTTCCAATACACATCCACTTTTTTTCTATTATCCATTTTTATGTAGCAATACAATATATTGTAATAAAGAAGCAGCAAATATGCTTCCGCTTCTTGAAAGCATTCTTCCGCATATGCAAAATATTCTATGGCCTTCTCATACAATTCCAGCTGTTTGAAAATATTAGCAAGATTATTGTAAGTTATGCCCATAAGATCCTTTCGTTCACTGATAGAGGCATATTCAATGGACTGTAAAAAATGACCTATTCCGTTTTCCGGATTACCCTGACACTGCATGCTTAGTCCGATGGAATTATGAATAGCTGATAAATAAGAATACATTTCAAGCTTCTCAAAATATCTGCATGCTTCGATTCCACAATTGATGGCATTCATATATTCTTCACGAATTACATGATAATACATAGAATAGTAATATGCTTTGCCATATAAAAGATCAGAATGTTCCCTTGCTGCATATTCAAAAAGACGATCTAAATATAGTGCTACATCATCCGTTTTTTTCGTTTTCTGAGCTTCAGTTATCATATCTGCAATCTCATTCGCAAAGGCCTCAATATCCTGATGAATGACCAGGTTTTCTAAATCTTTATAATATTCAAACATTGCAGCATACTTATCATCACTGACCGCAGCCAGGATTTTTTCCTGCAATGACTTGCTTGATTCAATCACTTCAATGAGCATTGGATGATATTTGGTTCCCATACCATCATGAAGTTCCTGCAATATTTCCTCAAAGTTTCGATTATTTCCCTTTTGCATAAATGGATCAAACAAAAAATCAATGGAATCAGCAAGAAAAATCATATCTGTAATAATCTTATGAAATGCCTGTGTATTATCATAATTTTCAGGATATCCGCCCATTCCATCATAGTGCTTATGATGACCCAAAATCACATCCCGGTACTGAGATAACTGTGGAATTTCTTCTATGTATTTCACTCCAATTACAGGATGCTTTCTATTCTGTTCTTCTTCCTCTTCAGTCATGGGATAATTTTTTTCATAGCGGAATGGTACCATATCTATGATACCAATATCATGGATTTTGGCACAGTTCTCCACAAATTCTGCCAGTTCCTCGTAACTCATGCCTTTATACCTTGAAAACAAAGAAGGCATCAATGCATAACTTGCTTCAAAAAGAAGCATGGTCAGCTTCTTGACCTGTCTGGCATGCATGTACGTAAAAAAGTTTCTTTGAATCGTTAGCTTATAAACAACCTCTTCCGCCTTGATATCTGTATTTTCCTCCGAAAGAATAAACTGGAACAGCTGTCTCATAAACTGACTTAAGATTGGGCCAAACCCTATTGGTACCTGTTTCCAGCTCATCTCTGCCAAAGAAATCAGATTGGCATTCATTCTATGCTTTCTTTCCTTCGAAATATCTTCCTTGGACCATCTGAATAAAACCCTGGTAATATTGATCATAAACTCAAGGCCTTCACCGCTTAATGCTTCTTCCTTTTCAAATTTACCAATTCCATATTTATAAAAATCCAACAGATCATCAAAGATCTCTTCTTTTGTCTTTTCATGGGTTAAATAAAGGGCATACAAATAGCCTGCATAGGATACCGCATCAATCTCAAACTCATTTTTAACCTTCTGATACTCTATAAAATAATTTTCTCTTGCAATCTGGCAGAATCTTTTTTGGATTTCCTCATCTTCCTGATCAATTGTATGGATAGCATCTGTCAGATTACTTTTCGTTAATTCAAGATATTTTTGAATCTTCTTGCAGTCTCCATCCAGTTTCTGCACTTCATCGCTATTCCAATACGCCATCATCTCGTCATATTCCGCAAAAGCTTCCCGTGGTGGTAAAATTTCTGTATCTAGGCCTAAGACAATCTTAATATAATAAGCAACCCAAATCTGAGCACGCTCAACCTGATTCTGCATGTCCGTATAATGCTCTTTTAATGCAATTACACGATCAATATCCTCGGTTCGTTTTTCTTGAAATGCAAACATTCGCCCCTTTACATCGTTGATTTCATAATTTCTTGCAACATAAAGACGTACCAATTTCCCATAATCCATTTTTTTCTCATAATATGGGATCAATTTGTCGAAGATTGGCACCAAAAAACGATATTCCAAACTTCGATCATCATACATTGCAATTGATTGTTCATAAAATGTCTCAGCCTCTTCTTCTGACAGATCCTTCGCAAGAATCTTCTCTAATCTTTCAAAAATGGCGCAATTATCCATATAAAATAAGGACGTTTTATTGACATTTTCTACAAAAAGTGTTTCCCATTTTTTTTCAGGAGCCAACTTATACATTTCATTCATGAAGTCATTATTCTCTTGTTCGTTTTTCAAAAATCTGTCGAATAATTCTTTGATCTCCTGCATTATCTCAGCCTTTCCAGCCGCAAATGGGCATAGTGTCCTTTTAATAAATTTTCACATTATATTATAAATTACATTAAGTTGTCAGTCAACTTTGTACAGCTATCATTAACATACAAAAATCCCCGTTTTCACGACATTCATCTGTGAAAACGGGGATAATCATTTCTATTCTAATTGGGAGCAACAACCTTTTTTTACTTTTTAAACCATGTTGATTTTGAGAATAAGATCATGATAGGGAAGATTTCCAATCTTCCGGCAAGCATATCTAAAATCAAAACCAGCTTACTAAAAATACTGTAACCGCCATAGTTACAGGTCGCTCCAACACTGTCAAAACCCGGTCCAATGTTATTAAAACATGCAACCACCGCTGAGATATTGGTTGTCAACGAAAAATTATCAATGGAGATCAGCATAAGAGAGATCAGCATGATCACCACGTAAGCAGCCAGATACGCATTGGTATTCTCAAGCACTGTTTCACTTACCACACTGCCGTTGTTTCGCACCTTCTGGATCTTTTGTGGATTGATAACCTGATGGATATTTCTACGTAGACTCTTTAACAAAAGTAAGGCTCTTCCCATCTTAAGACCACCGCCTGTACTACCAGCGCAGGCCCCCACAAACATCAATGCAAACAAAATGGACTTTGATAAGGTAGGCCACAGATCAAAATCCGCTGTAGCAAAACCGGTTGTCGTAATAACAGATGCTACCTGAAATGCAGACAATCGAACTGATTCCTCTACAGATCCATACATATGATAAATATTGATAGCAATGGTTGTGACACTGATCAGGATGATTGCAAGATACATACGCAACTCTTCATCCAGGAAAACTGCCTTAAACTGCTTTAATAAAAGTAGATAATAGCAACTAAAGTTTACACCAAACAAAAGCATAAACACCGTACATACATTTTGGATATAAGGACTATAACCGGCAATACTGTCATTCTTGATCCCAAATCCACCAGTACCAGCGGTACCCATGGCTGTACAAACCGCCTCAAAAACTGACATTCCACCAAAGATCAAAAACAGAAAATCCAAGGCAGTTAAAAGCACATACAAAAGGTAAAGAATACGAGTTGTTTGACGAATTCTTGGTACCAGCTTTCCTACATTAGGCCCCGGGCTTTCGGCACGGAGCAAATGCATGGTAAAACCGCTATTTTTCGAATCTCCACCGGTGATGGCAAGTAAAAATACCAGTACACCCATACCACCCAGCCAGTGGCTAAAGCTTCTCCAATAAAGCATTCCCTTGGACATGGACTCTACTTCACTCAAAATAGAGGCTCCAGTAGTGGTAAAGCCTGATACGATTTCAAACAATGCATCCACATAATCAGGAATTTCCTTAGAAATCACAAAAGGAAGACATCCAAGTAAACTCATAACGATCCAGGATAGGCCAACACACACCAAACCTTCTCTGGCGTAAAATTTCCTTTGTGCCTTTCTGCAATGAAAGCCTAAAAGAAATGCCAATACTGCAATCACTAGCATGGTAACTGCAAATCCAAGCACAGCACTGGTGGCACCCACATAAATACTGATCAAAAGTGCAGGTATCATAAAGATACCCTCAACTGCAAGAATTCGGGATATAAAATATCCCATCATTTTATAATTCATTCATCTACCCTCTTATTCAAAAATATCATTGATCTTCTGGATCACAACACCACTGGCAACTACAATCAGGGTATCGCCCTTTGTAAATACTGAATCACCATTTGGAATGTTGATATTATTCTGATGTGTGATACATGCGATCAATACATTTTTGCGAATCTTGATCTTCTTTAATGGTGTATCACAATTTTTGGTATCTGAATCTACGACAAATTCCATTGCCTCGCATCGACCCTCAGCAATACCATATACTGCTTTTGCTGCACCTGTCTTATTCTGCATGGCTCTGATATATCGAACAATATTAGATGAGGTTAATTCCTTTGGACAAACCACACTACCCAAAGATAAACGGTTCTGGATCACATTGTTTTCGGTATGGCCTACCTTTGTGATCACCACAGGCACCTCACAGGTCTTGGCATAAAGGGAAATGATCATATTGATCTCATCAATACCGGTTAAGGTAACCACTGCATCAAAGTGGTTGATGTTGGAACTTTCTAACTGGAACTGTGAACTGGCATCTCCTTCTAAGATACTTATCTCTGGCAGAATCGTTGCAAGTTCCTCACAACGCTTGTGATCCTTTTCCATGATCACAACATCCAGTCCTCCCTTTGCAAGCTCCTTTGCAAGATAAACACTCAACATACCACCACCACATAAAAGAGCACTCTTGATCTTTTTGGTGATGATACCCATATTTTTCAAAAAGGCGGAAAGCACGTTGGTTGGAGCTGTGATATATACTCTATCACCCTCCATAAGTACGAAATCACCGCCTGGTATGATTACTTCATTATTTCGAAGTACGGTACATACCAATACCTTACAACGTACCGTATTATTTAAGTCGTTCAACGCAACATTACAAAGCCTACTGCCTGCATCAATCTTAAGTTCTACGATTTCAACACGACCCTTTGCAAAAGTATCCCTATGTAAAAAGCCCGGATACTTGATCAAACGTTCAATTTCCTTTGCCGCTGCTTTTTCCGGGTTTACCGTATAGGACAGTGCAAAAAAATCTCTCATGTTATACATCTGGTCACTATATTCCGGATTACGAATACGTGCAATGGTATGAATAGATGGATTCATGGCGTGCGCCGTCATACAGCAAAGCATGTTGATCTCATCATGACCGGTTGCTGCGATCAAAAGATCCGCTCCCATGACTCCAGCCATCTTTAGAACCTGCATGGCTGCACAGTTACCTGCAACTGCCATAACATCATATCGAACGATCAAATCATCTAACACCTTTTGATTATTATCGATCAGCGTCAGATCGTGTCCCTCCATCAATAACTTTCTCGTTAAGGTCACCCCTACCTTACCATTACCTGCTATTAAAATTTTCACGTTATTTCCTTGCCTTTCTCTTCTCTCATTCTTATGAATTCATCGCAAAATCAAAACATCACTTATGAATCAAGAACGGATAATAGATAGTCTACATAAATGCTTACAATATCAATCTCGGTCATGCTATATAACATGCGCGAGCCCACTACATCCTCTATCTCGTTAAAAACTGCTTTTCCCTCATCAAAAATAAAATCTATCCCTGCAAAATCAAACTGAAAATGATCCTGCAGTTTCTGAACATAGGATATCTCCTCTTCGTTTAATGTATAGCAGCTTGCCTTTCCACCCAAGCAAAAATTGCTTCGAAAATCACTCTCAGAGCTTCTTAGCATTGCCTGAATGATCTTTCCACCACACACATAAACACGGACATCTTTTCCAAGATCCGAAACCGGCTTTTGCACAACAAAGTGTCTAGTGCAGACTTTCGCCCCATCTGCCATAACTTCATCAAGTTTACCATGAAATCCCAATTCCTTCAATGCAAGTTCCTTTGCAGCATCGCAGGTAACCATGGTTACCCCAATACCGCCATGTCCATCCACTGGTTTTATCACATATGGATAGGAAAGATCATCTGGAATTCTATCAAACCAGGTATCCGGCATGGGAATAGAAAGTCTGGAAACCTCCTGATATGTTGCTGCCTTATCATTACAGATCTCACACACCTTAGAAGAATTAAAAACCCGAATGCCTGCTCTCTCTATCATTCTTGATAATCGAAAATCACGGCTTCTGGCTATCACACAAAAGGGTTTTTCCAGTTTTTCCTCTTTTTCATAAAAACAGGTTTCTCCATGTTCAACAGAAACTCTGAAATCCTCAGTTAATATTACCTTTACTAAAATGTCGTCTGCGACCTTTTCAAAAGCCTCTTCAAACATTTTCACAAAGCCTGTATTGATCTGATAATCTGCACGATCATATGTGATCCACACTACTCTCATGACATTTTACCCTTCCGTCCTTATCCTTACTTCGCTCTGCGAAATAAGGATCGTTCTATTTATCTTTATTGCTTTTGGCATCTTTTCTTTCTTTCCATTTTGCCTTTACAAATGAAGCAAAGCGTTTCCATGTCTTTCGAACAGGCTCCAAACGTTTTCTCCATTTTTCTTCCACAGATGGTTTCTTTCCATCAAGTTCCGTTTTTGCTCTTTTTTCCGCTGCAAAAATATCAGCCAATTCATTGTGATCATGCTTACGAAGTCCCTTTTCCACAAACTTACATACAATATCACTTAGCACGCCATACACAGGTACACCAACTAGCATACCGACAAATCCCCAGATACTGCCAAAGAATAGAACGGCAAACAAAACGCCAAAGGAAGAAATACCAGTTGCACTTCCCAAAATCTTAGGGCCTAAGATATTACCATCCACCTGCTGTAAGATAACGATAAAGATAATAAATCCAAGACATCTCATAGGACTCTCCAATAAAATCAAGAAAGCACATGGAATAGCACCAATGAATGGTCCAAAGAATGGAATAATATTAGTCACACCAATTACAACAGAAATTAATACAATGTAATCAAAATGGCTAAACATATTCCAAATAGTAAGTGTAATAAAAGTAAGTACACCGATAATTGCAGAATCTATGATTTTTCCGCTGATAAATCCGCTAAACATTCTATCTGTATATTCAAGCTCTTCCCAGATTACTTCATAATGCTTTTCCTTTAAGATACTTTTTAATAATAAGCTAAGCTTACCAACAACCTTTTTTCTGCCAATGAGCACATAAGCTGCAACGATAATAGAAATAAAAGCTGTTTTGATAAAACCAAAAATGTTAACAACACTAGAAGACACATTTCCAATGATAGTCTGCAAATTTGGCATAATAGAATCTGTAAGCCAGTTTGTGAAATAATCCTCCACATTCTCAATGGACTGTTCAAAATATGCCAGTGCATCTGGCCACTTTTGAAGCTTCGATTCTGCCCACTCCTGTGCGTTGGTAGCATATACATCAATATTCGATAATAACGATGAAATACTATCTCCTAACTGTGGCAACAGTGAAATCAGCAGAAAATAAATAGTCATAATGGCAAGCACCAATGTAAGAACAACCGATATGGCATTAGCAGGTTTTCTAGGGTGTTTCATCTTACATTTCGTAAAGATCTTCACAAAGATTGCTTCAAAAAAATCACATGCCGGTCCCAACACATAGGCAATAGCCGCACCATATGCAAAAGGTGAAATAGCTGTCCATAATCTGCCAAGCATTTTACTAAGCTGACCAAAGCGATATAGTAAGAAGAAAAATGCAATACTTAATGCCAACGCTACAAAAGTCACACATGCATGATAAAAAATCTTATTTCTCTGTGATTTATCCATAGAACCACCTCGTTACCCTTTTCTTTCGGTATATCGATAAAACATACATACCTACCTTATATTTTAATTCAAAAATTTGGGAATGTCTACCCAAAATGACTTCACACAATTATCACAATTTAGGCACTTACTTTTCACAATTACAAAGTATAGTGTTAGTATCAAAAGCGAGTAAACTTTTGATACATTATTTTCATACTTTCTCGTTTGGCGGTCCAAATTAGAACTTTCCCCTCACTTGTAAAGTTCTTTTTTGGACTGTTTTCGTATAAAAAATCTAAAATCTGAAACAATAAGACATATCAACAAATTTGATTTCAGAAACATACTGTTCAAAGTATTTTTCCTGCAATCGATATGCGTAAGCAGAAAGGATATGTCAATCATGAATGAAGCTTCGTTGAAACAAGCAGATCAAACTTATTTTTCCACAAACATCAATGAAAATATTACTCTTTTACAAAAAAGACTCCACATTAATGAGTGCTTTGATTTGGTGTATCGTTCCATTATAATTGGCGGGCAAAAATCCTGTTTTGTTTTTGTGGATGGTTTTTGCAAGGATGAACTTATGGAAAAGTTTTTGCAATTCTTAATAGAAATCACACCAGAAGCCATGCCAGCAGACCCGTATGCCATGCTGAAAACAAAAATGCCCTATGTGGAGATTGATAAAACAAACAGCTATGAAACCTTAGAGACCATGGTACTTTCCGGCGTTTTTGCCCTACTTATTGACGGATTTGATGAAGCAATTTTGATTGATTCCAGGACCTATCCTGCAAGAGATGTAGCAGAACCCGATAAGGATAAGACCCTTCGTGGTTCCAGAGATGGTTTCGTAGAAACCTTAATCTTTAATACCGCTTTGATCAGACGACGAATCCGCTCCAGTGAACTTCGCATGAAGCTGTATACCATCGGCACCATTTCCAAAACGGATGTGGTGGTTTGTTTTATGGAAAACAAGGTAGACCAGGGCTTCCTGCACGAAATTGAACAGAAACTGTCTGATATTCAGGTGGAAGCCCTTAGTATGAACCAGGAAAGCTTAGCAGAATGCCTTTTTGAAGGAAAATGGTACAATCCCTTCCCTAAATTTCGCTATACCGAACGGCCTGATACCACTTGTGCGCAGCTATTAGAAGGTAGTATTGCCATTTTAGTGGACAACTCTCCTTCTGTTATGCTGCTTCCAACCTCCATTTTAGACTATTTAGAAGAAGCGGATGATTTTTACTTTCCCCCGGTCACTGGCACGTATCTTCGTATCACCCGATTTCTGATCACCATCTTCGCTTATCTTTTAACGCCACTTTACACCCTGTTTATGCTCCATCCTGATTGGCTTCCAGATGCTCTTCAGTTCATGCAGATCACAGATCCCATCAACATCCCGCTAATTGTGCAGTTTCTATTGATGGAGCTTGCTGTAGATGGCTTAAAGCTTGCTGCCGTAAACACCCCAAATATGCTAAGTACCCCACTTAGTATCTTAGCCGGTCTAGTGCTTGGAGAATTTTCCGTAAAAAGTGGTATCTTTAACACAGAAGTTATGCTTTCCATGGCATTTGTTGCAGTTGCCAACTATACCCAGTCAAGCTATGAACTAGGCTACGCCATCAAATTTATGCGACTGATCACTTTGACCCTCACCTACTTTTTCGGTCTGCCTGGATTTTTGCTTGGTATTTTTTTCACTATTTTTTGCATCATCTCCAACAAAACCATTGGAGGGCGCTCCTATATCGCCCCCATCAAAAGCTACAGTGCCAGTCAGCTTTTCAGACGCTTTATACGCTATCAAAAAAGGGAGTAACCCAATTTTTAATGTCGCATATCATAAATAAAAAGCACAGCAAAGGGCAATTCATGAGCGAAATGAATGTAAAAGAAAATTTTGCCAGCTATCCAATCGGCATGGCATATGTACCCATGCAGGAACTGACAAAAGTATACGAGGATCCAAAGGAAGCCTATGTAAAAGGCTCTCTCTTCCCAGATCTATACAAACCATTTGAAGGAAAGAGAGGAAAAAACAATGACTGATCAGAAAGAGAAACTATTAAATGAAATTGGAATGTTGGATTTTATCTGTATCGAAATGAATCTGTATCTGGATACCCATCCAAAGGATAAAGATGCCATCAACTATTTTAAATACTACAACCGTCTCTACAAGCAGGCCAAACGGGAATATGCTGTGAAATATGGTCCGCTTTGCATTGACGATGTAGATATTCCTGGTGCAAAGGATATCTGGAGCTGGTCAACGGAAAGCTTCCCTTTTGAATGATGTAGCACAGTATCAAGCTTAGAAAGGATCGAATTTATGTGGAAATATGAAAAACGACTGGAATTTCCAGTCAACATCAAGGAAACCAATCCCGCCATGGCTTCCTTTATCATCAGTCAATACGGTGGCCCTGATGGAGAGGCAGGGGCTTCCATGCGTTATCTCTCCCAACGCTATGCCTCACCATACCCGGAGGTTACCGCCGTCCTTACCGATATTGGCACCGAGGAGCTGAATCATCTCGAAATGATCGCAGCCATGGTAAAACAGCTCACCAAAAATCTCACCCCAGAGGAGATCAAAAACTCTCCTTTTGCACCTTACTATATTGACCACACCACCGGCATCTGGCCACAGGCTGCAGGTGGTGTTCCGTTCAATGCCTGCGAATTTCAAAGTAAAGGAGACTTCATTACAGATTTGATGGAGGACCTTGCTGCAGAACAAAAAGCCCGTACTACATATGACAATATTCTTCGCCTGGTAAAGGACTGCGATGTAGCAGAACCATTAAAATTCCTGCGCCAGCGTGAGATCACACACTTCCAGCGTTTTGGAGAAGCACTGCGGCTTGTGCAGGATAGATTGCCATCTAAGAATTTCTATCAATACAATCCAGCATTTGACAAATAAACCTCCTAATCATCGAAAACCCCGGGAAATATTCATTCCCCGGGGTTTTATTTTTATTTCAGATCAAATACATATCCTTTATTCATTAATTCTACATACCTGTTAAAATCAAGTTCTTTGTAATTGTTATATACATTCTGCGTTGTTACATAGTATGTTTTACCTTCTTTACAAACAAAGCTTTCTCCATTGCTTACATAGAAAGTATTTGCCAATTTAGTCTGATCATCTACTTCACGAATGATATATCTGAATTCCTTCATACCCTGACCATTCTTTGTGATCACTGCTGTTACGCTCTGACCTGGTGTTACATCTAAAGCATCTGATAATCTCATTCTTCCTCTGCTTGCTTCTATACTGGCATCCTTAATTGCATAAGAACCTGAAACCCAGCTGGTAGTCTGTTCCAATGAAAGATTAACAGCTGCTGAAGTAACCTCTTTCGCTATGGTTTCAGTCACATCTGTAAGTTCAAATGATAATCCAGCATCAAATAATGTAACATACTGATCAAATGAAAGATCCTTGTAGTTATTATATACATTATGTACACACACATAATATATTGCATTCTCTTTTGCTACAAATCGATCCTTATTTGATAAATAGAAAGTATTTACCTTTCCACCAATCACTTCACGAACAATCATTCTGAAAGCCGGATTTGACACAGATGCCTCATAGGTATTTCCAGCAACAACTGATAATGCATCCGTCAGACGAATTCTCTTTTCGTTGTTTTCAATAGTTGCCTTACCCTGAGAATAAGATCCTGATACCCATGTTCCAAGCTCTGATCTGATTTCTGTAGTCACTGCATCCTCTGCTTTCACTAAGATCACACTACCACCATCATTCACAGCTGGTACTTTCACTGTAACAGTGCCATCTGCTGCTACCTTGTATGTATTTCCTGCATAAAGATCCTGATAAAGAGTTCCTGCTTTTTCTGATACTGCAAAAGTCACTTCGCTTTCGTTCTCAGAAAGTGAAATACCTACATAAAGTATTTCGTTTCCATAGCTTCTTTCGAACACTAATGTTCCATTGGCATCATCTGCAAGAACAGCATTTCTATCACCCTTTGCAAAAACATCTGTATATGCATTTCTAATAGCCAGTAATGACTTGTAATGATCTAACATATCAGAGCCATTGGCTGCTTTTTCCCAATCAAAATCATAACGGTTTGTCTGGTATGGATAGTTATCTGCTCCAGTCTGACCAAGCTCTTCACCATAATAGATTACTGGCTGCCCCTTCATAGTAAGCTGTAAAGTTGCAGCTGCTTTCATTAATTCATATGCTTTTTCAGATGAAATGTTATTCTGATTCATGAGCTTATGATAAAGGCCATCTTCATCATGACTACTCATAAACTGACCCATCATTGCAGTATTATTGATGGCTACATTTCTCTTTTCCAAATAGCTTTCTACTTCTGAAATATTTCCAGTTACGAATGACTGTGCTTTATCATTAAAATCAAAATCAAGTAAAGAATCCATCTGACCTGAAGATAAGCTTCCAAAATCATTTGCATATCCAGCACCTGAATATTCACCGATCATTTTGAACTCTGGATTGATCAATGTTAATGCATTTTTAAATGCAACCCATGTAGTAGGTTCTACATGCTTAACAGTATCAATACGGTAATAGTCAATATCATATTCACTAACCCAGCTTGTCTGCCACTCAATCAAAAGATTACGTACATCTGCATCCTCTGTTACGAAATCAGGAAGACCTGCAAGTCCGTCTAAAACTGTATCCCCTGAAACGGTATTGCTCTTATCTCTAAGCATGTTTTTGCCATCTAACTGGCTGTTAAAGAAATCTTCCGTTTCATAACCTGCATGGTTTAATACCACGTCAACCATGATCTTCATATCACGTGCATGGAGTGCGTCTACCAATTCCTTGAACTCTTCTTCAGTTCCTAAGTGCGCATTTAAGGTTGTAAAATCAGAAGCCCAATATCCATGGTATCCATAAGATTTCACGCCATCTAAATCTGTTGATAATCCATCACATTTATTTTCTACGATTGGTGTGATCCAAACTGTGTTTACACCAAGTGACTGTAAGTAATCTAGTTTTTCTGTTAATCCTTTAAAATCACCACCATGATAGCTTAAGGAACCTGTTGAAGTAATATTACAGTCTCCGATTCCATAAGCATCATCATTTGCCTTGTTACCATTGAAGAAACGGTCTGTTACAGCAAAATAGATCACTGCTTCATCCCAGTCAAAATCTCTGGCTGTTGATTTCACAATTGTTACTTTTACACATGTTTCATATGCATTACCATACTGATCCTTTACAACAACTGGGATTTCTTTTACCCCTTCTGTTGTTCCTTCTAATACAGAAATGGTTGTTGCCTGTAATTCAGAATTGATCACAAAATGATCTGATAAACCTAGTGCTGATAAATCTGCATAGCTTTCAGAAACCTGTAAATCTTCACAGTCTCCTTCGAAAGAATAGGAAAGTACTGCGTTCTGACGATAGTTCATAGTATCAATTGAAAGAGTAGCATTTACTTTTGCATCAAATAATACATATTCTAATGATTTAGCTTCGCCTGTTTCTCCTGAAACCTGATAAGCATAGGTGTGTGTACCACTTGTTAACTGATTCCAGTTATAAACATACTGTTCACGTGCACTGTCATATTCCATTGCATAGCTTACACCATCAACGATTACAAATACTTTTCCGATCAAGGAATCTTCTTCGTATGCTTTGAATAAAGCGTCATCTCGATAAAAGAAAGTAACTGTTTTTTCTTCTGGCTTCATTTCATAATCAACATTGTACGGAAGAACTTCCACCACGCCCTGATCCTGAAGGAAACGAACCTTTGTAACCTTCTGAGAAGTTGGGATTGGTGCAAAATGATCTCCACCATCCTTTGCTGCCCAAACCGAATCAGCTGTTGAATTTCTCATACAGAAGCTAAAGCCTTCTTTGGAATCCTTTACAGGAACTGCACATACCATTTTGCCATCAATCTCTTCAAAATAGTAATCCGTGTTGGAAAAACCATTGTCCCATGTATAAATATTCCAGCCTTCATAATCTTTTGCTGGTCTTTCATATTCTACTAAAACAACTCTTGTTTCTGCTTTTTTGTTTAAATCCGGTAATGATGTGTAAACCTGATCATCCTCTGCTACCAGATAAATATCTGTGCTTGCTGCCTCAGTTGTATTGTAGTAGATATGATCTGATTCCTGCCATGACCAGCTTCCCTTACTCTTAGGGATCATACCAAGGTCTGTATATGGAAGTTCAATATCTGCAACAAGCCATGTATTTCCAGAGAGTTCTACTGTCTCATCAAATGCATATTCTGAGCCAGCACCAATACCATAATTCCATAACCACAAAGCTGCATCATCAGCATTTTTCAAACCCTCTTTGTAGTAATAGATATGATAGCTAAATGCATACGGTGCATCAATCACAAAAACATTGTTTCCATCTTTTCTATCTGTACTTGCTGGATCATTGATCCAATTTCCATCTACGATGAATTTATACTGGTATTCACCATTCTCAAGTTTCATAGATAAAGAAAAGATTCCTGTTTCTTCATCCTTTGTCATAGCCTTTGCTCCACTAGCCCAGTCCGTCATGCTGCCTGCCACTAATACTTCGCTGGCATTCACATCTTTATAATAGAAAGTAACAGTCTTTCCCTCTACCAACGGACTCACAATAGCAGTTTCCAAACGATTTGTAACAGTTACAACACTATTTCCAAAATCTGTTTCTGGATTAAGTGGATCTGCAAACCAGTTACCATCTGCTACAAATTTGTACTGGTAAGTTCCCTTGTTTAAGGTTAATGTCTTATTCCAGTAGCCAGTTGCAGCATCGTATTCCATTAAATCTGCACTAGAATTCCATTCATTCATGCTTCCTGCTAAATAAACCTCTTTTGCAAGTGGTGCATAGTAAGAAAATGTTACTTCGTTTCCATTCACAACAGGGCTTACCTTGCTTGGATCTGCCTGTGGAATACTAGTTACTGTAAACACATTGCTTGGTGCATTGTAGTCTGTTATTTTTTCTCCATTAACACGAATTTCGTATTCATAAGTACCATTCAGTACATCTGTCTTTGCACTAAATAAAGCTGTTGCTGTTGCATCATTTGTAAAAGCTACAGTCGTAAATTCATCTGCATCTACCAACTTGTAACATAAAGAAATATCCGCTGCACTTTCAAAAGCCTTTGGATAATAATAGAAAGTTGCTACAGAATCTGTAGAAACCTGTGGATTACGTACAATCTTGGAATTACTTCCGTTCCATGGGTTTTCTGGATCTCCAATCCAGTTTCCATCTACTACAATACCATACTCATAGTTTGTGTCTGCATTCAGATCGACGGTTGCTTGCCACAAATGATTTGCAGTGTCTACTTCTTCAAAGTAATAATACTGGCTCCAGTCAGAAACCCAGGAACCTTTCACGTATACTTCGCTCTCTGTTCCATTTCCACGATAAGAAAATGTAACATCACCATCAGCCTGCATCTGTGGAACGAATCTTTCCACTTCATCAGCCTTAACGCTTCGTACACCTCCTGTGGATGATAACAATCCAATACTCAAAGATGCTACCAACGCAACACTCAAAGACTTTTTCCAAGTCCCTAAAGCACTACCCTTCTTCATGCTTCAAATCCTCCCAAAAAATTGTTTAAAAATAGACAAATTGCCTTTCGTAATATTTCGTTATTCATTATGTCATATCTAATTCTTGTAATCAATACGGAATAATTGAAGATTTTTCGAGATGTTTTTTAGTAATTATTTACATACATAATTATATGGTTCTATTTTTCTTCGTGTATGTTGCTAATTTACATAATTTCGTTACACCCAGTTTTTTCGAATCGTTTCGTAAAGTTTCCGTATGCTACTTCATACGCAGGATATGTTTAGTCATGTGGGGGGGTTCGTC
>JAZQQB010000032.1:0-3321 GCA_045628865.1 Lachnospiraceae bacterium | reverse complement strand
TAATCTTCCGGAGCATGATATCCATTATTCTCAAGGAATGAAAAGATTGTTTTTCTATCAACACCTGGATTTAACTTCATGGATTTTGGCAATGATTTATATAATTCTATCCATTTATTAATATTATATTTCTCTTCAATCATATTTACTTCTCCAATTAAAAATTAGATATGATTCAAATTGTTTTTTGCAAGCCTAAATTGGCGAAAGTTGCAAAGTGTTTTTGGAGAATGTTGCATCTCCAAAATGGCGAAAGTTGCAATGGCCTGATCAGCCACATTTATGACTGATCAAAGATGCCATTGTAAACATTTTTGTTACTTTAATACCAGATGCGGAAATGGTAATTCATCATCTGGGTCTTCTATTGCATGCTCAACGAAGTATGTGAATTCCTCATCAAGCTGCTTGAAGCGAATGAAATCCTTTAGATACGTTAATTCTCTGGATGCTTTTCGTTCAAAATCAACATAATAGTCCATTTGACTGCTCATTTCATCAAAAAGCTCATTTAGCTCCTCAAATGTAATGTTTGGTTCCTTGATGTTTTCATGTCTGGCCATTTACTACTACCTCCTGTGTATTGATTCTGCTTAGTGTTTGATGAATGCTTGATTCTCTTAATCGGTTATTACCCCCGGGGAAAAGAATTAATTCCACATGATGTGTGAGTCTTCCAATAAGAGCAGTTGTCATTCTCTGGTCATATAAAACATTTACCCATTGTGAAAACTCAAGGTTTGTGTTTAGGATGACAGATTTCTTTTCATGAATCTCTGAAAGATAGTCAAAGAGAAGCTGGGCTCCTGTCCTGTCATAAGGAACATAGCCAAACTCATCAAGGATGATTATGGATGCACTATTTAGTTTTCTTTTCAGTTGTGTCAGAGTACCTTTAGTCTGACATTCAGAAAAAAGATTTATCAATCCTGCGGTTCTATAGAACTTAACAGGTATGTTCTGATTACATGCAGATATTCCAATGAGGATTGAAAGCATTGTTTTGCCAGTGCCTGAGCCGCCATACATGACGATATTTTTACCACCATGATAGAAATCCAGTTTAAGCAGAGAATCAAGAGAAACTCCGACCGGAAAATCGATTTCGTCCGTTTTGAATTCCTCCACTGTATAGCGTCTGGGGAATCCAGCAGTATTAAGCATTGTTGTTCGTCTTCGAAGTTTACGGTACTCAAGTTCATTAGTAAAAAGCTTAAGTATATACTCCTGATGTGTTTCACCATCAAGGATTAGGGCCTGTTCAGCCAGATTCGATGATAATCTTAAAGCTTTGCATACTTCAGCGATTTCCTGTTGCAGATTATCCATTAGATGCGCCTCCTCTCATAAGGAAGGCATCCAGATTTTTCAGATCATTCCTGAACGGGATAATCTTTTGGTCTGGCAGTTCAGAAGAATCGATAAGAGGTATTACTGGCACCTCTGAATAAGTTCTTCGGTAAAGAGTTTCAAGGCTGTCGGGATCTGTTGCATTAAAGCGTATTGCTTCGTCAACTGTAGAAAGAGCACTATTAAAACCTGTCCGTGCAGTAAGTTCTGCAAGTGTTTTTAATGCTCTTCCACGATCTTTGTTACTGCAGCTATCCATGTATTGCTGCATTGAAGCCGGCATCATATCATATATGCCACTATTTCTTAGAGACCGGGGCTTCTTGGCAATATATGAAAGATATGGAAGCCAGTCCATTCTTTCATGATCATTACCATAAAGACGTTTGTGCCTCACGATCTCCTTCATATCAGGATTCATCACAATGACCTGCGATGAAGTAATCTTAAGATTAATGGCACATTCGCTGAATGCTGGTGAAGCTGAATAACGATGCATTCCATTATCAAGTGTAAACTTGCCATACTTATCAGTCCTTGCCACAGTGTAACATGCTGTATCAAAAGGAACTGATGGAAGTGATAAAAGCCTTGCTTTATCCTCTTCAAAGAGTTCACTGATAAAGCGTCCTGAATCATCATCATAATGCTCACGTTTCATATCTGAATCACACAGTGTCAGAAGATACGTATTCTCTTCTCTAAGAGATTTGAAGCGTGGGACCGGGACAAGTTCGTTGCGTCTGAGATAACCAACCTTATTCTCAACATTGCCCTTTTCCCAGCCAGATTCAGGATTCATAAAAACCGGTTTAAACCGGTAATGTTCACAGAATCGCTGAAAACGCTCTGTAAGATTTCGTCCACCGCCTTTGATGATTTCGGTAACAATGGTCCTGGTGTTATCAAACCAGATTTCAGTAGGGACACCACCAATATATTCAAAAATAGCTGTGAGACCTTCGAGTAAACACTCAAGATTTTCTCCATAATTAAGTTGGAGATAACCGCCGTTACTGTATGGAAAGCTTACGACAAGATATTTAGCATCGTGATAAAGTTTTCCGTTTTCGTAAAAGTCTGCATAACCGAAATCAGCCTGCGCTTCACCGGGGCGATGCTGAAGAGGAATGCTGCCATCCTTTTTATTTAGGTGGAGTTCCTTCTTTTTTTGACTTACATACATAGCTACTAATCGATAGCTGCAATCAAAGCCGGTTGTTTCTTTTTGAAGTCGATTGAAAACACGTTTTGCCGTGTGACGTTGTTTGCGTGGTGCCAGTTTATCAGCTTCCAGCCAGGAATCGATCAAAGGTTTGAAAGTATCCAGTTTAGATTCGTGAGTTCTTGCTGATGCCGGCTTAGGTGGAGGAGTACTAAAGTCCTCCATATCCACATATTTTTTGACCGTTTTCCAGTTAAAACCGGTCTCAGATGCTATTTCAGAGATATTCTTATCTTGTTGATAGTACAATTCTCTGATACGATGTATCTGATCCATTGTAGTTGTCATTCTCCTTTCCTCCTTATCATTTATTGTTCGCTACAACAAAGATAAGGTTAATGGTTTATGAAAATGTTTACAATGGATCTTTTAATGTTACAGCCTCACCAAAGCAGGCTAAGAAAGCCTGTTTTGGTGAAGTTGCAACATTCTCCAAAATGGAGATGCAACATTCTCCGTTTTTGGTTTGCAACTTTCGGTAATTTTATTATGCAACAAACACAGGAAAACATGGATCATAGTTCAAACGCAGGTTTGATGGATCAAATCTTAGATATTAAAATGAAGATGAAAGAGCTGAGTGGAATGTGTGATTTTTATTGTTTTCAGCATGATGAAGTACACAAAAATCGTAACGAATACAGCTATGGTTACCATAGTCGCCTGTTAAAAGTTCTTGGTACCTTCCACAGTGACCAGGCAGATCGTGAAATGAATAAAATGGAAGAAAGAAACTTTGTAACAGA
>JAZQQB010000031.1:0-4341 GCA_045628865.1 Lachnospiraceae bacterium | reverse complement strand
AGATCCACTGGATTTACCAAATGTATTAGTGTCCAGTGTTTCCTTGCCTAGCAGTTCTGAAATATATTTATGTGTTGATTGCTCATTTCCACCAAGATAAAGAAGCTCATCGCAGTTACCTACAATGGATTCCCAGGAATCCTTATACAATGTTTTAATTTGCGCCAGATTCTGAAGAATGATTGATACTGAAATGTTTCTGCTTCGCATAGTGGATAGAATCTTATCGAATTCATCTGGTAGAGCAACGTTTGCAAATTCATCCATCAAGAAGTGAACAGGAACCTGTAACATCTTTCCCGGCATATTAAACGATCTGATATAAAGTGCTTGAAACAATTGAGTGTACATCATGCCGATAATAAAATTGAATGTTGAATCATCATCTGGAATTACTGCGAATAGCGCAGTCTTTCGATCACCAATCTTATCAAGTTCCAACTCATCAAAAGTAGTAATGGATGCCAATGAATCTAAATTAAAAGCTGCCAGTCTTACACCAACTGAAATCAGAATTGATTTAGCGGTTTTACCAGCAGCCTGTTTGTAAATCCTGTATTGCTTGCATGCCAAAGAGTTTGGATTTCTCATTCCTAAACGATGGAATAGTTCGTCCAATGGACTCTCATATTCTTCATCATCTTCCTTTACCTCAGCAGCACCAATCATTTCCATAACCATTGTGAAGTTCTGTTCTTCCTTTGGCGCTTCGTGATAAAGATAAAGCATTAATGCTTGTAGAAGGGCGGTTTCTGATTTTTCCCAGAACGGATCGTTTGTCTGACTTCCTTTAGGAGTTGTATTTCTGATCAGATTAGTAATCAGCTTCAGAATATCCTTATCATCCTTAATATACTCAAATGGATTGTAGCCATGGCTTTTTGTCATATCGATCAGATCAATAACCTTAATGACATAGCCTTCCTTTTCCAGAAGATAGCCAACATCTGCAAGTATTTCTCCCTTGGGATCCAACACTACAAATGACGTATTGCATTGCATGATGTTTGGCTTGCCATAGAATCTGGTCTTGCCAGCACCTGATCCACCGATGATGATGGTATTTGTATTCCTTCGTGTCTTTCTACCATCTAATCGCATTCTTACATTCTGGGTAAATAGTTTATTCTGAAGATAATCATTGTCTTTGTACTTATTGCAGACAGCGGTAGTCTTACCCCATCTAGCAGATCCATATTCCTCGGTTTTACGATAGTTTCTCTTTGTTGAGTAATAGATGCTGATTCCAATTGCATAGATTAGCAGAAATCTAATGATAGTTTTTATTGTCTGATCACATAGCTGAATAGAAAAAGGATTGGCAAGTGCTAAGTCAATATTGCTTAGTAATCCAACCAATCCTTCATTCATATATGGAGCTACCATCAATCCAAACCATATGACTGGTATTGCGCCTAATGTAAATGCACCAAGTTCAAAGTTAGAATCTTTGTTCATAAGTTCTCTTTGAATCCTTAATCTCGCTGTCACAGATTTTTACAATCAGGGAGTCAATGAAGTCATAGGACTTTTCTTCTCTGATTTGTTTTTCTTTTAGATCTGTTAGAGCACGGATAAGCAGTCTTTGTTCCAGCGAGTCCAGTGTTGGCTTGTATATTGGTTCGTTTTGTTTCTTGGAAAACATCATTTATTTCACCTTTGCTTTCTTTTTCTTCGGCATCTTAGGTCTATTAGTTCTATTCTCTGGCAGAGTAGTATGTCTAATCTTCTGCTTTGCTTTGATTCCTGCTAACTCCTTTCGAACAGATGGTTTAGTAGCGACTGACTTGTTTGAGGTAGGCTCTAACGGATTGTCGCTTTTCACCGTCTGAGCGAATGCGGGGTTTATCAACTCCTCCCTCAACTTGTTAACAAGTTCATCGTGTTCTTTTTCGGTAAGTGTTGGAACACCTTCAAATGGCTTTCTACTAGCCATGATAGATTCCCTGACTGCCTTTGTATCAATTGTAGCCAATTCAAATTTATCTACAATTCTGGAAATTTTTGATGCATCTTCAGCACGAACCATGATGTCGCAAATGCCATCGGTATTGTTTTTCTCCTTAAGGACAGAGTAAAGAACACCATAACGTTTTGCTTCTTCACAGAATTTCTTAAGATCCTGATGACGAATGGCAAATACCTTAAGTTCCTTACCACTTTTCAGCATGGCGTCCAGTCTTGCTTTACCTTTAACTTTCTTGTTGTCAGTGATGATTGCATACAAGGTTGCTGCTAATGATTTGCTTGCACTTCCACCGGCAGCAATGACTACCTTTGCTGCAACTTCGATGCCTTCAAGCGTCATCTTCATCATCTGATCAGCTGTATCACCTGCACTGTTCATTTAAATTACCTTCCTTTCTTTTTCTTTGTTTTCTTCTTTTGTTTCGTTCTCAAGCTGTTCCACTTTATTAAGATTTTCTTCCATCTTCTGCGATCTGCTTTCAACCTGATCACAGAGCTTGATGGTCTTCCTTAATTCAGCCAGCTCATTTGTAACTGCTTTTATATCTTCTTCAAGCAATATCTTTGTCGATTCGTTTCGACAGCGTTTGATCTTTCCATACAGAGCTTTTCTTTCGTTGATCAGAGAATTGTATCTATCAGAGATAGAAGTCTTATAGGCTTCCAGGTCTTCTGAAGACTCAATATGATTTCTGCTAAGAAAATCTGCCTGCTTAGTTATCTCATCCATATAAAGTAAATCCTCCTTTAAATAAAAATGGACTTTTGGTTTATTGCTTTGAGCTTTAGGGAGTATTCCCAGCATGTACATGTATTTGAAGTAGAGAGCCTTGAAACCTCTAAGCTTTTCCGCTTCTTTTTTTGGATAGGTTGCATAGGAAAAAGGTTCCCAGTTGATAGAACTGTTTTGCACAATAGCTTGGATTATATTTTCAGTTGAGTATTTATCGCCATGGAGTTTGTATAAGCGAAAATATCCTTGAGCCCATACTGGTTTGACTACCAAATGTTTACCTTGTTTAACTTCATATCCCATGGCTTTTAATTCTCTGATAAACATCTGCATTGTTCTTGATCTGGATAGAGCATAATCAACATCCTTTGAAATCAAATCTCTCTTTTTGGGTTCAATCTGATACTTGTAATGGTTCATTCCTTTACCGCCAGGAACAACAACATTTAATCCATATTGCTGGCAAAGTATATCTGACTGCTGCCTGAATTTCTTATAGGAATCCTTGTTGTCGTAATATCGTTTACCATCCTTAAAGGAAACGGAGTTAATAACGAAATGTGAGTGAAGATGGTGCTTATCCAGATGTGTTGCAACAACAACTTCAAACTTTTCTCCCCACAATCTTTTTGCCAGTTCTACACCAATCTGATGAGCTTGAGCTGGTGTAACTTCTCCTGGCATAAAGCTTTGAACTGCATGGAATGCCTGAATGCTATCGGTTTTATCAAAGCGTTTCTTTGTGGCAATCATCTCTTTAAGAGCAGTAGAAGGACTGCAGTTGATTCCTGTCACAAAGCACTTTTCTTCGGTGGAGGTATCGTGGTTCAGATAGGTGAGAGCTTTAGATAATTCATCATCACCTGTTTCTGTTTTTTCCTTGTTGGCAACATAGTTGAGTGTTGCTGAAACATTCTTTTTGATTGCCCATATCTTAGTGATTGCCATGATCAATCATCACCTCGATTACCATAGCTGGTTTTGATATTGCTTCCTTGATTTCAACTATCACACCATAAAGCATATCTGTATTCTGCTGATAAGCTAATGTGTCAATTTCTCCAGAAGCATTAGCGTTTCTTGCAAGTTGATTTAAGTTGTTGCCAATGTAGCGAAGCTGGTTTATAACTTCATCCATCTCCTTATTGGGAGAAGGGGGAGTGACCTGATTGATAAGAGACCGGATCATCTGAGTCTTTGTAACCTGGTACTTTTTACATAATAAATTGAACTTTTCTATCTCGGATTGACTCGTCCAGACAGTTAGCTTGTAGTTATTCTTTCTCATACTGTTTATCCATCATTGATGCACCTTGAACCAGCAATAAAAGGAACATTCCACAGAATGATCCAGTTGCGAATGCTAGAAAATGCGTAAATATTGTCATGTCATGATCTCCTTTCTATCAGGGTTTTAGGGAGTTATCCCTGAATAATTGAATTTGGACGGCCAAATTCAGTGCTTGCTAAAACAGTGGACAGTCTTCTGCCCACTGCAATGGCTAAGAATTGGTTTTGTTTAACAATGCAGAAGCCTCTGCGTTTACCTTTTCGAACTGTTCTTTTAGCTTTTGCAATGGTTTCATTTCTTCATTGATTTCAAGCAGCTCAGTATCAATTCTTGATAAGGTTTCCTGAAG
>JAZQQB010000030.1:0-2501 GCA_045628865.1 Lachnospiraceae bacterium | reverse complement strand
GGTGTTATCTAATCCAATGGTAGCGTTTGCAGCGGACAAAAAGAAAAGTGGAACAGATACTGGAGTATCGGATGTTACAGATGGAATTAATGTAATTAAGGATTTGGTTCTTGGATGTGTTGGTGGTGTAGGAGTTATCTTCCTTGCGTGGGGATTGTTGGACTTTGGTACAGCCTATGCAGCGCACCAGACATCAGAGCAGAGCCAGGCAATTAAAAAGGTTGTTGGTGGACTAATCATGGTTGCGGTACCTTCAATCTTAGCTTTATTAGGAGTGTGATGTTTTATGAGAATGAAAAAGATTTTAGCAGGTGTTATGTGTGCTGCAATGCTTCTTGGAACAGCTACGACAGCACCAATGAATGCGAAAGCCTGTGGTCGATTATATACGACACCACAGAATGGACAGGTATTTGCAACTGCATGTAATGGAACGGACAGCGTATTTGTTAAGCAGAATGCAACCACATTTACGGTATATATCAAGGGTTCTAATTGTGCCTATATTGGTAAATCAGGCAATGTTACTGGTGTTCAGTGGCTAGGCTACAAAACAGTAAAAGGCATTAAAGGTGGAGCTTATAAGGTTACTGTCAAAAAGACAAAGGCACCAAAAGGAATTGGTACCGTCACATTTGCAAATGGTAAAAAGAGAGTGACACTAAGATTAAACTCAGCTGCTACACTTAATTTCTAAGATGGTGTGAATCCAGCCAAAGGGGGTGATGAACTTGGGATTATGGGATTCCGTAACCGGATTCTTTTCTGATCTGGGAGATTTCTTTAGTGGTAAAGGATTCTTTGAAGCTGCGGGTTATATCTGGAATGATATGATTAAACTTGGAAGTGATGCACTTCTTAAGAATCCTGCATCGGGAGATTATGAAACAGTATGGAAGTCAATTTCTACGATGTACACCACACTTAATGCTGTAGCAGTAGCTTTGATGGTTGTATTCTTTCTTTATGGTTTTTGTCGAGATAGTTGTGATTTGCACACAGATTTGACTTTTGACAGGACCATAAAGATGTTTATAAGGCTAATTATTACGTCTAATGTAATGAGCCTTGCATTGTCGTGGATGCCGAAGTTCTTCTCATGGGGCCAGAGCCTTACGAGTGCAATACTTGGAAAGAATACAACGATGGCATTTTCGTTTGATGGAGCCAAGGCTTATGAATATATATCTGATGGAGATTTTGGAACAATGCTTTGTTTTATGACATCGCTATTGTTCTTTATTTTTTCTGCGGTATGTGCGTTTATGGTAGTTATCACAGTACTTAATCGTATTTTGAAAATCTATATGATAGCACCATTTGCTGGACTTGCATTATCAACGCTTGCTGCAGGCGGTGGAACAGCTCAGGTAGGATATTCCTACATTCGTACCTTCTTTGGTTATGTATTATCTGCTTTGATGATAGCAGTGGTTATCTCAATTTCAGGATCATTTATTGATGTGATAGCGATAGATACAGAGAATGGATTGGTGCGACTTATGGAGTATTGCCTTAAGATGGGAGCCATAGCATCAGCAGTGAAGATGTCAGACAGTGTAATGCAGAAAGCATTTAATTTATAAAGTTAGTAAATTTAACTTATTTTTGATATAATGAATTAACATATGGAAGGATGTTGTTGAAATATGAATGAAGAAACAAGATATGTACGCGTAGAAACATTTAGCGAATCGGAAGGGAAAACGGTTGGTGGATATATGTGTTCACTAAATATGTTGTTATGTTTAGTGATTGACATTAAACCTACAGAGGACGAAAATGTTTTTGAAAAGGCGATGTTAGATCACAAAGATAATATGCTTGTATTAGAGTTACTTGATTTTGCAGGTGAACTTAGTACTATTTCTCCACCAGAAATATATACAAATGATGCGGATAATCATATTTGTCTTTACAAGGAAGATGAATTTTCAGCGGTAGTAGATACGATAGCAAACATAAATGAAATTCTTGTTGATTTCTCAGAAGATCTAGTACTAGGATTTAGAGATTTTTATTTGACGACAGATGAAATATGTTATGAAGATGAATACCAAATTGTTATCACAAAGGAAACGTATGAAAAGCATAAAGAGGAAACAGATTTTATTATGTTACCTTCATAAAATATGCTACTTATTAGACTATCAATGCTGGTAGTCTTTTTTTATTACAAACAGCAGGAGGGTCAAATGACAAAACAATTGAATCCAGATGTGGCCGCCTTTAAAGACGAGTTCTTCAAAGGACTCTCCTTTAGGGAATGTCTTTATGGGGGCGGTGCACTATTTACCGGAGCAGGAGGAATACTTCTGCTCCATTTTTATTTTGGGATGAATATCAATGCAGCCATAACAATGATGATGCCTTTTATCGGAGTGATAGGCTTGTGTGGTTTTTACCATAAGAATGGCATGACATTGGTACAAATCATAAAAAGTACGGTGCGACTTATTAAGCAGAAACCGTACACCTACGAAACACGTACACAAAATTTT
>JAZQQB010000029.1:0-71411 GCA_045628865.1 Lachnospiraceae bacterium | reverse complement strand
ATCATATCAATTTTTGGTATAAAAAAAAAGTAAATTATAGGAATACTATCATATTTTTTTTCGGTATGATAAACTGATTATATATTAATCTATAGGAGTTTCATTATTTATGTCCCAGAAATACAATATTCTAATCGTTCATAATAAATACCAGTTCGCAGGTGGTGAAGATACCGTCGTTGCACAGGATTCTACTTTACTTACCAAGCATGGTCATAAGGTCTATTTATATGAACGTCACAATGATGAATTGAAATCAAGAGGAAAGTTTGGAAAGCTTCTTCTTCCCTTTGAAACCATATATTCCGTAAAAACAGTAAAGGAAGTCCGTCGCATGATTCGTGAGAATCATATTGATATCGTTCATGTACACAATACCCTTCCATTGATCAGCTTGTCCGTTTACTATGCTGCAAAGAAAGAGGGCTGTAAGCTTGTACAGACCCTTCACAACTTTCGCTTTGTATGTCCGGGAGCCATTCTGTTTCGTGATGAAAAGATTTGTGAAGACTGCTTATCCAATGGCTTATCCTGTTCTATCAAGCACAGCTGCTATCGACACTCCAAGGTTCAGACAGCACTTGTTGCATTTATGACAGCCTTTCACAGAAAGAAGAAAACCTTCTCAAAGCCTGATGCTTATATCGCACTGACAGAATTCCAGAAATCCAGAATGATTCCTCATCTGCCAGAAGATAAGATTCAAGTAAAACCAAATTATCTGGAAAAGCCTGTTTTGATAGAAGATGCTAAAGTACTTGAGCAGATTCAGTCCTTTGGTGACTACTATCTTTATGTTGGTCGTATCGAAAAGGTTAAGGGGATTTTTGTAATGCTTGATGCCTTTAGAAAGATGTCTGATTGGAAATTAGTGATTCTTGGAAGTGGACCTGAAAATGATGAAGTCCACGCTTATATCAAAAAATATGATTGTAAGAATATTACATTCCTTGGCTTTACACCACACGATAAAGCGCTTTTATATTTAGCACATGCCAAGGCAATGATACTTCCTACCCTTTGGTACGAAGGCTTCCCAATGAGCATTGTAGAAAGTATGGCTCTTGGCACTCCTATTATTGCCAGTGATTCTGCCAATATTGCCAGCATCTTAGAACATGAGAAACATGGCTATTTATTTAAAACTGGAAATTCTGATTCTTTGTGTGATGGTGTGAAGTGGTTAGAGACTGATGCTAATAGAATTTCTACGATTCAGAAATATTGTAGAGATACTTATGAAAAATTGTATACTCCTGAAGTATCGTATAAAAAAATGATGCAAATTTATGGAAAAGGACTTACCTAATGAGGCAAGTCCTTTTCTTAGTAAATATCTCCCTTTTTTTCATGTAACATTCCAAAAACATAAAATCCCATGAAAATCAGCATATAATTTCTACCAACCATTTGAGACATAATATGTGCCTCAAACAAGGTATACAACGATAATGCAGTCATAATGATCAACGCTGGAGCATCTTTCTTCTTCATTATTTCAAGAAACATTACAACCACTCCAACAAGATAGCAAATTGCAGGAACAACACCATACCAGTAAAAAAGTCTTATCCATCCCATATCAAAAAATTCCTGATATGCTTCTTTTCCAAACGCAGACCAATACGCTATCTTACCATATGTTTCTCCCCACTGAAGACGTCCATTTAATACAAAATGATCTATGGTACGCATGATTGGTATACTTACTCCTACCTTTGCCGCAAAGACACTAAATAGTACACATACTGCCCATATACATATTCCCAGTACATAAAACCAGTTTTTTTGAAACCATGAACAATACTTCATTAGTATTGCTGCAACGGTTACTACCAAACCTACTAAAAATGCCTGATTACAATCTGTAAAATAGTATGCCAAAGCATTTAACCCCAAACCAATCAAATGCTGCCACCACTTAGAATTCTCATAATAAACATAAGTCCATAGCAGAAGTAACATCAAAACCATACAATGACATGCACCTGGATGACCCATTCCAAACATATATCTTGTCTCTGGAATACCACCTCCACGATAAATCTCCGTTGCTTTAATTGCTCCACCAATACCACAAAAAGCAAGTAAAACAATAACCACGCATCCAACAAGTGTCTCCCAAAAGGTTACCTTCATAACCTTCTTTAAATCCATCTTACTGCTTGCACCAATGATCATCACAGCCCTTAGAATATCTTCTCGATTTGTTGTATACTTAGAAATCAATCCAAGTGCTCCCATTAAAATGATTGCTAGAAGTTCCTTCTTATTAGGCCTTGCCAATACAAACTTGATTCCTAAAAGAATAAAACCGATCCGATACCATAGCACAAGATGTACTACAATATAACTGCTCTTATCTAAGATCAGCATCAGGATTTCTAAAGATAATCCCAACCAAAAGCAGATATCACCAATACACGTTAAGATACCTGTTGTATTATTCTTTTCTATAGATCCAGACCTTTTCTGATCCGAAAGCGTACTCTCCAACATATTCCATCTCACTCTCTATCTGCTTTACATTCTCATTTCCATCCACACGCTCATTCTGGAAAAACCAAATGGTTGCATCTTCTTCCATCTCGCGATTATTAGAATTCATTTCATGAATATTCTCTGAATCAATGTAATAATTCATACAGAAGCTTAAATATCCATATCCATCTTCCCAGAAATATACATGATCAGTTTCCTTAATATTATCATCACAAAAAGCAAGTAGCTTATCAGTCTGATCATGTCGAACACTGTCATAACGCTGGTAAAAATAGTTGCTTCCTGTGACAAAAAATACACCACAAAACAATGCCACTACTACCGCTGGAACCTTCTCCATAAATGCAGCACTACCAAGCATAAATACGATCAGCCCTGCAATCAGATATCTGGAAACAAGTACTGGTCTATCCTTTAATAGCATATATCCCATACCAATTGCCCAGGTAAACCATACTCCTGAAACAGTAACAAGCATCCACCACGCTCTTGCTTTATTCTGTCCCTTTAAAAGCAAGAAAAGCACAAATGCAAGCACTGGCATCAATAACAGGATCAACATATAAACATATGTCACATAAGGAATGGTACTATCCACCAATTCCATCAATACCCATACCTTAGATTCCGGAAATGGTATCCAGTAATTACCTGTAACTGTAAAGATCTGCGAAAAAGCAACTGGCAACCATGGCAGATAACATAGAACCGTCACGCCACATACCAATAACCAGCTGATAATATTCTTCTTATCCTTAGAAAAGAAGCTCCATAGTCCAAGACCAATATAGGTACAAACCATCAATGGAATGCCATAGTACTGCGTATAGGCTGCTGCCACTCCAGATACTGCAAATAAGATCCAGTATTTTCTCTTCTTATGCTGCATTACCTCATAAAAGAAGAAAGCATTGCATACACACCAGAATGCCAACCATGGATACATTCTGATTTCTGTAGATTTCTGAAACCAGAAAACATTCCCCATTAAGAAATTCAGATACCAGAAAGCAGCCTTCCAACCCAGTTCTCTTTTTACCAAAAAAGTGAGCAATACAAGAAACAAGGATGGCACCAGGGAATAAATTCTGGCTGGTAAGATACCAGTTCCAAAGATTGTACGAATCAGCTTCAATCCCACATAATACAGCGGAGGATGCACATCCGCTTTTAATGTTGCCATCAGATCTTTCCAGGATAAAGCCGTCCAATTTACACTGAAAAACTCATCATAATTTAAACAGATATTCTTAATCATAAGAAACATCATCGCTAAAATTACAAGCATATTCAATGACAACAAAATATATAAAATAATCTTTTTATTCTCGCTCTTCAAACCCGTCATTACTACCCTCTTGGATTATTTCCTGCCAATCATCTTCTTGATCACATTCTTAATCGCACGTTTCATCTTAGCTTTCTTCTCACGCTGTTCCTCACGTTTTTTTCTAGCTATACGTTCTTCTTCTGTATCTGGTTTCTTGATCAGATACTCATATTCTGCTAAATGCGATCTTAAATATTCCGGATAAGTATCATCAATCTCTGTACGAATAAACTCAGCTTCACGGCCAAAAAGATCCTTACCATCATCAATCTGGTCCTTTACCTTGGCTAAGGTCTCTTTGTTGTTTACCTCCTGATGTGCTGCAGAAATAACCTTCTCCCGCACACGCTTCTTCACATCAGTCTCACCATGACCTCCCATATAACCAAAGTGCCATCCACCATCAGCCACTCGGATTCCGTCTTCCTTTCTCTCTGGAAAACGATACCTGTTCAATCCAAGTCCCAAATTCTTATAATATCCGTAGGTAAAAATCTTTGTTCCAAGCCATTTCTTTTCTGTAATACCATCAAATTCGCCCGTGCATGAAAGTAAGCTTCCTGAAACCTCTAACATGTTTATATAGCAATAATACAAATTCTGAGCCATATGATAAATCTTATCTGGCTGAATCTCTGGAAGTAACTTCTTTACAGTTTCTGGATTCGGAATCTCATCTAGATCACTAAAGATAATAACATCATCATCCTTACAATTCTTCAATCCCCTTGCTACAGCATCCTTCTGAAAATTATCTCTATCGTGTGTATAAGTCAATTCCTTTGGCGTATCATCCACTACAATATGAATGATCTTATGTTCGAACTCCTTGAACATTTCCTTATTCTCTTCATAATAAAGAGGCTTCTTCATTCCTGAAAAGGTTTGCGTTGCCTCACTGATCACAAAATAATCCACGATTGGATCCATGATATGAAGTCTTAATTTCAAAATATCTAATTCATTAAAAAATTGAAAGCAATCATATACCATCTTATTGTTCCCCTTTATCCTTCTGGTCTAGCTTCGTTACCTTACGGAACCATCTCCAAGCCTTATGGAATGGATCCACCTTGACTGGTCTGTTAAAGTTCGGATACTGCTCGTTTATACCCCACCATTTATGGAAAATAAATGGTTTTAAATCCTTCCCTTCAGCTTCTTCAATCTCCTTCTCCCTGCCAAAATACATGGCAACCTCTAATGGTGCTATTTTCATTCCAGCAGCCTCAAATACCCTTTTATTTCTACAGCAGATAAAGGTATCCTCGTTGTATGTTCCATCTAAGTCTGGTATCCATGGCATATTATACTTCTTGGGATAATCCAATAATCTCTTACTTCGGATTCCAACACTGTTACCCACTCGACATTCTTCTCCATCCGGCGTACGCAGACTTTTGTCGCATTCGCCTCTATTTCTAGGCCATGGTGATCCAATATAATCATAATCCAGGAACTCATCTCGCCAGCTGTCTGGATTGACTACAAACCCATCTGAATGAACCAATAAAGCAAAGTCAGTATGGATATAGTCTCCTAACCTGTAAACGCAGTCATAATTAAATGCATTGATATTCTTTAATTTTTCAATATGCTCATAACGAATAGAATCCGGCAGATTCTTAGGCTTTTTATGTGTGATCAGAATCACATCCGCATAGTCAATCTCCCTCATACTATATAATAATGCATCTATCGTCTCTTCAATTCTTACGCTTGTCATTGCAACCAAGGTTACGTTCTTAAGCTGCAATCTTCCATTTATCTTTTCCATGTTCTATTTCCTTCTAAACAAGTAATATGTAAAATCCACACCTGTTACATCTGTCTGAATTTGTGAAACCAACTCATAATGAACATCTATATTGGCAGGATACCTATCACTTCTAGCATATACATACTCTGTCAATCCATGATCAATAGCATTCTGCTGTTCTTCAAACATTTCTGGAATTTGAGCATTTACCTGATGAAACCATTTCATTTCTGGCTGAATATCGCATAAGGTAAATAATCCAGCATCAAGACAACCATAGTTTAATAAGCTAGGATCCTCTGATTCCAAAATAATATCTCTAAATGTAAATAGATAATAATCCGTTTCTTTCATAAAGGAAACATTGTTAGATAGCTTATAAACTCCTGCCGCTGATATCGATACCATAACAGAACTTAATGCTGCCACTGCCTTAACGCTCAGACCATTCTTTAAAAGTTTTCCAGCAAATCTTCCAGCCATTCCAAGTCCTATTGGAGCAAATATACAAAGAGGAAGTGCATAGTACTTAAGCATGGTTCCACTCAAATAAATACCTACGAAAGATAGTCCAAAAATAACCCATAGATCAAACCTGGTGATCCAATGCTTCCTCTTTCCAAAGATTACACCAAACATCCCTACAATCACCCATATCATATAGAATGGGTTGTAGTAAATATCCCAGTAAAGAGTCATAACCCAGTTATAGATGGTAGCTCCAACACCTTTAGAAGCTGAATCACCGCTAGCATATTTATAGTTGATTAGAATATAGCTGTCAATCCAGTCCTTTACTGCACCGTTGCTCACAAAATAAATCACCCAAGGAATAAAGGCAAGTACAAATCCAAGGAAAAATGCAATACAATACTTCAGAGCATTCTTCAAATCTTTTTCATAAATTCTATGAAGCAATAACAAGATCATGATACTAGCAAAGAACAGTAACAATGTATACTTCACTAACGCCCAAACACCTGCACATATTCCAATAACAAATATCTCATGTAACGATAACTCATTCTCTTCATCACTCTTCCAGTTCTTCACAAAGATCCATAAGCTCCAGAGTAAGAATGGAAGGAACATCTCCTCTGCACTACCTCCCCAGTAAAAGCTTGCCGAAGAAAGAGCAGTTGCTGCAAATAGTGGTGTTAAGATATATCCTGCTTTTCCAGATGCAAATTCCACTATGATATGAAAGGCAAAAAAAAGGGAAAAGGCACATGACAGAATCTCTAGCAAATATACACCGAAAAAGCTCGTAGCATCTATCAAATATGCAAGTCCATAAAGGAAATACAAATATGGCCCCTTATGATCAAAAATGTCTTTGTATAATACCTTTCCGTGCAGCATGCTTTTTCCGATTGTAAGATAACAATTGGAATCGTCCCAATTATTCATTGGATATAGAAATGAAGAACGACTGCACAACGTCACAAACAGTACAGCCAAGCCTAAGCAATATATCAATTGATAAATTTTTTTACCCTTCATAACTACTCCCTGTCAATGTATTATATGCTTTAGAAGACTAATGCAGGCCCTCTAAACATTCCTGGTAATATCCCTCATAATCAAACTCTGTATAGAATTTGTATTCTGCTTCTGAATATTCATCTAAATTATCTTTGGTAAGCTGATACTCACCGTTACTCATACGTTGTAAAATCAAAGAATTCACTTCAGCAATATAATGTTCCTTATTCTGATACAAACTAAGATCACATATTAAATCATAATCATTAAAGAAACTAAATAATTTCACATTATCATACTGAAGTAATAATTCTGATGTCTGTCGTTCTGCTGCCAACTGCATTTTGATTGTATCCTGGTAATATAACGAATCCCAATACAAAATACAATGTGGCGAATAGAAGAAATAGAACGTAATATCTGGATTATTCTCAACCAATGTTACGATGTTCTGATCAATATTATCATATGCTTTCTCTAATTCTGTATCATAATCGAAATAATCGAAATTACCAATATCTCTTTGTCTGATCCAATCATCATGGTCATATGATTCCATAATATGAGAAAAACCTGTTTCTTCACTAGCCCAAGACGAATAGCTGTCAAACGAAGTACTCTCTTCTCCTTTTGCCGTACTGATCAATGTTTTGATCAACCCATAGTAAAGTATTTCTTTGTTATATATATACTGAGTATCATTAAACCACTCATCATCATACAAATACTCTGGAATATCCGGATAAGCAACATAATCCTTGTCTCTTCTAAGTCCTACATAATCCAAACTCATAATGACAGTATTCAGCTCACTGTTTGCATCTGCTGCAATTTGAATATTTGATGAAAGCTCTTTAAAGCCAGCTCCTGCATAAGGAGTTTTTATAAAGGTTCCGCCAAATAACGCTTCTGCTTCTGAAGGTTTAAAATTCTGTGTCATGGATGTTCCCATGATCAGCCCTGTATAATCGAAATTTCTACTAATACCATTATTGATATATCTTTCATTGAGCATCTGATAAGATATACCCTTCATATTCTTATGATAATGAAAATATGGATCAATCACAATCATTGCAATTGCTATCAGCAAAAAAATCCCTACTTGGACAGAAGCAAATATGATAAATTTCTTTTTCATCTTCTTCTCCAAAATCTTCGAACTTTTTAATCTAAATTAGTAATTCACATACAAAAAGGTGGCAACACCTGACATTGAAATCACACTCCAGGTCAGCAAGAAAATAGTAACTCCCATTTTCCATGCCGTCGGTTTATAGGCCGCCATTTTTTCCTGTGTATTCCTCATAAAGAAAACACCACATAATAATACACCAATAAATACTAAAAATAACATAGCTGGATATGTTGTCTGCAAATGGAATAAATCCAGTTTTGCAAGTGCATTTATCTCAAAGATTCCATTAAAATAATCCAGGAAGCTCTGCTTTACTGGCTTCACTGGTGCTACAAAACACTGCTTAATAATGAGATTACCCTGTGCAACATTTTGGGCATTAAACATAGCCATATGAAACAGATCAAAAATGAATGTACATATAACCAAAATCACTTTTGGTATATACGCAATCTGTTTCTTGAATAGTCTGCATATAATCATTGCAACACCATTCATAATTCCCCATACAACATAATTCCATGCTGATCCATGCCATAATCCACTTACGATAAATATGATCATAATATTCACATAAGTTCTAATCACACCCTTTCGGCTTCCTCCCAAAGGAAAATATACATATTTGGTAAAGAACCGGGTAAGTGTCATATGCCAACGATCCCAAAAATCTGCAATTGTAACCGCTTTATATGGAGAATTAAAGTTTACAGGCATATCGAGATTAAACATACACCCTAAACCATATGCCATATCACAATATCCACTAAAATCAAAATAAAGCTGTAAAGAATAACAAATCAATGCAATCCACGAATTCGTTAAGCCAAGATCTACAATATCAACCTTTGCCAACTGATCTATAGATGCTAGAGTATCTGCAATCAGTACTTTTTTGGCCAAGCCCAAAGAAAAACCATAAAAGCCTTTCAAAAGATTTTCATAGTTTACCTTTCTCTTTTCCATATCACGCAACTGTGGCATAAAATCAGCATGGGATAAGATAGGTCCCTGAATAATCTGTGGAAAAAAACTCATAAACAATACGTATTCTAAAAAGCTGTACTTTTCTGTTTCTCCACGATATGAATCCACAATAAATGCAATTTGCTGGAATGTATAAAAACTAATCCCAAGCGGCAATGCAATTTTTAAAAACGGAATACTCGACTGAAACAATACATTTATATTATCAATAAAGAAATTATAATATTTGCAAACAAACAAATAAGATAAATTCAATAAAATACCAGCCACTTCAAGTATCTTCATGCACTTGGCAGGTATTTCCTTATGCGACATTTTATACAATACCCTTCCAATTGAAAAATTTATTGTAATTCCAATCAACAAAGTCAGTAAGAAAAACCAACTAAAGTATCCATAAAACCACAAAGACATCACAGTTAAAAAAGCGGTCGCAGTTTTATATTGTTTAAAATGATTTAATATAAAATATCCCACTATACTTAATGGCAAAAATAGCAGAATAAAAATATATGAATTAAAAAACATATTTTGCTCCTAGCGTTCTTACTGTTTACCTGTAATTCTTCTATAGAGCGAACGAACTGCTCTTCCAAAGAACCATGTAAAACGAATCCATTTGTATCTGATTTTTGCTAACACCAAACTTACACCAGACAGCTTTTGATTCAACTTTTTGTACTTAGGCGAAGTACGTTTGTAGTTCTGTAATTCTTCCCTACATTCTTCTGCCGTATATACTTTTCCCTTTCGATCCATGTAGTTCCAGCCCGAATAAATATTCTGTTCTGAAGCCCAATAACCATCCGAAACATTGTGTCTTGCCCAATACTTAGGTGCCAAAATATACTTTACCGTTTCACTTGTAAATACTGGAAAACAAGTAAATGATGAATTAGATAACAAAAGATATTTGGCATTCTTTATAATAGAATAGTCTTTTGCAAGATCAAAATTATATGCAGGAACACCTGGCAAAAATTTATTGGCAATCTTAACGTCATTTGTAATGATCATGAACTCCATATCAGGATTAATCTTTTTCATGTGTTTCATACCTTTTAACCAATACTTTCTTTTCAGAAACAGTTCTGGTGAATCCATATAATCTGAACAACGCAGATGCATAATACATAGATTATCCTTAGAATACTCCATACAGTCATATTCTGGTTTTACTTTCAGCCAATCTTTCAGTTCCTCTTTATACGCAGAAAAATAATCTTCTGCCTGCATATTTCCAACCCATAAAATTCCTGGTTCACTGTGAAGTAACGCTTCATCTGTATTTGTAATATAGGCACCATGTTCAATATCATGCTTCGAATTACCCAAATACAATCTATGTTCCTTCTCAAAACATTCTTTTTCAAAATCTTCTTTTTCCATTGGAACACCAAGATCAAGGTCCATGAAATAAAGACCACAGCTGCTATGCATGTTGTTTGCCAAGGTATCCGCTCCAAGAATGCTGAAATCATATCCCATTGATTTGGCTACAGCTCGAATGGTAACATAGCAAAAAAGCTGGTTACCAAGTCCCTGTCCCTTTAATAATTCTGTTCCAATTACTTTCTTTTCACTCATTTTTTATAATCTCTCACTTTTCTACAGCTGTGTTTCTACAATTTTACCCTCATCAACCTTATAGATGATATCACACTTCTCAATGGTATTTAAACGATGTGCAATGATCACCATGGTCTTCTTGCCATGGAATCCATTGATAGCTTCCATCAATGCTGCTTCTGTTTCGTTATCAAGTGCTGAAGTTGCCTCATCAAATACAAGGATCTCCGGATTATGGTAAAGTGCTCTTGCAATACCAATTCTCTGTCTCTGACCACCTGATAAACGAACACCTCTATCACCAATAGTTGTATCAAGACCTTCTGGAAGGGATTCTACGAATTCCTTTAACTGCGCTTCTTCCAAGGCTCTCCAGATTTCTGCATCATCAATTTCCGCATCATCTACACCAAAAGCAATATTATTTCTGATTGGTTCATCTACAAGATAAATGGATTGTGGAATGTATCCAATCTGTGCAAGCCATGATGGATAGTTCTCAAAAATATCTCTTCCATCACAGGTAATGTTTCCCTTTTCTGCATGTAATAAACCTAACAGAATGTCTACAATAGTTGATTTACCAGAACCAGAGGTTCCCATGATACCGATTGACTTGGCTTTTGGAATCACCATGCCGGCATCCTCAAAGATATATTTCTCTGTATTCGGATATTTATACGCAATGTGTGATAACTCAATCTTATCCTGAAGCTTTAATGGAGCAGCATCGATCTTCTCAATCTTTTTGGAATTGGCTTCACGTAAGTAATCAAGATCAATGTGCTCAGCTAAGTAATCCAAGCATGGTTCACAATATGCAACCGTTGCCATGTAGGTATTGATTCGATTGGCACATGGAAGTAAACGACTGGCAGCAACTGCCAATACTGCCAACTGGCTTCCGATATATCCAACATCTGCACCACGAAGCAGCTGAAAGATCATATATGCGAGCAAACAAACAATAAAAATTGCTTCAATAAGAAGTCTTGGAAGTGCATTCAAAACCGCATACCAGGTTCCAATCACAGCACCTGTTTCACCAGTTCCTTCATAATGAGAAGCAAAGAACTCTTCTCTATGAAGTACCTTAACATCCTTGATACCATAAATTGCCTCAATTCTCCATTTCGCAATTCTAGACTGGGTGGTTAAGTTCTTCTGTCCATATTTCTTTAACTGTGGCTTTAAGACTACTACCATTAAGACAGTCATCACAATCAGGACAATGATCATAAAGCAGGACATCTCGAAGGAAGCCACTAGACAAACAATACTTAAAAACAACGCTACCACTGCCTCTGTCGCAATCTGGGTCAACGTCAATAACAGCACAAACACCTGCGGGATATCTGCATCTGTGATTCGAAATACAGTTGGAATATCTGCATCTAAGTAGAATTCGTAAGGTCTGTTTAAGAATTCTCGAAGTACATTACTGATAAGACGATTTCTGTTATTGGCAATATACTTATTCTGTACATAGGTTAAGAAGATCAAAAAACCATTCTTGATTACATATAGAATGATCAATACTATCAGCATAGTGATCACAAGACTCTTGGTATCCTCCACCTGAAGAATATTCTTTAACTTGATTACTATCTTATTATCTTCAGAAATAATAGCTGCTGCCACTGAAGTAAGAGCTGTAATTCCCACAGTTTCCAAAATACCGCCAATGAGGATTAGAATTGCTAACAATCCCAAATGCTGCTTCTGCTTTTTGTCTAGTACCTTATTAAGATTACGTATAATGTTCTTCATATATTTTTCTATTATTCCTTTTCTATATCTATCTTAATCCATCCAAAAACCAATATAGTTTTGGACATATAAGAAATACTTTCAACCTAAGCATATACTTACGATTAATCGAAGGATGCTTACATGAAGCCTTAACAGCGACTTTTTCCTCCATCAAAATCTCTACAAGTTTATCATACATTTTTATTTCATACGCATCTTTCTTATTCTTATAGTTCTTTGCATACAACAACAGTCTCCAATAAAAATAGAAATATGCCATTTCATATAAATCATTTACCACTTCTGATTTTTTTATGATTTCAAATGATTCACGGAAGCTTGGTATCTCATGTTGAAAAGTATGTTCGTACTTCTTCTCGTTCATGATACTTCCCACTCGAATTTTATTATAGTCATACAGCACTTCATCAACATATGCTATATTTTCAATCTGACATAATACTTCTGTTGTAAAAACAATATCCTCTGATAATCTTCCCTTCAAAAAAGAAACATTTTTTAATATATCTTTATGATATAGTTTACTCCATACACTAATGTAAATTGCTGGAAATTCACTTTCAGTAATAAATGCTTCCATTGCATCATGGATAGAAAGACAAATAGGCTGATCAACGGATGCTTCACTAGCATCAACCATAGCCTCAAGATCAACAATTTCTCTATATCTACAACAAGAAACCATACAGTTCATCTCTAAACAGGCTTTTAATAATTTTTCATACATCTGCGGTTCGATCCAGTCATCACCGTCTACAAAACCCACATATTCACCTGTCATTACCTTCACCCCTGCATTTCTTGCATCTGAAGGACCACCATTCTCTTTGTGGATGACCTTGATTCGATCATCTTTACTTGCCAATGCATCGCAAAGCTGCTCACTGCCATCAGTTGATCCATCATCTACTAGAATGATTTCTAAATTGGAATAGGTCTGATCACATACGGATTTCACACATTTCTCTATGTAGTTTTTCACATTATAGACTGGTATAATAACCGTAATCTTCAACTCTTGTTCCATTCTTTCCAATTCCTATCATTTCATATCCCAATGATTTCTCTTTTAATATCATATCAGAAAATATCTCATCATACGGACCTGAACTAGTCCAATAATTGCTGAATTCATTGTAATCACTGATAATAACTGATTTGCTAATTCATATAATCTATTCCAATCTTTTTTTATCTTTTGCTGTCATATACTCACCCTTACGTTTGCTTCACTATCTCATTTTCTCTATCTTGCATGTATGTTTTTTGGTTTTTTCATCATAATTGATTCCTACAAGAATCAGCTCTTGATTCTGCAACATGCCCTCTAGAACTTTATGATAACCCTTTTCCCTGATTTGAGAAATCGCCCCTTCTTTGGTCTTATTCCACTTAAGTTCAATAACCATTGCCGGTTTATTGGATCCTTTCCTTGGAATATATACAATGTCCGCATATCCATGACCTGATGGCATTTCCTGTATCTCCTTGTATTCATCTATACAGTAGATATATGCAAATCGAATTACACTCCGTAATGCCTGTTCATTATTATAAAACATTGGTGTTGTCCAGAACTCATGTACTTCATCAATTGTCTTGGCAACACTTTTCTCGTCTCCATTTATGGTATCCATATATAACTTTTCTGATAACACAATACGATCAGCCAATTCCGAATGAACACCATTCTTGATTGCTCTTACAAATTCCAGTCGAATCTCTTCATTAGGAATAGAAACTGCTTTTGTATTATCATCATATGCAAGATACCCTAAATGCACCAGCAATGTAAGAATATCATCTTTACATTTAAAAGTAGTCATATCATTCTGGAATGTTCCAGTATCAATCTTATATGATTCTCCACCAATAATGGCAGTTAACGCCTCTTTCAAACCATCAATATTTCTATCAATATACACCTGCAACGCTTCATAAGTTTCTGTGCTAGTCCAATAGCTTGTATATTGTTGATTTTCCATAGCATCTACAATTGATTTAGGATTATAAATTGGAATATTATCCCGGAAGCAATAGCCATTGTACCACTTTTTTGCATCCTCATAGTCCATATGATATTGATCACAAAGTTCCTTTACTTCCTGCTCTGTGAATCCAACATATTTCCCCAACTGCATTGGATTTGTCATCGTATACTCATCAAATATATTTAATGCAGAGTGTGTTCCATATTTTTTGATTGGAAGTATCCCTGTCATATACGCCAGCTTCACATATACACGATCCTTAAACAAATCTCTTAGAAAGTCTAAATAATCCTCTTGAACCTCATGCATATCCTTCGCAATTCTGAATACACAATCCCATTCATCAATAATAAAAATGAATCCCTTCTCCTTTTCTTTCTGAATAGAATAAATATATGACAAAGCATTCGCTAATGTTTCAAACTGATTATCAGATAAGTCAAATTTCTTCTCCAGTTCCTTAAGAATTTGTTCTTCTATTTTTTTAGTAAGTTCTTCTATTTTATCCAGATTTCTGATCAATTGCTGAACATTCAAATAGATAACATGATATCTATTTAAGTGTTCATGATAAGATTCACACTTGGCAATTTTAAGATCAGAAAAGAGAGCACTGGAATCAACACTTAAATCATAGTATGCAGTCAGCATTTCTGCTGTAACTGATTTTCCAAATCTTCTTGGACGACTCACGCAAAGATATCTTTTTCGTTTCCCAATTCTTGAGTTTACAAAATCGATCATATCACTTTTATCAATATAGATATCATCATATCTGGAAATCTTGTAAGCCTCATTTCCTGGATTTAAGTATAATCCCATAAGCATCTCCCTTCTATTATTCTGCAATTTCTGTTGTATTAGGCTTTGGCCCAATCAACCTCACTAATCGGACATACAAACAATGTCAATTCATCAAACTCAAACTCTGCATAAACGTCTATCAATCCCAAAGAAAGCAGGTGCAAGAGCTGATCTTTAGAAAGAGTCGGATCTGAATCAAGCATAACAAAATCTACTGAAAATCTTTCCTTGTATGCCAATTTCATAAATTCCAACTCATCCTTAGATAATAAGCTGATTAAGCTTTCATGCTTTAAGCCATACATACTCTGGATAGCATCACAAAGTACTTCCTTCTTGGAATTCTTGCTTACTGGAACACCCATAGCTTCTGACATTTCTGTCAATTCATCCTTAGAGCATTCCATCAATAACTCTTTCCAGGAGCAATCACTGGAATCAAATTCTACCAAACGGTCATCTGCATCAAAGTATTCTCCATACAACACTCCTGTGCCAAAGAAATCTTCAATTGCTCTGATTTTTTCTTTTCTATTCTTAAAGTCAAATGTCTGATAACCATCATCCATAAGTTCTTCATCGAACTCATCATCTTCAAAAGAGAACTCTTCTCCATCAAAAACATCATTGGCAAGGATATCCATAAACTGATCCTGATATTTCAGCATGAATTCTTCCTCAGACATGGACTGCACTTCCTCGCGGATTTTTTCAATGTCCATGCCCTTCTCCTGCAGTTTATCTAAAAATGCTCTGTACATATCCTGTTCATAGCTATCATCAGCATACATCTGATCCAGTCCTGTTTCAAATTCATGGGCACATACTGGATTTCCATAGATAACACGAATTCCAATACTGGTACAAAGATCATGAATCTTGGCATCCACAAATGGATTATTTAAGATGATTTCCTTTGGAATACCCATTTCCTTGATCATCTTCGCTAATAAATCCAGCATGACTGTTTCCTGATTATCCACTGTACTGATTTCATGACCTAATGCTAAATCCTTTTTGTGATCCATCACAACGATAACACTTGCAAAAAGAAGCTTTTCATGTTCAGGCTTTGCAATCGGGTTTAACAATGGATATTCATCGATTTCCCAAATCTGAGAATTCTTCTTGTTTCGCTTTAAGGTATGGATCAGAATATCTGATACCTTCTCCTGCTTCATGGAAAAGTCAGTAATTGGCATTTTTTCTACACTTCCAGTCCATGTATCATTCTCCTGACGATATGAATACATCAATGGTTCCTTAGGACATGGAGTCTTATCCTCTTCCATCTGCTTTACTGCTTCCATATATTTGGTCAGATATTTGATAACCTCAGAAACCTTCTTTGTATTCAACAAGGATGGAATATATCCACTTTCATTTTCCTCAAAACCTGGCATCAAATCGTTAAAGGATACCTTTGTCATCTTTAAGATTTCTAATTCATCATAATCCATTTCATCCTTTGTGTTGAAATACATGGAAATACAATTCTGTCTCTTAATATAGTTGGCAGTATGAATATCAGCTCCGCCTTCCTGAATTCCTAACCAGATATTTAATCCCTCTAAATCTTTATAAAATACCAAACCATAGGTCTGTAGTCTACATGCATAAATACATTCATCTTTGGAAAATGAAAGCTGCATAATGCTTCTTTCTTTCATTTTTCCCCATATTTTATGATCATAATATTCTTTGGCCAGGGTTACTAACGCTGTCCAATCTTTCTTTTCCTGTTCCTTCATTTCTTTATACTCTCTTTCCTCTTTTTCCAGTTGCTTAGGAAATCACATTTCCTTTCGCATCAATCAGTACCCATTTCTTCCACTGATCTTTCATCTCTTCCGCAGTTTGAGTCTGAAAGTTATCATGCTTTAAAGGTCTGATCATCATCTTATTCTTTCGTGTACTGAGTCGAGCACCCCACATACTAAAGGTTGAATTAGCACAAATATGATACTTGCACTTACTCATGAGCATCATATCAAATAAACTGTCTGCTTCTCTATTCCAATCAACAAAGGTTGTATTACTCTCATCTTTCAGAAATTCTTTGGCATACTCTAGATCATCGGAAAAAATATAGAAATACACATCCGGATTTCTTTTTTTCACCAATGCAATTGCTTTTCTATAGTATTCCTCGGTACAGATACCATTAAAACGATCAATACAACTCGGATCTAAGTAGTCTGTTCTTCTGATATGAATAAAACAAGACTCTTCTTGTTCTATCTTCTGAGCGAACTCCATATTTTGCGCTGACATTTGCTTCGGAAATGCGATACTATTTCTGATATTAGGCAAAATTGCTTCATAATACTTCTCGCAATTCCAATACCCATCAAGCCACACACAGTCAACTTTAAGTACCTCTGGATCATAATCCATTTTCTCCGGATAAATAGAAATATGTGTACCTAACAACTTTCTTCTCACCTTACTAAAAAACAAAGAACAATCATCTGTTAACTCGTAACGCTCCTCCTTTGTACAAATAGCCGGTTCGCATGCTGTTAGCTTCAACAAATCCAAATCCCTTTTCTCTGGATATCTTGCGTCTGGCAGATAATCTGAAATATCTAGTTTAACTTCTTTACCGAGACTTTTTTGTAATAGATACATTGCATAACAATACAACTGATTACCAAGTCCTCCAACTACATGAATGATTATCATATTCTAGCCTTTCTGTTTATTGGCATACTCTTTTATAATATATCATTTATAAGGGGTATATGCAAGTTTTGATAATCATCGCTTATATGTGATTATCGATACATTCAAACAAAAAACATTTCTTGTTGATGCATATTTTTTCAACAAGAAATGTCTCTTTTCTCTTTACATATTCTGTTCTTTCATGAATGCCTGGAACATGAGTAAATACCAGATTTGCACTCTCCAAACGCCATTATTGACGTAATCGTTCCAAATATAGGAAACCACTTCTTCATTTAGTATTCCCTGGCGTTTGATTTCTGCAGGATTCAATAATTCCTCTGCCCATTGTCTTAATTCTGATTCCAAAATCCAGCTTTTGATTGGAATACTAAAACCTTTCTTAGGTCTCTCCATCAATTCCTTTGGTAATCGCTTGTACAAAATATCCCTCAGAACTCTCTTTGTTACACCTTCACTTTGCTTGTATTCAATAGGAAGTGACCATGCGAATTCAACAACATCTTTATCTAAAAGTGGAACTCTTGTCTCTAATGATACTGCCATTGCAGTTCTGTCTACTTTTACTAAGATATCATCTGGATGGTACATTTTCATATCCATCAGCATAATATTGGATTTAGGATCTTTCAAATAACCGTATGGATATTCATTGTGTTTAAAAGAGCAGAAAGAATTATCCTTTGAAATATCAAGTACCACTCTTTCTTCTCTGTTAGCATACTCATATAGCTGCTCAATACTTTTTGAACCCAGTAACAAACTCTTGTTTTGATAGATTTTCCCTTTTCCAAATGGATTATGCAACAATAACTCACTTATAGGTTTACGAATTCCATATGGTATAGCTTTCATCTTATTCCATATACGCTCACAATCTGCATACATTCCATACCCACAGAACAACTCATCACCAGCGTCTCCACTTAATGATACTGTCACATGCTCTCTTGTCATCTTACTGACTAAATAAGTAGGTATCTGTGATGAATCTGCAAAAGGTTCTGCAAACATTCTTGCCAATTTCGGAATGACTGCTTTTGCATCATTCTGATCAATATACATTTCTGTATGTTCTGTTCCCAGCTGGCTTGCGATTTCTTTTGCAATCTCTGCTTCATTAAATCCTTTTTCATTCATACCGATTGTATAGGTATGAACCTTTTTTGATCCTGATATTTCCTGCATCAATGAAACAATTGTGGAACTATCAATACCTGCTGATAAAAAAGCCCCAACTGGAACATCCGCAACCATTTGATCCTTAATTGCATTCTTCAAAAGTCTCTCTAATTCCTCACTGGCTTCCTTCTTAGTTCCCTTAAATGGATTCTCCTGCCCTTTTTTAGCAACATCCATCATAGACCACAATACTGTGTTTGTTACTTCATTTTTTGTATATGGTGCTTTTATAGTCAACATGGTTCCCGGCTCTAATTTATAAATATTCTGATAAATAGAATATGGCGCTGGAATATAACCATATGTGAAATATACATTTAAAACCTTTGTTTCAATGGGGTTATGAAAGTTCTCTAAAACCTGAATACTACCTAGATCAGAAGCAAAAACAAACCTTCCATTCACAAATCCATAATATAACGGTTTTTCTCCAACTCGATCTCGTAGCAGCTGTAATGTTTTTTCTTTTCTATCATAAAGTGCAATTGCAAACATACCTTTTGCAACCTTCATGGTTTCTTCAATACCATATGCTTCAAAGGCTTCTAACAATACTTCTGTATCTGAAGTACTTTTAAAAGAAACGACTTTCCCATCATCAAGCAATTTCTGTTTCAATATTCTATAATTATAAATTTCTCCATTATATGCCATTACAAAACGTCCACTAGCAGACATAAATGGCTGAGAACCTGCTTCTGACAAATCGACAATAGATAATCTTCTATGACCTAATACAACATTGCCATCTTCATCATGCCAAATACCACCTGCATCAGGGCCTCGATGTAGCATTCTTTCATTCATTTTATTTATTTCATTCTCCCAGTTTTTTGGGGCATTACAAAATCCTGCAATTCCACACATAATTGTGTCTCCTGTTATCTATATATATTCTGTCATTTCTAACAAACCTGATTTATCACTATAATATAGCATTTCATTTTTATATGTGCAAGTAAGTCCTTTATTCCGCGATGAAACATATTTTTTTATTATTGACCGCGCAATTAAACATATGTATAATTTTTGGAAGAATCTGAGGTAATGACTACGATTGGAGATAATATATGCAACACAACAAAATTTCATCAAAACAGATTTTTTCCCTATCGCTATTATTCTTTGCAATGGCATTCTATGTTATTTTTGCCTTTGTAGATGGGGTTGATGTCTGTAATGATTCCAATGGATATATGATCATGGACGTAGCGCGTGAGCCTTTTTACCCACTGCTGCTTGCTCTATTTCGATCTATTTTCGGTGAAGGCGAAACCTATTTATTCGCCACCATTCTATTCCAAAGTATCCTGGCTGGCTTTGCTACCTGGAGCATTACTTTCTTTTTAACAAAGAAACTCTCACTTTCAAAGCTTGAAACTCTGGTAATCTATGCATTACCTTTTATGGTTTCCCTGCTTTGCCGCTTTGGCGCACAGCGCGCGGCCATGTATTCCAACAGCATCTTAACAGAAGGAATAACCTTTTCGCTGTTTCTCATATTCTTTCGATATTTATTAGAATATGTAATTGACCAGACTAAGAAAAGCGCTGTGATCAGTATCTTACTTGCTATTATTCTGATTTCTACCAGAAAACAGATGATGATCTGCTTGTTACTGATCATCGTGGCAATTCTTCTTGTTATGATCCTTCGTAAGACATGGTTAAAGAGTATTGTATCTATTGTAGTCGCCGCTATTCTGATTCTTCTGTGTACACAGGGAATTGACTACTATTACAATTACACGGTTCGAGGTGTATGGGCAAGACATACCTCTGATACCCGATTTATCACAACTGTTGGTTACTATGTTATGGATGAAGAGGACCTTTCCAATATTGAAGAGGACTCTATCCGCGAACTTGCTGCAGATATTTATACAACCTGTACCGATGGCGGCTACACCTTCCAGTCTGTAAAAGATAAGAATTGGAGTGCTAAGGTTGAACACTACATGAACAACTATGATCTGATCCAGATCAACACCATGTGGCCTTCTGTTCAGGAATATGTGCGTAATGTAGAGAATGTGCCTGAGCACATGTTGAATTATCGAACAGACGAGATTCTTAATGAAATGAACAATGCATTCTTCTTCACCAATATTCCTGCCGTGTTAGATATCTTCCAGGCTAACTTCCGCTATGGAATGGTTACCACCATTGCACAGAAGCATACACTATTAAACTGGTATTCTTTGATTGCTTATTTAGGATTTATTGGATTGTTGATCATTCGATTGTTTAGATTAAAAAAGAACCCTTCTAAAGGTAATGTGATGTGTTGTTTATTTGGAGTGTTGGTACTATTTTCGATTCTTTTAAATGTTTCATTAGTTGCTGCAGTTATTTTCTGCCAGCCACGATATACCATCTATAACATGGCACTATTCTATATGGCAGGATTCTTGTTATTGAAGAATAGGGAATAATTTTTCAGTTCCCGTTCTGTTCAGTTTCTTTTATCTTTATTGTTCTTTACCGCTGGGAATACAACAGTATAAGCGTTTTTTGCTTGTACTGTTGTTTTTTTCTCCTCTAATTACCCTAATCTTGCTATTTTTTCTGGTTTTTTACAACAGTGCAGCCAGTTTTCGTTCTCACTGTTGTAATTTTCCTGCTAGACCCTTGAAAATCCATTTTTCCTCGTCGTTTTTCCTCGTTTAATATAAAAAAACAGGGAATGCGAGTTATTAATCACATTCCCTGTTTTTTATTTCACCATTTCCATTTCTTTAAAATGTCTTTCAAACACTGGAATCACATATTTTCTCTCATATAAAGTGCCTTTTACTTATACCGCACTTCTGTTCTTTTGTAAACAAATGATAGTCTTCTTATGCCAGAAGCCTCCTTTTACTTCACATTATCAATCGCCATTTCAATATATTCCATCCACTGTTTACAAACCTTCTTCGGATCAAGGGTATCTTTCACTTTCTCAGCGTTACTGCCAAGCTTCTTCTCGTACTCCTCATTAGACAAAATATCACGAAGTGCCTTCTCTAAAGCATCTGTGTCCTCAATCGGAATCAGGATACCATTCTCACCGCTTTCAATCAGTTCTGCCGGACCACCACATGGACAATCAGTTGAAATGCAGGCAAGACCCTTGGCCATGGCTTCGATCAGAGAGTTTGGCATGCCTTCTTCATTGGAGGTTAATGTGTAGATACGAGCCTGCTCCAATCTTTGTGGAACATCAGAAACATTTCCTGGTGCCTCGATGCGATCTGCAAAACCTGATTTCTGAATCAAAGCATCTATCTTTTCTTTATCTTCGCCATCACCATAAATTTTCAATGTCCAATCAGGATACTCAGCTGCTACTCTTGTAAATGCTTCAATAAGCATCTTGTGATTCTTGTTTCCATCTACTCTTCCTACAGCAACGATCTGCTTTTTATCTTCCCAGGCAATGGAAGCATTGTCACTCTTTGTAACAAACTCAGGATTCAAAGGATTCGGTAAGATCGTACATTTCTTCTGAATTCCCTTAGGGAAATATCGCTGCTGATCCTTGGTCTGCAGTATGATTCCATCTGCCTTAATAAACAATGTCTTTGAAATAAACTGAAGAAGCTTCGTATAATACTCCATAGTCGGGTTGGCTCTTACGGAAATAAGCACTGGTGTCTTATAAAAAAGATTGGTTGCAATAGCCATCATATTATTAAGGCCAATAAAGGAAATGATCACATCTGGCTGCTCGCTTCTAAAAACGTTTTTCAGTTTCTTGAATCGACGATGAAAGTTTCGAATTCTGCTGCCTGTGATCTCATCTTTCTCTATATCAGACATAACTCTCTTGGCGCCCTTAGGCATGTCATATTCTACATCTGCCTTGTTTGTGGTAACGATGGTAACCTCATGGCCCTGTGCTATCATATATTCAGTTAAATTAACGATTACTCGCTGGGCACCACCCTTGGCTAAATGTGCCATATAAAAACATATTTTACTCATTTACACGATTTCCTTTAAATATGCATCCCATTCTGATGCGATCTTCTCGGACTGTACACGTTCACGAAGCTTTGCTGCTTCTAATCCCATCTGCTCTGCTTCCTTTGGATGCTCTAACATATAAACCATAGCTTCCTTTAAGGCCTTCACATCCTTTACAGGAACCAGCATACCATTCTCGCCTTCCTTAATCAGCATTCTGGAACCGCCGCAAGGACAGTCTGTTGAAATACTTGGAATTCCCATAACCATTGCTTCGATCAATGCATTAGGCATTCCCTCATAATCAGATGACAATACGAACAATGCTGCATTTCTGATCTCTACTAGATTCTGAGAGCTTCCGCAGAAACGAACCTGCTTCTCAAGTCCATTTTTAGAAACATATTCCTGCAATTTGTGATAACAGCTTTCGGTCTGCACATCTCCATAAAATTGAAGTTCGTAATCCGGATAAGAGGCTGCAATCTCATGAAATGCTTTTACAAGCAGCATATGATTCTTCTGTTCTGAAATACGGCCTACACAAACGATTACCTTTTCACGACCATTCTCGGTTGTCTGCTCCGATACCGCCAATGGCTGCCTTTCAGATAAGTTCGCATACTTTGGATCCAATGGATTTAAGATAATGGTACCCTTATCCTGCAGCTTCTTTGTAAAAAAGCTTTTTGCATCCGGTGTCTGGAATACACAGCCTGCTGCCTTTCGCTCCATAAACTTCGTTGGAAATTTATAAGGAGCATAATCTCTCTTAGGATCATTTCGAACCGAAACAACCAGCTTATTTCTTAATCCAAACATTGCATATGCCGCTCTAAAATTAGCCTTATTACAAAAAGAGATCACACAGTCTGGTTTCTCCTCCTTTATAGCCTTTCTTAGTCTAAATAAACGTAAAAAAGCTTTTGTTATTCTACCCTTACTTTCATCCGCATCCACAAGTCCTACATGGATTCTTTTCACTCTTTCATCCAATGGATATTCTTTTTCGGCATCCCACTCCGTTGCCAATACAACATCATAGGAACGATCCGACAATTCCTTGGCTAAGATACTGACAACTCGTTCAGCTCCTCCAAGACCAAGACTGTTTATATGAAACAATACTTTCAAAAAAATTTCCTCCTACTGAACAAGCTTCTTAATATACTCTTCAAACCACTTAGTCAGCTCCTCTAAATCATATCCGGCCTTTTTCAGATTCTCACGCTGGCAGGTTCTGTCTGTGATCTTGGCTAACTCCACTGCCTTCTTCGCCCAAAGAGATGGAGATTCTTCGATTGGTGCCATTTCAAAAAGCCCCTCCGTTACAATAACATCCTTTGTAATATGGTCTGATAAAAGTCCTGGCAACCCTGCTACCTGAGCTTCGATCAAAGTAAGGGGAAGTCCCTCATAAATGGATGGGAAGATCAACACATCAAGAGCAGACATAAAGGCATTTACATCTCGCCTTGTTCCTGGTAAAAATACCTTCCCAGTAAGACCTAGTTCCTTTACCTTTTCTTCAATCTGTGGACGGAGGTGACCTTCTCCGACACAGATAAATCTTGCATCATCATCTAGCTTAGCGATTTCAGCAAAAATCTCTATCAAATATAAATGATTCTTTACCTCGTTGAAATTTCCAATGTGTCCATACACCTTACAATCTGAAAAATCAAATTCTTCTCTGATCCGTGCTCTGTCCCCTTCCTTAAAGGAAAACTTCTGAAAGCTGATGGCATTGTGGATTACAATAAAAGAATAATCCTGATACATCCACTTTCCTGCTTTTTCTGAGCATGCAAGTCTTTCATCCACGCCCTTTTTGTTAAAAAGCTGTCCTAGTTTGTGAGCAATTCTCTGAGGATCTTCCGAACTATGTGAATGACAAATTGTCACAGCACCTGCTTTTTTTGCCACATAAAGCTGTGGCATTACAAGAGCATTAGGAGAATGTCTGATTACAACCGGATACTTGTTTTCTTTTACTATTTTCTTTACTTGATGAAGATTCTTAATTGGATGTCTTATCAAACGTGGAAGCTCGTATACCTTTCCTCCCATGGACTTGATTTGTTCCACATAATCATTCTCACTTCTACCATGTACAATAAAATCAAACTGAATTTTTTCTCGGTCTATATTTTCATACAGGTTCATGATGAAATTTTCAATACCTCCAGGGCTCATTCCACCAACAACCTGCAATACTCTAACTGGTTCAGACATAAACGAACACTTCTCCTATTACTTTATCCTATAATCACTTCATATATCTTGCATACCACTGTTCAAATACTAAAAATGCCCAGGCTGTCTTAGAATAATTTCCACCAGAGAAATCTCCTTTATCTCCGGTAGCAAGATACCAATCAATAAATTTCTGTGTTTCCACGCCATCAAAGATTCCCTGTTTTTTCAAGAAATCTGCTCTACTATATGTTACCAATTGTTCTTTTAAAGGGCCACGCATCCACTCATTTAATGGCACACTAAATCCTGTTTTAGGACGTTCTAGCAATTCCTTTGGTATATAATCATACGCAATATCCTTTAAAATGTGTTTTTTATCACCCTTGTAGAATTTAAATTCATGCGGAATTCGATAAGAGAATTCCCACACATCTGTATCTAAAATTGGACATCTTGTTTCCAAAGAATACTTCATACTAGCTCTGTCCACCTTACAAAGAATATCTCCCGGGAGATAGGTTTCTTCATCCAAAAGCATTCTTCTTGCCTGCCAATTTTTCTCCGAATAGCGACTTTCTATTTCATATTTTTCATAAATACCACCATTTGGAAGCATCTTATGAATCTTATTCAAATAGGTTTCACCACCCATTTGCGTCTTTGTTTCTTTATTTCTATTTCCTGCGATCACCCTAACAGAGAAAGGAAGTTTATCTAAGAGCCTTGCTTTTCTGATTCCTGGCAAATTAAAGAGGCCATAGGTCATTGCACCAAGAGAATCTAATTTTTGTGCCTTGCCAATGATTGGATACATGTTATATCCACAGAACAGCTCATCACCACCATCACCGGATAGTACTACCGTTACATCCTTCCTTGCCAATTTAGAAACTAGCATAGATGGTATCTGAGAACTGTCTGCAAATGGTTCATCATAGTAGGTTGCTACACTTTCTACCATTTCAAACATTTCTTTTTCGCCAATATACAGCTCTTTATGGTCTGTGTGAAGATGTTCGGCAATTGCTTTCGCATACACTGCCTCATTCTTTTCTGGTTCGTTAAATCCGATACAGAAGGTTTTTACCGGATCCTTGGAAATGGACTGTGCAATTGCTGTGATCAAGGAAGAATCGTATCCTCCACTTAAAAACGCACCCAGTGGAACATCCGCGATCATTCTCTTTCTGGTTGCCTCGACCAGCAAATCCTTTAACTGTGCCTTGGCATCCTGATAATCCTTAACAGGTTCCTTTACAAGCTTCTGATAAACGCTTGCCACATCCCAGTATTTCCATTTCTTGGTTTCTCCAAAATGGAAGGAAAGAATCGCACCTGGTTCAAGCTGATACACGTCCTTAAAAATAGACTGCGGAGCATTGATGTATTGATGATATAAATACCTTGGCAAAATATCCTGATTGATTGTCTTGGTAAAGCCAGGCGTTGCCATGATAGGCTTTAATTCAGAAGCAAAAACCAAATCCTCACCTGCCAACCAATAATACAATGGTTTCTTTCCGGCACGATCTCTTGCTAAAAACAGAGTATCTGTATCTTTGTCAAAAATCGCAATGGCAAACATACCCTTTAGCTTAGCAATTGCATCAATTCCCCATTTCTCATATGCCGCAAGGATCACTTCTGTGTCACAATGCGAGATAAATGGATAATCTGAAAGCTCTTCTCTAAGCTCCATAAAATTATAAATCTCACCATTAAAAACAATAGAGGTTCTTCCACTTTTCGAATGCATCGGCTGATGTCCCAATGCAGACAGATCCATGATGGACAATCTTCTTTGTGCAAGACCAAGTGCATAATCCTTTGTTAATGGATAGATTTCCTCTCCACTATCATTAGGCCCTCTGTGGTACATGGTATCATTCATGACCTTTAGCTGATCTAACGTTATTTTTTTTCTGCTGACAAAGCCACAAATTCCACACATACTACATTACCCTTTCAAACCTGTTCGGTTCCCTTCTTTTTATATAATCGAAACACAGCCAAGACTTTTCTCATCTTAGCTGTGTCTAACACGCATTTTTATTCTGTTTCTACGCTGTCCTCTGGTTCTACAAATGGAGTACCCATCAGACTATCTAACCCATAATATATTTTATATATTTGATTAGCAAATTCTTCTGAATCATCCTTTACATCACTATATACCGCAAAGGTATAATCATTTTCAAATTCTGGATTAATCTCCATAACAGTCAGATTCTTGTTCCCCATTGCCTTTTGCTCTTGAACGTATGCATCTCTCTCTGCTAAAAAAATCTTGATTCGCATCAAATCAGCACCACATTCACAATATACAAAAAAGAAATACAGAGTCAGAATAATAGTTCCTGTATATTTGAATGTATACAAAACCATCTCTGTCTTATCAATCAAAGCAATTGCCTGCAAAGCTGCTATCATTGCAAATATCGTTGCACCAAAATATGCACGATCCATTGGTGTTGGAGTTAAAATAAGCGCATAACATGTGCATAAGCCACCCAACACAAATACAATTGGACTCTCTATTTCATAGAATTTCTTTCCTTGATAGATTTTTAATCCAACAATGATCACTACAATACCCACAAAAAGAAATAGATATTTTTCCACACAAAGATTGATCTGCAAAAATCTAGCTAAATATCTCATTACTCCGAAATGTCTTTCCTCTGCGGCAACCTGCACAGAACGAGCTTTCGCTCCAGGAGACATCACCATAAAGCCGATTCCTACGAGCATCCCCAAAAGACCAGTGAGCATCCAAGGTCTTCTTTTTTCCTTTTTCTTATGTGTCATTCGATAAGTTATATAAGTATATAAAAGTACTAAAAAAGCTCCACCTGATGTGTTTTCGTTACACCATCCAGATATAACACCCAACACAAACATACCAACTGCAAGCATTGTGGAATGCTTAATGGTCGCTGTATTCTTACATTTATATCGATATAATGAAACCATGCTTAAAATAATACAAGCGCTCCATAAATAGTTACAAGCACCACTTTCCCAAAGAACTGTCTGACCAAAGCTCACACTAAATAGCCATACAAACAAACTGGTAAGTCCAAACATGACAAAATCATATTTTTTTCTTGCATCAATATTCCAATAGATTAAAAGTATTAAATAAATAAAGCAAAAACTATTTAAGACATTAAATACGCTCTTCGGAACACACATAAATGCCCTCATAATCAACTGAGGAAAAAATCTGCTATTCCAACTCATGTAATTACTCCATTCAGCTTTTACAAAACCAAATACGGAATCATATGTCATATTTAACTGGAGTAAATCATCTGACAAAAGCGGCGTCATGTAATTGTATATAAAGATACATATAAAGTTAATTGTTAAAAACAAGAAAAATATCATTTTTCTTGTTTTTAAAGATAATGTTTTATTCATTTACAGATTTTCCTTATACCATTCAATAGCAAGTGCGATTCCCTTTTCAAAGCTGTACTCTGGATCGTATCCAAGTAAGTTTTTCGCCTTTGAAATATCTGCATTGGAATGTTTGATATCGCCAGCTCTGTCAGGACCAAAGTTAGGTTCTACATTCTTGCCCAGTGCTTTGCAAAGTCCATAATAAATATCAATCAAATATTCTCTGCCGCCGTAAGCAATATTAAATGCATTACCAGCCGCCTCGCTTGATGCAAGACATGCCTTTAAGTTGGCTTCAATAACATTGTCAATGTAAGTAAAGTCTCTTGACTGCTTTCCATCTCCGTTAATGGTTGGTACCTCGTCATGAAGTAACATCTTGATAAACTTAGGAATAACAGCTGCATAAGCTCCGTCTGGATCCTGTCTGCGACCAAATACGTTAAAGTAACGCATTCCGTAAGTATCAAGACCATACAATCTCTTGTAAAGTTTTCCGTATTCCTCATCCACATGCTTGGTTAAGGCATATGGAGAAAGAAGATTTCCTTCCTGTCCTTCTACCTTAGGTAACACCGGATGATCACCATAAACCGATGAGCTGGAAGCATAAACGAACTTCTTAACGCCATTCTGTCTTGCTGCTTCCATCATATTTAAAGTACCACGAATATTGATTTCTTCGTATAAAAGAGGCATTTCAATACTTCTTGGAACACTTCCCCAGGCAGCCTGATTGAGAACATAAGTAACTCCCTTACTAGCTTCCATACAGGTATCTAAATCTCTGATATCTCCCTTGATAAAGGTATAGTTTGGTCTGTCGATCAGTAAATCCACGTTGGCCTGTTTACCTGTGGAAAGATTGTCCAGACATCTTACCTGATATCCCATATCTGTAATGGCTTCACAAAGGTTAGAACCAATAAATCCTGCTCCACCTGTTACCAAAAATACAACATCTTTATCAAAAACTAAATTCTTATAACCCATGACAGGTCTCCTTCATGATAATTTTGTAACTATTCAGAGCCATGCAAATTTGCTTTCTGCGAATGCTTGCATGCAGGCAGATGAGCAAATTTATATGGCGAAATAACCACATGAGCAAAAGGAAAGCTGCAAAGCAGCGATTTTGCGAATGGGGTTCTGAATAGTTACATTTTTTCTAATTATAATCTCCAGTATAAGTAATCTTCTGTTTCATAAGTCTTCTTGTCTAAGATTCCCTTGATATCAACCAATACCTTTTTGCCATTCTTCGCATTGAAGTATCCGTCAATTTCTGATTTCTGAAGATCTGCAAAACGATCATGTGCTACAGCGATGATCACTGCATCCATATCCTTTACCGCATCCATTGTCTCAAATGTGATGCCATACAATCTCTTTGCTTCGTCGGCATCTGCAGCTGGATCTACTACAACTGGTGTAATACCATATTCCTGTAATTCCTTGTAGATATCGATAACCTTTGTATTACGGGTATCTGGACAGTTCTCTTTAAAGGTAAAGCCTAAGATAGCTACCTTTGCTCCCTTAACTGCCATATCAGCCTTAATAAGATTTTTTACCATGCTTTCCGCTACATATTTACCCATATCATCATTGATACGACGACCTGAAAGAATGATCTGGGAATGATATCCTAACTCTTCTGCCTTGTAGGTTAAGTAGTAAGGATCAACACCGATACAGTGTCCACCTACAAGACCCGGGAAGAACTTTAAGAAGTTCCACTTTGTTCCTGCTGCCTTTAAAACAGCCTGTGTATCAATACCCATCTTATGGAAGATAATAGATAATTCATTCATAAAAGCAATGTTGATATCTCTCTGAGAGTTCTCAATTACCTTAGCTGCTTCTGCAACCTTGATTGATTCTGCACGATAAACACCAGCTTCTACAACAAGCTCATAAACCTTTGCTACAGTATCTAAGGTTTCTTCATCCATACCGGATACGATCTTTGTGATTGTTTCTAATCTATGCACCTTATCACCCGGATTGATTCGCTCTGGTGAGTAACCGATTTTAAAGTCTACGCCACATTTAAGTCCTGATTCCTTCTCTAGGATAGGAACACAGATATCCTCTGTAACACCTGGATATACAGTAGACTCAAATACAACAACACTACCCTTTGTTAAGTTCTGTCCTAAGATTCTAGAAGCACCTTCAACTGGTGTCAAATCTGGTGTATGATCATCATTTACTGGTGTTGGAACAGCAACAATGTGGAATTTTGCTTCCTTTAACTTACTTGGATCAGCTGTAAACTCAACTGTTGTGTTAGCAATCACATCATTACCAACTTCATTGGTTGGGTCAATTCCATTCTTATAAAGGTCAATCTTTGCTGCATTTAAGTCAAAGCCTACTACCTTGATCTTTCTTGCAAATGCAACAGCGATTGGCATACCTACATATCCCAAACCTACCAAAGAAACCTTTTCTTCTCCAGCTACAATCTTCTCATATAATCCCATGATCATATCCTTCTTTCTATCTCACATTTAAAATTAATCTAATTTACTTAATTTTTTACCATCCTTAACTATAACAGCTTTGCACATTTTTAGCAAGTAAGGTACCAATCAGTCAACTCCTCAACTAACTGTGTGCTATCAAAGCCTTGATCAACTATACTTTGATACTCATCTTTTCGTTCAAGCAGACTCAACTGTTCTATTTCTTTTGCCCATTCAGTAATTGGTGTTTCTAAAGAATACATTTTTGTAGAATCTAACAGCATGACCTCTTTTGTAATTCTATCGGAAATAATACATGGAAGTCCTGCTGCCTGTGCCTCTAGCACACCACCGGGAAATCCCTCAAATAAAGATGGAAACAGAAAGACATCTGCTGCCTGTAACAACTCTGGAATATCCTTTCTAGTTCCTAGGAAAATCACTTTCTTCTGCAGCCCTTTTTCATTCACAATCTGTTTGATATGTTCCATATTGTGTTCTACAGGAGTATCACTTCCTACCAATACAAGTATTGAACGAGCATTTCGTTTTTGATATTCCTCAAATACATCTATGATAAACGGATGATTCTTAGGCAATGTGAAATTGCCCACATGCATAATTGTCACTTCTCCATCTGAAATTCCTATCTCTTCCCTCATTTTCTGACGCACATCAAGATTAAATCGAAATTTCTCACAATCTATTGCATTCTTCCAAATCTGTACCTGCCCACTTGCCATTTTCTTCTTTCCGAAAAGCCATTCTCCAGCTTTATCAGAAACTGCAAAAAAATGTGTTGCAGATTTTCTGCATGGATATTTAATAATATTTTTACAAATATTCTTCAACGTAATTGTTGAAATAGCAGTTCTAGAATGAGCAATTCTTACTGGAACACCTGCTAACTTAGCCCCTTTACAAAATACCGAACACCACGCATCCTGATATGCATGAACAATTTGATATTCCGGATGTTCCAATAAAAAATCTCGAAAATAATACACATACTGAAACATATTCTTGATTGTTAATGTTTTATTGTAATATATCACCGATCCTAGTTTTTTCGCTTCCTCATCAAATACTCCTGGCTCTAAGTGATACGTATAGATATCCATTTGAATCTTATCAAAATCGTTTTTGCGAAGAATATCCATTAGGCGATTTTCCATTCCGCCTCTATTTAACTGGGACATAATCACTAAAACTTTTACTGGTTTTTCTTTACACATATCCTGGAATAAATTCCTTTCATCATTTCAGAAATTTTTTCTTTATTAAATGATTGTATTTTTTCCAAATTATATCGTTTCACTTGATTTTCTTCTAACTTCAGTAATGAAATCATTGCTTTTTCAACTGATACCCGGCTACTTGGATCAAAGTATAAACCACCAAGACCCTCGTCAATCAAATCCACATTTCCTCTAATTTGACTCACTGCACAAGGAAGTCCATTTGCCATTGCCTCCATCAAGCTCACTGACAATCCCTCTCTATAAGATGGAAATACAAAATAATCCGCAGTTGCATACCACTCTCTAATATTTGCACAAAAACCAAGTAAATGCACATGCTTTTCGATTCCAAGATCTTTTGATAGTTTTTGTAGTTCCTCTTGCAAACTTCCTTTTCCCGCTATTACATAATGAACATTAGGATATTTTGAAAGTACCTGTGGCAATGCTTCAATTACAATTCTATGATTCTTGTTCTGATTAAGTTCACCAACAGACAACAACAATTTGTCGTTTTGTGATAGGCAAAGTTTTTTTCTCAATAATTCCTTCGTTTCATCTGTAATCTTATCTGAATCAAATTCTTCTAAATCAATTCCAATTCCTGGAACATATTCGATTTCATCCGCATGCATCTTTTTCTTTGCAAATGCATAATCCTCTTTATTAATCGTTACCAAACAATCCGTAAATCTGGAACAATGTTTTTCAATTGGATAAAAGAGCACCCAATTCTGCAGTGGAGCTCCTTTATAGAAATGAAATCCATGTGCAGTATATATGATTGGAGTTTTGGTTTTTCTAGCTGCATATCGCCCAATCACACTTCCAATAGGAGTATGCACATGAATAAACTGATAGTTATTCTGCAGAATCAATTCTACAACCATATGATAGGCATCTATATTTTGCTTCATTTTTAAAGGATTTCGATCTGCTGGAATATGATAATACGCTCCACCATGTTCCTCGATCCATTCTTTAAACTCATCAATTCGTTTGTCAGAAATCGGATTGCCCTTCACAAAATTTCCTGCAACATCCACCGAGTATCCCATTTCGTTTAACAAGAGAATATTATTTTTATTAAACTGTTCAATCATCGCTGCTGTCGTCGCAAGCATTAGAACTTTACTCATTTTTTGATTCCTTTACTTCCTGGTTATCCAGCATCTTTTCTTCCTGCTCTGCTGAGAAACCTTCTGTACTTGTTTTCACAAAAATGGTTTTGATGGTCATTAACATCAATTTCAGATCCAGGATAATGGAATAATTCTCAATATACATCAGATCCAATTTCAATTTATCATAAGCAGTTGTGTTGTACTTACCATATACCTGGGCATAACCGGTGATACCACCTTTTACCTTGGTTCTAAATTTAAATTCCGGAATCTCCTCTGTGTACATATCAACATGCTCAACACGCTCCGGTCTTGGACCAACAATACTCATATCACCCTTTAATACGTTGATAAACTGTGGAAGCTCATCAATTCTTGTCTTACGGATAAAACGTCCGATTGGTGTGATACGATCATCATCACTGGTTGCCGGTCTGGCCTTTCCATCCTTTTCTGCATCTACGATCATACTTCTGAACTTGTAGATCTTAAATACCTTTTCATTGATAGTTACTCTCTTTTGTACAAAAAATACTGGACCACCATCATGGAGCTTAATACCAATAGCTGTAAATAGCATGATTGGTGATGTGATCAACAAAAGCAAAGCTGAAAATACAATATCGGTCATTCTCTTTAATAATTTTTGTTCAAAGGAAAGTCCAATGTTTTTAGACATTAAAAGTGGTGTATCAAACAAATGATGATCTCCGGCACTACGAATCAGAATATCAGAAATCTTTGGAGTCTGATATACGCGAATACCCTCTCCATAGCAATACTTTACAATATCATTTCGTTCTGCTGAACTGACATCATAGATTAAAATTGCATCATAACCGGCAATCATTTCCTCAATCTTTTTGACACCAACAGCAATATCCACTGTTTCCTTGATTTCATACTTGTCCTTACGAACTGCGATTTTTCTTAAAAAGTCCTTATAGGTATCTGTTTCATAAATCAGCAACATTCTCCATGCCGGGAATAAATGCACATAGAAATAATCAAATAAGAAGGTTATCAATGTCATACATACGACTTCAACAACTGTCAGTATGCCAAAAATAGCCATAATCTCATCATTATAATCCATAAAACCAACCATCAGGATAACCACTACGCCAACCACTACATTGGCACAAAAGATAGCCAAAAACTGAGAAAGAATATTATTGATTTTCTTATAAAAACCTACTTCAAATCCACCGAATACCTTAATAAACACCCATGCAACCACAAGATAAACCGAGATGATCAACAAATTACCTGTATTATTGAAGGCATTTCCGCCCCATTCACTCTTCATTACATTGAAGTACTCATACCAACAATAGGAAAAACCTGCTCCTACAATGGTCATAAGAAGAAGAGCTTCTGCGAATCTAAATATTCTTTTGTACTGTTCGTAGTTTTTTTCTCTCATCATTATTCTCCGGGCTTCTGATCAACACTACAATAGCGATCCAAAACATCATAGCCATAGGAATCATCATGGTCGCAAGCCATTCGGTCAAGCTTGCTGCGCCGTATGCCACGATGATCAGTAATGCGATCAAATAATCATTATTTAACTCCTTGTTCTTCGCACTTTGCAATGTTCGTAACAATGCAGTTACAAAAGAAACAATACTTAATACAATAAATCCAATTCCACCAGGAATACCAATGCTATGTGTCATCTGGATAAAGGAGTTGTGTGCATGGATATACTCATCGCCGCTTTCTCCAACCAATGCAATCTTATCGTGACCCGTCATATTCAGATCCTTTAAATAGGTACTCCAGATTTCAAATCTTCTATTAGAAATATCATTGTTGGCTGCATCATCAGAACTTCCCTCTGTAATTCCTGCCAACATATAAAAATGGTATGATGGCATCAGTAAAGCGCTGTCAGCCAATCTGACTGGTTCCTGTAATGGTACCTTATGAAAAGCAATTTCCTGATACTGTGTAGCTACCCATTCCTCAATAAAATCAGGAAAATGATAGCGTGACATAAAGCAATATAGGAATCGCATAAATACCATATAATCACGGTCATCAATAGGATCACCCTTCTCAATGCCGTACTCAAATTTCTGTTCCATGTCAATTGGGAATCTGTATGGATCATCTACCAAAGCGGGTACAATTCTCACTGCTGAGAATACCGTTGGGAATAATACCACAACACTAAGTAACATAGCTCCAGCCATTGTCACAACCTGTTTCCAGGTTCTATGATAAATGATCTTTGTCATAATCAGTCCAACCAAGATCAAAGCTGCTGTAGAAGTCAATGTTGTTCTTGCCATAGATAAAATCTGGTAAACAAATACAACTCCCAGTATTACAAGTTCCGTTATGCCTTTTCTGATTTTTCCATCCTTTACCTTTAACAAAAACTTTGCAAGTACTGCTGCTTCAGCTGCCACTAAAAACTCCCCGGTACATGCTACTGTATGGAAATACATTGGATATCTGTAAAAGATCCATCTTTGATATGGTCTATATAATAAGCTTAATGTCATATTGATGAAGAATGCAAGGATCATTCCATTCATCAGGTTATATAACAGCTTCTTGAATGTTTCCTTGTTCCAGTTCTGAAGCATCATCACCGAAAAATACACTGGAATATATCGTAAATTTAAATAGTGATACTGGTGTGTCCAAAGCCAGATTGCAAAAAACGCCCAAAAGATCACCATTGGAATGGAAAACTGCTTTAATAAAGCAGGTCTAAAGAAAAGAATCGTATTCAATCCGATCACTGCCCAGATACCGGTTCTCCAACAGGTAATCTTCGCCAGATACATGGATTCTGCATCAATTCCATTCGCTTTACAATATCCTTGTGCATCATATACCAAAAATACAAGAAGTGCAACCAAAAGAACAAGATGCACTGCCAAAAATATAGACTGTTTTTTGTGTGCCTTCACATCTGAAGAATCATTTTTCCAATTTACAACTGTTTCTACAATATGTTCTAACTGCTGAAGTAGGATAACACTTCCAAGCAGGATGCCTGCCCATTCCACATTGGTCTTCTGATCATATAAGCGTGCAGCATTCTGATACAACACACAGCAGTGAAGCAATAAACCAAATGCTACCACCTGCAGATAATTGTTCCAGGTACGTAATGGATGGTAAGCCACCACCTTTCGCTCTGCCACCATGCCTGTTTCATAAAAAGAATCTTCAAGCTCTTCTGGATCCTCTAATAGCACAGTTTTTTGATCCTGCTTCTTCACCCAGATCATATAAAGCAAAAATGCCAACAACACGGTCATTCCTATACCATGGATGATCTGGTCGTAAATCTGTCCGCCGAATACATTTAAAATAGTGGCCTGAAATACACCATATCCGTACAGGATGAAAAGTGCTAATGTTACAATATTTTTGATGCAAAAAGCTGTAATGGACGCTGCCTTTTCTCTTTCTGCAAACAAGATATTATACAAATACACGATGATCCACCAGCAAGCAATTCCTGCGGCAATGGCTGCTACATAATAAAACGCCATTCTCACTGGTGTACAGTCTGCCATATAAGTATAGGATGCCAAAAAACCCTTTGCATAATTCTCCTGCACATCAAACTGCGCAATTTCTGTATATTCTGTCTGACCAAGCAATGCAATATCTGCCTGCTTTACAGAAATCAGACTTTCTGTTCCTTTTAAATAAAGCTCAATGGTATAGAGCCTGCCCTGCTCACATGCTGTCTTTGGTTTTAAGACAAGCTTTCCATTTTTGCCGATTTTTTTCACAGGAATAGTTTCTTCGTAAACAACCTGTTTCTCCTGATCCAATAATACTGCGAATATGGCCTCTCCCTTTTGAGCCTTCGCAATATTACATTCGATTTCAATTTGATCTATATATTCTCCACCTGTTACAAACAGCTGATACACTGGATATCTTGACTCCAAATACCCTGTTTCATCTGAAGCAGCCACAGATGCATGTGCATTCTTACTTGGATTTTTCACCAATTGATATGGCCATACCCGCATCAAAAATATAAATACAACGGTAGTTATGGCAATTGCAAGATACGTCTTTGCACGTTTACTCATTCTTTTCCCCTTCAATCATCTCACGAACCACAAACTGTGGTGAATTATTGAGACTGATATAAATTCTTCCTATATATTCTCCAATAAGACCCAACATCAACATTAACATACCGCCAACAAAAACCTGTACACACATCATGGCACTAAACCCTACTGCCACGGCGTCCCCAAGTACTAATTTCTTGATGATGGTATAGATTCCATACAAAAAGCCACACGTAGCAAACACACCACCACAGGCAGTTGCCACACGAAGAGGCTTGATGGAAAATGCAGTGAAACCATTAAACCATAATGCAAATAATTTCTTTAAGGTATAACCACTGGTTCCAATTTCTCTTTCTCTGTGGGTCACTGGAACGTTCACAATATTTTTCGTGGTACGAAGTACTAACCCAAGTACATATGGATAGCTGTTCACATATCTGCTGACTTCATCGATCACAAATCTTCTGGCTGCAAAATAGCTGGATACATACAGCGTCTTTGGTTTGTTTAACATGTATCGAAGCATCTTCTCATTCAGATGACTTCCCCAGTTACGGAAAGCAGAATGCTTCTTATTCTCATAGCTCGCATATACAACATCTGCGCCATCATCAATGGCCTGTAACAACTTTCCGACCTCGTTAGCAGGTGTCTGCCCATCATCATCTAAGCACACCACAATATCACCCTTTACCAGCTGAAAACCTGCCATCAATGCAGCATGCTGGCCAAAGTTCCTAGCAAGATTTACTGCTCTTACATAGCTTTTTCTGGCAACCAGGTCCTTGATCACATCCCAGGTATTGTCTGGTGAACTGTCATTGACTAAAATCACCTCATATGCATAGGAGGCCAAATCCCTGGCTTCCAGTGTTTCTTCTATTTCCACCAAAACCTTTTCAATCGTCAGTGCTGACCGATAACAAGGTATTACAAAACTGATCAGTTTCTTTTCTTCCATAACACTCTCCATTTCACTTGTGAAATCTGGAGCAGGCTATTTGGGCACCCCCTAAAGGGGGTGAAACAAATAGACCGGTGTTTAAAATATTCTATTTTACACACTAATCTCCATTTCGCTCCGCGAAATCCGGAGCGGGCTCCAAAGTTTTCTTTACTGTATCTGGTCTCTTCCACGGTTTATTAATGTAGATGCGCCTGGCGTTTGCTCGTCATTGATTTCTTCTAAAACCACCTGTTCATTGACTGCTGTAACCACTACCTGGTACACACCCACGGCATCTCTTGTATTAGAATCAGCAATTTCATCAACAAGCTGCAACTCAACCGTGATTCCTAAACTTGCATAATAGGAAGTCAGCCAGCTATAGTCTCTATCACTTCTGATGATCAGCTGATATCCCGATGGATTCGCTACCAACTGATATCCTAAGTATGACTGTTCCTTTAGATTCTCTAAGGTATTCTGATCATACTCTGCTAAATGCGTCGAAATCTCATCTGCTGAATCTTCCACTACTTCTTCCACGCTTTCTGGCTGAATAGTTTCCGACTCCGTTTCACTGATTTCCGGATATTTCACGTTTACCACTTTTTTCTCTGCATATTCAAGCTTATCCTGATAAAGTGGACTCTTGACGATCCAACCACCTAACATATCATAATTACCAAAGTTGGTAGATACATCCGCATAGACCTTCTTAGAAACGTTCACAAACTCTGATGAATCCTGTAGCACAACACTTGTGGAGGAATATACATCAATCAGGTAATAGGTATTTCCATGCTCAGACATGTATGCATTCACCTTGTCCAAAAGCTGTGCTGCCTGTTCACGATTCTTATACTCCTTTGTAGTTTTCTGATATCCCTCTGGCACTATCACTCCTGAAACAACAACCATTACGAGCAATGCGATTACAGGGAATACACGTACCATATTCTCTCTTCGCTCTTCCCATTTGCTTAACACACGCATACGTCTTAGCTCTGTACGGTATCCATTCTGCTTCTCCACAACAACACCAAATTCCATCAAAAGCATTGCTGCTAACAAGATCATTTCTACAAATAGAAGCGGCGTCATAACACGCTCTACAATACGTCCCTTATAATAAATGTAGATCCAGGGAATCATGCGAAATACATTTAACAAAATAAGCTTCCAAATGATCTGGAACTGCTTCTGCAAAAGCGCTGCGATAAGTACAAGTACGCTCAACAAAATGCTGATATACACCCATGGACAATAAGAAGCATTAAAGTAATACTTCACGTATTTCCACATAGCCACCTTATTACGCTCTGCTGGAGAGGCTGCCTTTTCCTGAAGATTATCTGCATACTCGGCAATGGCTACGAATTTTTTATAGTTCAAATTATCAGATAGGCTATAATTATAGCTTGTCATCAAATCATATTCTTCACGACTAACCTGAATAGATTCATAGAATGCCTGATTTTCTTCATAGGAAGGAATTCCTGTAAAGTCATAAATTTCTGTTCTGGCATCAAACAGATCTCTGAAATTACTCCAGTTGGTTCTACTGTAAGCAATGCTGTCTACTGTCAGTAAAAAGGCACAGGCTGCTACTACAATCAACACTAAAGAACCAAATTTCTTAAAGTTTTCAAAGGTAAATACCGGCTGCTCCTCTGCCCATTTCAAAACCACTGCAACACACATAAATGGCAGCATCAAAAGTGCCAACTCTGAACGAAGCATAAAAGCTGCAATGAGTAAAATCATATTGATGATATTCTTTTTTAAGAATTCTCCTACTCGCATATCATCTCGGGTCACACGGGCTGTATCCTGGGTAAAGCTGATCTCATCCGGATCTGTACTATAATTAGTCATAAATCTGAAAATCGCTGTTGCAACCAGGATTCCTGCCGTTACTGTATAATGTAAAAATACAAAACGATAAGAAAATAATCCTGTCCAGATACAGATTACAGACACACACATCAAAAGCTTTCCAGATATCCTCGCACAAAAATCAAGGGCTCTTTCTGTAATCAAAAACAAACAAAACAACTGGAAAAATCCAAGCATAACTCCATACCATGGGATGATTGGAATGATGCTGTGAAGTACCGCAAGCACAAAGCTCATAGGATACAGCATCTGCATATTTCTGGTTTCTGGTGTTCCTGAATAGATTCCAGCCAGAATATCTCTCATAACAATATCATCGTTAAGATCATAATAAATATCAAATCTTAGAACCACAAATAGCCCAACCAGTATTGTCACTGCCAGGGCTAAAATCTTATTCAGTTTCAATCGAAAGTCATCAGCGAATACCATAGAATTCTTCCACCTTACCTACGATTAATTCTACCTGCTCATTTGTCAGACCATAGTACATAGGAAGTCTCAACAATCTTTCACTTTCCTTGGTGGTATACTTGTCTTCTCCATGGAAACGGCCAAATTTAAGTCCTGCAGGTGCTGTGTGTAATGGCACATAATGAGAAGCTGGTAAGATACCACAATCCTCTTTCAAATATTTAAACATGCGGCTGCGTTCTTCTAAGTCCTTACACTTAATATAGAACATGTGCGCATTGTGTGTACATTCCTCTGGTACATATGGAAGCTCGATCACACCCTTGTTGGCAAGTGGTGTTAACATCTCTTTGTAAAGATTGTACGCACCTAATCTTGATTTCTGGATTTCTTCCACTTCCTCTAACTGAGCATACATATATGCTGCTAACATATCGCTTGGCAGATAAGAAGAACCATAATTCTGCCATCTGTATTTATCTACCTGACCACGGAAATATTTGCTGCGGTCAGTACCTTTTTCACGGATAATCTCAGCTGGCTCAATAAACTTCTCATCACGGATCAGTAATGCGCCACCTTCACCCATGCTGTAATTCTTTGTTTCATGGAAACTAAATGCACCAAACTCACCAAAGGTTCCGAGTGCCTTTCCCTTATAATATGCTGTCACACCCTGTGCAGCATCCTCTACCACATACAGGTTATGCTTTTTGGCAATTGCCATAATGGTATCCATCTCACATGCAACTCCGGCATAATGCATTGGTACAATTGCCTTGGTTTTCTCTGTAATGGCATCCTCAATCAGAGATTCATCCATATTCATAGTATCAGGTCTGATATCGATAAAAACCGGAACGGCGCCACGAAGTACAAATGCATCTGCAGTTGATACAAATGTATAGGATGGCATGATCACTTCATCCCCTGGCTGGATATCTAATAACAATGCTGCTAATTCCAAAGCCTGTGTACAGGATGGTGTCATGAGACACTTAGCTGTTTTTGTCTCATTCTCAAACCATTCGCTTACTTTCCTGGTGTATGGACCATCCCCACAAATCTTCTCATTGGTTACACATTCACGCATATAGTCAAATGCCTTTTTTCCACATGGTGGTACATTAAATGCTATCATTTTCATTATCCTCCAAAATCTATATCCATTCCATCCGAACTGATTCCACATGTTTTTATATTGCTTCGTATCCGTTTTCTTTTCAACCATACGGACAGATATCTTTCTTGTTATCCCGTGAATATCAATACCAGATTTCATATCTTTCATTCTCAAACATCATAACATATTCTAACGAATCCATAAACTCTTTTACTAATTGTTCTTTTTTGTTTATTTTCACCTCTTCACTGAATACTTCCTCCGATTCCTGTGAATTGGTGTTTTTCTTGCTTAAGATGATCACTGGTTTTTCACAGTTCTCCTCTTTAATCCGTTTCGTTTCTTCGCTCAGTTCTTCCTCAAAATATGTAATCTCATAGGAATCAAGATCAGGCCAGGTGGTAGTTAACACCGGTTGTACATCATCCAGCAAAAAGAAGAAACCTGGAATATCTCCAAAAGTAAAAAGCTTTCTCTCACTTGTTTTATCCACAATTTCATTAGCATGGATAAGTGTATCTGAAAGGATCTTACTTCTTGCATCATTGGTCTTCATACCTGTCAAAACATCCACATCTGTGATTTTTGTATCACATATCTGTCCCGCATCCTGTCCCTTGAAGGTAAAGGTGCTGTAAAACTGCACACCCTGGATCAGCATCAGTGTGAAGAATGCAATAAACATGGTAATCACTGGCATCTGAACTGCTTTGCTTACTGGTGTTTTCACAGCTACCTTGATCAATAAGCTGATTCCAAGTGGAACGATCAAAAACAGATTATCCATTAGCGGATATACACCATTGTTGCTTCCAAGTGGTGTAATAAAGATCAGTAATAGCACCAATAATGCGTCTAACTTATCCACGCGCTGTGCTTTTTTTCGAATCATTGTCCACACACAAAGAAGTGCTATGAACAATACCAACAAAGTTCCTAAAAAGATAATAGCAAAGGTGTCCTGATAATTTGTACCAAAAAGACCACGTCCGTAGTAAAGACGCATCAATACTGGAATACATAGTACATAGATCACTCTGGCAGCTCTTGTATAAAGACCTTCCTTCTGCGCATTCTCCTGACTGACTGCCTTCTGTTTCTGATCTAGTTTACCAGCAACAATAAGAAATATCACGCCTGCCAACACCGCTACAAGAATCCCTGCTAAAAACGGGAACACCTGTAGGTAATATTTTGCAATATCAGAAAGCATGCTGGATGCCTGATAATCTGTTGCTGTATCTGTCATTCCAAATAGGAATCGGATCATATCCATATATGTGCCGCTTCCGTAAACGATCTCCATTACAAAAAACAACACTCCGAAGCCTGCTGCAAATCCCGCAACGCAAAATCCTGCCTTTTTCCACAAATTGGCTGCCTTTTCCTTTGTTAAGAAGGCATTGTAGAGCACAAGTAAGATCAGAATCGCTGCAGTGATGTTGGTGAACTTCACCATAACAGCAACGCCTAAGATCACACCAGCTGCAAAGCAACGCGATAAAGAAGATTTTTCTTTCCTTGCTGCCCCTGTTTTGTCTGCATCAATTTCGCAGGTTGCCATGTTTTTTTCATCTATCAATGCTTTTCGAAGCAGGATAATTACAATGATCCATAGAAAATAACTTAAAAAGTTATATAACACTGTAGTCGGACACCAACGATAGCAAACGGCAATAAGCTCACTTACAAATAATACCGGATATGAGATTTCTTTTCTTTTTCCAAAGTGGAAATACACAAGTAATGCAGAACCATATACCACTAAGGATGTGTAAAAATTCATACCAATCAGGGTATGTCCAAATGGCAACAGCGTGAAAAGGTATCCTGTGAAATTAGCAAGATAATACGCCATAAACAGATTCCAGCTTCCCTGAGCCTTCGGAAAAAGCACATCACTGGATAGGCTGTACATGGTATCTGACACATCTACCCCTCGTCCAATCGGCAGCATACAAACCACAAACAAAATCAGTGGAAGAATCACAAGCTGTAACAGCTTCGAAAAAAAACTGCTCTCACTATTTAGTTTCGTTGTTGAGTTTTCTAAATTCCTTTGCAATTCTATCTGCTCCCCTGCCATCTACAAGCTTTGATAATCTCATAGATAGCTTCTTTCTATCCTCTACATCTTCATACAGATGCTTTGTTTCTTCTAAGATTCGACCCATTACCTGATTCTCAGGTTCTTTTGAAAAATCTCCAGCATTGGTAACACCTAAGATTTTCTTTGCATGCTCTGCAATCAGCTTCTGGTTTTCTACAAAATAATATAATACAAATGGTATGCCCAAAGTGCTCAATTCATATACTGTGCTGCCTGCTGCCGTGATAGCCATATCACACTGACTCATGAGTCCTGCCATATCCTTTACATCAATATGTACAGAAATCTGTTCCTGATATTCCTTCTCTAAGGCAAGCAATGCTTCCTTGTTAGGGTTGAGTGCTCCACACACGATATGTAGGTGAATTGGGCGGGTTTGTGATTCTGTCTCACTACCATTTATGTTACTTTGTATCAAGGCTTTTGCTATTTTCTCAGCAAGTGAATAGGGATCTGACCCTCCTGTTGAAATCAAGATCTGGAAATCCTGATGCTTTTCAAGGTCTGCTTTCCTCTTCTGTTCTTCACCGGATTTCTCATATTTCACTTGCTCGAAAATCAGTTCATCTCTTTTCTGTATAAACTGTTCTCGAAGTGGTGCGAAGCTTACTCCTGTTAAATGCTTGCGGTCAGGATAAGCTGTTTCCTTTTCTAGCAACAAATCTCCATAAATATTGTAATTGATCACCAAATCCACGGGGTAATCCATTGCAAAAAGATCATCCATCACTGCCACTTTCATATATTTGGAAAGCTGCTTTAAATAGCTTTCTGTCATCTGGTAGCTATCTACTAAGCACAGTGGTTTAATCTGTCTTGATTCTGTTGTCTCTTCCAATATTTTTTCAATAAGAGGTATTTCCGATTCCATGTTCTTATAATCTGTTCCTAAAATATAAACATTATAACCTCTGTCCATAATAAGACCAGCCACACAATCATCTGCTACCAAAAACTGTACTTTTATTCCCTCTTTTAAGGCAGCATCTGCAATCGATAAGCATCTCATAACATGACCAAGCCCAATTATTTTATTACCATCTGCACGTACAAAAATCATGTTTCTATCCTTTAATCAACTATACGAATCACTTCAAATGCCTCAGCTAACCTTACACCAACTGTTGCGCCCCTAACTTCTGCTAAGGATTTCAACATTTTCAACGACCTCGGATGTGGAAATTCACATAGTTCTGTTTCATATTCCTTCATTGCCTGGCATTTACATTCAAAGGTTTGCTCAACATTTACATATTTTTGTGGAAAAAAGCTTTCATTCTTATTTCCGAAATTCCATTCTGTTGAAGAAACCGTTTCAAATCCATATATTTCTTTTACTGAATACTCACCTATTGGTCTAGTTGCAGTAATCACAGCCTGATAAGTTACTCTATGGTCAACATTTAAATCCCCTGAGTGATGTGTATAAATAATCTCAGGTTTCAATTCTCTTACATGTCCTTCAACGATTTTCACTACATCTAATAACGTAACAGAATCAAATCTATTGTCTGGTAAGGATTCAAAAAATATCTCTTTAAAACCGATTACATTAGCAGCTTTCATAGAATCTTTATGTAATTCTTGAACCACCTTCTGATCCGCCAGTTCGCGGTTTGTCCATCTTGAAGTTTGCCCTTCTCCAAGAATCAAAGCAAATACTGTATCACCATTATCAATATGCTTTCTAATAGTTCCACCCACACCTAATATTTCATCATCTGGATGCGCCGCCACAACTAGTATATTACTCATTCTGCCCCCTCCTAATCGTTACACTTGCTTGAAGTTCTCCATCCTTAGGAACAGCATCTGACAATTCCAACTTATAATCACCAAATTGGATAAAAGCCTTCGGATATCCCTCTGCATCAAGCATTCTAATATAATCATATATTTTTTCTATAGTAAAATCTTCTTTAATTTCACTTTCTTCTGGTTTACGTCTTTTAAAAGTTACAATTTCTCCTTCTTGAGGAACTGGTACCATTTTTTCTTTTATGATCTGTGGTATCATTTCTGTGAAAATGATTTTAGATGCTCTCCGAAAAATTTCTTCTGCTGTTCCTTCTAAGGTCAATTGTTTTTTTAAATAAACCGGACCCGCATCCATTTCCTCTACAACTTTGATTGCCGAAATTTTGGTTTCCTGATAGCCTCTTACAATCAAATTCTGCAAAGGACTTCCGCCTCTTCCAAATGGAAGATCCGTCATATGAAATACTACACAATGATATTTCTCATATATTTCTGCCGGAATTTTATATGACCAATGTGGAAAAAACACGTAATCTGGTGAAAAACGCTCTAAATCAAATGCTTCTAATTCTTCTTTATTGGTAATCACTGTAGTTTCACATAATTCTTTATAATGATTTTGCAATTCTCTTGCATATTCAATATTCCATGATTTAATTGTTGCAATAACTATCTTCATGTAAAATGCTCCTATAAAGTATATTCATACTGGATAAATTTCTTTTCAAATTTATTATTTTCAAAACACGCACTTGAAGCATGATTCTCAGGTTTCACCCTAGCTATAAGAGTTTTCACTGAGATATTCTCTTTTGCAATTTGCTTGATCAATAAATCACAGATTTGCTTTCCGTAGCCTTTTCCACGATATTCTTTCACAATACTATAATCTATCTCTGCGCTTTGATCAGGCTCTACATTCAATCTGATCTGACCCACAGGAACTTCATGATTCATTAAGATATACTGCAAAACATCTGGAGATTCCATTATCTTCTTGTACCAAACCACATGGTTCTCATATGGTATCAGTTCCATGCAAAATGCATTTTGTCTTACAATTGGATCATTTGCCCAAGCAAATATCATATCCATATCTTCCATTGTGGCTTTTCTAAGATATAAATTATCCTTCATCGATTCTACAATCCCTCTATAAGTTCTTTCTGAATTGGTTCTCCAAAAGAAATGTCTCTTACCGCCTTCTTACCTGTAATATCTTTCATAAACACTGGCTTTAATCCATACGATGGACGTATGCTTCTTACATTTTCTTCTGAAATTGCCTCGCCCTTTTTAATATCCTTTACAGCATATAGACTTCTTCTAAACTGCAGGTTATCTTTTTCCCCATCAGTTGGTCCATACTGTACTGTTCCAATAATTTCTTTGGCACTTCTGACTGCTTTAACCATTTCAGCAAATTCTTCCATGGTCATGCTAAACTTACTGTCTTCACTTTCCACGCCCTCAAGTTTTACATGCTTCTCTATCACACAGGCACCCAGGGAAACACCTACCACTGCAGCAATACTTCCTGCACTATGATCAGACAATCCAACTGGCATCTTAAATTTCTGCATCATATCCGGAATGTTGGCAATATGCATATCTGTCCAATTTGCTGGATACTCACTACAGCATTTTAAAAGAACAACCTGATTATTGCCAACTCTCTTGCATGCGTCCAACGCATCTTGAATTTCTTCTTCTGTACTCATTCCGCAAGAAATAATCATTGGTTTTCCAAACCCAGCAGCATATTCGATCAGTGGAATATCTACCAATTCAAAGCTTGCAATCTTAAAGGCTTCACAACCAATTTCATTTAGGAAATCTACTGCTGCAGGATCAAACGGAGTTGACAAAAAATCTATTCCACAAGCTTCACATTCTTCTTTAATTCTTGCCTGCCACTCATAAGGAGTACCGGCAGCAATATAAAGATCATATAGCTTATATCCATCCCATAGTCCACCATGGATTTGAAACTGTTCCTTATCACAATCTATCGTCATGCTATCTGCAGTGTAGGTTTGAATCTTCAAGCAGTCTGCTCCTGAATTTGCAACCTGTCTTACAATTTCTAATGCATTCTCAAGGCTGCCACCGTGGTTAGCGCTCATTTCTGCAATCACATATACCTCATTTTTATTTATTTTTTCATGCAAATGAAACATAACCCTTCTCCTCTATCTCTGTCTAATAATCTGATATTTCATTTCTGCAATCTTCCAGTCCTCTTCTGTATCAATATCCTGAACATTCTCTTCCAACTGAATAAATGGTACTGTCTTTTGCATAATGACCTTTTTCTCTTGTAAAAATCTCTGTACATTGATGCAGTAAAACTGGCCGCAGTCATGATACATTGGCTCTAAATCCTGGCTTCGCATTGGCATGCATTCTGGCCACTTTGGCTCTACATAATCTTCTTTCATAACCACACATCTTTGTGGTGGAAAGGAAAACTTCACAACGGGAAGCACACTGTCTGCCTTTTTTGTTCGCAGGCTGATCATTGCCTCCTTGATGGCATCTGCTGTCAAAAACGGTGCTGTTGGATAAATGCAGCACATCTCATCAAAGGTCTTGCCTCTTTTTTCATATTCTTCTAACACCTCTAATAATACATCTGCTGTAGTTGCATAGTCGTTGGAGGTTTCCGCACTTCTAAAAAACGGAACGCTTGCCCCGGCACTTTTGGCGATTTCTGCAATTTCTTCATCATCTGTAGAAACCATAACCTCATCAAATTCACCACTTTGTAAGGCTGCTTCAATGGAATACAGAATTATTGGCTTTCCCAAAAACGGTTTAATATTTTTTCTTGGAATTCGTTTGCTGCCACCTCTGGCAGTGATGATCGCAATACTGCTCATATTCACTCTCCATGTTCTATTTAATGGTCACATTCTAATCTGCTTGTGGCACTAACATCTAATTGTCACACTCTTACTTTCTTTTTGCTTCCACGATCTTCTTTACAGCTGTAATAACATCCTCCACATCCTGATCGCTCATTGCATAGTAAAGAGGCAAGGTAAGCATATTCTGGTAAAGGGCTTCTGCCTTAGGACACTGTCCGTCCTCGTAGCCTCTTTCCTGATAGAATGGCTGCTCGTAGATTGGAATATAATGAACATTACACATGATGTTCTCTGCCGCCATTGCTTCGAAGAATTCTTTTCTTCCGATGCTCAACTTATCTGGATTTAATCTTAAAATGTAAAGATGTCTTGTGGTATCTGCACCATCCACCTCAGTCTGAACAATGATCTCAGGCATCTGGCTGAATTCTTTGTTGTATCGCTCCACAATCTGCTTTCTTCTTTCAGAAAACATTGGAAGCTTGTCAAGCTGGCTGCCAAGTAAAGCTGCCTGCATATCTGTCATACGATAGTTGTAACCTAAGGTTACCATCTGATAATACCAGCCACCCTCTGACTCCTTTGTCATCTGCTTCTGGTTTCTGGTCATACCATGAGAACGGGCAAGACAAAGTCTTTCATAAAGTTCATCGCTGTTTGTTAGAACTGCTCCACCTTCTCCAGAAGTTACAGTTTTTACCGGATGAAAGCTAAAGGTTGTCATATCAGCAATGTTTCCAACTGCTTTTCCTTTGTAGTAGGAACCAATAGAATGGGCTGCATCTTCGATAACAATAACACCATTTTTATGACATTCTTCCATGATTGGATCAAGATCAACCGGCTGTCCTGTATAATCTACTGCTACTACTGCCTTGGTCTTTGGTGTGATCTTTTTGGCAATTTCCTTAGGGTCAATATTATAGGTATGCTCATCAATGTCTGCAAAAACTGGAGTTGCATTGCAATAAATTGCACAATTAGCACTTGCCAAAAATGTGATCGGAGTTGTGATCACTTCATCCCCTGCCGAAACACCTGCTGCCATACATGCTATATGAAGGGCTGCTGTATCGTTGCTGCAAAGCACTGCATGCTTCGCTCCCGTTAATTTACAAAGCTTTGCTTCTACTGCTTCAATCATAGGTCCGCAGGTTAAAAAGTCTCCCTTTAACACATCTACAACTGCCTGTATATCTGCATCATCAATGTACTGATGACCATAGTGTAATTTCGTATCTCTAACTGGTTTTCCACCTTCAATTGCTAATTTTTCCATTCGTCTCTACCTCTTTCACTCCCAACATAGGGATTTTATGGTGCGTAAAAAGAGTCCCCTGAGGGAAATTCTTGCTCTTTTATAAAAGCACGAAAGGGACAACCCATTTTTCGGAGTGTCCCTGTATCAGTTCATCTTATATTAGTGACCAAGCTCTGCTTCGATTAGTCTTTCTCTAATTTCTTCAACGCTCATCCATACTGTGTTGTTTCCTGATGAATAAGAGAAACCTTCTGGAACCTTAATTCCTGTTGGATTAGGTCTCTTGGCTTCGCTGAAAGTAACCTGAGGATAAATGATATAATGTTTATCATATTCATAAGTTGTATAAGAATCTTCTGTTGTTACCATGATTTCATGAAGCTTCTCACCTGGACGGATACCAACTTCTTTTGTAGCCATACCCGGGTACATAGCTTCTGCAAGATCTGTAATCTTGAAAGAAGGAATCTTACTGATGAATGTTTCTCCACCCTTTGCTTCCTCTAAAGCTTTGATTACTAATTCAACGCCCTGTGTTAAGCTGATCCAGAAACGTGTCATACGATTATCTGTGATTGGTAATTCCTTACCACCATTCTCTACAACACTTCTAAAGAATGGAATAACGGAACCACGTGAACCTGCTACATTACCGTAACGAACGCAAGAGAAGCTGATGTCACGGGCACCTGCATAAGCATTGGCTGCGATAAATAATTTATCAGATACAAGCTTTGTTCCACCGTATAAGTTTACTGGATTAACGGATTTATCTGTAGATAATGCAACAACCTTCTTAACACCTGTGTTTAAGCATGCTTCAATAACATTCTGTGCTCCATTGATGTTGGTCTTGATTGCTTCATTAGGGTTGTACTCACAAGCTGGAACCTGTTTCATAGCTGCTGCATGTACTACATAATCAACACCATCTAAAGCTCTTTCAAGTCTTGCTTCATCTCTTACATCACCAATGAAGAATCTCAATTTATCTTCATATCCCTTGAATTCATTCTGCATCAAAAACTGCTTAAATTCATCTCTTGAATAAATGATGATTTTCTTTACATCATAGTGTTCTAACACATAACGTGTAAAGCAATGACCAAATGAACCTGTACCACCAGTTACTAAGATTGTTTTATTATTTAACATATCAATTCCTCTCAATCTATGTTCTGTTACTTATTCTTTCTAGACTTTTGGACATAGTTTGCCCCTAAAAATCCACATTCTTTCATCACTATACCACACTTTATTTCAATTGACAAATATTATATGGAATTCAATTCTTTTTGATTCTTTTTTGCATTTTCATTGTTTTTTTAAAACCATTTTGTGGTAAAATTATGTTGCTGTGTACAGTTAAGCAACTGTTACCACATCATAAATCAATAGATTTATTGTTTGAAGGGATTTTTAAGATGAGGGAAAGAACGTTTTCATATGATTTTATTCGAATTTTTGCATGCATCCTGGTTGTTACAGTTCATGTGTCAGCTATTTCTTTTGAACACTATTCTTCTTCCAGCTTTCATTGGTCAATTTCCAATGTATTTGACTGCATGGGAATCATTGGTGTGCCTCTATTCTTTATGTTAAGTGGTGCATTGCTTCTTGATCCTAAGAAGCATTTTTCTTATCGCCGCTTCTTTTTCCATAACTTTGTTGAAATATTATTCTCCTATGTTTTTGTGATATTCTTTTACAATCTCATGTATTTTCTCATGGATTGTCCAGATCATAGCTTTGCAAGCTTCAAATTAGAGGTTCTTCGAAATACCCTATTCACAGAGGGGCATAACCTTGGACATTTATGGTTTATCCCGGCGCTTTTGGGCTTATATCTGATCACTCCACTACTAAGAAGAGCCTTTGCTGATAAAAAGGTATGTACCTATTTCATTATTTTGTTTTTATTTTTTGGGATCATTCTTTTTACATTAAATTTATTTGATATAAAATTACTTCATAGATTAAAAGATGTTTATGATGATTTCTTATTAGAACTGTTTTTTAACTATACCGGATATTTCTGTTTGGGACATTATCTGGCAAACTTTGAACATGATCGTCCGAAGCATTATCATCACTTTGTGTCACTTTTAACAGTAATTGGTATCGTGTTCACAATCATGGCGGATCAGATTGTAGCAAACCAGACTGGTAAATCTTCTGTATTATACAATACACCTTTTGCCATTGGTCATTTTTGCTCCGCATACGGATTGTTTGCACTGTTTCTTCATTTGTTCAGAGATCACAAACCATCTGGAAAAGTCTGTGCCACCATTGCTGGTGTCACCTTTCCCATCTATTTGTTCCACCCATTTGTGATCCTGCTGCTTAGGAAAGTAAATTTTCCGTTTTTCTTCGCAAGCCCAATTATTTCAATCCCATTATCAGTTGCCCTGATTTTTGTACTATCAGGACTCATTGGATTGGTCTGGAATCTATTGGTTGATCTTGTAAAAAAGCTGTTTTCTGTGATTCCTGTAATCAAAGATCTGTAAAACTCTGGTTATCTAAAATATAGCAAGAATGTCTTGGATGTCGTAAAGTCTTCTAAGATAAAACAGGGGATTGTTAGTGATACCCTGCCTTGGCTTGCACGTCGCCTTGGCGACATTCTTCCTCTTTTCTTCGAAATAAGAGGATTTTTTATTGATTTTCTCTTTTATTTGTTGTTGCCCAATAGTTTTTTCCTATTTTTCTATTGATTTTTAGTATTTTAATGCATTCATCAATATTTTTTTCTATTTTTCACTATTGATTATTTTTATTTTTCTCACCACCCAATAGTACATATGTTTTTCGCTATTGATTTTTCTCAAATAAAAATCATTATCAATAGTATTTTACAATTTTCGATATTGGGATTTTTCATATTTAAGCATTGCCCTATAGTCTTTGATATTTTTCCAATCTCATTTCATAAAAAAGGTATCGCAAACTATTAAGCAATATGGAAAGAAAGCCGCTAAGCTTTCTTTCCATAGCGAAGTTTTCGATACCACATAAGCATTTCATAATGACGTTTCATTTTTCCTGGAGATAATAAGAACATTTCCAGGAATTTTTTCTGCTCTTTGTCAAAACCATCCTGATAATACTGGTTAGAGATCATACAGGTATAAGCATAGTAAACATCCTTTTCTACAGATGCATTGTTTTTCTCAAGCTCTTTTGTAAGTTTCTTGATCCTTGCATAATCCCGATCATCTTCTTCCTTGGCATACTCTGTTCGAAGATCCTCTTCACGCTGCAGGGTTGCAAGAGTTATAACGATCCTTTCATGCATTTTCTTTAAAAAAGAAAGCTTCATCTTCCCAGATCCCTTTTTATGACCAGCTCCAAACCGACTTTCAGTGCAGCTTTGTGCATAAGAAAATAAGGTATTGCAAAAAGACAGCTGAATATATTTATGGATCAGCTCCTCACGACAATCCTGAAACAATTCTCTTTCCCTGGTTTCCTTTAAAAGAATCTCTCCAGCCTTGATTCTGTCTAAAAGCTTATCCTGATTTACCACATGTACGGTAGAACCTTCATGCTGATAGTAATAATAAAGTGGCTTATCCACACGTTCAAAATGGGTAAAGGACATCATCCACACAGGTGCTTCTGCATTGTCCTCATAAAATATTTTTTCAGGAAAACAAAGCTTCTTCTCATCGATCACTGACTTTCGATAGATTTTCACTACCATGCTGCCTGCACGTAGGGTTAACTGTTTCCGTTCCTTTAATCCCATGACACCTGTCTGGTCATCAAAGCTGTTCTGTACGTACTTTCCTGGTTCGAAGCTATGCTTACTAACAAGCTGATAATCACAGCCAACCACGTCTGCACCTGTTTCTTCTGCTTTTTGCAAAAGAGCGGAATACATCGTTGGATCTGCCCAGTCATCACTGTCCATGAATCCCAGCCATTCCCCTGTTGCAGCCCGCATACCGGTATTTCTGGCACCACCCTGACGCAGGTTTTCCTTTTGCAGGATCACCTTGATCTTTTCCGGGTACTTTGCGGCATATTCCTGCAGGATCTTAGGGGAATCATCTGTGGAAGCATCATCCACACAAATGATCTCGTAATCCTCAATATTTTGTTGTGCTATCAATGAATCCAGGCAAAATGTGAGCTTTTCCTCTGCTGCCATATTGTGCACCGGAACAACAATGCTTAATTTCATGGGCTACTCTTTCTAAGACTTTTATCTGTCTCTATTAATTTTTCCATCCGCAACTTTATATACCATGTCACACTTTTCAATGGTCTGAAGTCTATGGGCGATAATTACCATGGTCTTCTTTCCAAGGAAGTGATTAATGGATTCCATAATAGCTGCTTCGGTATCATTATCTAAGGCAGAAGTTGCCTCATCTAAAATAAGAACCTCAGGATCATTGTAAAGAGCTCTTGCGATACCGATACGCTGACGCTGACCGCCTGAGAGTCTGATTCCCCGCTCGCCAATTCCTGTTTCTAACTGTTCTGGCATATTCTTAACAAACTCATCTAACTGAGCTTCCTTTAATACTTCCCATACACGTTCATCATCGATTTCTTCCTCTGGCACACCAAAGGCAACATTCTTTCTAATGTCTGCATCAATAAGATAGATCTGCTGTGGAATATATCCCACATTTCGAAGCCAGTTTCGATACTGTTCTTTGGTATCCTTGCCATCGGCAGTAACCTTACCGGTTTCTAAGTTCAACAGTCCAAGTAAGATATCAATAATCGTTGTCTTACCTGCACCGGATTCACCAATAACACCTACAGATTTACCAACTGGAATTTCCATTTGGGCATTCCTAAAAATGTATTTCTCTGAATTTGGATAATGATAGGTGATATTCTCCAATTTAATCTCCCTGGTAACAGGCATTTTTTCCTTTACATCAATGGCATAGGAAATATCTGTGTTGGAATCGCTTGTTTCTTCTACCAGATTGTCAGATACATTAAAGAAAAACGGCTCATTAAATGCCATAGATGTCAGCTGATTGTTGATTCGACTGGCACAAGGCATCAGTCTCATAGCTGCCATAGCAAAAGCTGTTAAGGTTGGAAGCATGGAGCTTAACTCTTTTCCCATAGCTACCATGATAAGCATATAACCGATCATACCTGCAATACAGATGGTTTCGATCAAAAGCTTAGGAGAGTTGGCAAAAAGGTTCTGACGCTCCATTGCCTTTACATAACCCTGTCCAACCTTGGCATATTCATTGATAAAATACTGCTCTTTTGCAGCTACCTTAATATCTTTAATACCATGAACTGTCTGTGAGATCCACTGGAACATGGATGCACCATAATCCTGGTTTTCTTTACCGGTTCGATTCATGATCGGTTTGATGATCTTCTTGATAATGATCAGGGTTGCGCATAATAAAACAGCTACAAAAATAGCCATAACAGCATCCTGTACCAAAAGAACAATACCAATACAAAGTGCAACGATACATTCTGCAACAATCTGTAACACGGAAAGGATCAGCTGATACATGTTGCTAACATCTGCTGTAATGGAACGCTGGATCACAGAGGTTTCTGCATTTAAATAATATTCATAATCACGTTTTACAAAGCTTTTCATCAATCGTTCTGAGGTATAGAACTGATTAGAAAAAACAAAGTGATACATGGTCTTTTGCTGTGCAAATAAAAACAGATTTTTACCAATGTAGGCAATGATCAATGCCACCATAGAGATTACAACTAACTGCCTTTGACTGGTAAGTCCTAAAAAGTCATAGATAGCTCGAATCTTGCTTCCTTCCTTTAATGCATCATCCGATACCACTAAAGTAACCACCGGGATGATCAAAGAAACACTCAATGCCTCTAAGATTCCACCAAAGCCCATCATGATGATCAGTCTTGTCATCTGTGCTTTCTGCTGTTTATTCATTAAGATACTGATCTTTTTCAAAATTTTTTTCATGTTATTTTATTCCTTTTTCTAATCTATGCCTCTCTAGGCTTTGTAAAATCATGAAGTTCCGGTGCTTCATAGGCATCCCAAAACTTAGCGCCAAGATTGATCTTCTCTTCCACAAAGTTTAAGGTATCCATAGCTGTGGTGATGATGGAGATTGCCTTTGTGAAATGCACTCCCTCCATAAAGTTCATAACCTCGATTGGGAATTTACCCTGAATGATGGTACAGTCCTCAAAATGCTTTGTGTAATCAATATGATCTCTTGGATGAGGCTTCACCACGATCTTCATACCCTGACAATGGGTTTTGATAATATCCTTCACAATCTGAAGCTGTGTTTCATCATCAAAATGAAACGGCTCTGTCAAAAGAAGCACTGATGGCTGGCCAGCCATGCTTCTTAACTTTTCTAGCAATACCTCTCCATTTGGAATAAACGCTTTTACATAGATTTCTTTCTGTTCTGACGTTAAGGCATCCTCCATCGGCTTTCTTGGAACCACCTTGTATTTCGGACAGTCCTCCTTTAATACGGATCTGTCATTGATTTCCATATCCAGACAATACTTACTAAATCCATTTTGGATAAAGATCAGATTTTTCGATGCCAAAAAGGCTTTCATACCAAAGTGCCCTGCATTGGCTACATGAGCATCATCCAGATTCTTCAAGCAATCCAAACCATCCTCCATGGCATGATAATAAATATGTTTATAATTTAAATAAAAACCGATTGGATCCGAATCACAGAATACATAGATGTCCTTGTACTTCTTAAAATCAATGGTCATATATGGCTCTTCCAGTTTCGGATATTTCTTTGTAAAAATAATACGGTTATAAATGTGCTTAAAGAAATTGCCGTAGTTCTTTTTATATTTAGCAAGCTCCGGAAAATCGGTAAAACGCTTTTCCTCTAAGGTATGCACCTTATAAAACATGCCGGATTTTTCCAGTCTTTCACCAAGGTCTTCAAAGTCCGTTGACATGGTACTTAAAGCAATCTCTGCCTTTCCCCACTCTTTTCTATCCAATTGAAATTCCTTTAACAATGACACATATACGTGGTAGTAGGTGTGACACACATAAATTCGTTCAAACATCTTACTTACATTCTTTCTACTGTTCTTATAATCATAATTTCTTCTATACTTCCATCTCACTATTCAAGCCTGGTCGTAAATCTCTGTCCCATCAGCGAAGACTAGCCTTACTCATCGGACCACTTTCCGGCAATTCCATATAGATGGGTGTTCTGTATCTGCCCTTAGGTCCTTTCTGGGCATATTCTTTGCAGATTGCCTTGGAAAAATCCAGTAACAGTCTTGCTGCATTTTCTGGATTCCAGGTTGTATGGATGGTTTCGTAGGCAGACTTCGCCATATCCATTCTAAGTTCGTCATCCTGCATCAGTTTTTTCACAGCACTGACATAGGCAGTAAAATCACCATTGGGATACAGGATACCATTTTTTCCAGTTTCTATCAATGAATATGAAGCACCAATCCCTACATTGGCAACCACACAGGCTGCACTGTTCATAGCTTCATTCATAACAGCACCCCAGCCCTCCTGATAGTCGCTGGTAAACAGATAGATATCTGCTTTTTCCATATATTCCCGCACCTGCCCTGGCTTCATGGTCCCTGGAAAGGTGATCTTATCTGATAACTGTGCTTTTTTGGCATTTTTCTTGATTTCATCCTCTAAGGCGCCACCACCAATCATGGTAATCTCCCAGTCTGGTAAAGAGGAATCCTTTTGCAATTCCTTTGCCAGCTCAATCACCATTTCGGGATGCTTCCAGTGGATCATACGACCTGCCCAAAGGATATGAAGACAATCTTCTGATTTCTTACCAGCTAGAAGCTTAGATAAGTCATATTCCTTTTTTTCCGGAAAATAGCCCCAGGTAAATTTCTTCTTGGGATAGGACTGCACAATCTGGTAATCCCCAGCCACATAGGCCCCTGCACACAGAAGATATACCGGTGCATTTCTATATTTGGTGTGATCCTTGTATTTCTTCATAAGTCCCCTCGGGGAAACTGCCTTATATCTTCCATCCTTGTAGAAACGCTCGGCATAACGGATCACTGGCTTTTTTGCCTGCAAACGATTTATCAAAAAGCTCTCATCATCCACACCGCCAAACATCACAATATCACTATCCATGATCAGCTTTTCACAGATTTCCTTCTCCTCGTAATAACGATGTAAAAATGGAATCTGATCTGATTCGCCCCAGCCAAGCTTTAGTCTTTCTTCCGTAATAGGTTCTGTTTCAATGAATGCATAATCATCTCCCAGCTCCTCATACATTTTTCTTGCCATAGGCAGCTGATGATGATTGATATAGTTGGATACAAAAGTAAATTTCATAGCTTCTCCAATTACAACAAAATTCTATTTGATTTCCTCATAAATTTCTAACAGTCGCGCGAAGTTGGTATCCGGGTTGTGTGTCCTTCTTGCTCTTTCCATGGCTACACGGCCCTTGGCAATCGCCTCCTTGCGATTGTGAAATACCCAACGGATTCGTTCCTTCAAAGCCTCAACATCTTCGAATGGATAAAGATATCCTTCCTCTTCGCTAAATAAACTTCTAACGCCACCCACATCACTTGTGATCACTGGCATGCCAAGTAACATTGCCTCCCCAACAGAGTTTGGCGAATTCTCAATGGAGGAAGACGAAATAAATACGAAACTCTTTAAATACTGCTTCTTCATATCCTCAGCAGATAAGGAACCTGTAAAGGTTACCATATCCTCTAGTCCATATTTTTCTACAAGCTCTAACAAATACTTACCATAGGAGGAAATCTTTATCTTATCCTTGATGGTCGCAAGGGCTGTAATCTTATCCCCTGCAATACTGACATGCATCCCTGGAAATTCTTCCTTAAGTTCTCCCACAGCCTGCAACACCTTGTGGGCACCCTTTAATGGATAATTTCCCTGACTGACAAATATTTCAAAAGGCTCACAATCCTCCTGTTTCCATGCACCCTCATAGAAATTGCTGCGAAGGGTTTCATTCATAAAATGATAGTTAGCCTTTGTTTTGTTATACTCAATGGTTCCATGATCAAAATCTGTTCTTCCTGTAATATGGATTGCATCCTTTAACAGATCTCGTTCCATGGACGCTCTTAACTCAAATTTTTCTTTTTGCTGAATGATGGAATCCTTTTTTAACCAGTCACGAAAGGTTCTTCTTTTGATCACATATTCAGGAAGATCTGCATAATAATGCTTGGCACATTCTGTCATATAACCCTGAATACCGATTAAGATCTTACTCTCCATGCCAAGACTTTTCGCAGCACGCATAGTTGCAAGCGCATGTGGAAATTCTGTTCCAAAAATATGGATCACATCTGGAGTTTCCTTTTGCAGGATTTCTAGCATTCGTGTTTCAGTTTCTGGCTGGTACTCCTCTAAAGCAGCAAATTCTTCCGGATATGCATAATAAGAAAGGCTTCTGCTTTCTCCTGATTCCTGTGGGTATGTGACACTGCCTTCCACAAGTTCCTGCCCTGGAAGTACTGGAAAGCACAAGATCAAAGAAAGGTCCCTGGTCTTGGTGCAAGTCATAATCCTATCCGATAAACCGGCAAGCCAGCCCTCCTTATTGGTTGCCTTGACACCTTGCTTTTTCGCAATAGCCGGCAACATGAAATTACAGATCCATAAAACCTTCATTGTATCCTCCAAGTTTTAAACGTAGTCTATTTTCCATAGACCTTATTTTTGATTCCATTATAAATTCCTGACAGAGCCTTGTTATTGGCCATAAAGGTACGTAGTGGCTGCAAGGTCAGGATCATGATCAATCGATATTTGAAAAGCAGTGGCTTTGGAATGTACTTTGTAGTAATGATGCGATGTTCCTTCTTGGCCATTTTAAGATGCTTTTTTGTTTCAGAAAAACCAGCTCCCTCGTAGGAACAAATTTTTTCTTCTAAATAATACATGGTTGCCTTTTTGGTAAAAAAGCAAAATAGAAAATGCTCATAATCCGCTCTTACTGGAAACGCCAGATCATATCCTCGTTCCATAAACAGAGTGTTTTTGTAAAAGCAGGTCTGATGACATGGTACATTTCTGTAGCAGGTAAACGGGGTAATCTCTTTATAAGAGTAGATCTCTGTAGCCAAATTTCTGTTATACAGATTGCCATATAAGATATCAATTTCCGGATTACCACAAAGTTCATTTTTCACATGTTCCAAAACTGTTTCATCATACAGATAGTCTCCGCAATTCAGGAATAGATAATACTCACCACTGGCCTTTGTGATTGCCTGATTCATGGCATCATAAATGCTTTTATCTTTCTCCTCCACTAACACACACTTATTAGAAACCTCTTTTTCCAGAAAATCAGCTTCTGATAAAAACTGCAAAGAGCCGTCCTTGGATCCTCCGTCCTTTATGATGATCTCATAATCCTGACAGGTTTGCCTAGAAACACTTTCTATGGTATTTTTTAAATTCGCACCAGCATTTAAGCTGACAACAATAATACTAAATTTCATATTTCTTGCTCTTTCTTCTAATTCTTGTAACATTGGTTCTGAACTGTTACATGTTTATTTCTCGCATTCCATCAAAAAACCAGTTCTGATATGGCACGATGCGAAGGGTATCGATCATTTCTTTTTGGAATAAGATATAGTATCCAATTCCCGCTATGATAATCAGACCAATGAGGATTCTTCTTTTCTTCTCATCTTTTTCTGCATGCACAATGGCTGGCACCAAAAACAGCTGAGAGATATTCAAAAAATATCCGATTCTGGAGATTACCGGGATATAATAGCCAAAAACATATAACGCAACGGTTTCCAGATTCAGATAAAAGAAAAAGCGATTCTTTGGTTCATCCTTGATGCATCCATCGTAATAAAGGATTCCTAATAAAAGCACCGCCAGACAACGAAGGATGTTGGCATAATTACTTGTGGTCGCAAGTAGCTGTGTCGCTCCCTGATAGCTTGGATATAATTTCAGCATGATCTTTAAATAGAAATCCTTGAAAACCATAAACTGGATTCCTAGCCCCATAAAAACACCAATGTGCCATTTTTTCCAAGGCACAATGGCCAGAAAATATAGAGGAATAGCAACCAATGCAATCTTATGAAAGCTTGCAGCAACCAGTACGATCAAAATAAATCGTACGTATTTCTTATCTAATAAATACTTAATACCATACATAACCAGAGCAAGTGCTACATAGTAACGCATGATGCTAAAGGTCTGGAAATACATGCCAAGAGCCATAAACATAAAAAATGTCAGCTTGAAATCAATGCTTAGATCATACATCGCCTTTAACATAAAGCCCATGGTAATAATTCCAAAAACTGCAAAGCATAAAAAGTACCCTGCATTCCACCACAGCTTTGTTTTTAGCAAGAAGCGGCATACCAGATTAAAGCCTGGCTCTGTGATCACGTAGCCATCCACGCGAAGCTCATGCATGATCTGGGTGTAACGATAATAATCATTACCAATATTCACACGAAGGATCAGCACTGTGGTAAGTAGGATAAAAATACCACTTAACGCTGCTCTATCCTTAGCCTTTTCCCGAAAAGTATTCAACGGTCTTACGCTGACAAGGGTTGATAATGCAATGCTTGCAGCGGTAATGATCCCGTAAAACAAAAGTGTCATCCACATAGGTTTCTCCTAATTCTTTGCGTCACGAATTCCTTTTTTTACCAACTTCCATGCTTCCTTCCATGGAATCTCCTGACACATCTGACTCTTCTTGGTATACACAAAACGAAAGCCCATCAATGGCGCAATACATCCATATAAAAAGTGATAAAGGTAACCTCTGTCATAGAAAAACTTCTCTGTAAAGCCTTTAAACCAAGTAGATTCCCTTGGAACCTCTTCTCCAATCTCTACTGGTGTCTTATAGATCTTTAAGCCCTTTCGTAAACAGTTCATCAAAAACAAACTGTCTTCTCCGTTGCTGTAAGGAGCTCCGCCACCGAAAAGCAAAGAGAAAGTAACTCCTGCTTTGTGGATCTTTTCTCTTCGAAATGCAAAGCTATAGGTCGGATATCTGCCACAATTATACCATCTCACTCTTCCATAGGAATCAATGTGATAGGTTGCCCGTTCTTCATTGACACGCATATTAAAGAGTAGTAAGTCTGCTTCAGGATGTGCTTCAAATTCCTTTAGGATTTTTTCCCCATATCCCTTGTCATATACAATATCCTCATCAGAAAATAAGCAGATGTCTCCATCTGCACGTAAAAGCGCATTATTGCGATTAAGGCCTACCCCTTTTTCCTGAAAAGAGTAAGCCTTCACATGTGCTTTCTTGTATTCATATTCCATATAGTCATTGTGATCACACTGATTCACAATGATGGCATCTGTTTCCAGATTCATTTGCTCAGCAAGCCCTGAAACCTCCTGGTTCACAGCAGCCACCAAGGTCTGAAGTCTCATAGTGTATTCTCCTTTTGGGAAATTATGTTGTACTGATTTCAATATTTAGGAAATATGGTAATACTGCTTCATAAACTTATGATCTACATTGGTGATAATGATTCCTGATACCTGGATCTTATGAAGCTTACACTGGTCTAAGAAAAGAGAAAGCTTCTTGCCATTGCGATTTCCAAAAGCAACTGTTAAGATCAAGGTTTTGTCCTTCCAGGCTTCCATATCCCAATCTTTTTCCTGATCCAAAGAAACTTCTGTTCCCGAAACCTCTTTTAGATTTTCAGCCAACATTTTCTCGCAAACTTCGTTTGCTTTATTTAGTCGATATCCCAGAACAGGAATTTCTGTATAATCTGCTACATCACTTTCTACATAAATGCTGTCTTCGACGGCATAGTAAATGCTAATAACAATGATCCATAAAAGGATCCCGAGTATCATTCCTAAAAGAATTGCCTCGCCCACCAGATTCTCATACTGTACCAACGTTGTTGGCGTTTCACTCCATAATGTAATGGCTTCAAACTCATTCACATCATCTGGTAACTTTTCAAGAGCCTGTGTCACTCCATGAATGGCATGTGTTGCATCCAATTCTGAATCACAAGTAGCTGTTACTACAAGAAAACGAAGATCTGATACGATATCAGCCTTTAGGCAGGCTTGCAGTTCTTCCTTCGTCAGCGTGCAGGAATCCACCACTTGTAGCGCTTCCATGGCATTGTCCACAATCTTATCTGACTTGATGTTATCATTCCAGGTATAGGCATTGTAGTAATTGAATACCTCCTGCTCACCTGCTGTTAGATAGTAGATTGCTTCCTTTTCATAGGAAACATTCTTCGTTTTTACTATATAAGAAATTTCATATATCCCTGCACACACTACTGTACAAACCAGGATTGCAAGTAATAAGCTCTTCCATTTTCTTATGACACATAAAAAATAACGTTTACTGTTCATCCTCTTTTTTCTCCTGCTTCATGGCAGTAATCTGATTGGCATCTACACCCTCTGTTGCATCTGGTGTCACTAAGATCTTTAAAGTCAAAAGCATCAGCTTAAGATCCAGCCATACTGTATAGTTTTCAATGTAACAAAGATCTAACTTTAGCTTATCATATGGCGTTGTGTTATATTTACCGTATACCTGGGCAAAGCCTGCAAGACCGGCTCTCACCTTTGTTCTATATGCGAACTCTGGCATTTCTTCCATATACTGCTTGATGATCTCTGGTCTTTCCGGACGAGGTCCAATGAAAGACATATCTCCAACAAAAATGTTCCAAAGCTGAGGAAGTTCATCCAATCGCACTTTTCTGATAAACTTTCCAATTGGTGTGATTCGAGAATCATTCTTGGATGCCAATCGGGCAACACCGTCTTTTTCTGCATCCACGCGCATGCTTCTGAATTTATAAATCTTAAATTCCTTCATTCCCTGTGTACAACGTACCTGCCCATAAATAATCGGACCGCCATCATAACACTTTACAAGAATTGCTGTAAGCAGCATAAAAGGTGAAGTAACCACAAGTAAGATCAAAGAACACACAATATCAATCAAACGCTTGATAAAACGCTGTTCCACTGTTAATGCATATTCTCTTACCATCAGAATTGGTGTATCAAATAAATGAAGCTGTGCAGCCCCCTTTACCAATACATCTGGAATCTTAGGCATCATGTAGATACGAATATTATTGCTGTAACAAAACTTGATCAATTCATTTCGATCTGCAAAAGGAATATCCCATAAAATGATTCCACCATAATTTTTCTTTATTTCCTTTTTAATCAGATCAATTCCATCTGAAACATGCATAGATTTTGCAATGTTATATTTGTCCTTACGGCTTTCAAACTTTTCAACAATGGACTCTGTAGGTCTGTCCCCATGTACAAGCAGTAACTGTCTTGGTGGAAAAACATGTCGATAGATTTTTTGGCAAACAATTGTCCAGATACCTGCAATAGCAATATTGATCAAGGTCACAAATAGCATTGGATAAATTCGTTCTGCAAACCACTGTCGAACCGGCCACATTGCCAATAAAGCAACCTGCAGGAAACTAAATACTCCGGCAAACAAAAGCGCAAATATATTGGACAAAAATACATCCAATCCCCTGTAATATCCTATTTTCGTTCCACCATAGGTCTTAGAAAAGAAAAATAATAGAATAAAATAGATGCCAATGATTACAACATGACCGTAAAAGGAATATCTTATTCCCGTTCTCGATACTCTTACCATTTCTGCATATACGTTATACCAGACATAACCATAGACTGCTGTTTGCATAGCCAATCCCAATAAATTTAATTGTAAAACAATAATTCTTTTAATGGATTCAAATTGTTTCATGGTTACTCCCACTGTGTTAATTATATTCTTCGAAGCGTTGCTCTCACTGCCCATCCGCAAAAATACCAGGCACTTGCAAATACATTTAAATGCTCCTGCTTACGGTATAAATACCAGATTCTTCGAAGCGCTTCTACTTTATTAGAAGACAGGGACTGTGCCGGTCTTCTGTAAATGCTCAATACTTCATTGAGACCATAGGCTGTCTCACCTGTTCTTAAGATCTTCCACCAGGTTGCTGTGTCCTCACTTTTGCAAAGTGGCATAGTCACCTGCTCTTTGGAAAAATGGTGCAGATTAAATAGCACTGTTGAGGTAAAGATCACTGTTCGAGACAATGCTTCCTTATAAGTTAAGGTCTTAGGTACCTCAACAATCTTACCTGTTGGATTCGCATCCTCATCCCCAAATTCATAGGCGGTAAAAACGAAGTTCGCACTATTTTTCTTAGCAAAGCCAATGGTTTTCTCTAATTTTTCAGGAAGCCATACATCATCTGCATCTAAAAATGCAAGGTACTCACCCTTTGCTTCTTGGATTCCACGGTTTCTCGCCGCTGCTGCGCCCTGATTGGTTTCCTGCTTTACCAAATGAATTCTTTCATCACTCAAAAAAATTTCTATTTTATTTACGGAATCATCCTTAGAGCAATCATCCACTAAGAACAATTCCCAGTTGGTATAGGTCTGAGCCTGTACCATCTGAATGGTTTTCTCTATATAATTGGAAGCGTTGTAAACCGGTACAACAATACTGATCAAATCATGATTCATGATAGTCTTTCACTCCACGGGCTTAGTTCAATTCTTCTTTCACAAGATAAATTGGACGTTTCTTTACTTCCAGGTAGGTTTTTGAAAGATACATACCAACGATTCCCATACAAAACAGCTGCACACCACTTACTAAGCAGATGATACAAACAAGGCTTGGCCATCCCTGTGCCGGATCTCCAAAAACTGCTGCTCTGATCACTGTAAAGATAATCATAACAAATGCCAATGCACAGAATAAGATACCAATAAAGGCCGCTAATGTTAATGGTGCTGTTGAGAATGCCACAACACCTTCTAAGGCATACTTAAACAATCCCCAGAAATTCCACTTGGTTTCACCCTTTACTCGTTCTACGTTCTCGAATTCTAACCACTTGGTCTTAAAGCCTACCCAGCCATAAATTCCCTTGGTAAATCTGTTGTATTCACCCATAGCAAGGATTGCATCTGTCACCTGTCTTGTCATCAAACGATAATCTCTGGCACCATCTACAATCTCCGTCTTGGAAATCTTCGCCATCATATGATAGAAACGGCGTGCAAAGAAGGAACGGATTGGTGGTTCGCCCTTTCTGGTTACTCGTCTGGTTGCTACTGAATCATATCCCTGCCAGATATATTCAAACATTTCAGGAAGCATTGATGGTGGATCCTGCAAATCTGCATCCATCATAACTACATAATCACCCTTGGCTTTTTCTAAGCCTGCAAAAATACCTGCTTCCTTTCCAAAATTACGGGAAAAAGAAACCAACTTCACCCTCTGATCCAACTCATGAAGCTTCTTTACTTCTTCTACTGTTTTATCCTTAGAGCCATCATCGATATAGATCACTTCAAAATCCATATCATGCTCTTTTAAAAATCCTTCATTTTTGATAAATTCCTCATAAAAATATGGAACGTTTTCCTCTTCGTTGTAGCATGGTACAACTACGCTTAATAACTGCATGATTGTTTCCTCTTTCATTATTCATATTCCCGCTTTTTCATTTTAGAGCACAACAAAAAAGCGCAGAACGCCTAATTATGTTTGGATTATAACATACTTAAGCGTAATGCGCATCTTTTTTTATCAATTTACTGGTAATGACACTTTCCTCGCCTTTAAACAAAATCCCAAAAAGTTCTTGGATTTTTAACAAATTTTCTTCCTGGTGTAAATAATCCTAAAGAATATCCTTCAGGAACCAACTCTATCTGCTTGTTCCAAAGATCTGATTTAGAATCATCCAACAGCAGATTTGTTGAAAAACGAAACAAATTCTTAGACATATAATCTATATAATAATTCATATCAAATTTTGTTCCATTATAAGATGCTTTAGAACAAGGCAAAAATACCTTTCCGCCAATCAATCCCTCCCGGAATTCTTCAAGGGAAATGTAATTTCCTTGCTCATCTGTTAAATATAGCCGGTTGGTTGGATCTAACATAATTCTTTTTCCAGAAGGAAGTTCACAATCTACAACAACATGGCAATCATCAAATGGATCCTCATAAGGCATACAGGTTACATGTCTGGCTTTTATGTTGTTCATTCGAAATAATTCCGCCAAAATCAACGACAATCCTCTACAATTTGTTTTACCACCTGCCTTCTCACAGGCCATAATCAAATCTGTAATTCCTCTTTTATTTGGTAAAGCTGCATCCCCATTATGATAAAAATGATCGCATACAAAATCTAATAACCCAAATGCCAACTCGTCAGATTTCGGTTTATATTGACTAATAAAATTATCATAATCATACTTCTTTAATATATCTGGTACCACATTATTTAATACCAGTGTTGTATGTAACCTTTTTTCTTCCTTTTCTTGAAATTTAGCATATTGACGTAAAATTTCTATCCTTTTATCTTTCGGTATTTCATTGATAACCGTATGTCCATTCTTTTTCTTGTAACATAAAACTAAATATGAAATTCCTAAAAAACAAACAATTATACATACAATTCTAAAAATCAACATCAAACTAGCACCCTTCTTAGCCCTTCATCCTAAACTTAATCTGATACAAATGTGACGTTTTTAATTTGTTCTATCAGTTTCGGATATAACTCTTTTTCCTGATTCATTAATTCCGTATATATCTCCTCTATTTCTTCAATTTCTCTAAAGAATGTCCTGCTTACCTCATTACGCATAAACTGCGAATCATCGCAAACCGCAACAGTTACCATAAAACATTTCCCCCGACCTAAAACTTTTTACAATTTCAACAATAAATATACGATATTCCATATAAATATGTATACATCAACTCAAATATATTGTCAACGTAATTATAGTAATTATTACTTTTTCAAGAGAATACACTAAATCACGAAAATATTTTTGTTCATTATATACAAATCCATTTCCTACATGCATTGTTTCCATAATTCATTAAAAAAGCCACCTATGTTCATACAAACTTAGGTGGTTTTTAAAATATCCTTTTAAATTTACTTTTTAGAATTCAATTTCCTTTAAATATCTCTCCAATGCATCCTGCCAGGTTGGAAGTGGAGTAAAACCATTTTTTACTAGTTTACTCTTATCAAGTCTTGAGTTGAATGGTCTTGCAGCCTTGCTTACTCCATACTCAGCTGTTGTAACCGGAAGTACTGTAACATGACTTTCATCATACTCTGTTCTTCCAAGAGCTACTGCCTGCTTAAAGATTTCCTTGGTAAAATCATACCAGCTGATAAATCCACCCTCGTTGGTTACATGGTAGTAACCATACTTGTCTGTTTCAGCCATATCTACTAACAATCTAGCTAAGTCATAGGTATAAGTTGGTGTTCCAATCTGATCATTTACTACCTTTAAAGTATCATGTGTCTTCGCTACATTTAACATGGTCTTGATGAAGTTCTTACCATTCACACCAAAAACCCATGCGATACGTACGATGAAATATTTCTCCAGGGTATTGGCAACCGCCAGCTCGCCACCTAACTTTGTCTTTCCATATACACTTAATGGCGCATAGTCCTTACAATCCGGATCCCATGGAGTTTCTCCCTGGCCGTCAAACACATAGTCTGTTGAGATCTGAATCATCTTGCAGTCTAACTCTTTACATACATCTGCAATATTCTGCGGTCCATCTACATTGACCTTTTTTACCAGTTCCTGTTTATCTTCATCTTCAGCTAGATCAACTGCTGTCCAAGCAGCACAGTGGATCACAACATCAGGATTCACTTCCCCTATTACCTTGCTTACCTGTTCTTTATTGGTGATATCCAAGGATACATATGGCATTGTGGTAACCGCTGTTTTATCCTGAATTCCTGCATACTCCGGTGCAAGATCAGTTCCAACACCCTCATATCCTCTTTTTGCTAATTCATTCATCACGTCATGGCCCAACTGACCTGCCACACCTGTTACAAAAACTTTCATTCTTTATCTCCATCCTTGATCATTTTCGTATCTGTTCAGTACCTTTCCTGATACTTAGTTTTTTATTTATCTCATCATATTGTATTCTTTTTTCTTCTTTGTTTCAAGCATCATGGTACAAAAAAAGACAGCTCTTACGAGCTGTCCTTGCTTTATTTTTTATTCAGTAACTACTGTTGTTGGATAGTAATTAGATAAACTTGTAAATCCGTAGTAAGAATCCAATGGAAGATTTTCTGTACCATTCATTTCAACCTGATAGTGAAAACCATCCTTTGCCTTATAAGTAAGCACTAATGTTACATCACTTCTTTCTGAAAGTGCATCCATTACTTCCTTGCTGTAGCTTAACCAGCATTCTGTTGAAATTTCAACAGTTGCATTTTCATCCGCTGTTAAAACCATCTGTCTTGTTACTTCACCAAATAACCAATAAGCTGAAGCTTCTCTTCTGCCATCTCCACCTTTTACAGGAGTTGAAAGACATCCGCATTTTGAACAAACCTGTGACATATATGCATCTTCTTCTAATGTTACTTCAGATACATATACCCATTCCTGTAAATCATGATCACATCCTGTATTACTTGCTGTTACCTGAGCTGTCTGAGGTGCTGGACGCTGTCCGCCACCTGCGATAAATCCTGTACATGGATCATAAACTGAATCATTCCAGTAATAAATCCAACCTTCGTTTGTTGAAATTGTTGTTCCATAATAACCTGTATAAGATTCTTGTACAGTTACATCTGTCTCCCATGGCTGATCCATTCCTGAACAGTAGTAATCATTCTCTGTTTCCATTTCTACGCAATGTGCATCTGTAATGGTTACACCTGGATAAACAACGTCACCTGGCTGCATATCGTTAATACTTACTGTACCTTCTGTATAAATTGCATCGTAAGCTCCTGTTAAATAAGCACCTGCGCCTGTTACAAATAATGCTGTACCTAATACAGCTGATGTGATTCCTACTACTACTTTACTTCTTTTCATTTTCTTTTTCTCCCTTTTCACTTTAAAACTATTTCAATAAACTTCTTGTTATGCTTGGCCCGCATATCTGGTTTAGTTACGAATTAATTTTTTGTAATTTTTGGAGAAAAAGAATTTCTAACAATTCTGTAAGATTCTTATCTTTCTGCTCTCATTGGATTGTTTAAGAAATCTTCATAAGACAATCTGATTCCATCTTCCAATTCTGTCATGTATTTCCAGCCTAATTTCTCAGCTTTACTAACATCCAAAAGCTTTCTTGGTGTACCATTTGGCTTTGATGTATCCCAAAGGATCTCACCTTCATATCCAATAACCTTTGCTACCATTTCTGTTAATTCCTTGATAGAAAGTTCCTTACCTGTTCCGGCATTGACTGTTTCATCGCCAGAATAGTTGTTCATTAAGAATACACAAAGATTAGCAAGATCATCTACATATAAAAATTCACGAAGTGGTGAACCATCACCCCAGCATGTAACTGATTTTGCACCGCTTTCCTTTGCTTCGTGGAAACGACGGATCAATGCTGGAAGCACGTGACTATGTGTTGGATGATAGTTATCATTTGGTCCATAAAGGTTTGTTGGCATTACTGAAATGTAATCTGTACCATACTGTTTGTTTAGAAATTCACAGTATTTCAAACCTGAAATCTTAGCAAGTGCATAAGCTTCGTTTGTTTTCTCTAATTCAGAAGTTAATAAACAGCTTTCTGGCATTGGCTGTGGAGCCATTCTTGGATAGATACAAGAAGATCCTAAGAACTCTAATTTCTTACATCCATTCTGCCATGCTGAATGGATTACGTTCATTTCAAGTGTCATGTTGTAGTACATAAAATCAGCCAAAGCTTCCTGGTTAGCAATGATTCCGCCAACTTTAGCTGCAGCTAAAAATACGTACTCTGGTTTCTCACTGGCAAAAAATTCTTCAACATCAGCCTGTCTGCAAAGATCTAACTCTGCATGGGTACGAGTAATGATATTTGTATATCCCTGTCTCTCTAATTCTCTAACAATGGCAGAACCAACCATTCCTCTATGTCCTGCTACGTAAATTTTCGCATTTTTTTCCATCATGATCTTTTATTTCTCCTTTTGATGCAGTATTTCCTGCTTTATAGCGCCATTTAGGGACAGAGGCTTTCCCCTGTCCCATTAGAAATTTCTTATTCTTTATTTTACAACACCTTTATCAAGGTATTCTGCAAGATTCATCTTGATGTGCTCTTCTGCACGTTCAACAGCTACTTTTTCCATATCATGTTTTACCATGATCTCAACTAACTGTTCGAAGCTTGTCTTTGTTGGATTCCAGCCAAGCTCTGTCTTAGCCTTTGTTGGATCTCCCCAAAGGTTAACAACGTCTGTTGGACGATAGAAATCTGGGCTA
>JAZQQB010000028.1:0-31542 GCA_045628865.1 Lachnospiraceae bacterium | reverse complement strand
AGACAATTAGAAGACATCACTAATACATTTAAGGGTGTTGACAAATCTTTTGCTATTCAGGCAGGTAGAGAAATTCGTGTAATGGTAGTTCCTGAACAGGTTACTGATTCAGACATGGTATTGATGGCCAGAGATATTTCCAAGAAGATTGAAGAAGAAATGGAATATCCAGGTCAGATTAAAGTCAATGTCATTCGTGAGTCACGAGTTGTTGATTACGCGAAATAATGAAGTTTTGAAAGGCATTACAGCGAAAGCTGTAATGCTTTTTTTAATTTGATAGGAAAGTTCTCCGAACTTACCTATCAAATTAGAAGCTCCGCGATGGATCGCATCTCGCGGAGAGGAAGGTAATGCTGCGCATTCCGCTTGTGCAGAGAAAGTTGTAGCCAATGCGACGCATAAGCGGCGCAGGGTATCGCAAGCGATACCCTTTGTTCTGGAAATTTAGCAAAAAAGACAAATGTCTGTCGTACAAATACATTAAACGTAGATTGTTCGTAGCACACTTACGAAATGAAAAAATTGCATACATAGTATTGCGTATCAGAAAATATAGGTGTAAAATGACATGAATTTGTTGTTCCGAACTTGGAACACCATGAGGAAAAAATGAAAAAAGTAAGGATGGTACCACATGAAGTCTTATAAGGAAATGAGTAAAGAAGAACTGACAAGTTTACAGAATGAATTACAGAAGGCATATGAAGAAGCTAAGAAAAAAGGATTGGCACTTGATATGTCAAGAGGTAAGCCAGCTCCAGCTCAGTTAGACCTAGTTATGCCAATGATGAATGCATTGGATGCAGAAAGCGTTTTGAAGACAGAAGCAGGCGTTGATTGTAGAAACTATGGTGTATTAGACGGAATTCCAGAAGCAAAAGATTTAATCGCAGGTATGATTGGTGTTTCTGCTGATCAGGTGATCGTGTGTGGTAATGCCAGCCTCACTATTATGTATGATACAATTAGTCGTTCCATGACACATGGCGTTATGGGATCAACTCCATGGGCAAAGCTTAATAAGGTAAAGTTTTTATGTCCAGCTCCTGGTTATGACAGACATTTCAAGATTACAGAGAATTTTGGTATTGAAATGATCACAATTCCAATGACAGCAGATGGTCCAGATATGGATCTTGTTGAGAAATATGTAAATAATGATGATACTGTAAAGGGTATCTGGTGTGTACCTAAATATTCTAATCCACAGGGTTATACTTATTCAGATGAAACTGTAAAAAGAATTGCAGCATTAAAGCCAGCTGCAAAGGATTTCCGAGTATACTGGGATAATGCGTATTGTGTACATGACCTTTACGAAGATAAGAAGGATGAATTATTAGAAATCTTATCTGAATGTAAGAAAGCCGGAAATGAAGATCTTGTATTTGAATTCTGCTCAACATCTAAGGTAAGCTTTCCGGGCGCAGGTATTGCAGGTGTAGCTACTTCAGAAGCAAATAGAAAGTGGATTCTTTCTACTATGACAGTACAGACAATTGGTTACGATAAGATCAACCAGTTACGTCATGTGAAATATTACAAGAACATGGATGGCATCAAAGCACAGATGAAGGCTCACGCTGATATGATGAGACCTAAGTTTGAAGCTACATTAGAAGTACTTGATAAAGAACTTGCAGGTACAGGCATTGGTGAATGGACAAAGCCACTTGGTGGATATTTCATTTCTTTCCAGGCTATGAATGGCTGTGCAAAAGAAATCGTTGCAAAATGTAAAGAAGCAGGCGTTACCTTAACAGGTGCAGGCGCAACTTTCCCATATGGTAAAGATCCAGATGATTCTAATATCAGAATCGCACCAAGCTTCCCAACTCCGGAAGAGATGGCAGCTGCAGCAGAGATTTTTGTTCTTTGTGTTAAATTGGTTTCAGTAAATCATTTATTAAATGCATAATACAATGTCCCCCTTGCTAAACTGTAAGGGGGATTTTTGATTTTGAAAAAGAGCGTTTGACAAGCGTCCTACGGATTCCTCGGGACGGAATGGAGATTATTATGGAGAGATATGAAAGAATAAACAGAAAGGTCGTATATAAAGGAGCAATTGTTGATTTTTGTAAGGATACCTTGAAACTTCCTAACGGAAGAGTGGTAGAATGGGACCTGGTAGATCATAAGGGAGCTGTAGCTGTTGTTGCAGTTAGAGAAGATCAAAAGATCGTTATGGTAAGACAATATAGGCCGGCATTGGATCGATTTACCTTAGAAATACCAGCAGGTGGCATTGAACCACAGGAAGATTGGAAGGATGCAGCGGCAAGGGAATTAGAGGAGGAAACGGGATATCGCTGTAACAGCATTGAACTTTTATATCATTTACAGACAACAGTGGCATTTACCAACGAACGAATTGGAGTATATCTTGCTACAGGTTTAAGTGAGGTCGCACAAAAGCTGGATGAGGATGAATTTATTCAGATAGAATATTATTCCATAGAGGAATTGGAGCAAATGATCTTTGAGGGAGTGATAGAGGACGGAAAAACAATCTCTTCTTTGTTGTTCTATAAAAATAAATACTGCATATAATGATGAGAGAAGAGCATTATCATAAAGGATAAAGGCATCCAATGAAGCATTACTATGAAAAATGTATTTGGTATACCATTCCATTCTTTGCAGGTTGTATTTTATTTGTTATTTTTCAGAAGTATTTTCTGACGGAGTTTGGACTGTTTAGTGCAGAAAGACTAGGTCATATGGCAGCCTGTAATTGGAATAGTGGAGTATATTTTTTCTATTTGTTGGAAAAAAGACTTCCGGTAATATTTGTAATCATGATTTTATGTAGCAATGAAGCGTTGTGGGGTGTATTAACGCTCCTTTTTATGGGTGGACAGCTGGTGGCTGGCTTTTTGTTTGCAGAATGCTTTATTCGATATGGAATGCTTGGAGTTGTGTTCTCGCTAGCAATAGGATTTCCACAAATGATTTTTTATTTGTTAGGGATTCTATATTGTAAGAAATGCATGGTCAAAAGGAACAATGTAAGAATACGTATACTTCGTTTTCTTGTTTATTTTATTATCATGATGATAGGAGTAATATTAGAAGATTATTGCAATCCTTTTGGCTTGAAAGGGTTAATTGACAAAATATTGTTGAGCTAAAAAAGAAAAAATATTAAAAATATACGCAAAAATGAAAAAAATCTATTGCTTTTTGGTCTTTTTTTTAATAAAATGAAACTATTCAAGGGTTTACAAAAAAACGCACAAGGGTTAAATACGGGGGGACGTAAATGGAAGGGAAACTAGAAGAATTTTTCTCCTATTTGCACAACACTAAGAAAACTTCAGAGAACACCGAACAGTCTTACAGAAGAGACTTGGTGAAACTGAATAACTTCTTGGTAGATAGGGGACTATCGGGTTACTTGGATGCAACAGAGGACGTGTTAAGAGATTATGTTCAGTACTTAAAGGATCATCAGTTTGCACCTACAACAATTTCAAGAAATATCGCGGCAATCAAGAATCTGTATCATTACATGTATCAGAAGGGTTGGATGCCGGAAGAGGTGGCAGAGAGGTTGAAACCACCTAAGATTGAAAAGAAGATTCCAGAGATTATGACAACAGAAGAGATTGAGAATCTTTTGAAGCAGCCTTGTGGAAACACTCCTAAGGAAATACGTGATAAGGCGATGCTAGAGCTTTTGTATGCAACAGGTATGAGAGTATCAGAACTGATTGGATTAAGATTAGACAGCATTGATCTTCCAGTTGGTACTGTTGAATGCGGTGAAGGCGGCAGAACAAGAAAGATTCCATTCGGGGATCGAGCTAAGAAATCAATTATGGAATATCTGCTTTATGGCAGAGATGGTTTACTTTTTGAGAAAAATTGTGATGCGTTATTTGTAAATTGCTCCGGTCAGGAAATGAGCCGTCAGGGCTTTTGGAAGATTTTAAAGAGCTATGCGAAGAAAGCGGGTATCAAATCAGAGATCACACCGCATACCTTGAGACATTCTTTTGCTGCACATATGGTTGAAAATGGAACAGATTTAAAGAGTATCCAGGAAATCATGGGACACTCTGATATTTCTACTACGCAGATTTATATTACCATTCAGAATGCACATCCAGAGAAGATCCATATGGATAAAAAGGTTGAATTAGCTGTAGAATAAAAATATCATAAAGATTTTTTTGAGGGTCAAGGATAGTTACAAAGACTATCCCTGACCCTTTTTAATTTGATAGGAAAGTTCTCCGAACTTACCTATCAAATTAAAAGCTCCGCGATGGATCGCACCTCGCGGAGAGGAAGGTAATGCTACGCATACCGCTCGGGCGCGAAGTGTGTGCGAGCACACACTTTGTTCTTATGGGCTTCCTGTCGAATCTGCTATCTAATTTTTTTTACAATTTATCCAATAATGTATTGATAAAAAAACGTATACTTACTAGTGCATTGATTTTTCTAAAAAATAGAATTGGAGATAGAGAAAATATGGAAGAACAATTATTACAAATTCAGAAAATGCTTCCTACTGTGGAGAGTACAATTAAAAGAGTAAAAAAAGAAGCCAATGAAAGAGAACATCAGGAAAGCTGTGGAGAGATCATATTTGAATATTTGTTAACCTTTCCAGCAACATTAAGAAAAATTCCGGGTATGAATGGGATTCTTTCAGAGGATATGTTAGAAGTATTAGAGAATGAGAATCAGAAAAATGAAGTAAAAAGATTTTTTGCTGATACATTACATGTTACCAATGGGCAGGAATTAAGGGAGTATATAGACAAAAGATATCGTACAAATAATGAGTATCAGGACTTCCTTGCTTATTGGAGTGGAACACCGCATTTTGCTATAGAAGAATTAGATGAGAGAGGACAGGCAATCTTTCGATTGTTTATGCAGTTTGCCTCTAATTTTAAGGATACAGTGGGAGAGCATGGCTTTGCAGCCTTTGATCTGTCAGAAAGAATGAATTTAATCAGAGTTGCATATGCAGCAGGTATGATTGAACAGGGAGATTACATTTCAGGCATGCGTTATTACGGTCACGTGGCTGCTAGCTTGTTTGATAATTGGGATGATTATATTCGCTCCTATATTTGCGGTTCGGCATACTTTATGTTCACAATGAATACCAATGATCTGGAGGGTGTATTTAATAACCTGGTTATCAACAATAAGCTTATTGAAAATTGTGATTTCTACCGATATGGCTGGTTATCAAAGGAAGATCAGGATAAACTAAGGAACACCTTTGAAAAAGAGAGTGAAGAAGACGAAGAAGAGGAAAGCTGGAAATTAGAATATAATGAACCTTCCTACATGGTGGCAGTTGTAGCACCAGAAAAACAGGTTTGCAGTTTAGATGAAGTAGAAGAAAGGGTAATGAACTCATCCCTGATCCACGTTGTTAGGGTGCAAAAAAAACAGGATGATGACAGCTTGTATTTATTTATGGATGTTGTGATCGAAGAAGATTTTTACAGGGTTATGGTTAAACAGGTTCCAGTAGAAATACCAAAAATGTTCCGTATGCTGCATCTGTTTAAAGACTTAGACCTTCAGAGATTAGAGCAGGCTAAGGAGGGTATTGAAGTTACTTTATGCTTTGGAAAGGATAAATTAAAGTCATATCATGACCAGTTAAAGCTTTTGAGTACTATCATGCCAGATGCATTAGCATTTTTGGATGCTGGAAGTGAAAAGATTCTTTCAGCAAAATGGGTTCATCTTGCAGCAAAAAGCAATGTACCACCAGCGCCTAGATATTTATTTACTGTTCAAGCAGTAGGCGGTGGACAAGAGGATGGTGAAGTCTGGTTACATACACATGGATTGAATCGTTGCAATATTCCTGAACTTGAGGTACTTGGTTCTGATAATGATTTTTATAATGACCATTACAATATTATCGAATTGATGGCGAAGCGCTTTTTAGACGGAGTAGTGATTGAGGAAAAAGAACCATTATTTTTAGCACATGTTACCAATGAAATCCCTCTTGTAGCTACTATTTTAAATTACAAGGATGCATTAAAGGAATACGTTGATCTTGAATTGGGAACTGAGTTAGACCGCGAGGATGGGCATGATCATGACACCTATGCAATCTTTTGCTATCCGAATAAGGATTGCTATGATCAAAAGAGAGTGGTACCGATCAATGTATATGACGAACTTTTATCTAAAAATCCATTGTTTATGATCTCAAATGAAGAAACAGCTCGAATGAGAGCGCTGGCACAGGAAAGAGTTTCCTATATGAAGGATCTGTTCCATGTTCCGGATAACAAAGTACTTGTAAAGGTTGGACTTTTGGTGGATGAAGAGCATCGTGAAAAATGCAGTAACTATGAGCATATTTACTTTGAACTTCAGGAAATCCATGATGATTATTTCAAGGCTGTCCTTACACAGGAACCATACTACATCGAAGGACTTCATACTGGCGCAGTAATGGATATATCTTATAAGGATATTACTGACTGGATCGTATTCACGAAGGATGGAAGAATTACACCAGATGATGTTTATATGATAGACTAAGTAGAAAAAGAGACCTGTTAGGTAAATATTTGGGATAACATTTCTTTCATGAAAAAAAATGTTTGATATAAGCTGAACTTATATCAAACATTCGAAATAATGATTTTACTTATATCCTGATTTACGTTATAAATATACTATAAGGTAATGATTTTACTGGAATATATTTGGAGGATGTATAATGTCTAAAGTTGATGTTGTAATTGGATGTTTTTATGGAGATGAAGGAAAAGGAAAGGTAATTGATTATCTGGCTACAGAGGCGGATGTTGCAGTTAGAGCAACAGGTGGCGATAACGCAGGTCATACAATCAAAGCCAATGGAGTAAAATATGCTATGCATTTAATTCCATCAGGACTTCTTTCTGGACATACAGTGGGTGTGATCGGTAATGGTGTTGTATTAAACCCAGAGGTACTTATCACAGAAATCAATAATCTGAAAGATCATGGTTATGATATTGAAAAATATTTAAAAATCAGTGACAAAGCCCATGTGATTTTCCCATATCATCGTATGCTTGATCTTGCTCTTGAAAAAGCAAGAAAGTCCAAGAAGATTGGCACAACTGGTAAGGGAATTGGTCCTTCATATTGTGATAAATTTGAAAGAAGCGGACTTAGAATGGAGGATTTATATGCTCCAGATTTTAAGAATCGTCTTCAAGAACTTACAGAGGTTCGCCTTGGATTATTAAAATATTATGATCAGAAACAAACTGGGATGAAACTCTTAAATTTGATGAAATGTATGAAACATACAAAGGATATGCAGGAACATTAAAACCTTATGTATGTGATACCATTACACTTTTACATAAAGCATTAGAACAGGATAAAAAGGTAGTTGTAGAAGGTGCTCAGGCAACACTTCTTGATATCGATTTTGGTTCTTATCCATATGTAACTTCATCAAATCCAACAATTGGTGGTATTTTAACAGGTACAGGTTTAAGCGCAACAGACATTGGAAATGTATATGGTGTTATCAAAGCTTATTCAAGCCGTGTAGGTGAAGGTCCATACGTTACAGAACTTAAGGATGAAGTAGGTGATCGTATCCGTGAACTTGGTCATGAATATGGTACAACAACAGGTAGACCTCGTCGTTGTGGTTGGTTAGATCTTGTAACATTAAAATATGCGAAACGTGTCAATGGTTTAACAGCACTTTCTATCAACCATTTAGATACCATAGGCGCATTTGATACCATTAAGGTGTGCGTCGCTTATGATGTAGATGGAGTTGAGATTGAAGATTTCACAACAAACCTTGATGTGTTAAACAATGCAAAGCCAGTTTACAAGGAATTAAAGGGTGGCTGGTCTGATATTGCAAAATGCAGTTCATACGAAGAACTTCCTAAGGATGCACAGGATTATATTAAATTCATTGAGGAATATATTGGAATTCCTGCTAAGTTTATCGGAACAGGTGCAGACCGCGAGGCAATGATTGTTAGATAAGAATCTTGGACTGTTGAAACAGACAGAAGCATATAAGAGGTAATGCTATTGACATTACCTCTTATTATTTTATTATATTATTATTGTATTTGATAAATTTTCAGAAAATATACACATATTTTTTGATTTATCTTGTAAATAACAAAAAAATGTGGCATGATATAAGGTGAAGAAATTGTGATAACTTAGTAATCGAAAAGAGGACCGCATGGAAGTAAATGAACTCCAACGCACCATAACTGAATCAAATTGTGAGCGAAGGAATAAGGAACTGGTTATGATGGTTGACGATGATGCTGTTAATCGTAAGCTGGTAACCAGACTTTTACAGGATCACTATGAGATTGTCACTGCAACCTCAGGTGCAGAGGCGCTTAAGATGCTTAAAAATTGCAAGCCTGCAGTGATTCTTTTGGATGTGTTTATGCCAGAGGAAACTGGCATTTCAGTGATCAAAAAGCTTAAAGCGGATCCGGTCCTATCGGACATTCCAGTAATTTTTTTGACGGGAGATGAAAGCAAGGATACGGAAGTGCAGGGGTTTCATGAGGGCGCAGAGGATTTTTTGCGGAAGCCAATGCGTAAGGATGTAGCAATTCAGCGAATTCAGAGGATTATTGAACTTCACTATTTAAAAGAAAATATGCAACAGGAAATAGAACTACAAACGAAGGTGGCAGAAGAGAGAAGAAAAAGTGTGGAACGTATGTCGTTGCAAATGGTACAGGCATTGGCCAACACCATTGATGCCAAAGATACCTATACGAATGGTCATTCTACTCGCGTTGCAAAGTATTCTGTTATGTTAGCAGAGCGTTTGGGCTACGATGGAATTCAATTGGTGCATTTACAATATGCAGCGCTACTTCATGATATCGGAAAGATTGGAATTTCTGATGGAATCATCAATAAGCCATCAAGATTGACAGATGAAGAGTATGAAATCATCAAGACACATCCAGTGATTGGAGCTAGTATTTTAAAGGAAATAACAGAGATTCCGGATATTGCTATTGGTGCAAGATGGCATCATGAAAGATATGATGGAAAAGGATACCCTGACCGGATTGCGGGGGAAGAAATTCCAGAGATTGCAAGAATCATTGGTGTGGCGGATGCGTATGATGCAATGACATCGAAAAGAAGCTATCGTGGGATCTTACCACAGGAGGTTGTTTTGAGCGAGATCCAGAAAGGAAGAGGAACGCAGTTTGATCCAAAGGTGGCAGATATCATGATGCAGTTGATTCAGGAGGATACAGATTACGAACTAACTGAAAAAGATAACTGTTAAGAAGAAAAAAGATCGGTTTGATAAAGCAAAAGGCTTTTGAACCGATCTTTTTGATGTATACGTGCTAATATCCTAGTAAATTTTTGAATTAATCCTGTGCAATTCGGCTTTTCTGTGCAAAAAGGTATTTAAAATCATCTGTTGGGTTGGATATTTTGCATCCACAAAATAGAATGGTATTATTTTCAATCAGCTCTTTACGAACGATGTTCAGAGTTTCCATGAGTATTTTATTTTTGCCATTGATTGTGTCTCTGATTTCTAACTTCCAGTTCATGGAATGGTTGATCATTTTTTCATCTGATGCATCTACGGTAAATGCAATACCACCATAGGACATATCCCGAATGATTATAGGAAAAGAGTACTCATCACAGTGTATGGTGGCTTTGAAATTAACAGTGATTCTTTTATCATTTCTGCGATTGAATTTGTCAGCCTGACTTGCAAAGGAAAAGCTTCTAAAAATGTAAGTACCATCTACAGTTTCTACGTGCGGGTTGAGCCATCCGAAACGCTGGTTATTTTGTGTTGGATCAATATAGTAAAGATTGATTTTGGTATTTTTCTTTGAAGCCATGTTACTATCCAGGGTAAGCGGGATTTTATCATTTAACATAATTTGCTTAACACGACAGATATTTGCCTCGCATGAAATAACAGTCGTGTAGAAAGAATATGAATTTACAGGAGATACAATTTCTATTTGTATTTTTGCATCTTTTTCCAAGTCTTCAAATCGCATATCGGCCATCCTTGCTTTTTTGTTTACGGTAACCTATTACACTACATTGTTTATCGGAAAAAAGTAAATAAAACTTTAGTTTTTGGTCATATAAAGGTTGACCATTTTGCGTGGTATAGTATACTAGATAGCGAAGAAAAAAAAGGAGGCTATATTAATGAAGCTAAAAACAAAGAAAAAGGTTTTTGCCATATTAGCGCTTGCGCTGATGTTGGTGATCGCTTTGCCAAACGTTCAGTTACCATCTGTATTTGCGGCTGAGACAGAGGTATCCACACAGGTGAAGGGATTTTACGTTAGTGGAACATCCATTAAGGATGCGAACGGAAATGATTTTATCATGAGAGGTATCAATGTTTCTCATGCATGGTTTCAGAATAAGACAGAGATGACTTTGGATGCAGTTGCAAAACTAGGTTGTAATACTGTTAGAGTAGTTTGTGCAGATGGCGCAAAATGGAACAAAACAACAGAAGATGAATTGGAAGAAATCATTGCAATGTGTAAAAGAAATAAGCTTGTGTGCGTGTTAGAGGTTCATGACGCAACAGGTAGTGATGACATTGCTACTTTAGAAGAAGCCGCTAAGTACTGGATTTCAGTGAAAGATGTTCTTGTAAAGAATCAGGATACAGTTATCGTAAACATTGCCAATGAATGGTACGGTACCTGGGATGGCGCGAAATGGGCTGAAGGCTATAAAAAAGTATTGCCTATGATGCGTGAAGCAGGTATTACCAATATGATCATGGTAGACTGCGCTGGATGGGGACAATACCCACAATGTATCAAGGATTATGGAAAAGAAGTATTTGCTGCAGATCCTTTAAAGAATACTGTTTTTTCTATGCATTTATATGAGTATGCTGGTGGAACAGAAACAATGGTTAAGAATAACATCGACAATGCATTAAGTATTGGTGTGCCAGTATGTGTTGGCGAATTTGGACAGAAACATACAGATGGCGATGTAGATGAAGATACAATCTTAAGCCACTGTGAAGAATTGGGTGTAGGATACCTTGCATGGTCATGGAAGGGCAATAATGCACCAGTTGATTTCCTGGATCTTACCAATTCATGGGATGGATCTGATCTGACGGATTGGGGTAAGAGATTATTCTTTGGTGAGAACGGCATCAAAGAAACTGCAAAGACTTGTAGTGTTTTTGATGGTATGACTGAGGATTCACCTGCAACACCGGGTGAAGATACAGAAGATGGATATGTATCACATGCGATCACACCATCAACCAATACACATCATTATTTTACAAAAGAAGAGACAGCCTGGTTATCAGAAGAGGATGCAATTATTGAAGTAGTTGCTACAACAAAGATCGAGCAGGCAGGCTGGTTAAATATTACTTTAGTAGGTGATAGAAACGGTCACAAGGCTGATATCATGTATCCATCGAAAGCCGGTAAAAAGGTATTTAGCATGAAGGCAGCAGATTTCTTCCAGGAATTGGGCTGTGGAGAAGAACAGGTTGTTTTTGATAATTTCCATGTATATACCTGGAATTCAACTACCATTGATGAGATTATTATCAAGACAAAAAGTGGAAACACAACACCAGTAGTTCCAGTAGAACCAGATGAACCTGTGGTTCCGGTAAAACCAGATGAGCCAGTAATTCCAGACGAACCGGTGGTTCCAGACGAACCAGTAATTCCAGACGAACCAGTAATTCCAGGCGAACCAGTGGTTCCAGACGGAAAGACAGTTGTTCTTACCAATGTAGACTTTGGAAAAAATATTGATCTTAGTGCATACGATTATCAGAACATCAAAGAAATTGTAGTTTCTTTTGACTGCAATTCAACAGGTTTTTCTGGAGCGGTTGTTTTAGGAAACTGGGTACAGCAGGTATCTTATTACCAGGATGATGTAAAGAATAATACAGTTGCTATGAAGATCACAAATCCACAGAGCTATATGACTGTTTATAAATGGTGGTCTAATGCAACTCTTGAATTAGATCAGATTGAACTACGTTATTAAATTTATCTTCATTACGAATATGAAGAAAACATAGAAAAGAATCGGTATTAATTCTATTGAAACAGGCAGGATATAAAAATTCTGCCTGTTTTTTTCAATAAACCATAAATTCGTGTTGCAAATTTCGTATGAATATCAGTATACAAAAAAGAAATTGGATATAAAAATGAAAAACAGTGGAATGATTGAGTCGGGAGATTAGTCTGGATACTGTGATGAATTTTTTGATCATATTAATGAAGCATGCTAGGAAAAGGAGGGAAAAAAGGATGCTTCAAATGACGTAAAATAGTAATTATGTCAAACGAATAAGTGATTTTTAAGTCGATTTTTGTAGAAAATCATTGAAAGTTAAAAAGTATTATGTTAGAATACATAAGCTTTAAAGTTGTTTTTCAAATGTAGAGTAAAGAGAGGATATTAAAAATGGATTCAAATAATTTTAACAATCAGCCACAGCAGGGCTTCCAGGGACAGCAGCCAATGTACAACCAGCCACAGCAGAACTTCCAGGGCCAGCCACAACAGCCAATGTATAATCAGCCACAGCAGGGCTTCCAGCCACAGCAGGGCTTCCAGGGTCAGCCACAGGAACCAATGTATGGTCAGCCAACAGGTAATAAGATTATGGATATGATCGGTATTGGTGCATTACAGTCACCAGAATGGAAGACAAAGTACTTGATCGCTATGATTTGTATCGTTGGTGGCGGATTACTTTCTTTCATCGGTATGTTTATGTCATTTGCTAAAGTATCATTTTTAGGATACTCACAGTCAGTATCTTATTTTAATGCAGCTAATTCCCCAGTGTATGTTTTAGTATTGTTTTTAGCAGTTATTGGACTCGGTCTTTTTACAAAGACAAGAGTATATGCTTTAACTCCAGCAATCCTTCAGTGCCTGATCGTTATTTATAACTATGCAGATATTAAAAGTAGCAGCGATATCAAAGAAATGGTTAGCTACGGCGTAAAAGTTTCTTTTGGCGCAGGTTTCTTATTTATGATGTTAGGTGCAATTGCCGCTTTAGTAGGTTCTGTTTTATGGGGTAAATGGACTAACACATTAAAGGATGCATTTACAAGAAAAGGATTTTCTTCAGTAAGAAGATTTAGATAGGATTTTTGTAGTATATTATGGAATGAGCAGGACAGAATTCTCTTGTAGAGGGTTCTGTCCTTTGTTATTATTTAGGTGATATAAAAAAGAGGATGGGGAGAACAACAAATGAATACAACGATTTCAATACCAGCACTTTTAAAAATTGAGAAGGGTGCATTATCCAGTATTGGTTCTTTTTTAAAGGATAATCAACTGACGCAAGTGGTTGTGTTTTTTGGAAATGGGTTGATTGAAATGTTTGGTGATAAGGTCATGAAATCCATGAATGACAATGAAATTGAAGTTTTGTCATATTTAGAATTGGATTCTGTAAATCTAGAGGATATTACAGATATTGCGTTTAGTATGCCAAATAAAACACAGGCAGTGATTGGAATTGGTGGTGGAAAGGTCATCGATGCAGCCAAGTATACAGGCTTTTTGAAAAAAATCCCATATGTAAGTGTTCCAACGTCTACTTCTAATGATGGTTTTTCAAGTGCCAGCGCATCTTTATTGATCCATGGGAAGAGACAGTCTGTCCCAGCAAAAATGGCATTTGGAATCATAGCAGATATTGATGCTATTAAGAGTGCTCCAAAGGGTTTTTTATACTCGGGAATTGGGGATATGATCTGTAAGATTACGGCTCTATATGACTGGCAGTTTGAGGCATCAAAGGGGTATAGCGCAGTGAATGATGTGGCGGTCATGATCGCCAAAAAGGCAGTGAATAGTTTGGTGAGAACACCTTTTACAGATATCACAGATGATCTATTTATGAAGGAGCTGTTAAATTCACTTGCTATGTGTGGTATTGCTAATGAGATAGCAGGAAGCTCTCTTCCAACCAGTGGTAGTGAGCATTTAATCAGTCATGCCATTGATCAAAGGGCTGTTAAGCCACAACTTCATGGGGTTCAGGTTGGCATTGCAACCTACCTGATGAGTGTTGTGCAGGAACATAGAGAGGTACGTGTGAGAACCTTTTTAACAGATACAGGTTTTTTTGATTTTGTAGAAACCCTTGATTTAAATGTGCAGGATTATTTGGATGCCATAGACTATGCACCTAGTATCAAGCCTTTCCGTCACACCTATTTACATGAGGAAGCATATAGGGAAAAAGCGAAAAAGATCCTTGTGCAGGATGAAATTATGAAAAAAATTTTTCATCTGTAATGAGCTTTAGGAAAAACAAAGCTAAAAGCGATTGACTTTTTGAATAGAAAAGGATAAAATACTCGTATTCAAGAAAATTGAATAGTTAACACGTTGAAGAGAAGAGTAGATTGTGGATGTGATTCAGAGAGAGATGCCTGGAGGTGAAAGCATCTTATCAAGGAGACAGTTGAAGACCATCTCGGAGTGCTCCCAATAAGAGCCGGTGATTCCGTTATCATCATAAATGAGAGGTATTATTCCTGTATATTGGAATGATGCAATCAGGGTGGAACCGCGATTATTCGTCCCTGGTACTACGAATTGTAGTATCAGGGACTTTTTTATAGCGAGGAAGAAAAACAAGCGCCCGAAGGGCATTTGTTTTTACCCGAGCGTATATGAGTATTTTTGCAAGTCGCGAAGCGACGAAAGCGGCGAAGCCGGTGGAAAATACGAATAAAAGAGGAAGAAAAACAAGCGCCCGAAGGGCGCATGTTTACCCGAGCGTATATGAGTATTTTTGCAAGTCGCGAAGCCGGTGGAAAATACGAATTTTTTATAATCGTCCCTGATGCAGAGAGTCAAATATGAATAGGAGTGAAAGACATGAAAGTAACATTAAAAGACGGAAGTGTAAAAGAGTATGCAAGCGCAATGTCAGTGATTGATATTGCAAAGGATATCAGTGAAGGTCTCGCAAGAGTAGCTTGTGCTGGTGAAGTAAACGGTGAAGTTGTTGATTTAAGAACAGTGATCGATTCTGATGTAGAATTAAATATTGTCACAACAAAAGATGAAGCAGGTCTTCGTGTGATTCGTCATACAGCATCTCATGTTATGGCAGAAGCTGTTAAGAGACTTTTCCCAAATGCAAAGGTTGCAATCGGACCAGCTATTGATGATGGTTTCTACTATGACTTTGATAATGCTGCTTTTTCAAGAGAAGATCTTGACAATATCGAAGCAGAAATGAAAAAAATCATCAAAGAAGGTCATGAGATTACAAGATATACATTGCCTAGAGCAGAAGCAATTAAGTTTATGGAAGAAAAAGAAGAACCATATAAGGTTGAACTTATTAAGGATCTTCCAGAAGATGCTGAAATTTCTTTCTATGATCAGGGTGGTTTCGTAGATTTATGTGCAGGACCTCATTTAATGAGTACAAAGGGAATCAAAGCCTTTAAGTTGATTTCATCTTCTATGGCTTACTGGAGAGGTGATTCAAACAAGGCACAGCTTCAGAGAATCTATGCAACAGCATATGATAAGAAAGAAGACCTTGCTGCTCACTTAGAGAGATTAGAGGATGCAAAGAGACGTGATCATAACAAACTTGGTCGTGAAATGAAGCTATTTACAACTGTTGATGTAATCGGACAGGGACTTCCTTTATTTACACCAAAGGGAACAAAGATGATCATGAAGCTTCAGAGATGGATCGAAGATTTAGAGGATAAAGAGTGGGGCTACTTACGTACAAGAACACCTTTAATGGCGAAATCTGATCTTTACAAGATTTCAGGTCACTGGGATCATTATATGGATGGTATGTTTATCTTAAATAAGGATGATGAAGATAAAGAAACAATGGCTCTTCGTCCTATGACATGTCCATTCCAGTATTATGTATATATGAACGAACAGCATTCATACAGAGATCTTCCATATCGTATGAGTGAAACATCTACATTATTTAGAAATGAAGATTCTGGTGAAATGCATGGCCTTACTCGTGTACGTCAGTTCACAATCACAGAAGCTCATATCGTATTAACACCTGAGCAGGCTGAAGAAGAATTAACACGTTGTGTTGATCTTGCTCACTATGTTATGAAGACTCTTGGTATTGATGGAGATGTAACATATAGACTTTCAAAATGGGATCCAGAAAATAAGGCAAAATATGAAGGTGACGAAGAATACTGGAACAGTACACAGCAGTATTTACGTGATGTTATGAACAAGAACGGTATCAACTTTACAGAAGAAGATGGCGAAGCTGCTTTCTACGGTCCTAAGATTGATATCCAGGCAAAGAATGTATATGGTAAGGAAGATACTATGGTAACAATCCAGCTTGACTGCTCTGCAGCTCAGAAGTTTGGTATGTATTACATCGATGAGAAGGGTGAAAAAGCAACTCCATGGATCATCCATCGTACATCAATGGGATGTTATGAAAGAACACTTGCTTGGCTTATTGAGCATTATGCAGGAAAGTTCCCAACATGGTTATGTCCTGAGCAGGTCAGAGTGCTTCCTATTTCTGATAAATATGCTGAATATGCAGAAAAAGTACGCAAAGAACTTGCTGCAAATGGTGTTGATGCTACAGTTGATGGAAGATCAGAAAAGATTGGATTTAAGATCCGTGAAGCTCGTTTAGACAGACTTCCATACTGGGTAGTAGTTGGTGAACAGGAAGAGAAAGATGGTCTTGTTTCAGTAAGTTCACGTTTTGCTGGTAACGAAGGTCAGAAACCATTGGCTGATTTTGTTGATCAGATTTGCAAAGAAATTAGAACAAAAGAAATCAGAACAGAGGTTGTTTTAGAAGAAAATAAATAAATGGTAACTATTCAGAGCCATGCAAATTTGCTTTCTGCGTATGCTTGCATTCAGGCAGATGAGCAAATTTATATGGCGAAGTAACCTCATGAACAAAAGAAGCTTAAAAGCAGCGATTTTGCGAATGGGGTTCTGAATATCAGTTACAATAAATGAATAAATTCTCCATTTTTGACAATACTTAAGAATGGAACGAAGAGGGCTAGGATAGATGTTCTGGCTCTTTTTTGTTAGCGAGGTAAGGAAAACAAGCGACAGCGAAGCTGGCATTTGTTTTCACTTAAGCGTAATGAGTATTTTCATGAGTCGCGAAGCGACGACTCGGACGAAGTCAGAGGAAAATACGAATGAAAGAAAACCAGAAAATGTCTGGAATAGAAATGGAGGATCATACAATGACTGAATTAAAATGTAAAGCAGAAAATTGCGGTTATAATGAGCATGAACTATGCAAAAAGGGGGATATTCATGTAGGTGGAAAGCATGCTTGTGAATGTAGCGAAACAAATTGCGATTCCTTTACCGATGACAGAACAACTGAATTTGCAGAAAGTTTATGTCCTGAACCAGGAAAAATTGCCATTGATTGTGAGGCTCAAAATTGTTCTTATAATCAAAAAAGAAAATGTAGTGCCCCTCATGTGGATATTCAGGGTAAAAATGCAGCTATTCCATCAGAGACAACCTGCATGACTTTTCGGGAAAAATAATGTTTACAAAACCCACGATTTTTAGTAGACTATCCTTGGTATAAGAAATAATATTGAGGTCGACAATGAGTGGGATTGATATAGCATTAAAGATGACCGTAGCAATAGTTCCCCCGTTATTGCTACTGGTCATTACATATTTGATCGACTGGAAAGAGAGGGAACCCCTCTCCTTGTTGTGTAAACTTTGTTTATTGGGTGTTGGTTCCTATTTCATCGCTTATTTATGGGAAATGGTAGCACATCAATTATTCCGTTTTCTTTTGCTTGATGGGATAGTTGCAAGAGTAATCAAGGCTTTTCTAGTGATCGGTGTGGGGGAAGAGCTTTTTAAATTTATAGGGTTACAAATTGGGTCCTGGAGGAGCAAGGATTTTGACTATCGTTTTGATGGCATTGTGTATGCCGTTTATGTTTCCTTGGGATTTGGTATGACAGAGAATGTTTTTTATGTGTTGCATAATGGATATCATACAGCGTTGTATCGTTCTATTTCTTCAGTTCCATTGCATGCATCCTGTGGCGTGATCATGGGCATATTTTATGGATATGCAAAAGGGTGTGCGTATTTTGGAAATCGAAAGGGAAGGGATAAGAATGTGCGAATGGCAATGGTGATTCCGATGGTTGTGCACGGCTTTTATGACTTTTCTATGTTGACGAAGTCGTTGGTTATGGGAATTATTTGGATTGTATTTACCATTGTGTTATTCTGTGTTGTATTAAGCAGATTGATGAAATACAGTGCATTGGATCATAAAATAGCGGTTACACCAGATGGTCAGACAACAGAGCATGGAGATATCGCTGAGGATAACATTGATTTATCAATGAGTCCGTCAACAAGACTAATGGTTGAAAAACAACGTTATGAAAGCTATGGACAGACCGCAGAATTAACTGCACAGATGAGGGAAAAGTATATAAAAGATAGTACACGGAAGATGGAGGACAATTGATGTTTCATTTTAGAAAAAAGAAACAGATAAGTATAGAACAACCTGCACAGGCGATGGGTAATATGCCTGAACAGCCTGCAGTTGCAATGCAATCTGAGCAGAATCCAGTTATGAATCAGATTTCTGCAACAGGGTCAGTTCCAACTGCAGATGAGATTTTTGAGAAGACTATGGCACCAACATTGTCTCCAAAAGCATTTATGGAACAGAATGCTTTAAAGGATAGCTTTCAGGAGCCAGTGGCGTTGAATGAAACACAGATTTTAGGTGCTGAAAGTGCTATGACAGATGAGTTCCCAGAGCCAACTGTTCGTCCTGAGATTACAGCATGGCAAGAGATGGAAACATGCGAAAAGACAGAAGAATCAGTAGATAAGGTTATATTGGAAGATTTACAGGATGAGGCTCCGACAACAGAACTTTTTTCTGATCCGGCAGCACATGGTGATGTTGAACCGGATGAGAATAGAAGAGTTTTGAGGTTTATTGGAAATAATGGTGGTATGTTATTTTATCATTCCAGACAGGAAGAGGAGAATATACCAATTACACAGAAGTTGAAAAAGCAAGAAGAGGCAGGTGTGTGGGTTTGCACATGTGGAACACACAATTATGCAACCTTCTGTGCGCAGTGTGGAAGACCAAGACCAAAACAGGAATAGAAAAATAGAAAAAATGTATTGACAGCAGATGCATTCTGATGTATAGTATATAAATGTGTGAGGCATAAGCCTTGCAGAAACAAGCAGAGTATCCACTCTCACCCTGCGACAATTGCGTTTCAGGTGTTAACTTTTTTCAATATATTTATTTGAGAATGTTAAGTGGATAGTTATGCTATCCACTTTTTTTGCATTATATTATGGAGGTATAAAGCCATTAGCGAGTATTTTATTAATGAACAGATTAGAGACAAAGAAGTACGTGTAATTGGTCAGGAGAATGAACAGCTTGGAATTATGTCAGTGAAAGAGGCGTTGAAGTTAGCTGACGATGCTGGATTAGATTTGGTTAAGATTGCTCCAACTGCTACACCACCTGTGTGCAGGATTGTGGATTACGGTAAGTTCAAGTATGAGCAGCTTCGTAAAGAGAAGGAAGCTAAGAAGAAACAGAAGGTTGTTGAAATCAAAGAGATTCGTTTATCTCCTAACATTGATACAAACGACTTGAACACAAAGGTAGGTCAGGCTAAGAAATTTATTGCTAAGGGTGATAAAGTTAAGGTAACACTTCGTTTCCGAGGCCGTGAAATGGCACACATGCAGGCAAGCAAACATATCTTAGATGATTTTGCTGAAGCAATGGCAGAAATCGCTGTTGTTGAGAAGCCAGCTAAGGTAGAAGGTCGTGCAATGACATTGGTTTTAGCTGAAAAACGTTAATTCGTACAGTTAAAAATAGAGAAAGAGCTGAGAGTAAAAATAGGAGGAATTAGAAATGCCTAAAATGAAAACAAAAAGAGCAGCTGCTAAACGTTTTAGCAAAACTGCATCAGGAGAATTAAAGAGAAACAAAGCTTACAAACGCCATATTTTAACAAAGAAGAGCACAAAGTTAAAGAGAAACTTAAGACATGCAACAACTGTTGATGCTAGCAATGTTAAGACAATGAAGAAGATTTTACCTTATCTCTAAGATATGGTTGTTTAGGAGGAAGAAAGAATGGCAAGAATTAAAGGTGGCTTAAACCACAAAAAAAGAGCAAATAGAACATTAAAACTTGCAAAAGGATACAGAGGAGCAAGATCTAAACAGTACAGAGTTGCTAAACAGTCTGTTATGAGAGCTTTAACATCTTCTTATGCAGGACGTAAAGAAAGAAAGAGACAGTTCAGACAGTTATGGATCGCTCGTATCAATGCTGCAGCTAGATTAAACGGATTATCATACAGCAAATTTATGTATGGTTTAAAATTAGCAGGTGTTAACATGAACAGAAAAATGTTAGCTGAATTAGCAGTTAACGATGCAGCTGGTTTCACAACATTAGCTGAATTAGCAAAATCTAAATTAAACTAGTTTTTACAATACCCTCAGTCATCCGACTGGGGGATTTTTTGAAAAAAAATAAAAAAAATTTAAGTATACATAAAAAAGTAGTTGACAATAAACGGAAAAATGATATAATAGTTTTTGTCGATAGGACATATTCCTCTATAGCTCAGTCGGTAGAGCGCATGACTGTTAATCATGATGTCGTTGGTTCAAGTCCAACTGGGGGAGCTGATAAGGAAGATGCTAATGAATTAGCATCTTCCTTTTGCTTTTATTGGTAAATTTTGATAAGATAAATTAAGATGTATGAATTAAAGCGATTGAGAAAGGATGAATCATCATGAGAGTATTTGAGAATTTAGAGCCAAAGAATGTATTTTATTGGTTTGAAGAGATTTGTAAGATTCCACACGGATCAGGCAATATTGATATGATCAGTGATTTTTTAGTAGATTTTGCAGTGAGTCGTCAGTTAGAGGTCGTACAGGATGATGTGAAGAATGTTATCATCAAGAAACCAGCGACACCAGGCTTTGAACATGCAAAGCCTGTTATTTTGCAGGGACATATGGATATGGTAGCAGTTCAGGATCCAGATTGTGATCTTGATATGGAAAGAGAAGGACTTCGTATTGCAATTGATGGAGATTATGTATATGCCAAGGGAACAAGTCTTGGCGGTGATGATGGTATCGCAGTTGCGTATGCACTTGCAATCTTAGATAGTGACACCATAAAGCATCCAGCATTGGAAGTACTGATTACTGTTAATGAAGAAACTGGCATGGATGGAGCTATTGGTGTTGATATGAATCAGTTTGCTGCAACAAGTCTGATTAATTTAGATTCTGAAGAAGAAGGAATTCTATGGGCAGGCTGCGCTGGCGGAATGCGTGTAGGAGTATACTTACCAATTGAAAAGAAAAATATCATTGGTGAAGAGGTTGATTTTACCATTACAGGTCTTTTAGGTGGACATTCAGGTGGAGAAATCCATAAGGAACGTGCCAATGCCAATGTTCTGATGGGTAGAGTGTTGTCACAGGCAGCTGCTGCATCTGAGTTTTGTCTGATTGCATTAGAGGGTGGTTTAAAGGATAATGCCATTGCGATTGAAGCAACTGCAAAGGTTGTTGCTGCTGATGGAACAGCGTTTGTAAAGAAACTTCGCGAGATTGAAAAGGATTTGCAGCATGAATACGCTACAAAGGATCCAGGACTTCGTATTGAGATAAAGTCAGGTGAGTTCATTGAATGGGAAGGCTTAAATGCCAAGGAATCGAAGAAGATTGCCAATCTGATCATGGCACTACCTTATGGTGTACAGGCCATGAGTGCAGATGTTCCAGGACTTGTAGAAACTTCATTAAATCTTGGTATCATGAGACTTGAAGATAAGGAAATGCATTTAGAATATTCTTTAAGAAGCTCAATTAAATCCAGCAAGTATGCCCTTCGTGATAAGATTGTTGCTATTGTAGAGGGATTTGGTGGAAGAACCATGCAGGGAAGCGAGTATCCAGCATGGGAGTTTAGAAAGGATTCTCCACTTCGAAATGCAATGGTAAAGGTATATCGTGAAATGTATCATAAGGAACCGGAGGTTGCAGCAATTCATGCTGGTTTAGAGTGTGGTCTTTTCTCTGAAAAGAAACCAGAACTTGACTGTGTATCCATTGGACCGAACATGAAGGATATTCATACAACAGCTGAAAAATTAAGTGTTTCTTCTGTAGAGAGCATGTGGAAATACTTACTTGCATGTTTGGAAGAACTTGGAAAATAGAATGAAAAGGAAGCATTTGGGCAGTACGACTAAAAATCGTACTGCTTTTTTGTTGCTTTTCACATATATAATCTGATTGCTAATATTGTATTGGTTATGATACAATTTAGGAAACGGGGAAACTCGAAACGGTTTTGCAGTTTCTCTGACAAAGTGGTTATTTTTCAATATTTTGTAGAAAACTAGAAATAGAAAGGCAAGGGAAATACGATGGATATTTCGGAAATGAGAGTAGCGATTGTGGAGGCAACAATCCAGGAATTTAATGACAAAGGTCTGAAATTTACAATGGATGATATTGCGAAGCGATTGAGTATGAGTAAGAAAACAATTTATACTGTTTTTAAGGATAAGAATACATTGGCGAATTATATGATTGACTATATTTTTGAGTCTATTAAAGAAACAGAGAAGACAATCTTTGAGAATCAGACATTATCATCGGTAGAAAAACTTCGTAAGGTATTGTTGATTCTACCCGATAAATATCAGAATATGAATCTTCAGCAGGTTGGTGAATTAAAGGAGAAATATCCAGCATTATATGAAAGAATTGCTGCTAAGTTGGAATCTGATTGGGAACCAACTTTAGAGCTGTTGCAGGATGGAATTAAAGAGGGACAGATTCGTCCAATTTCTCCATTTTTATTTAAAACAATGGTGGAATCAACTTTAGAGCATTTCTTCTCAAGCAATGTTTTGGCAGTGAACAATATTACCTATGAAGCAGCATTGGATGAAGTCCTAAGTATCGTGATGGAAGGTATTTTGGTTAGACAGTAGATAAAGATGTGCGAGGTTAGTGTGAAAAATAGAATTTTTATCAACAATGACTGGTATTATACAGATACCTTTACAACAGATTTGTTGCAGGCTGAGCTTTCAACAGATGCCATGGAAAAGGTTCGAATTCCACATACAACTGCAGTGACACCACTTCATTATTATGATGAGATCATATATCAGAAAAATGCAGGATATGTGAAGGAAATCATGATTCCAGCACAGTGGAAGGGAAAGGTCGTTAACCTGACTTTTGAAGGATGTGCACATAAAGCTGTGGTTTATGTGAATGGGAGAGAACTTTTTACCCATATGTGTGGATATACCGCATTTACAGTTGATATTTCAGATGCGATAGAATATGGAAAAGAAAATCGTATTGTGGTTTCACTAGATAGTAGAGAGAATCTGAATGTACCACCATTTGGTTTTGTAATCGATTATCAGACATATGGCGGAATTTACAGAGATGTATATCTGACTGTGAATGAAACACGATATTTAGAAGATGTTTTTGTAAAAACAAAGGATGTTTGCACAGCTCATAAGAAATTGGTAAGTGAGATTTCTTTTTCAAAAGAGGTTTCTAGTAAGGAGCAGGTGAATATTTCTTTATATCGTAATAAAACAGATGAGAAACCTTTGGCAAGCAGAACATTTGCAGCTTGGAACGGAACGAAAGAATATGTAGTCGATCAGCTTCCAGATATCGAGCTGTGGGATACCGAGCATCCGGTTTTATATCATGTATTGGTGGAATTGTTAGACCAGGGTACGGTACTTGATAAAAAGTGGGTGCGAATTGGTTTTCGAGAGATAACCATCAAAGCAGATGGTTGTTATTTAAATCAGAAAAAGTTCAGGATTCGAGGACTTAATAGACATCAGTCCTATCCATATGTAGGCTATGCAATGCCGAAAAATCCACAAAGACTGGATGCTGAGATTTTAAAGTATGAGTTAAGCTGTAATGCAGTGAGAACCTCTCATTATCCACAGTCTCACTATTTTTTAGATCGATGTGATGAAATCGGATTATTGGTATTCACTGAGATGCCAGGTTGGCAGCACATTGGAGATGAAGAATGGAAAAAACAAGCTATTCGAAATGTAGAGGAAATGGTTGTACAGTATCGCAATCATCCATCCATTTTCCTGTGGGGTGTTCGTATCAATGAATCCATAGATGATGATTCTTTTTATGCGAGAACTAACCAGGCTGCAAGATCGCTAGATGACACTAGACAAACAAGTGGTGTTCGTTGTATTGGAAATAGCCATTTATTAGAAGACGTATATGCCTACAATGATTTTTTGCATGATGGAACGGGTGCAGGCGTGTCTTTAAAGAAAAAGATCAGTTCTGATCAAAGTAAGGGTTATTTGATCTCGGAACACAATGGTCATATGTTTCCAACAAAAAGCTATGATAGTGAGATGCATCGAACAAGTCAGGTGCTTAGACATGCAAAGGTTTTGAATGATTATTATCATGAAGAGGATATTGCAGGATGTTTTGGCTGGTGCATGTTTGATTATAATACTCATAAGGACTTCGGAAGCGGAGACAGGATTTGTTACCATGGCGTCATGGACATGTTTCGTAATGCCAAACCAGTAGGTGCGTTGTATGCGAGTCAGGAAGATAACAAGCCCGTTTTGGAAATTACTTCTGCCATGGATATTGGCGAAAGTCCAGCTTGTCTGGTGCAGGATATTTATGCCATTACTAACGCGGATAGTGTAAAGCTATACAAGAATGATAAGTTTGTGCGGGAATTCACCAGAAAAGATACACCGTTTACAGATATGCCACATGGTCCGATTCTGATCGATGATCTTATTGGGGATGCAATGATCGAAGAGGAAGGTTTTTCAAGAGCTAAGTCAGAGGATGTAAAGGCTGTGCTCATGAGTGCATGTAAAAATGGTATGAACCATCTTCCAATGAAAACCATGCTGAAAGCAGCAAAATGTGTACTATTTAGAGGAATGAAGATGCAGGATGCAGTGGATTTATATCAGAAATATGTAGGCAACTGGGGTGGGACAGCGACTACTTATCATTTTGAAGCCATCAAGGATGGAAAGGTAGTTGCATCAAATACCAAAAAGCCTGCTAGCCAGGTGAAGCTTTCAGTGGATGTGGATCATACAGAACTATGTGAACAGGAAAGCTATGATGTAGCTTGTGTGCGAATCAAGGCGTTGAGTGAATTAGATAATGTGCTTCATTTTTATCAGGAACCAATTGTGTTAGAAACAGAGGGACCAATCGAGATTATTGGACCTAAGGTAGTCAGTTTCCAAGGTGGAATGACTGGTACCTATGTAAAAACCGTTGGTAAATCAGGAAATGCAGTGCTTCGAATCACAAGTCCTCAGGCTGAAGATATAGAGATACAATTTTGTGTAGAGTAATTTGTGAGAGTAAAGAAAGGGAGAAAAATGGATCGTTCAAGTAATATTTTTGGAAATATCATGCCTGGAAGTGTGGTGAGAAAGGCAAATAAATCAAAGAAAAAATATATCAGAAAGTTTTCCGATGATACGAATGTAGATTATAAGGTGACAGTCCAGAAAAATCCATATATTGGTGATTCATTAGGAGTAAACAATATTTTGGTTGGTAGCTTGGAATCCAATGCACATTACCAGAAGGGTAATACAGAGAATATTCCATTTGATACTGAAAAGGGTATCATTGTAGGAAATATCCGTATGGGATTTGGACATTACAGAATCTCTATGGCAATGGCTTCAGCTGCAAAGTCTATGGGATATACACCATATTGGATGGACTTAAATTCCTATAAGGAAACAACTTGTACAAAGGTAATTGGAGCACAGAATGATCTGTATTCTTTAGGATCAAGACTTTCCAAAAATCCTATTTTTAACAAGCTTGTATGGGAACCAATGAACTATGAAGGGTTCAGAGCATTGTCTTACAACGCAGCAGATCAGAAGAATGCAGAGTTGATGGCTCCGGTATATAAGAATGTACCAAAGGAAATCCCAGTAATCGGTACTCATGTATGGCCAGCGCAGGCTGCCATCCATGCAGGCATGAAGTATGTTGTCAATGCCATTCCAGATAACTGGCCAATGGCGCTTCATTTATCAGAGGGCAGTGTTCATACCATCCAGTGTCACAATTCTTATTTAGGATACCGTATTTTAAATGGTATGAATAAGGACAAGGTAAACAAAGCAATGCCCGCAGAAAGTCTCGTATATACTGGTCATTACATTGATCATGAACTTGTAAGCAATATTGAAAAGGATTGCGAAGCAAGAATGAGAAGAAAAGCAGAGGGAAAACCTATGCGCTTCTTATTAACCATTGGTGGAGCTGGTGCACAGAAGGAAATTTTTGCAGCGATTATTAAGGAACTGATTCCTATGATCAAGAAAAACAAAGCAGCACTGTATGTCAATGTTGGTGATTATAAGAATGTATGGGATGCATTATTATCTGAAATCCCAGAAATGAAAGCTTTATCAACAGAGCATTTTGATAACTGGAAGGATACAGAAAAATTTGCAGAGGATGCTTTAGAGGGTGAAGTAACAGGTATCCATGGATTCTGGCATAAGAATATTTTTGAAGCAGTATATTGTACAAATCTTTTGATGCGTTCTTGTGATGTTTTGGTTACAAAACCAAGTGAATTAGCATTTTATCCAGTACCAAAATTATTCATTAAACGAGTTGGAAAACATGAAATGTGGGGGGCTATCCATTCTGCTGAAGTAGGAGATGGAACATTAGAATGTAGAGATATTCCACATACCATTCAGATGTTGAACCTCTTTTTAGAGGATGAGGAATTTTTGAATGATATGTGCAAAAATATCATCACAAACAAGGGAACAGGTCTTTATGACGGAGCTTATAAAGTAGTTGAACTAGCAATGGGATTAAAAAATAAATAGGAAAAAGGAGTAAAAAATGGAAACAAAGAAAAAACTATCAGGAAGTGAGAAGTTTGCCTATGGTATTGGAGCTGTAGGTAAGGACATGGTGTACATGTTGTCAGCAAGTTATATCCTGTATTACTATCAGGATATTATGGGTGTAAAAGCCTGGATCATGGGTGTTATTTTGTTGATTGCCCGTGTATTTGATGCGTTCAATGATCCAATCATGGGTGTATTGGTAGCAAAAACAAAGACAAAATGGGGTAAATTCCGTCCATGGTTATTTATTGGAACATTAACAAATGCTATTATTTTGTATGTAATGTTTGCGGCACCACCAACCTTATCTGGTAAGGGACTGGTAGCTTATGCAGCAGTATTTTATATCCTTTGGGGTGTAACTTATACCATGATGGATATCCCATACTGGTCAATGGTTCCAGCTTTCACAGATGGTGGTAAGGAACGTGAGAATTTATCAGCTTTGGCTCGTTCTTGTGCAGGTGTTGGTTCAGCCATCATCAGTATCGTAACCGTAATTGCTGTTTCATCAATCGGTACAGCACTTACTGTGAACTCAAGCGACAAGCAGATTATTAACGTTTCATCCAATGATGTTGTTTATGAAGCATATATTTTAGAAAAGGATGATGATGGAATTGCCACAGGTAATGTTCTTTCTTATAATACAGCAAATGCCACAATAGATGTGAAAGTAACAGCAACAGAATCTGTTTTCAAAGACCGTCTTTACCTTACAGGGGATAATACTGATTATTCACTTATAATAAACGGAGTATCGATTGATGAAGAATCAAGCAAAATCGAATTCGCGATGGATGACGTAAATGCTGGCCAGGCTATTATTGCAGTATATGTTGATGCAGAAACATTTGCCTCTATTGGAGAAAACAATCTTAGTCTTTCAGCAGATATTGTTTCTACACAGGAAGTAGAACGTGTTGGTTTTAAATATTTTACATTGATCATTGCGGTATTATTCTTTGTATTTATTTTGATCACATGTCTTGTAATCAAGGAAAAATCTACTGTTGATGTTGAAACACCATCTGTAGGAGCAATGTTTAAGGCTCTTATTCAGAATGATCAGGCCATGGCTATGGTTATCACCATTGTTTTGGTGAACACGGCAACCTACATTACTTCTAATCTTTTGATCTATTTCTTTAAGTATGATCTTGCGGGAAAGAACTGGCAGGGTGATTACACACTGTTTAATACATTCGGTGGCGGTATTCAGATTATTGCTATGATGCTGTTCTTCCCATTGTTAAGAAAATTCTTCAATACAATGAAGATTTTCTATATTTGTATCGTTTCAGCGGTAGTTGGTTATGCAGTCCTTTTGATAATGGCTCTTAGTGAACAGTCTAGTGTATATCCATTACTTGTACCAGGGTTCTTTATCATGGCAGCAGTTGGTATTTTGAACGTACTTGTAACCATTTTCCTTGCTAACACTGTAGATTATGGTGAATTAAAGAATAACCGTAGAGATGAATCAGTAATCTTCTCTATGCAGACATTCGTTGTTAAATTAGCATCAGGTGTATCTGCTTTGGTTGCTTCTATCTGTTTATCAGTATTTAACATCAGTGAACAGTCAGATGAGATCAAAGGTTCTGTAGTAGAACATGTATCAGTATCAATTGGAAATATTAAGAATCATGTGATTGATCAGATTTCAAATGATTCCGTTGTTGGATTAAGACTTGTTATGACTTTGGTACCTATTTTGGGATTATTGATTGCGGTTATGATCTTTAAGAAGAAATATATTTTAACTGATAAGAAACTTGCTGAAATCTCAGATCAGTTGAAAGCAAAAAAAGAGAACTAATACGCTGAAGGAGGAATCTGGATGATTCAGAATAATGATTTGATTTTTGTGCTTCAGACAAAGAATACAACCTATGCATTTTCAGTAATGCCAACAGGTCAGTTAGAACATTTATATTATGGTAAAAAGATTCGTATTGCTGAACCTGTTACAGAGGAGAGCATTGCTGCTTTGGTAGAAAAGCATTCTTTTCAGCCAGGTAACTGCATCGCGTATGATCAGGAGCATTTGGCATATACCTTAGAGGATGCCTGCATGGAATTGTCTTTCCATGGTAAGGGTGATATTAGAGAGCCTTTCGTTGAGATTGTCCATGCAGATGGAAGCTTTACACAGGATTTTGTTTTTGATTCTTTCGAAATCTCAAAAGGAAAGCCAGCTTACAAGACACTTCCAGGTTCCTACGGAAGTGAGGATGATGTAGAACATTTATGTGTTGTATTAAAGGATCATTCATATGATCTGACATTAGAGCTTCATTATTATGTATATGAAAAATGTGATGTGATTACAAGAGAAAGTCATCTTATAAACAGTAGTAAAGAAAATGTTGTAGTGAAGAGACTGATGAGTACACAGCTTGATTTTGCAACATCGGAATATACGCTTTCTACCTTTAATGGTGCATGGGCGCGTGAAATGAAACGTACTGATGTGAGAGTTCGAGCTGGAAAGCATGTGAACAGTACTTACGCAGGAACCTCATCAAGTCGTGCAAACCCGTTTATTATGGTAAGTAAGGATTCTACATCAGAGGATTTTGGTGATTGCTATGGCTGTAATCTGATCTATAGTGGAAATCACTATGAAGCTATGGAAGTAGGCAGTCATGGAAAGACAAGACTGGTAACTGGTGTTAATCCACAGTCCTTTGCTTATGTATTAGAGCCAGGAGAGGACTTTGAATCTCCAGAAGCAGTGATGACATATTCTGATAAGGGCTTTAATGGCATGAGCCAGTGTATGCACGCATTTGTTAGAGAGCATATTGTTCGTGGTGAATGGAAAAATAAGGTTCGCCCAGTATTACTAAACAGCTGGGAAGCAGCATATTTTAAGATCAATGAACATAAGCTGCTTAGTCTTGCGAAAGCAGGAAAAGAAGCTGGTATTGAGCTTTTTGTTATGGATGATGGTTGGTTTGGTGAAAGAGATGATGATTCCACTTCCTTGGGAGACTGGTTTGTAAATACCAAGAAGCTTCCAAACGGTGTGGATGGTCTTTGCAAAAAGATCAATGATCTCGGTCTTTCCTTTGGTATCTGGGTTGAACCTGAGATGATCAATGTGAAATCAAAGCTTTATGAAGCACATCCAGAGTGGGTTATGGATATTCCAGGAAAACCACATTCTGAAGGCAGAAATCAGAGAATTTTAGATTTGACTAGAAAAGATGTGCAGGATTATATCATTGAACAAATGAGTAAACTGTTTGCTTCAGCGAATATTGCATATGTGAAATGGGATATGAACCGTCCATTCTCAGATGTTTACTCTAAAGAGCTTCCGCCTGAAAGACAGGGAGAAGTGATGCATCGCTACTACATTGGTTTATACCGTTGTATGAAGACTTTAACTGAGAAATTTCCACACATTTTATTTGAGGGATGTTCTGCTGGTGGTAATCGATTTGATCTTGGTATCCTTTGCTATTTCCCACAGATTTGGGCTAGTGATGATACTGATGCAGTATGTCGAGCTGAGATTCAGACAGGCTACAGCTATGGTTATCCAATGTCAGTGGTAAGTGCACATGTATCCTCTTGCCCTAACCATCAGACACTCCGTGTGACACCACTTGAAACACGTTTCAATGTTGCTGCCTTTGGTGTATGTGGTTATGAGTGCAATTTCTGTGATCTTAAGAAGGAAGAACTGGCAGCCATCGCAGCACAGATCGAACTTTATAAGGAGTGGAGAGAAGTGTTACAGTTTGGTAGCTTTTATCGTGGAAGATCAGTATCTGATGGCGTGTATGGAGCAGATTCCTGCTTAACCAAGTCACTTGGAAATATGACAGAGTGGACTTGTGTAGCGCCTGATAAGAAAAAAGCAGTGGGATTTGTGATGCAGAAAACCGTTTCTCCTAATACACAGTTTGAATATTACAAGGCAGCTGGTTTACAAGAAGATGCAATTTATCGTTTTACCAACAGAATCTTGAAATACAATGTTAAAGAATTTGGTGATCTGGTAAATACAGCAGCACCAATCCATGTAAAACCAGATTCCTTGGTACACAATTTAATTGCTAAGTTTGTAAAGATGGATGGTGAAACAGAAGACTGTAAGGTATATGGAGATACCTTAATGAATGCTGGTGTGAAGCTAAAACAGTCCTTTGGAGGAACTGGCTATAGTGATCAGGTTCGTTATTTTCAGGATTTTGGTTCCAGACTTTATTTTATGGAACAGGAATAGATTATAACATTCAAGAACACCTTTAGTGTTCTTAAATGTATAAAAAGGAGCTGCATTTGCAGCTCCTTTTGTTGTTTGCGCGCCATGGGCGCGCTCTAATGGGTGAAAGTCCCTTGTACGCCTAGATAACGAGGAAGTACATAGCTGAACCACAAGGGTGTTCATCGCGAGGTGAAATCTGAAGGAAGTGGAAGGCAAATCTCTGGT
>JAZQQB010000027.1:0-23678 GCA_045628865.1 Lachnospiraceae bacterium | reverse complement strand
AGCCAAAATAATGAATCCAGGAAAGGGTATCCGGAATAACCAAATAGGGACTCTTCGTAGAACACATAGAAACCACCGCCATAGTTGTCAATCTATTTGGATCCATTTCATGTACCAGATCATTTAAGATCCTATGGTTTTCAAGTAAATCCGGATCGTCATCCCCCCTCATGGTTATTTCATTAGAAAGCCCCCATACCACAATGCTTGGATGATTATAATTCTGAACGATCAATTCCTTCATCTGCGAAATAGTGTTTTCACGACCTGCTGGCATATGTTGGCTGATATAAGGAATCTCAGCCCAAATCACCATACCTCTTTCGTCACATAGATCATAGAAAAACTGATCATGCTGATAATGAGCCAGACGAATGGTTGTTGCGCCTACCTCACAGATCAAATCCATATCCTCCGTATGCATTTCTCTCGTCAAAGCATTACCGACCTTTGGTCGATCCTGATGTCTGCTGACACCACGAAGTGGATATTTCTCCCCATTTAAGATAAAGCCTTTATCCGGATCGATCACATAACTTCTAAAACCAAAACGAACAATTCTTTCATCTAACACATCCTCATTTTTTAAAACTGCCTTCGCAGTGTATAAAAACGGATCCTTTCTACCATGCCATAAATGAGGGGCATCCACCACAAACGAAACCGTATCTCCTGCATTTTTTGTTTCCTCTGCTATCACTTTACTTCCTTCTAAAATGGAAAAAGTGATCTTCTCTGTTCCAACTGCATTGGAAACATAAGCCTTCATAGATACTTTTCCTTTGCCATTTTCTACCAACGGAGTAACCTCAATAGCTGATCCTCCAAAATAATCAAGATCAAAATGTGTCTTAGGCACACAGATCATATTTACATTTCGATACAAACCACCATAAAATGTAAAATCCGCCATCTGTGGATACACTCTGTCATTCGGAGCATTATCGACTGCAACAAGAACTGTATTTTCATCCTGAAGTACCTGGGTAATATTGGCACGAAAGGTAGAATATCCACCATCGTGATGGATAACCTTTGTTCCATTCACATATACATCCGCTGACGAATTCGCACCTTCAAATTCAAGATAAACTTCTTCTCCTTTGCATTGGCTTCGGGAAATTGTCTTTGTGTAATAGCAGGTCCCTCTATAGTAATCATTTCCACCATCCTGTCCATCTGTCCCATTCCAGGTATGAGGCAAATCTACCTTCTCCCACTTTGAAACATCTTTCACAGAAGTCTGATTCTCAATCATGGATCCATCCTTTGTAAAAAGCCAATCCTCGTTTAGGTTTGTTTTCATGAATACCTCCTTGTCAACGCCACAAAATATGAAAGCTCACAAACCGTATTTTTGCCGAAATGATGCCATATTATGCAGATGCTTTTGCATTTTAAAACAAAGGGTATCGCTTGCGATACCAGCGCCGCTTGTGCGTCGCATTAGCGACAACTTCCTCTGCACAAGCGTGCGATCCATCGCGGAGCTTTTTGTTTGAGGAAAGTTCAGAGAACTTTCCTCAAACAAAAAAGGCTGTTTCCTATTTCTGGAAACAGCCTATCAAAACTAATTCAATTCCTTTTTAAAAGTTTCAACATATTCTTTTGCTACATCAACGCTGTAGTTATTCTCTTCCATCAGGTTGATGAAGTGAGAACCAACGATACAGCCATCAATGATATCCTTCATAGGAAGAACATCCTTTGCAGTACGAATTCCAAAGCCCATCATAACCGGGATCTTTGAATTGGATTTTACTTCCTTTAAATAATCCACTACATTTTTATGGAAGTCAGCCTGCTGCCCTGTAACACCCATGCTGGATACACAGTAAACAAATCCTCTTGCTTTTTCTAAGATCATCGGAATTCTTTGTTTTGAAACAGGTGCTACTAACTGAAGTAATAAAGTTGTATCGCCTATCTTCTCCAATGCTTCTTGTAATTCGCCCTGCTCTTCATATGGAAGATCTGGAACGATCAGACCATCTACACCTACCTCTGCACATTTTTTAGCAAATGCTTCTACACCATAGTAGAGAATAGTGTTGTAGTACATCATAAATACGATTGGTAATTTCACACCATCATTACGTAATTCTGTCATCATATCAAAACATTTCTTTAAGTTCGTACCCTGACAGATAGATTTGTAGGAAGCCGCCTGGATCACTGGACCATCTGCTACCGGATCAGAAAAAGGAATACCAATCTCTAATACATCAGTGCCAGCTTCTTCATGAGCCTTTACCAGCTTTTTACATCCATCCATATCTGGAAGTCCAGCTGTCATATATACAATAAATGCTTTTTTGCCACTTTCTTTTAAAGCAGCCATTCTTTCTTCAATTCTGTTCGCCATGTTTTTACCCTCTTTCTAACTTTGCCTAATTTAAGTAACCCTTTCCACTAAAGTAATCTACGATAGTATGCATATCCTTATCACCACGTCCTGATAAGCAGATCACAATGGATTCTTCTGGCTTCATTGTTTTTGCCAATTTCTTTGCATAAGCCACAGCATGTGCACTTTCGATTGCTGGAATGATACCCTCTACCTGGCTTAATTCCTTTAAGGCTGCCATTGCTTCATCATCTGTGATGGAAACATATTCTGCTCTTCCTGAATCCTTTAAGTATGCATGTTCTGGACCAACACCCGGATAATCAAGACCAGCTGAGATAGAATGTGCAAGTTCAACATTTCCATCCTCATCCTGTAACAGGTAGGATTTCATTCCATGAAGTGCGCCTGGACGACCAAGTGCCATAGCTGATGCATGTTTTCCTGTTTCAATACCCATACCAGCAGCTTCAACACCAACAAGCTTTACTTCCTTATCATCCATAAAGTCTGCGAACATACCGATAGAGTTAGAACCACCACCAACACATGCCATAACGACTTCTGGAAGACGTCCTTCTTTTTCTAAAAACTGTTTTCTTGCTTCCTCTGAGATAACTCTCTGGAAAGCCTTTACCATCTTAGGATATGGATATGGACCTACAGCAGAACCAATGATGTAGAAAGTATCCTCTGCATCCTTTGCCCAGGTACGGATGGCTTCATTGGTAGCATCCTTTAAGGTATTGGATCCGCTTGTAACAGGAACAACCTTTGCTCCCAAAAGCTCCATACGCATAACATTTAAGTGCTGACGTTCAATATCTTCAGAACCCATGTAAACACGGCATTCCATTCCAAAAAGGGCTGCACCTGTAGCAGTTGCTACACCATGCTGACCTGCACCTGTTTCAGCGATAACCTTTGTCTTACCCATACGCTTTGCAAGTAAGATCTGTCCGATAACATTGTTGATCTTATGAGCACCTGTATGGTTTAAATCTTCACGTTTCAAATAGATCTTTGTTCCGTATACTTTAGACAACTTCTCTGCAAAATAAAGAGGTGTCTCACGTCCAACGTACTCTCTTAAATAGTAACGATATTCCTCCATAAATGCTGGATCTTTGATGGCTTCTTCAAACGCCTTATCCAATTCATCCAAGGTATTCATCAGTGATTCTGATACATACTGTCCACCAAATTCTCCATAATATGCTTTCTTGTTCATTCTTTATTCCCTTACCTTTCTTACAAATTCCTTGATTTTTTCTCTATCTTTACCAACTGCTTCTTTGGAAATTTCCACACCGCTGGACACATCCACCACATCAGGATTCACTGCACGAATCGCTTCTGTTACATTCTCAGATGTAAGTCCTCCTGCCAAAAACAGTTTTTTTCCGCTTTCTTTGATCCATGGATATTTTTCCAACATGCTCCAATCAAAGGTCTTACCGCTTCCCGGTTCACTGGCATCCACCAAAATGCCCTCTATTTTATCTGGATACCTAAGGATGAGCTGCCTTACTTCTTCCAAAGCCTCTTCGCTGTTTACAGCACGAATGATCTTTTTATTCGTCTGCTCAAGGATCTCTTTTTCTAAATTTCCATGGATCTGGATCAGATCAAATCCAATCTTTTCCATGATCTTAACCTGTTCTAAAGTTGGACTGACACACACTGAAACTGTTTTTGCACGATGTCCCGTCTGATCTGTTCCCATTGTACTGAATTCTCTTATAATGGTAAAAGCGTTTTCTGGTGTATTGTTTCGTTTGCTCTTTTCAAAAAACATCACCAGTCCTGCATAATCCACTTCTTCATGGATGACCCATCTTGCTTCCTTGGGATCTGTCAATCCACATATTTTTATCTTTGTTCCCACATGTATCCCCATTTCTTTCTCATCTGCATTTGTTTACAAAACCTACCATTTTCCTTCATAAACATCCATATGCGAAGCTTTCACTATTTTCTTTCTAAACATCCATTTACGAAGCTTACTACTTTCCTGCATAAACATCCTTCCAGTGCTTTGCCGTTTCCTCTGGGCTTTTTGCCTCCATCAAAGCAGTTCCGATGAGCATAGCATTGATGCCGTTTTCTTGTAAGTAACGGATGTCCTCGTCTGTGCTGACACCACTTTCTGATACAAGAAGTGTTCCTGCTGGAACCATCTTAGAAAGTCTAGCGGTTGTTTCAAGATGAACTGTAAAATCTCGAAGATCTCTATTGTTGATACCGATCATTTTTGCCCCAACTGCAATGGCTCTTCTCATTTCCTCTTCATCATGGGTTTCTAATAAAATATCAAGGTCAAGGCTTTCAGCCAGCTCCTTAAATTCCTTTAATTCTGCATCCGTTAAAATGGCTGCGATCAATAAGATACAATCTGCTCCGATCACCTTTGCTTCATAGATCTGGTACGGATCAATGATAAAATCTTTACGGATCATTGGTAGATTGGACATCTCTCTAATCTCTTTAAAATAAGAAATGCCTCCATTGAAAAAATGCTCTTCCGTCAAACAGGAAATACAATCTACTGATGCGTTATACTGTTTGATCCTGCTTACAAGATCTACTGTAGAATTCATTTTTCCATGGCTTGGAGAAGCTTTCTTAAACTCACCAATGATGGATAATCCAGCCTTTTTAATGGCATCGTAAAAGCTTACCTTTTTATGTGTCTGTTCCTCACATTCTAATTTTGCAAGCTCCATCATTTTTTCCAAGCTGATTTCTTTTTTCTGCTCTATCAATCTTTCTTTTTTTACTGCTACGATATCATCTAAAATCATTGTTGTTCACTCCGCTCTGACAGCCTCATCTGTCAATTTTCTATCTCGTTTCCCTCATTTTTCATAATAAAAATCTGAACTTTTCACAGATTCCTCTCAAAAAACTATACCTGATTTACAAAGTTCTCGATCATTCTTTTTCCATGCTCTGTGTAGATAGATTCTGGATGGAACTGAAGACCAAATACTGGATACTCTTTGTGCTGCATTGCCATGATCTCTCCATCCTCAGTGCGGGCTGTTACCTCTAAGCAATCTGGAAGTGTGGACTCGATCACTGCCAAGGAATGATATCTGGCAACCTTGATCTTTTCTGGGATACCATCAAAGATCATACTTTTTCCCACTGTGATCTCACTCTGCTTTCCATGGAATAATTTCTTTGCATAGGATACGGTTGCCCCAAGGGCTTCTCCGATACTCTGGTGTCCAAGACATATTCCAAGGATTGGTTTTTTACCTGTGAAATATTTCACAACATCCATACATACGCCAGCTTCCTTAGGACTCTTAGGTCCTGGAGATAACACGATCTTGTCTGGATTTAACCCTTCGATTTCCTCCACTGTCATCTCGTCATTTCGAATGACCTTGATATCCGTTGTAAAGGTGCCAAAATATTGATACAGGTTATAGGTAAATGAATCATAATTATCAATCAGTAAAATCATAAGTTTTCCTCCGTAACAAGAGTTTTTGCAAGTGCCATAACTTTATTACAACATTCGTCATACTCGTTTTTTCCAATGGAATCTGCTACAATTCCTGCTCCAGCCTGCAGATAAACCTTATCTTTCTTTTTCACCATGGTTCTGATGGTGATACAAAAATCCATGTTCTGGTCAAATGAAAGGTATCCTGTGGCACCACCGTAAAGACCTCTTCTCACGGTTTCTAATTCATCAATGATCTCCATTGCTCTGATCTTTGGAGCTCCACTTAAGGTTCCTGCTGGTAAAAAAGATGCAACCAGATCTAGTGGATGTTTTTCACCCTTTTTCTTTCCTTCTACCAAAGAAACAATATGCATCACATGAGAATATCTTTGGATCTGCATAAACTGAGAAACCTTTACAGTTCCAAACTCAGCAATTCGTCCCATATCATTTCTGGCAAGATCCACTAACATAACATGTTCTGCTCTTTCCTTTTCATCTCGAAGAAGCTCATCCTGAAGTAACTGATCTTCTTCCTCATCAACTCCACGTCTTCTTGTACCTGCAATCGGGCAAGTGTAAACTCTGTTTCCTTCCTGTTTCACAACCATTTCAGGGGAAGAACCAATTACTTCAAATTCTTCAAAATTGAAATAGTATAAATATGGAGAAGGATTGATTTCTCGTAGTTCTTTATAAAGTTCAATTCCTTTTTGTTTTGTTTCAATGGTCCAGCGCTGAGAAAGTACTGTTTGGAAAATATGTCCCTCTCTAATGTAGTGTTTGATCTTTTCAACCTTTTCACTGTACTGTTCTAAGGAATCTGTCTTATGGATGATCTTTCCGTCACGTACAAATTCTTTTTTACTCTCTCCAATGTTAGCTCTGACCTCAGCGATCATTTCTGCAGCCCTTTTCTCACCATCTGCTCTTCCTTTTTCATCATCTGAGGCTAATACCACTGCTGTCATGGTTTCTGCCTGATGATCCACCGAGATAAATTGTGTTGCTAGCATCATCTGTACTGTTTCAATGCCAATTTCATCTGGATTTTCATCTGGAAGAACTTCTGTATATCTGACAAAATCATAAGCAAGGCTTCCGATCAGTCCCCCCGGCATAAACAATTCGCCTTCATCTTTTTCCACATGAAATTCATCATAGTATTCCTTTAAAAGATCAAGTGGATTTCCTTCTCGTACCTCTTTACTTCCATCCTTCTTTGTAATGATCAAGGAATTTCCCTTTGAAGAAATGACTTCCTCAGGATCCACTCCAAAAAAGGAATAACGTCCATTGTTCTTATCATAGCTTTCTAGTAAAAAACTTTTCTTTGCATTCTTGGCAATACCCTCAAACATACTGATAGCTGTTTCTGATACAATACTCACTGTCTTTTTGTATGCTCTTAAATTTCTCATGTTTCTTCCTTTCCTCGTTGTAAACGAAAAGCACCACGTTTCTAAGTTCCCTAAGGACGTTAGTAACGTGGTGCCACCTTAATTCATAAGTTTAAATAAAAAAGCGATATTTCAAATTAGAAATATCGCCACCAATTCAATCTTACCTTTCACAGATACAGGGTAATTCCCGATATCCTCTTCCTGTAACGTAGAAGCTTACGTCCACAAACTACTTGCATACGCTTTCATCCTGGCATCTCACAAACCCATTCCCGAATACTTCCCATGTCGGATTCCACCAATCCCGACTCTCTGTGATGTTCCATCAAACGGTACTCTTTTGATCATCGACTTTATAATATTTACTATTTATGTTAAGCGTTTCCCTTAACTGTTTTCCACTATACCATGGTAAAGTGCTGATGTCAACTTTTTTTTGCATACTAGACCCAATTTATCTAACAAAATTTAAAACCTATCGTATCTGTTCAGTAAATGATCAGACCTACTTCTGACCTATCTATTTTTACTCTCCTGACATAAGGTTTGATATAAATTAGATGTTCCCATTAATTTATTATGAGGACCTCGTGAGGTAATCTTACCATCTTCTATAACAATGATATCATCACAAAAATCTTGAATAATTTTCATTTTATGAGAGATAATAACACCGACCATACTTTTCGTGTATTTTTTTAGAACATTGAAACATTCTTTTTCATTTATTATATCAAGACTTGTAAACGGTTCATCTATAATAAATACATTTCCATATTCTGGCAATAAAAATCTAGCCAACATAATTCTATTTTTTTCCCCACCTGAAACCATATTCCCATGTTGTCCCAAATTTCGTCCTTCCAATTTTTCTAAATTTAATTCACAAATGAGCGACTTATATTTTTCAATTACATAATAATTTTTTGACACATATATTTGAGCCAACATTTCAAATTGTCTTTCAGACCAATGATTCATTTCAATTATCAGGTTATTTTTTTCTGCTTCTGAAAAGAGTGTTTTTCCGCCAACAAAGAAAAGTTCTTCTAATACACTAAATAGTTCTTTATCATTTCCATGTGTAAGTGAATGTTTAAAATTACTGTTCCATAATCCAATCATATTCTTATATTCTTTGTCAGACACGCCTTTTTTTCCAAGGACAATATTATATTCTAAATCTTTATTGAATAGTTCCGCATCCTGTTTATAATATCTTACCAAAGAATATATAATATTTCTATGAATACTTGATGATTCAATATCACCACATATACATTTACCTTCTGTAGGTACTAATTCTCCTAATATTAATTTTACAATTGTAGACTTGCCTTCACCTGAAAGCCCAACTATACCAATCTTTTTATTAATGGAAAATGACAATCCTCTTAAAATTGAATCATCTTTTTGTTCATATTCATACGTACAATTATCAAATTCAATATTCTCATCCAACGGCATTTTAAATTTTATCTCACTAAGCATCCCTGAATCAATCTTTTTCTTCAGCATATTAAATTTCTTTCCAGCAATGAAATAATTTTTGATTGAATTAACAGGCAAATATATATATGAAAAACACGTTAAAAGAGCAATGAAAGCCGACATGGACATTTCACCCCTCATAATCTGATACATTGAAGTAATAAAAAACACTAACATTGTCACAACATTAATTGCTGAACCACACAATGTTGATATCGCTTCGATCACATTTGCCTTCTTAAAATATTTATCTCTTTCTTTGAAATCTTTAACCAATTGATTCAACGTCAAATGAACATTACCATATCCTAAAATAGAAGTTCTATTCTCAATTTGTTCTAATACAATTGGATTTATTTCCATTACTTTTTCTCTACCGTTGCTAAACGTTTTTCCATAAAGTCTACTGGATATAATATTGACAATTACTAATAACACATATGAAACGATGATTATGTAAAAAAAGGAAGCAGACCACTGTAAAGAATACACCAAAATAAAGCCTGATGCTATAATTTGTGCTACTGTTTCGAATATATTCGTGCATAAAATTTGAGCCACATGTTCTGTATCGCCAAAAATAGAAACAAGGTATGCACCAGGACCTTTACTATCTATTATCTTATTTTTTTTTAAATATGATGAAACAATCATTTCAAGCTGTAACCTTCTTTCAAAATGATATATTAGGCTACAGCGAATAAAAATATTAAAAAAACTTAAAAGAATCCCCAAAGCGCTTACAATACCCATTAACAATAATTCATTTGAAAAAGACTTACTTGTTAACATATTATCAATTGTATGTTTTTGAATAATCGGAATCAAAATCTGCGTTATGTTTAAAAATAAAAGAAACAATGTTTCAAAAACAAATAACACCTTATAATTCTTATTGATTCTATGAAACAAAAATTTATAAAAATCAAACATCAAATTCGTTTATCCTCCTAGGTACTCGAATTATTTCAATCAACTTAGTATATTCAAAAATCAAACCATTCTTGTTCATAAAATAATTGGACAACACCAATAGCATTGTCCAATTACTTATTTTCTATAATATATCACAATTTCATTGCTTCTTTAATTTCAGTAAGAATAATTCCTTTTTTTCTTCCTTTTCTAATCTATGTAATATTATAATAATCAACGCGTATTTTTTATTATATTAACATAATATATATATTGTCAAGCTTTTATCGATAATTTTTATATGTAATTACGTTAATTCTGCACTATCAATTAACCATAATCGTATCGTCCATTTGGGTTCAATTTTATTTTGAAGTATGTTTTACAGATCCGCCTATATCTTAATAAGGAACTACATCCCCTTTTACAGGACAGTTTAGAGCTTTAACACAAAGTTTTTCTTGATATTTTTATTGCTTTTGTAGGAAGATAGCATATCCTATGGTTTCTGAAGAGGACTTGTCTTCAGTCTGAAATAGCCCCCATTATCACATTTTGATAATGGGGGCTATCAATTAATCATACATCATGGAGAACCAAAAAGTCTCTCCATCAAATGCAAAATCACTCATGATATAATACTGTGGACATATCTCATCTTTCACCGCTTTACAGTAATACCAGGTTTTTCCTTCATACTCAGAAAAATCAAGATATTTTGCCAAAAACTCTGGCGTAACCTCTTCCCATTCATAATCATTCCAGTAATGCTCTGCACTCTCACTTGACAAAGTAATAAATCCCTTTAATTCATAGGAAGCCGGACCAGGAACTCTTCCATTGCTGTTATCTCCCAATTCATAGCCTTCCCAATAAGCAGATTCCATACCTTCTATGGAAAAACGATTCAAAAGAGGCTCCATATCCGTTCGTGGTCCCTGATCCTTTGCTTCTTTTTCATCTGAAACAACTCTTTTGTTATGGTCATCCTTCTTACCGCTACAGGCTGTCATCCCAAACGCCAGACAACACACACATGATACAGCTATTACCTTTTTTATAATATTCTTTTTTGTTATATTCTTTTTTGTTATATTCTTTTTCATCATTTTCTCCATTCCGATCACATTTATTGTATATGCCAAAATGCCTTCCGCGTTCATGAATGTAATACGTATGAATATTTTCTTTTTTTGGTAAATCGTAAAAAAGTATATAATCTTAAAACAGCTGTTACTTACTCACCAACCACCAGAGCAAAATATCCCCACTCCCAAATCAGGTCTTCAAAGCTGTTCTCCAGATATTCATAGATATCCTCATCCTCATAACCAGTCATTCTAAAAATAAGCACGATCATCTTCTTCAAATCATCAAATGGATATGCCTTTGGAAGTCCTGAAGCTTTTTCTTTCGATTCCTCCATGAGTTCTTCATATAAGAAGATAGCCTGCATCATAGCACCATACTCCATGGCAAGCCACTGAAGTTTCACAACCATGCACTCATAGGTACTCTCTGGGGTAAAACAGTCAGCAAAGATTTCTTCTATCAAAAAGTCCCTAAAAAACTCCTCACTTTTTTTGATTCTTTTTCCAAAACTTCTGCACTTTTTGAAAAGAATCTCCTCATCCATTTTTCCCGATTCCCGCTCTTTTGAATACATTTCTGCTCTTTGACAGATTGGCTCTAACAGATCCTTGTAAAGACCTTCTTTGCGATAATTCTCCGACAGATCTAACAACAACTCATTTCTTTCTTCAAAGGTATAAATGGCATTGAAATCCATGTTATCAATAGTCTCAAACAGTTCTTCAAAAATGTCGCTATTTTTATAAGCAAGAAAAGCATCCAGTGTTAATTCTTCCTCATCATCCATCTCCAGGAGTTCTAATGCCACATAAAAGATCATCAAAAGGCTCTGTTCCACAGTCCTTTCCTCATCCTTCATAAGTTCCATAAAAAAATCTCTGATTGCAAAATAAAGCTCTTCCTCATATACCTCATCAGAAGAAACCATTTTTTCGATATTGTCAGAAGCAGAAAAAAATGCAACACCCTCCTCCTTGATCAGATCAAGCACCGCTGGACAGGATGGCATCAGCGTATATTCTGTTCTGGAAGCAAACTCATGGATTTCTCTTGGAAATGTGGCACAGGTCTTTGACAGGATTAAGTCCCCATGTTCCATTACCAACTTACACAATCTATCTTTGTTCAAAAAAGGACATACACCCTTTTCATTTAGAGAAATCACACGAAGTTCATCCTTTTCTTCTGTATATGCACACAGATTATCCTTCATTTCTTCTGTATCCACTGGTGGTTTGATGTTTTTCCATTTTTCATTGGTTTCATCATCTACAGCAATCTTCCATTCCTGACAGCAGGTAAAATCACACTTGTCTGCAATACACTGAAATGAATCATATATACTTGTCTTTACTGTTTCCATAAACTCTCATTCCTTTCGTGATCCCTTAGGGACGAGGTCACTTTACCGTTTGATCCCTTGGGACTGGGTTTGTGGTTCACTTTTTCGTTTTAGAAAATGAGCTACTGCCCCGTCCCCAATAGCTTACCAAACAAAGATTATATATGCAATGCCTCTTAAACAGTAGCTTCAAATACTTAGCTATTCTTATTCTTATTCTTATACTTAGTCCTCTTGTCTGCACCATTGTCTTTATTAAGACATCTTGTATTTTTTCCTCGAAACATGGACCAATACTCTTAAAATCATTAATTTACAACAGTGAACTTGTTTTTTGTTTCTACTGTTGTAAATTTTCTTCGAATTATAGCTCAAAACTCTATTAATCACATAAATTTACAACAGTAAGAGCGTTTTTTACTTTCACTGTTGTAAATTTTCTTCGGATCATGCGCCTAAACTTCATTAATCACAAAAAATTACAACAGTATAAGCGTTTTTTTGCTTCTACTGTTGTAAATTTCAAGATGATCCATCTGAGGATGGGATTTGTAGTTCACGTAACATTGAAAATAGACCACTAACCCCGTCCCCAAAAGCTCATACCACGTCCCCATAGTTCATAGCATTAAATACCATCAAATGAGTGGAGGATTTGCCTTCAGCCACGCCACGTCTAAACGTGGTGGCGTTCTTGAAATTTCAAAACCCGCTTTGCATATTATGTTAACTATATTATTATCTTCCCATGGCATTCTGCCAAATTCAAAAATTGCCAATCGGCTATAGAACATCTTCTGATGTTTCAGAAAGGAAACCAACATGAAAAAACAAAATGATGAGCAACTAAAAAACACTAACGTTTACTGGGAGATTTATTCCGAGGAAGATGTATTATCTAATCTTAGAAAATACCCAGACGCTTACAACAAATTTCAGGGACTAAGACCTGAAAATCAAAAAGAAATTCTACTATTTCTACAAGGGCAAAAAGGAATTAAAATCACCTACGACCCATTCTTTCAAACAATCTTTAACCCGTCTATGCACCCAGAGCGACTCGAAGATTTTCTCTCAACTCTATTAAAACAGCCTGTAAAAATCCACGAAGTTCTGCAACGCGAAGGAAGCCTGCTTTCCAGTGAAGGTAGTCTTGTGATCATGGATATCATCGTCCAGTGTGAAGATGGTTCCTACATTGATGTGGAAATGCAAAAAATCGGCTATGCCTTCCCAGGCGAACGTACTGCCTGTTATGCTTCTGACCTGATCATGAGACAATACAGTCGTGTCAAAAGCGAAAAAAGAAAATCCTTTTCTTATAAGGATATGAAAAAAACATACGTGATCGTTCTTTTAGAAAAGAGTTCAAAAGAATTCTCTATTGTTTCACCAAATTACCTCCACGAACGTCAGGTCTCCTATACCAGTAATGCAAAAGTTGCTGAACTTTCCGAAATATTCTACATCTCCCTTGACACGTATCAAAAAGTAGTACACACTATAGATAGTAAATTAGATGCATGGCTTACCTTTTTAAGCACAGATGAGCCATATAAGATCATAGAATTGATCCATAAATTTCCAGAATTTCGTCTTTATTACGATGAAATTTTTACCTTACGAACAAAGCCAGAGGAGTTGATGACAATGTTTAGTGACGCACTTGCAATTTTAGATCACAATACCGAACTTTATATGATCCAAGAGTTACAGAATGAGGTTAATGAAAAGAATGCTGTCATTGCTGATAAGGATGCTGCTCTTGCTGATAAGGATGCAACCATTGAAATGTTAAACAATAGAATTCGAGAATTAGAACTGAATAACCTTTAAAACAATAGTGTTTACTTCGCAAAAACGGTACCAGGATTCTATCCTGATACCGTTTTCTTTGTTCTTATTTTCTACACTTACATCCCTTACGCCTTTGTCTTCGCCGCATTACCAGTATACAACTGATAATAACGTCCACCAATATTGAGGAGTTCCTCGTGATTACCTCTTTCCACAATACTACCCTGCTCCATAACCATAATACAATCACTATTCTTAATGGTAGAAAGTCTGTGAGCAATCACGAAAGTAGTTCTTCCACTCATAAGCTTATCCATACCACCCTGAACGATTTTTTCTGTTCTTGTATCAATAGAAGAGGTTGCTTCATCTAAGATCAACGCTGGTGGATCTGCAATCGCTGCTCTGGCAATAGCAAGAAGCTGTCTTTGTCCCTGACTTAAATTAGCTCCATCGCCTGTAAGAACAGTATCATAGCCATTTGGCAGATGCTTGATAAAGCTGTCAGCGTTAGCCAGGCGAGCTGCTGCAAATACTTCTTCATCGGTGGCATCTAACTTTCCATAGCGGATATTTTCCGCAACTGTTCCTGTAAACAAATGAGTATCCTGTAATACAATTCCCAAAGATTTACGAAGGTCCGCTTTTTTGATCTTATTGATGTTGATTCCATCATAACGGATCTTACCATCCTGAATATCATAGAATCGGTTGATCAGATTGGTGATGGTTGTTTTTCCTGCACCGGTAGAACCAACAAAAGCAAGCTTCTGACCAGGTTCAGCAAACATTTTGATATCATGAAGAACGATCTTTTCATCGGTGTAACCAAAATCAACCCCATCAAATACAACATCACCCTTAAGCTCGGTATAAGTTGTAGTATCTGTATCCTTATGATAATGCTTCCATGCCCAAAGACCTGTACGAACATCACTTTCCATGATGTTGCCAGCCTCATCCTTAGTAGCATATACCAAAGTAACATAGCCTTCATCTGTTTCCGGTTTCTCATCCAAAAGTGCAAAGATTCGCTCACAGCCTGCCAATGCCATTACAATGGCATTTAACTGCATAGAAACCTGATTGATCGGCATATTAAAGCTTCTGTTGTAGTTTAAGAACGCTACCAATGTACCTGGTGTGATCACAACCAGGGATTTCATCCATGCTGGCAATGCCCAGGAAGCACCAAAAATAGCAATGATTCCACCAAGCACTGCACAAAGCACGTAACTGACGTTTCCAAGCTGTGCATTGACTGGCATTAAGATATTGGCGAATTTATTAGCATTAAAAGAGCTGTCAAAAAGCTTCTCATTTAACTCATCAAAGGTTTTGGTGCTTTCCTCTTCATGACAGAATACCTTTACAACCTTCTGACCTTCCATCATCTCTTCCACAAAACCATTTAACTCACCCACTGCTTTTTGCTGTGCCATAAAAAATTTACCGGAATTTCCAGCAAGCTTTTTGGAGCAAAACAGCATCAACGCAACCATGGCCAAAGTTAATACTGTTAATGGAACACTTAAGGTGATCATACAAACAAGTACAGAAACAATGGTGATCAAGCTGTTAAAAAACTGCGGAATACTCTGTGAGATCATCTGTCTTAATGTCTCAATATCATTGGTGTATAGAGACATGATATCTCCATGAGCATGCGTGTCAAAATATTTGATTGGAAGACTTTCCATATGTTCAAACATCGCCTTACGCATGTTAAACAAGGTTCCCTGTGTCACATAGATCATCAGTCTTTGCTGGATAAATGCAGCCACAATACCAATGGCATAAAAGATTGCGATTTTTCCCATAGCCTGCAAAAGTCCATCATAAAGATCTGCCCCGGTTTCTAACATAGGCTTGATATATACATCAATCAGATCCTTCATAAACATGGTTCCCTGTACATTGGCAAGTACGCTGACAACAATACAGATAGCAACAGCGATATAGTGGAAACAATAATCCTTCATTACAAACTTCATCAGTCTTCCAAGCAGCTTCCAAGGATGCTCGATCTTAGGTTTTGGGCCTCTTCCTCTTGGTCCAGGTCCTGGTCCATGTACTACTTTAGCTTTCTGCTCTGCCATTAGTTGTCACCTCCATTCTCATCAAAATCTCCAGAGCCCTGTGTCTGGGATTCATATACTTCACGGTAGATCTCATTGTTTGCCAAAAGCTCTTCATGGGTTCCGAATCCATTGATCTTACCATCTTCCATAACAATGATACGGTCTGCTGACTGAACAGAAGAAATACGCTGTGCAATGATGAGCTTTGTTGTATTAGGGATTTCTTCTGCAAAAGCCTTGCGGATCTTCGCATCTGTAGCGGTATCAACAGCACTGGTGCTATCATCCAAAATGAGGATCTTAGGCTTTTTCAAAAGAGCTCTTGCAATACAAAGTCTCTGCTTCTGTCCACCAGATACGTTACTACCGCCCTGTTCAATATGGGTTTCGTATCCATCGGGCATTCTTTCAATAAATTCTGAAGCACAGGCAAGCTCGCAGGCATGCATGCACTCTTCTTTTGTAGCATTTAAATTACCCCATCTTAAGTTATCTAAGATAGAACCGCTAAACAATACATTTTTCTGCAGTACCACTGCTACTTCATTTCGAAGTGTTTCAAGATCATAAGTTCTGACATCCTTGCCACCAACCTTCAAGGATCCTTCTGTTACATCATACAAACGACTGATCAGGTTTACTAAGCTTGACTTGGAAGAACCGGTTCCACCAATGATACCGATGGTTTCACCCTGGGAAATATGTAAGTTGATATCATCCAATACATAATCCTTGGTTCCTTCATTATATGTAAAACAAACATGTTCAAAATCAATAGAACCATCCTTGACTTCAAAGTCAGGATTTTCTGGATTCTCCAAGGTTGCTTTTTCCTGTAAAACCTCAGTGATACGCTTTGCAGATGCCATACTCATGGTGATCATTACAAATACCATGGAAAGCATCATCAGATTCATCAGAATCTGCATACAATAACCAAGACAGCTGGTAAGTTCGCCTGTTGATAACACTGTCTCATTAGAAGAAACTACCAGATGTGCACCAACCCAGCTGATCAGTAAGATACATGCATATACTGTTAACTGCATGGTAGGTCCGTTGAAAGAAATAACTTTTTCCGCTTTTACAAAAAGATTGTAGATATTCTGGTTTGCCTTGGCAAAACGCTTCTTCTCATGATCCTCACGAACATAAGCCTTTACCACTCGAATGGCAGAAACGTTCTCCTGCACACTGGAATTCATATCATCATACTTTGGAAAAGCAGCTGAAAAATATTTCATAGCTCTTGTAGCAATAAAGAAAATGATAAATCCTAAGAACAATACAGCGATCAAATAGATCAATGCGATCTGCGGACTGATCATCACTGTTGCTACCATAGCAATGATGATACTAAATGGTGCTCTGAAGCACATTCTTAGTAACATCTGATATGCATTCTGCATGTTGGTAACATCCGTTGTTAATCTGGTTACCAGACTGGCAGTTGAGAACTTATCAATGTTGGCAAATGAAAATGTCTGAATGTTATCATACATTGCCTTTCTTAGATTTTTAGCAAAACCTGTAGAGGCCTTTGCTCCATATTTTCCGCCCATGATACCACAAAACAAACTAAACAATGCAATGACAAACATCATTCCACCATACAGATATACCTTATTGATCTCAGGGTTTTCTTCACTGATGGCATTTACAATCTTACCCATCAGATAAGGAAGTAGGGTTTCCATGATTACCTCAAGCACCATAAAAACAGGTGTGATAATGGAATCCTTTTTGTACTCCTTTACTTGTGCGCCCAATGTTTTTATCATAAAAACTGGCTCCTTTCTATGTAATATATTTTTACCAAAAATAGGATATTTTCTTAATTTAAGCTACGGACTCAGTCTAGTCCCTTATTAATTTTTTCAAACAGAGAAAGAAGCTGCTCCTGTTCTTCATAGCTCAATGTTGCTTCTATGCTCTCCTCCATTTTCTCGATGCATTGCACAGCCTTTAAATGTGTTTCCTCTCCAAGCTTTGTAATTGTAACCTTCTTTAATCTGGCATCATTCTCCATTGAAGTTCGTTCAATGTAGCCCTTCTTTTCCATAAGCTTTAAGATGGTAGCAACGCTGGAACGATTGATATGAAATTCATTCTCAAGATCCTTCTGAAAAACATCCTGATCCTTTCGATAATACAAATAACCCAAAAACCTTCCATTGGTAATGGTCACTTCATCCAGACCCATTTCCTTGGCATGACTCTCATAAATACGACGTGTAGCTTGATCCAATTGCTTTATCCAATAGCCAATATGCTTCTCTTTCTCATACATTTTATGTCTCATGTGTGCCTCTCCTGTTACTTACATTCTGCTCCTATTATGTTCAGAAATGAAGTCATCAAAAAGTTTGATAGCTGACTGTTTGACATCAAACAATTCGCCTTCAAACATTATACATAATATTTTTTGATAAAGCAAGCCACTTATTTTTTCACCGGTAAGTGTGTTTAAATAAATTGATAGGAAATTCGAATAATTTCTTATCAAACAAAGGACAGGTCAAATGACCTGTCCCATCGTTTTTATCCATATAATATCATCTGATCTATGGTCAATGACCATCCTCACTTAGTCCACTGATAGCAGCTCCTACGTCACTTATTTTTTCGTTGATGAAAACTGTTTCGACCTTTTTTCCATCTACATAAACTGTGATCTCGCTACCTGCTTCAAATTCCTCTGAAGCAATTGCTGCTGAACCAAATTTCTTTGCACTGGTAAAATCAAAATATACTTTTCCAACAGCATCTTTTACCAAGATGTTTGTACCGGCATCATACTCTCCACCCAAAGACAGCGCATAAACCTCTGAATCCTCGGATATATTCTGAAACATGCTGCTGATACCTACAGCGATCACACTGCCGCCATTCATGATGTAAGTCTCATCATAATCCAATGCACCATTCATGGAATCGGATGGACCATCCACAACCACGATACCACCATTTTGTATAATATCGCCATTTGCATCCAATCCATCACCTTGTGCGTTGACATAGATACTACCGCCATTTATTACAATTTTGGCATTTCCTGCCGCTTTTTTGTTTGATGCATTGATACCATCATCAGATGCTACAATCGATATCTCACCGTTCTCAATAATAATTTCAAGAGCTTCTAGCCCTTCATAAGATTTTCTAACGTCAATCTTTCCCTGTTCAATGATCAATGATTTGTCACTATGAATACCATTACCGTCTGTACTGATTGTTATATCGCCATTATCTATCAATACCGTATCATTACTATATATGGCATCATCAAACGAATCTATATTGACTGATCCATTTACAATATGTATGGATGTTTCAGCAAAAATACCATCCTGTTCACTATTGATTACAAAAGTACCATCTTCAATATATACACATCCTGTTTCATTTGGTGAAGTAATAGAATCCTTCTTAGATGTAAGATGATAAGTTCCACCGAAAATAGATACACTATCGTTTCCACGCAATGCACTATCCGTGGCAATCAATTGATAATCTCCTTCTATGATCCTCAAATCTCCCTTTGTTATAATTGCATCCTTATAATTTCCCTGAACACTCAATTTTCCCGTACCATTTAATGTAAGATCCGAGTTACATACAATTGCCCCGTTTCCATCTTCCCAATGAGCACTTCCATCTGATACTTCATTTTCTGTACCTTCCACCAGTGAAATAATAAATCGATCTGCTTTCCCCAAAACGATAGCAGCACCAGTTTCATTTTTGATGACAAATCCGTCCAATACAAGACGAACCTCTTCGCTTTTATCAGCATCTATTACGATCTTACCTGTATATTTACCTGTAAACACATAAGTTCCTGCTGACGAAATTGAAATAACGTCTTCATTAACAGCCACACCTTTTCCAACAATATCAACATTTCTTTCATCACATGAAATTCTTACTGCATCCGCATCGACCATTTGGAAAGCATCTTTTTTTTCTGTTTCTTTGTTTGAAATCGTTTCTGATCTACTGTCAAGACCCCCGTCAATTGTACATCCATTCGATCCCATAGATAACAACATGACACACAAAAAAATAGTTATTTTATCCCGCTTCAAATTCATATTCCACTATCACTTCCATAGCAACTTCGTTTTTAGTATTTTTTAAAGAGCTGACTGATTTTCCATAACAACGCCACAGCTAATAGCTAAATTGCCATTTCTGCATCGGATTGCATCAATTAACTCCTTTTCTAATGCATCAGTATGTAAAATGATCTTATACGATATTTCAAACATACTTCCCATATTAGTCGTTTTCACTCTTTCTAATTCAACATGTGAAGTATATTTTTCAAACAAGTCATCAAACATATCTGTATAATTCAAGTTCTCTGGAATTGTAATATGAAGTTGTTTTGTTTCGCCTCTTTGTTTTCCAAAACCCATATAAGAAAGCGCCAAAAAAACAATTCCGATCAAACCAACCATGAATACTGCAAATGTTAAATATCCCATTCCTGTTGCAAGCCCAACTGCCATTGAGAAAAATACGGAAATGATATCTTTTGCATTTCCTGGATTCGAACGAAAACGAACCAATCCAAAAGCACCCATGATAGCAACACCGGTCCCCACATTACCATTTACCATCATGATCACCATTTGAACCAAAGCTGGCAATAATACCAATGCCATTGCCATACCTCTTGTCGTCTTATTTCTAAACTGAAAAATCAGTGAAATAATAATTCCTAACGCAACAGAAGTTGCTGTACACGCTAAAACCTGTCCTACTGAAAAATTACCTGAATTTGCATCTAATATACTCTGAAACATATATTTACCTCTTTTCATCCTAGTGTATTTGTAATTCATGTTATAACATCCGCAAGCATAACACTTTATTAAATTTTAAGGTGCAGCTAAATTCTAAATAACTTAAACAACAAAACTTCTACTGCTACTGTTCTTGCGCTCTTCGCTCGTAGAATCTTCCATATTTGGAAAATGATACAGGATAAATTTCTAAATCTGTTAAGATAGAAGATAACCAAAGTGGAATCGCCATTGGTATCTTGATTTCTAACAAATGGTAACCTTTATCCATAAGATAGTTTCCTTCATCTCCTTTTTTAAGATCTAAATCTTCTTCTCTGTTTCTGATATTTTGATCAAATGTCAGTCTCAAATTTGAATCTTCTTTGCCAAAATAAGCCATTCTATCATAGGCAATATACATGGCTGGTCTTGGTTTGTAAAACTTAATGAAATAATCAATTTCTCTCATAATCTGACTATCATACTTTTGAGGAATCTCTCCAGAATCTAAATAATCCTGGCATTCATTCATCTTCATCGGTACACGACGTTTGTAAACGACGCCATCATATTTTTTCTTGATCTCCAAAAATACAACATCCTTTTCCCCTGGAATCCCATAACTACGAAGTCTCATTTTTTCTTTATAGATTGGTTTATCCAGAGATCTGCGGATCAGATCAAAATTCTTGGTGTCATAATAAATATTACAGATTGTATGGAGCCCATATTCATCAAGCTGCATATATGGCTGGATTCGCTCCAAAAATGCTTCATATTGATCTTGATTCAGCAGATATTTTTTCTCAATTCTTTGAAAAGTATCAATCAACCCCCCTACCTCCTTTCTCAGAAATTGGGTTATTGCAAATTCCCTTCCCCCTATCTTTCCGGGCAAATGCAATTTCTCCCCCAATAATATAGTAAAAATATAATGTGAAAAAATAGTAAAAAATTTATGTATATTTTGTAAATTTTTTTACGGTTAATCGTTAATTGTTTGATAGTAAAAAACAGCTAAAGTCTTGAGGCAACTGGCTTTAGCCGTTTTTTGTTTAGATTCATTATTTAAGAAAAGGATGCCAAATATTTTCCAAACTGTTCTGCGGGTTCAGGGCAGTCATTCCGGATCCATTTTAAGATCACACTAATCTCCATTTCACTTCGTGAAATCCAAAGCAGTCTATTTGTTTCATTGAAAATACGCATGACGCTGAACAATTATATTTTTTCATTTTTCCTTGTGAGCTGTTATTATGGTATAACTATATGCATTCACAGTTATTACAGCGGAATCTACGTTGATATACCAGTTCTTTCCGTTTCTTGTTATAACGGCATTCTTTGAACTGATTTTATTTTTGCACCATTCAACAACATCATCTGTATCTAATGACAGATTTCTCTTGATTCGAACAACACCTAATTCTGTTGTATGTAATTTATCTAAATTATCTATTAATTCACCCATGTTCTTGTATCCTCACATTATTATATTCTGTAGCTGTTCAGAGCCATGTGATTGCACGATCAATCTCTTCTCGTCTTTCCCATGTCATATCTATTGTCATTACTTCCAACACCGCGTTTCTTATAACATATTATCATAATTAACTGTATTGCAATTAACTTTTAACCATATTGCGATACATGCCAGTTCGTGCTGATTTAATATTAATCAGACTTCTTTCTACTCCATCTCAATTTTTATATCCAGTTCACCATGATGATTCATGCTCGTCAAAGTAATCTTTCCGTCTTTATAACGAAAAAGAACATCAAACTGATTGTTGCATTCCAGACTCCAATAATCAAATTGAATTTCGCCTTCGTTATACAAATAAATCACGCCAATGCATGCTGATAAACCGCCAGGTGACCTCCATACTTCTTACAAAATCTTCCGGACGATATTCTGGCAACTGAATTTCATACATTCTCCTACCCCTCCTCATTTATCACTTCTTTAATCATTGATGTAACTGTTTCAGTAATCCTATAAAATAATACAAAATAGAACTATTTCTTAGCGTTGATGACGGCAATTGTAGCCTAAGTTGCAACACGAGATTATTGGTTCTACCTCACCAGAAGATGTTAACACAAAAATGTAAACGCTGTCAGTCTGATTGAATAATATTTCATAAATTAAATTATTATGTTATTTATTACATAAATGTATAACCAGTTTCTTAGGAAAATTTGTAACTGATCTGTTCAGAACAATACGATTTTAGCTCGTAATGTAGGAAATAGGATATCTAAGTTATTTAAAATCGTAGTATCTGTCTAAATCTATTTTCTTACCAAGCTTCCCGAGAACGTTCTTACGCACTCCGTGACAAATACTGCTATCCACAATCAATTCTTTTCATCTCAGTGGGTGAGAACCCCCTTTTTCCAGAACTCAACGCCTAGATACCCACCAAAACTTTCCCAGCGAAATTATCTGTAAACTCTAGCTTTTCTTATCAAAATATCGTAAAATATTCTTATATCATTTCATGTAGTACATAATTTCCTTAACCAATTCGTAACGATACACATACCTCTATTCGATAGAGGCTCTATACAAAGGAGGAAAAAGTATGACGAGAGAAGAAATCATTGAGCGCTTACAGGAACTAACCTTAGACCAGGAAGAATACTGGGTCGTGGCAGGAGGTGCCATGGTCTTGCACGGTATTAAGGATGAAACCTTAGGAATCGAATTAGGCTGTAGCACCAAGCTGGCTGATATGCTGGAGAACAGAGGCTATCACATGAGCACAGCACCTGATGGAAGGCGAAGTCTGATCTTTGATGAGGACATTGAAATCTTTGAAAACTGGATTTTTGATCATGTGGAAAAAGTAGAAGAAATTCCTGTTATCTCCATGAAAGGTCTCGTTGAAATGAAGAAGGATCTTACCCGTAAAAAAGATGTTTATGACGTAAAGATTTTTGATAAGTCGGAT
>JAZQQB010000026.1:0-49828 GCA_045628865.1 Lachnospiraceae bacterium | reverse complement strand
TAAACATTCATATACAAAGATACAACATTGGCATCTACATTCTTATTGGCAACATAGAAGTACAAGTACTCATCGTCCGTACTGTAAAGCTGAGACACCTCTAAATTATCAACAAATGCCTGAGCATCTTCATCTAATTCTGGAACATCTGGAATTTCAATTGAGCCAGTTGTAATATCTGTTTCCTCTGTCTCCTCTGTCTCCTCTGTTTCTTCTGTTTCAGTTGGTGTAACTGTAACATCAGGAGCCTCAAGCTGCTCACATTCCCATACTACCATGCAAGGGAAAGCACCATTTTCTGATACCTCAGTAAAGATTGTATATACACTAATATAATCACCTTCAGCTGGCATGCGCTTCTTACCTGCCGCATTGTAACAATAGTATTCTTCAGAACCATCTAACTCTGGTGACAGATAATATAAAGATCCTTCTACTGAAGTAACATAACCTGTAATCTCAAATGTATCATTTACATATGTATCTGGTTTATTTAAAAGTTTGCTGAAATTAGGAGTAGTTGCACTCTTTTCAAATTCTTTCTGGCTACCATCATAATAAGCATCCAAAAATTCCTGGAAAGTAACATCCTCACTGTACTTAAAGTTCTCTAATTTCTTAGGAAGCTTTCCATCGTCTCCCTTAAAGAAAAGGATTGCACCAATAATTCCGCCGATCACTACAATGGCAGCAATGATAATTCCAATGATAAGCCCTTTCTTTTTCTTAGGTTTCTCTTCGGTTGGCATGTTGCCTGAAAAATTGTTCTGAGAATAACCATACATATCCTGGCCATATCCGTTAGTAGCACCATAACCATATCCTGGCTGACTATTTTCATAACCAAAGCCACCCTGAGTTCCATAGGAACCAACGCTGTTTTCATAACCAAAGCCGCCTTGGGTTCCCTGACTCTGATCATATCCAAAACCGGTTTGTTCTCCAAAGCCACCCTGGCTCTGATTGTATCCAAAACCAGTCTGTTCTCCAAAACCGCCCTGACTCTGATTGTATCCAAAACCAGTCTGTTCTCCAAAACCACCCTGATTCTGGTTATATCCAAAACTATTCTGCTCCGTAAAGCTATTCTGTTCTGTAAAACCTGGCTGTGAAGAATCAACATTGGTAAACTGATTTTTCTGTGAAGAATCTCCGCTCCATACCATCTGTGTACGGTCCCATTCACTATCTGATGCTGATGTATCCCACGAATTATTAGAATTGTTATTAGAAGATTCCGCATGATTCTCTGCAGAATTATCTGTAGCAGTTCCCCATGCTGAAGATTCTGCTGCACCCACTACATTTTCCTCTGGTGCAATTTCAGGAGCTGTCTGTCCACCATTACTTGCCGAATCAGCTGATCCTCCCCAAGTACTTCCCTGAGAATTATCAAACTTGTTGTTATTCTCTTCCATTGTATCCTCCTCAATCGTCCACATTTCATTCTTTTATCTTTACGTTCTTCCTGTTCTTTTTTTATGGAAAAATATAAAAAAATTATCATAAACGTAAAAAAGAAGGGGTTACACAAAACCCCTTCTTATCATAACAGAATTAGTTTGCTTTTGCAATCAAACTATCAACAGTTGCAACTAATTTTCCAATTTCTGGTTTTGTCAGCTGCGCATCTGCTCCAAGTGATTCTCCCTTTCTTCTCATTTCTTCATTGATCAATGATGAGAATAAAATAACCGGAAGCTTCTTCGTTTCATCATGTTCCTTAATCATCTTTGTCAAACGATGTCCATCCATCTCTGGCATTTCAATATCCGAAATGACACACTTAACCTTTTCAGACAACTCATTGTTATCCACACATTTTTTTAAATACTCCCATAATGCCAGTCCATCCGGGAAATGAGATACATTGGTATATCCAGCTTTCTTTAAAGAATCACAGATCAGCTTATTTAACAATGGTGAATCATCTGCAACCGCGATAGGCACATCTGTACGATCTCTTTCTCCCAATTCTTGAAGATCTGCCATCTGAAGTCCCGTTTCAGGATTGATATCAGATACGATTTTTTCAAAATCCAAGATAACAATCAGCTTCTCATTAAACTTAACAATACCTGTAGAAACACTATTCTCTGGATGGGAAAGTGTTGCACTAGGTTTGATAATATCCTTCCAGGAAATACGATGGATTCCATTAACTGCTTCTACATGGAATGCCATATCCAGTTTATTGAAATTTGTAATGATAAACATGCCACCCGGCTCAGAAATACCCTTTCCAATGCAATTTCTCAAATCAATCGCTGTGATCATTGCATCACGAGGCATAAAAATACCTTCAATAGAAGGATGTGAATTCGGTACAGGAGTAACATCTCTATACGGAATAATCTCTCTAATTTTTGCTACATTAATTCCATAAACACAACCATCAAGGCTAAACTCCAAAATTTCAAGTTCATTGGTACCACTATCCAACAGAATATTTGTATCCATAGAAAAAACTCCTTTCCGTTTTACAAGTACATATATCACATAAATGCATGAATGTTCTATTTATATTTCTCTACACACTATATTTTACATACATTTTCTCAATAACGCAAGAAGTTTTTTAGTTTTTTCAGAATATTCTGAGAATTGCGTGATATACTATCATTTTTTTATATGACTAAAAATCACATTCTTCACCTTACGAGTAAGCTGATTGGTTCCAGCATCACGTTTTTGCATGAACATAAGATAAGTAAGATTATCCTTTGGTGAGTTACAAAAATATGCGCCAAGCCATCCGTCCCATCCATATTCTCCCTCTGTACCAAGTGCAAAGGACAGACCAGGATCATTCATAATTCTCATCAGATTTCCATAGGTATAACCAGTCATATTCTCCCAGGATGTATCCAGATCAAGCTGCTGCCATGGCAGAAGCTTCGCCTGTGTCATAAACGAAACAGTTGCTGATTTTAAAATTGTGACGCCCTGATAGGTTCCTTCATTCATAAGCATCTGTGCAAATTTCGCATAATCATCCAGGGTGGAAACCAATCCCGCTCCACCTGATTCAAAAGCAGGTTGCACATCCTGCGTATATCGGATTCCTAAATTGTTAGTCCTATATTCCTGTAAGGAACCATTCACCCATTCATATGCTTTTGCAAGTCTATTCCGCTTTTCCCTTGGCACATAGAAGGCTGTATCCTTCATACCTAGCGGTCCAAAAATTTCTTTTTGTAAAAATTCTCCAAAACGCATTCCACTGACTTTTTCAACAATACCTCCCAAAACATCAGCACTGGTTCCATATCTCCAGTGGGTTCCAGGCTGAAATCCTGTAGGAAGCTTTCCAATTGCATTTACGATTTCCATTGTAGTCATTGGATGATCTCCATACAATCTATCATCAATTGTCTGAAAAAGCTTAGCCGCTTCACACTCTGCAGTTGTCTGATCCCCAGGATATAAACAACCAGAGGTCATATTCAAAAGTTCTCTAAGCATAATGCTTCTTTTGGCCGTGACAATTCTACCCTTTTCTTCTGTTCTTAGGTTAGCAAATCCATCGATATACGTTTCCACTGTATCAGATAGATCAATCAAGCCTCTTTCCATTAAAATCATAACAGCAACAGCCGTAATAGGCTTTGTCATGGAATATAATCTGCAAATGGTATCTCGATCCATAGGCGATTTCGTTTCTAAATCACGATATCCTGCCTGCTCATAACAAAGTTCTTTTCCATCTTTGATTACCAAAACAGAGGCTCCCGAAACAAACTGACTTGAAACAGCCTCATCTAAAACCTCTTTCACTTTTCTTTGTAACTCTTCCATCCCAAAGCACCCCTTTCCTAATTGTACTCTTATTCTAGACTGAATTCATAACCGTTGCAACGATTTTCCAAATGTTTTTTGCCAAATAATCGTTTTCTTTTCCGCATAATATTTGATATCTGTAGCAGTATCCAATATGTCTGTATTAATATCAAGCCCATAACATAAAAGGACTGAGTTTCAAGTCAATGAATCATTGGCATGAAACTCAGTCCTTTTTTCTTCGTTGAAAATCTGATCTATGCTACATCTTTATGGTTTTCTTCCTTAGTTGCTTCCTTTTTGAGGTTGGCGCGATAATCCTTTGTTGCGTCATACACTTCGTATGCCATTGCAAAAAGCATCACTGCAACTACAAAAACTTTAATAGATGGTCTTGTCGTTGAAAAGAACAATGCATATACAGCAATTGCAATATCTATAACGAGCATAACACAGTGATTTATCAATTTTTTCTTGGATATGTACTTAGTCATAATAATCCCTCATTCTTTAATCATAGGTTTCCTAGCATTCCACAGGACATTAAATCAAAATCTAACTCTTTTGTCAAGTGGTTTAAACAAATCTGTTAAAATTGATTTCCAGATTCTTTTCGTTGTTTCATGATCCCTGGTATGATCATCATTATAAATCCAGCAATAGCTCCAAATGCATGTGCCAAATAGTCAATATAAGTATTCTGTTTAGAATAAGAAACAACAGCCAAAAGAATCACAAAAGCCATTCTTTGAATCGTTACTCCAGCGAAATGCCCCTGATAAAGAATCACGAGCAAAAACAGTGCTCCTAAAACACCGTAAACCGCTCCGCTGCATCCTACAGATATATGAATCTCCATCGCTTTATCATAGTGTAAATCTGTTACATAATTGGCGATGGTACCAGACCCCAAAACCAGAATCAGCCACTGAAAGCTTCCTATTTCCTTTTCTAACATATTCCCAAGTGGAATAAACATCAACAGATTCATTACAATATGTGATAAATCCCCATGCAAAAAGATTGCCGTAAGTGTTCTCACATATTCGCCATGATGCAATACCATTTCACTATTATTACACCATGTCCACATCAATTCCTCATCAATATAGTAACTAATGATAAAGCAAATACCCATTATGGCAGATAAAATATACGTTACAATTGGCTTTGTTCGTAAAAAATGCTTGATATTAAGCCACCTACTATTCCACATAATTCCTCCTGTTTGAAGTTCTTACTCCAAGTAAACTATGCCTATCTTACTCCATTTTCATCCAGTTTTCCACAATTCTATCATTAATTTATTGTTTTTTTATCAATTCATGATAGACTACTAATAAATGAAGCAACGAAAAATCTAGGAATAACGAAAGATGAGGATTTATTCATGAATCAGTATACTGAACGAATTCAAAATGCATTAAACGAACTTGCTAAGGATGGATTTCACCAAATGATTGTAACCGATCCTTCTACCATATATTATCTAACTGGTGAACATGTAGCACCCTATGAACGTTTATGGGCATTGTATCTAACAGATCAGGGCGATTGTACCTTATTTGCCAACAAATTGTTTGTTTTATCAAACCAGCCAGCCTTTCCTATTATCTGGCATACCGATGTTGAGGATCCTGCTGCCCAGATTGCATCCTTGATCGACCACACTGCTCCTTTAGGAGTGGATAAAGGAATGAAGGCTGCTGTTCTCCTTTCCCTAATGGATCAAAATGCTGCCACTTCCTACCACAATACCTCTTACGCATTGGACGCTGTCAGAGGACGTAAAAATAAGGATGAGCAGGCTAAAATGATGGAAGCCAGCCGTATCAATGACTTAGCCATGGATAAATTTAAAAAACTGATCCATGAAGGTGTCACAGAGAAGGAAGTTGCTGCCCAGCTGGAGAATATTTACCTTTCTCTAGGAGCTCAGGGACATTCCTTTGATCCAATCGTTAGCTTTGGTGCCAATGCTGCGGACCCACATCATGAACCTGATGATACAATATTAAAGGAAGGTGATGTGGTCTTATTTGATGTAGGCTGTGTCAAAGACGGCTACTGTTCTGATATGACAAGGTGTTTTTTCTATAAATCAGTCACTGACAAACAACGTGAAGTCTATGAAATTGTAAAAAAAGCCAACGAATTAGGTGAACAGGCTATGAAACCGGGTGTAACCTTTTCCTCTGCAGACAAAGCCGCGCGAGACTATATCTCTTCCTGTGGGTATGGCCCAAACTTCACACACCGCCTTGGGCACTCCATTGGTATGGAATGCCATGAAAGTGGTGATGTTTCTGCAGCCAATCACAATCTCTTTGAACCAGGAAGATGTATATCCTGTGAACCAGGCATCTATTTAACAGGAGACTTCGGTATTCGAATCGAGGATCTTTGCCTGATCACTGATAATGGCGTACAGATTATGAACCACTACTCCAAGGATTTGGAAATTTTGTATTAATTTTGTATTAAATATAAAAAGGAGCCCATCAAAGGCACTCAACCTGAGGTGCCCTGATGGGTTTTTCTTAGAATTTGTTTAGTTCATCTGTAGAATCATCTGTATTCTCTATTTTTCTAACCACCAGATAATAGCCATAATCCTTGCTTACCTCCACATAAACTCTATCTCCAACCTTATGTCCAAGTAAAGCCTTGCCAATTGGTGATTCAATACTGACAAATCCATGAATCGAATCGCCTCGCATGGTTGTTACCAGCTTATAGACTTCTTCTTCATCGTCTTCTTCGATATAAACAGTAACCGTATTGTTCACACCAACCTCATCATCCCTGGATTCATCTGAAATAATGGTAGCTGTTTTGATCATACGTTCCAAAAAACGAATTCTACTCTCATTTTTATTTTTCTCGCGCTTAGCAGCATAATACTCAAAATTTTCGCTTAAATCTCCCTGTGCTCTTGCTTCCTTAACAGCCTCTAAGCATTCAGGTCTTACAACAAGCTTTCTATGTTCAATCTCTGCCATCATCTTATCAATATCTTTTTGTGTCAGTTCATTATTCATTCTTCTATCCCCTCCATCCAAACCATTCTTGTCATCAACAGAGTAATCTTATCATATTTTCTCAAAAATTCCCAATGAATTATTCTTGTTACTGTTCACACAGAGTGTGTACAGTAACTTATTCTTTTATTTTCATTTCTATATTTACTTTTTCCTGTTGACACGCAGACGAAATTATAGTACTATTTTACCATAGCATTTTTTCAAAAATAAAAGAATGTTTTTTTCGCACAGTACCTTGGTACTAACTTTTATAGTAAATGGCGAATAATGTCGAATATTGTCGAATGTTCGTATGTAATATACCCTTTTTTGGATATTTTAGCTTTGTTATAATAACTACGTTCCTTAAATTTGTAATGGAATTGTAACATTCTATGATCGGAGTATCTTATGACGAAGGGCTTACAAACATTGTCTGATAAAGGGAACGATGTTGCAATAGCTATTCACCGTTTCCGAAACAACGAGTCAACTTATGTATCATATTTACATAAATTCCTGGTTGATCCAACCTATGAACAGTTTAAATATTGTATTGAAGGTGCAGATTATGACCATGCTAAAAGTTATTGTTCTGCTTTGAATGGTCTTGCATCAAATCTTGGATTAACCAAAATCGCAAAAGCATCTGCACAAATTTCTTATCTTCTGTATGCAATGGATCTGACTAATCTCGATCTGTTCTTGGCCAATCTTGATGATGCATACAGTGAAACAATCGACCTGATCAATCAGGTATAACGTCGTTTGTGTAAAAGAATATATATACCAAGAAAAGGGAAGCCGACATATGGCTTCCCTTTTCTTAGGCTTCATTCTGTAAAAAAACTACTTTATCTGAATCAATATATCGAAGAATGCAATCCTCCAGCTCTTCTGAAACCACTGGTTTCAAAAGAAAATCTGAAAAACCTTCTTCCAAATACATCTCCTTAGATCCTTGAATAGCATTTGCTGTCAAAATTACAACTGGTACTAAAAAATTCATGGATTCTGAATCCTCACGCAGTTTATGTAGTGTTTGAATCCCATCCATCTCCGGCATCAGATGATCCATAAAGATCAGATCGTATTTTTTTTGTTTGCATCTAAGCAAACATTCCCTACCACTGCTCGCAAGATCTATGAGTATCTTGGTTCTCTTTAATAATGCCTGAATAACCTTTAAATTCATTTCATTATCATCAACTACCAAAATCGATATTTCTTTCGCTTCAAATAAACCATGTTTTTGTAGCTTTGACTCAGTTTCATGAGTAGTATCTCCAATTGGCATATCATCAACAACACCCTGTGGGATTGATAAAACTGTTGAAATCGTACCATCTTCCTCTAAATTCATATACAATCTCGCATCCATACTTGCCATCAACCTGCTGATGATAGCTGGTTTTAACTCATCCCTGTCATATCTTACAGCCTGACCATGCTCCTTCTCATTCAAGTGCATAACCAATGCATCAAACTCCTCTGGAGATATCTTTGTATTCTTATCATCTATCTTCATCTGAAGCCAGATTTCCGGATAGCGCTTCGTTTCCTTGCCAATACCTTCAAAAATCTTCAATCCTTTTTGCTCTGACACCTTGGAAATAAAGTCAAAAACCACTGTAGTTGACTGATTCATAATACTTTCAGACGCATTGGATATTCCATTCATGATCAACTGTGTTACACGATTCATATCTCCATAAAGTTTCTTGGGAAATTGCTTGTTGATCTGTACATCAAAGTGCACTCTTTTGCCTGGATAATTGGTTTCAATCATCTTTTTCAAGGACATTAACAACTCCTTGGTATCATATTCCCTTACCTGATATTCCATCTTTCCAGACTCCAATTTGGAAAAATTCAAGATATCATTTACCAGAGTCAAAAGGGCATTACCGGCCTTGCGCATACTAATCGAGTATTCATCAATAACAGGATTGCTGTTCTCACGAATGATCATCTCATTCATGCCAAGTATAGCATTAATTGGTGTCCTGATCTCATGGCTCATATTTGCCAAAAAATCACTCTTTGCCTTATTGGCACTTTCTGCATCTAACTTAAAGCGATTGATCTCTGCCATGGTCTGATGAATCTTCGTGTGATCTCTTGCTTCCACCAAATGTCCCTCCAGCTTACCATCCTTTCGATAAAGAGGAGTATAATGAGTTTCAAAAAAAAGTCCATTCTCCTCAAATTCACAATTTTTTTCGAATAGTGGTTCAATCCTTTTACCAGCAATAGACTGGCCCTCACAGATGGAATCATCTATATCCTTCACTTTCTGATTCGCATAAAGCACATTATAGTAAGCATCCGTGATCACAACTGCCTCTTTCGCATTATCCATAACATAGTCCTTACCATTTTGTGTAATATCAAACAAGAAATGCTTTCGCATAGCAAAAAAGAATAAACAGCTGGAAACAGCCAAAGAACACGGCATCAGATCAAATCCACCTCTCATAAACAAAATGTACACAAACAGTCCAATACAGGGACACAAGATGCAGATTCCTATTAATGAATACTTTTTTCTTGTTTCACGGTCAGTTTTTTTACGACGTTCAAACATAACAAGCACAAAAGTTCCAAGCATCAGTGCGTAAATCTCGAACAATGTCGGATAGTAAAGCGGGCCTGGTGTTACAGAGAGAAAACGTACCTTTGACTGCCCATGTAGCACATAGTTTTCATAAAAAAGATGGGTTTTTTCTGTAGTAAACAGAATGCTCACCAATAATATATTTACATATACAACTAGACGCTCCACACTTTTTTTAACTTTTATATGGCAATATTCAATCAGAAATTTAGGTAAAAATAATGTACAAATGATTCTGCCTACATAACCTAATTTAACTGCAATCATTACTTCTTCCACATTTTTCGAAGTAATCTCCAGCAAACTGATCAGACAGGTGAAGAAAATGCCAAACATTGAGATCAAAAAATAGGTCATACATGTAGAACTCTTTTGACAAGAAGTATACAAAAAAACGCAAAAGGTAAGAATACAGGCAAGTAACGTGATCCATACATAAATACTAATGCCCAGAAACATTTTCTCACCTCCTCCCTATCCTGTTGTCTCCTATTCAAAAAGATCTGTGATCAGTTCCTTTTTCAAATGTTTCAGCATCATCTCTTCTAAATCTTTTCCACTGATTGGTTTCATCAAATAATCCGTAAATCCTTTTTCTAAATACATCTCTCTTGCACCCTGAATTGCATTGGCAGTCAATGCAATCACTGGGGTATTTTTACACTTATGATCCTCTAATGTATTCAGCCTGTGAAGTGTTTCAATACCATCCATTTCCGGCATCAGATGATCCATAAAAATGATATCAAAATACTCTTGTTTTACCAATTCAATACATTCCATACCTGACCGTAAGGAAGTAACCTGTACTTGCGTTTTCTTCAAAAGTCCAGAAAATACTTTTAAGTTAACTGCATTATCATCTACCATTAAAATTTTCGCATCCGGAGCATGGAATCGTTCCTGATAACGCTTTCTATCTTCTTGTTTCACAGCCTCGCCATGATTTAACGGTGTGTTATCAATCACAATCTGTGGAACCTCAATGGTAAAGGTTGATCCTTTTCCATAAGTACTTTCTACGGTGATGTTTCCACCCATTCTTTCCAGAAGCCTTTTTGTGATAGCAAGGCCAAGACCTGTACCTTCGATATTTCGATTCTTTTCCAAATCAACTCTTTGGAAAGATTTAAACAGCTTGTTTAGATCTTCCTCCTTGATTCCCTTTCCAGTATCCGTTACGGAAATTCGAAGGATTGTTCTTAAATCAAGTGCTGTGCTCTCTTTGCAAAAAGCATTTTCCATCAAAAGTTCAAAGGTTTCATTTTTAACAGTATATGGCAATGCCTCTATCTTTAAAACAATTTGACCGGAATCAGTATATTTTGCCGCATTAGTCAAAATATTGGTAACCACCTGTCCTACCCTGTTTCTATCGCCAAAAAGTCTATGTGGAATTTCTGAAGCAAACTCCACATAGAAATTGATGTTCTTAAACTCAAGTCTTGGCTCTAGCATCTGCTTTGCACTATCTAAGATTTCCTGCATTTCATAAGCAACAGGTATAATCTCCACCTTACCAGACTCAATCTTGGAAAAATCAAGAATATCATTGATCAAGGAAAGTAATGTTTTTCCGGCATTTTGAATACTTTCTGCATATTCGATGATTGTTGTATCCGAACTTTCGCGCAGGATCATTTCATCCATACCAAGTACTGCATTGATTGGTGTTCTGATTTCGTGACTCATATTTGCCAAAAAAGCGCTCTTGGCTTGATTAGCCTGTTCTGCATCTACCATAAGCTGATTTAAATTGTTCATAGCCTCATTGATGCTTGTCACATCTCTGATTTCAATCAGCATACCCTCTTTTTTCCCATCACTTCGAAATAGTTCTGTAATATGAAAATCATAAATGTTATGATCGATCACGAATGATCTTTCATCACTTTCAAGCATCATCTTCATCACACCGGAAATCGGTTTATTCATGGAAATTTCTGGATAAATCTGTTTTACGGCATCATTCATATATAATACTTCATCTGCTGCATCCAAAATAATTACCGCCTCAGCAGTATGGTCTAAGACATATTCTTTGGCGTTTTGCGTAATATCAAATAAGTAATATTTTTTGATAGCAACATAAAATAAAATACTAGTAATAGCCAAAGAAAGATTTAAATGATCCACTCCTCCAAAGACGTTTCCAATGTACAACAATGTGGATACTGTAGGGAACATACAACCGATCAGGATCATTTTATACTTTACCTTATCCTCTTTTTTTTGAGACGTTCTCATCTTAAAAAGTACCTGATAATCCACCATAAAGAACATCCATAGCGCATGAAATACAAAAATCAGATAAACAATTCCCATGGTAGAATGATATACCTTGAGATTCTGATTTTTGACAACAAAATCATACAAAAACAGTTTGTGATAATCCAAAGTAAAGATCACAATAATAAAACCCAGCGTAAAGATCCATTGCTGAATCTTAACCAATTTTGGTGGTTGAAAACCGCAATAGCCCCCTACGAACTGTGGCATCAATAGAATGCACATTGTCTTAGCAAAATAAGTAAATTTAACTGAAATTGTATAAGCTTCTATAGAAGAGGTATTGAGATTTATGATACTTGATAAACATACCAAAAATATGCTGACCATAGCCAATACAAAATTGATCTGTCCTTTGGAAGATTTCTCTTCTATACCCACAAATAACACATAGATCGATATTAAAGTAGATATGATTCCTATTGCCATTAGCACATAATATTGCCACAACATATCTAGTTCCTCCATCATCACTTCATTGCTTCTATTTATTCTTCTTCCATTTCAATCAATTCCATTGGAAGATATTTTAATAAAGTATTTTCTAATTCCCTTGCATCAATTGGTTTCGATAGATAATCCGTAAATCCATACGCTAAATACTGTTCTCTTGAACCACTGTTTAAGTTGGCAGTTAATGCGATCACTGGAATATCTTTGGAGATACGATTTTCTTCTAAACGCCACTTGTTAAAGGTTTCAACACCATCCATTTCAGACATCAAATGATCCATAAAGATTATATCGATCTTCTCTTTCTGTACAAGTTCAAGACATTCCTTTCCGCTCATAGCTGTCAATACAGTAGCCTTCGTTCTCTTCAAAAGACTACTTGCCACCTTTAAATTCACCGCATTATCATCCACAACCAGAACAGTTCCTTTGGTGATTGTGAATTTACGTTGGCTGATGGTTTTATTTTTCGAATGATACGTCAGATTCAAGGATTTCTGTGGCGTAACATCTGAGATTGCCTGTGGTATATACAATGTAAATACACTACCTTTTCCATACTCAGAAGTAGCTTCAATCTTTCCATCCATATAGTCCAAAATCTTCTTCGTCAAGGTAAGTCCTAAACCTGCTCCCTCAATATTCCTGTTTTTACCTTCTTCAATTCGCTTAAAGCTTTCAAAAATTCCTTCCAGATTTTCTTGCTTTATACCCTGTCCAGTATCTGTCACCTGGAAAACAATATATTTTACTTCATAATCCACCGTTGCACCTGGGAATGGAGCAATTTCATGATCCATATCCCTGGAAAAAACGTGAAGTTTAACAGTTCCTTCATCTGTGTATTTAACAGCATTTTTTAAGATATTCATAACTACCTGCTTTACACGATTTTCATCGCCAAATAACTCCGATGGCACATCATCATCTACATGAATTTCAAAAGTAACAGGCTTCTTTTCTATCTCTGGAAATATCTTTAATTCTAACTCCTGCATTAGATCATTCACCTTGTAGACAATATTCACCCATTCGATCACATTAGTCTCAAGCTTAGAATAATCCAAAATATCATTGATCAAGGATAAAAGTGCTCTTCCTGCAACACTAATATTCGATGCATACTCTGTAATACTATCTTCTTGGTTCTCACGAAGGATCATCTCATTCATACCTAGTATGGCATTGATTGGAGTACGAATCTCATGACTCATATTTGCCAAAAACTGCCCCTTTGCATTATTTGCTGTTTTTGCTTCATTCATCAGTCGTTCCATCTCAAGCATACGTTCCTTGGTCTTTGTTGTATCATGAAGTTCATACAAATATCCCTGTAATGTTCCATTTTCCCGTTTGACCAACGAAATATGAACCTGAAAAGTACGTTCAAACAATGTAATCTCATTACCCTCACATACATTCTTCAATACTTGTCTAAGCTGTTCCAAATTCATATCCTTGTCTATAAGATACTGATTAATTATTTCATTGGTGTAGAGAATCTTTTCACTATCATCTAAAACCACTACACCTTCCTCAAGAGTACCCACAACCATTTCCTTGGCATTCTGTGTCATATCAAACATATGATATTTAGATAGATTTATTGTAAAAAGAATACAAGAAATTGCCATGCAAAATGGAATAATATCTACACCACAAGTAATAGTTGTATCCGTCAAAATAATCCCTACACCTGTTGTCATGATTCCTGTAAGCAACATGATATGTCTGCCTCGATATCCCTTTTTGGTTGTGATGATCTTTCTTGTCAGTACAACGATCATTCCTAGATATATAAATAGTACCTCTACCAAAAAGGCTACATAAAGCACACCATAATCACAGCGAAACAGCGTAATATAATTGACGGTCTCCATATGTACATGAGTAAAAAACCATTGTCTTTCCTCTCCGTCAAACAACATTCCTACACTCAGCAAAAACATAGACGAAGTCAATAACTTCCCCAATCTCGATATACAATACTGATTATATTCAATTAAAAACAGTGGAATCATAGTCGCACAGAAAATACGACCTGTATATACGATTTTGACAGCATTGATCATGGCAGAAGTTTCACTTGACATCAAAACCAACAAAGCACCCAAAGAAGTCAACAACGCTGAAAGGATTACCAAAATAAAATAAATCAACGCCTTTGACTGTCTCTCCTTCATTGCCCGATGAATACAGATTACTGGTGCAATGCAGGCAAATATTGCAGTTGTCATCATCAAAATGTGAAAAACATTAGTCAACCTACTGTCCTGCCTTTACATTCCTTTCCTTATCGCATAGATGCATAAGGATACTATGTCTATTTTATCAGAACTATTTGTTTTTGTAAATTGAATTGTCAGTAAATTCAGACAATATTATGTACAAAAAAAGGACAACATGACTCTCTTTCTCTGTGTCATGTTGTCCACTTTCACTCACATATATTTCGATTATCTGCGGTTCGATGCAAGAATCGCTCTCACCATTCTCTTCGCGGAACGTTTCAAGGATTCCAGGTCAAGTCTCTGACCGTTTAATTTGTAATATGCATTTTTGATCTCTGCAGGATCAGTTGGCATACCTGGCATGATACAGTCATTTCCTGCTGCAATACATTTCGCTGCAGAAGCTCCACCATATCCATTTGTAGTTGTCCAGTCGGTCATAACAAAACCATCAAATCCCCACTCATCACGAAGTACCTTGGTACAAAGATCATGGCTATTGGCTGTATGGATACCATTTACAAGGTTGTAAGAACTCATAATAGACTTCGGATCACCATTTTTAACTGCATATTCAAAGTTCTTTAAATAAATCTCGCGAAGTGTTCTTTCTGTCATGATAGAATCAGAACCTCTTCTGTTATCCTCCTGGTTGTTACATGCGTAATGTTTAATAGTAACATCAATACCTCTTACTGACTGCACACCCTTTGTTAAGGAAGCGGCGGTCATACCACTTACGAGTGGATCTTCTGAATAGTATTCAAAGTTTCGTCCACAAAGTGGATTTCTATGGATGTTCATACCTGGTGCAAGCCAAAGTGTGATTTCAAATTCCTTACACTCTTCACCAATCAGCTGTCCAACTTTTTCTAGAAGTTCTGAATCAAAACTCTGGGCTAACATGGTTCCAACAGGGATAGCTGTTGTATATTGATAATAATCAATAGCGCCCTCATGAAGATCTCTTTCAGGGACAAGGAAAAATCCTTCTTCCACTGTATTCATAAAGTTTACTTCGTATGGTTCCCCGTTTTCAGGATTTACCTGATAATGATCTGCAAGTCGGATACCCGCCGGTCCATCAGCAAGGATGATAGATGGGAGTCCAAAACGTTCATGAAGATTCTTGGTTGTTTCACCAGCAGCACCCGGTACAGAATCAGCAGAAACACCTACAACGGAGCCCTGTCCTCTTGAGGATGCTCCACAAACCAAATCAGCCATATCTTCAACAGTTAACTGTGCAACAATTTTTTCAACCTTTTCGTCAAATACTTCCTCCTTGCCATATTCAATCTTTTTGAATGGAATAGCATCCTTAGGAAGCATGATTCTTAAGATCTTTTTATCTTTAATATAATTCTTTCTTTCCTCTTCCAAAACCTTTTTCTGTTCATCAGATAATCTAAACTCACGAACAGAAGTATGAAGCTCGCAGATATTGATACATTCACAAGTCACAGCATCCTCTGGCTGTACCAATATTCCTGCTACTTCTAAGGATGTTGAACTGTTACCTGCTAAGATCAGATATTCACCAGCTTCTAAAATATAGGATGCGATAGATGCATCATAGGTAGTCAGCTGATCTAATGAGAAAGATAATACCACTGTCTCTGACTCTGATGGTGCAAGCTCTTTGGTCTTTTTAAATGCAACCAGTCTCTTGGCTTCCTTATCAAAACGAGTCTGAGGACAAGCCACGTATACCTGTACAACCTCACGTCCGCTATAGGTTGCTCCTGTATTGGTAACCTTAACCGTCACTCTAACCTGATCATTTACACATGCCACATGTGTATTCTCAAGTTTAAAGGTTGTATAAGTCATACCAAATCCAAATGGATAGATAGGTGTCTTTTGAAAACTGTCAAAATAACGGTATCCAACAAAAATACCCTCTTCATATCTTTCATTGTAGATATTGTTGTTCATATGGCTGTAATTAGCCGCATTTGGATAATCATAGTAATCTGCTGCCCAGGTGGAAGTCAGCTTACCAGAAGGCATTACCGCTCCTGATAATACATCAGCAACACCATTTCCACCCTCCATACCAGGCTGTGCAATATATAATACTGCATCGATTGATACTTCCTTTAAGATAGAAAGATCCACAACGCCACCTGTATTTACGATAAGTACACTTCTTTCAAAGGCTTTACTAATCAACTTGATATGCTCTTTCTCTTCTGGTAAAAGATAATAATCACCTTCTACTAACTTACGATCCTTACCTTCTCCTGCAGTTCTTGAAATCACATAAATTGCTGTATCAGTATCCGCATTCTTGATATCTTTCTCTGTGATAGGTGCTCCTGCCGGTGGTGCAAAAGCTGGAAGTTCAAAATAAGCACCTCCAAGACCATATCCCATTCTCTCACCCTCATCTAACAGATACTGCTTCCATGCCTCACGGGCATTCTGATAGGTTACATCATATGCATCCAGCCAGTCTGTGGTTGTAATCTGAAAGCCCGCATTTACAAGGCCCTCACAGATACTTACATTCTTTCTAGCATTCACATCACCAGAGCCTGTACCACCTTTGATGGTATGTCTCGCTCCTGAACCAAACAGGGCAATTTTCTGTCCTTTGTTAAGTGGTAACGATTTTTCATTGGCGAGTAAAACAACACTATTTGCAGCCGCCTCTCTGGCGATCTTTTTATGCATTTGTTCTCTAATACTTTCTTCTTTATTGGTAGTTCCGGTATACTTTCTCATAACTGTATAGCCTCCATCTATGAAATATATGGTTCATTGTATCATTTTTCTGAAAAAAGAAAATAAAAATATCTGTTAATTTTATCAAAATATAACGCAGGAGACGTTTCCACATCCCCCGCGTTTTTGGTAAATAGTAACTTATTTTATCCAAAATACTGACTTTTTAATCTTCTTTCTTGTGAACCACAATCTTCATCGCTCTCTTCAACTGATAAGGAATGATCGCCTTGAACTTATCTTCTGCCACAACCATTTTTGAACATTCTGGATGATCTCTATGAAGAGTGATAGCGTCAAACATACACTTGGTAGTACATACACCACATCCAATACACTTATTAGGATCAATGATGGTCGCACCACATCCAAGACATCTTGCAGTTTCAATCTTAACCTGTTCCTCTGTTAGAGTCTTATGAGCATCCTTAAAGGACTTCGCTGGAACTGTTTCATCCATGCCAGCTTCCTGACGAGATGAGTTATCGTAGCTTTCTACCTTAATATTATCTGTATCCAGCTGTGTGAATTCCCAACGGTTACGTCCAATTCTCATATGTCCATTATGTACATATCGATGCAATGATTCTGCTGCAATCTTACCTGCTGCAATGGCATCAATCGCAAACTTAGGACCTGTATAAACATCACCACCAACAAAAATGTCTGGTACTGTTGTCTGATATGTTAATTTATCTGCCACAATAGCTGGACCATTGAATTCCACATTCATATCCTTTAACAGATCGCCCCATACTGATCTTTGTCCTACTGCAAAGATAACTCTGTCACAAGCGATGGTAATGGTATCATTCTCATCGTAGGTTGGTGCAAATTTACCTTCTGCATTCTTTACAGAAGTGCATTTCTTAAATACAATACCTGTCACCTTACCATCCTCAGTAAGAACCTCCTTTGGTCCCCAGCTGTTCCTGATGATAACGCCATCCTCACCTGCTTCAGTTACTTCTTCTACAGAGGCTGGCATTTCCTTTTCTGATTCCAGGCAAAGCATGGTTACTTCACTTGCACCACTTCTAGCACTTACTCTTGCTGCATCAATGGCAACATTACCACCACCAACAACGACTACTCTACCATTAAAGGTTGTATTTCCTGTATTGGCTTCATGCAAATAATCAATGGCTGTAAAAGTTCCCTCCGCATCATCTCCTGGTACGCCTGGGCGACGTCCTGCACTGCAGCCGATGGCAATATAGAATGCCTGATAGCCCTGTTTTCTAAGTTCTTCAATGGAAATATCCTTACCGACTTCAACACCAGTCTTAAGCTCTACTCCCATCTGTCTCATAACTTCAATTTCGGCCTCAATAACATCCTTTTCCAATTTGTAAGAAGGAATACCATAACGAAGCATACCACCTGCCATTTCATTCTTTTCAAATACAGTAGGTCTGTATCCTTTTTCAGCAAGATAAAAAGCTGCAGAAAGACCGGCTGGACCACCACCAATGATAGCGATCTTTTCATCAAAATGATCCATATGGATACTTGCCGGGATCACTGTTGGTGGAATATATCTTGTTTCAGCCACCAAATCCTGTTCGGCAATAAATTTCTTAACTGCATCAATGGCAATTGCCTGATCGATAGTTCCTCTTGTACATGCATCCTCACATCTTCTGTTGCAGATTCGTCCACAAACAGCAGGGAATGGATTCTGCTTCTTGATCAAAGCAAGCGCATCCTGATATCTTCCTTGAGCAGCCAATTTCAAATAACCCTGTACAGCAATGTGAGCTGGGCAGGCTGTCTTACAAGGTGCTGTACCTGTCTTGTGGGTATTAATTCTATTATTGTCACGATAATTGAAGTCCCACTTATCCTGACCCCATTTTCTAGCATTAGGAAGCTCCTGACGTGGATATTTCACTTCACTTCCATCCTTTAAGCACAATTTCTGACCAAGTCTGGTTGCACCTGCAGGGCAATATTCAACACATCGACCACAGGCTACACATTTTTCCTTATCAACATGTGCTACATAAGCAGAACGTGACATATTTGGTGTATTAAATAACTGAGATGTACGAAGAGCATTGCAAATTTCTACATTACAGTTGCAGATACCAAAGATCTTGTTCTCTCCATCGATATTAGTAATCTGGTGCACAAACCCGTTCTCTTCAGCTCGCTGCAAAATTGCCAATGCTTCTTCCTTGGTGATATCATGACCCTTTCCAGTTTCTCTACAGTAATCTGCAAAATCACCAACACCAATACACCAGCCAAAGTCATCATCCGCACATCCATCACCAATGGCTTTTCTAGATGCTCGACAAGAACAGCGACCTACACCAATCTTGCCTTCATATTTGCTAAGCCAGTAAGATAATTTCTCAATATCCACTGCCTGATTCTCCATCTTAATGGCTTTTTCTACAGGAATTACATGCATACCAATTCCTGCACCGCCCGGAGGAACCATCTGGGTGATACCCGCTAGTGGCAGATAGGTCATTCGTTCAAAGAAGGATGCCACATCTGGATGATTCTCTAAACGTGGGTTCTTTCTTGGCTGCGACTTATCATCTGGCAACTCTTCCATATTAAATAATTCTGCCGAACCAGGTACAAACATTGGAAGAATGTATCTTCTTTCAGACTGAGGAGCAGTACGTCCATCGTGATCATAATGATACCCATAATCATACTCCAAAAGTCCAATATAACTCATTTCATCTAAAAGCTTCTGGAAACCGTCCTCCCCAAGCTTTTCCACTTTATCCCTGTTCATATTACACATTTCTTTAAAGGTGTAATGTTGTCTTTTCTTCATGGTAAGACCAACTTCTGCCATCTCTTCTGTGATGATCTCTGCTAGACCCCAGTACTCTGGATCTTCGACCTTAACACCGCCTAGCATATGTCCTGCAACATCAGTGATTCGTTTTCCTAACTTGATGATCTTATCACTTGGTGCTTTATCATTCTTATGATTCGCAGGCCACTTGGAATAATCATCCATATCTTCATACTTGTCTTTTCCCATTTTGTCCATCCTCTCCTAACTACTATCACAACTCTTTTTCAAAAAACAATCGGATCCTCTTTTTGTGTTTTTCTGATAAATCCATACTTTTTCCATCTATATACGCACAAAAAAAGCATACTACTAGTAATATTTTATCATTAATATGTTTTTTTTGCAACGAAACTGTTGAAAAATAAAATCTACATTTAGCCAACATGCTTTTTAACTTCAAATTCTGCAATAGGAATTTCCTCCAAATAAAAGAGGATTTCCAGCTCCTGTACTAGAAATCCTCTCATTTTCATTATTCAATTTTTCTTTTTTCGACTCAAAAAAATTGACTTGAATATTATTGCTTTTGAATATTATTTGTTTTGAATATTATTTGCATTGAATATTACATTTTTCATACTTATACATGAATATATATTTATCGCACTTTAGGAGCTAATACTAGTTAGCTGTAACTTTTAAATTTGTAACTGAACAAGCCTGTCCAGAAGCTTTTGTAGCCTGGAAACCAAATGATGCTGAATTACCTGCGCCAATGGCTTTGTTATAGCTTTCAGCTGTGATCACATAGTGATTGTCACTCTGTTTTTCAACAACAGCACACCATGCATTTGAGATTTCTCCGTTGAAATCAAATTCTACAGTCCAGTTAGAAATAGCAGCGTTGCTCTTATTGTCAACACTGATGTTAACAACCGCACCTGTATCCCACTCACTAATATTAGCTACAGTAGCTGTCACATCACCTGATGGCTGTGGTGTTGGCTGTGGCTGTGGTTCTGGCTGTGGCTGTGGTGTTGGCTGTGGCTGTGGTTCTGGCTGTGGCTGTGGTTCTGGCTGTGGCTGTGGTTCTGGCTGTGGCTGTGGTTCTGGCTGTGGTTGTGGCTGCACTGTGCCTTCCTTAGCTGCAAGACGTCTTGAAGTATTTACTAACCAGATACCTGACTGAGACAAATCAGAAGATGTCCACTTGCTTGTCTTGTTTGTTGATGAACTCAAGATTGAAGCAGCCTCGCCTTTATTACATAAACTCCAGCAAGCATAACTTACGTTGTTTGCTTCCATTAATCTAATCCAGTCATTAGCATTGTTGAAATCATATCCACCATTACCTGATGCATCACATGTACCAAATTCTGTTACGAAAAGAGGTGTTCCAGCATCAATAGCTTTCTGGAAGTTTGCTTTGATTCCATCGTAATGTGTTGCAGCATAGAAATGAAGTGCATACATGATGTTATCAAAACCTGCATCTTTTAATGGTTTTGCAGCAACTTCATCAACACGCTGTGACCAGTCGTTAGTACCGCAAATAATAATATTATCTGCTCCACAGTCACGAATTACTTTTGAAACTGCAGAACAGTATGAATATAAATCATTTCCTGATCCGTTGTACCAAGGTGTTCCTGTTGGCTCATTACAAATTTCGAAAATTACATTATCACAGTTCTTGTACTGTGTAGCATAATTCTGGAAGAATGATTTAGCTTCGTTAATTGTTTCATTAGGGTTGTATGAAAGTACATGCCAGTCAATGATGATGTACATACCAAGTTTCTTGGCTGCATCCACACCTTCTTTGATCTTACGATCCATCAAATCTTTCGCACCCTGTGTATAACCGCCTTCTTTTGCATAAAGAGCAAGACGAACCATATTGATTCCCCACTCGTCACGCATAGTCTGGAATGCAGCTTCATTTACGTACTCTGGGAACCACTGTACACCATGTGTACTAGCGCCACGTAACATAACTGGATTACCATATTGATCGACGATTGTTGGTGCAGCATACTGAGCTACTTTCTGTACAGATAACTTACCATGCATTCCGACTGGAGTCTGTGAAAATGGAACGTCCTGTAAATTTCCTGTCAAAGTATACTGTAAACTTTCAGCTTTAGCTGTTGTAGGCTTAAAAGCGCTGAAAGACGCTACCGCTACGGCAAGAGTTAATGCCATAACCGCAATCTTTTTACTTAATCCTTTTTTCTTCATTTTTTTCCTTTCTTCATCCAATACTTTTTTTCTTTTTGTACTTCTACTTACAAGCACTTGATACTACCAGGCGAATGTTATCCCAGCCATAACATTTGACCCTACGTTTTAACGCTAACATATTGTTGCGTATGTGTCAATTATATTTTACATTTTTGTTACATTTTTATAACAAATAACTTAAAAAGCTTCGAAAGAATTGGCACATTCTTTCGAAGCTTCTATTAACATTTACATATTTTGTACAATCCTATTTGAAAGCATATCTTAAGAAATTGTAGAAACCATTTCCGTATACACTTTCATCATGTCCACCTGGCATCTCCCAGAATACATGATCTGTACCATTTTTTGTTAATGTGTTGTGGTAAAGCATTGGCTGATCGCCTACTACTCCATCACTAGCACCTTTTACGATCATAACAAGAGTATTATTGTTGTAAGCTGCTGGTAATTTAAAGCCTGATTCTGTAAATAAACCTGCTTCATAAACACCATTCATAAAGTTTGGTAAATTACCTGGTGCAGGACAAAATGCACCTGTGTAACCGAATAAATCAGCTTTGCTGATACCAATGTATAATGACTCTCTACCACCCATGGAGAAACCAGCTACTGCTGTATTTTCTCTTCCGGTTTTTGTTGAATATGTTGCATTGATATGTGGCATTAAGTTATTGATCAATTCTTCTCTAAATGCATCGTAAGCTTTGTAGTTATCTGCTGCAAAAATATTTGTTTCAGGAGTGTTGCTTACACGAATGTATGGGAATACGATAATTGCTTCTTCACATTCGCCTTTAGCCATCATGTTTCCAGCCATTCTCATTAATGTAGAGTTAGAGACACTTGTACCAAATGCATCCTGATTTCCACCGATACCATGTAACATGTAGATTACTGGATATTCTTTATTCTCTGAATATCCTGCTGGAAGGTAGATATTGTATGGTCTATAAGAATTGGTAATATTAGAATAATATGTTCCTCTCTTAGCTGTACCATACTGAACACCTGCCTGCTGGCTTGTAATATTAGCTGGTGTAGACTTATTGATTGTCACCTGACTTGGGCTAACTACACCTGTACTTGGCTGTGTTGGGTTACTTGGTTGTGTTGGCTGTGTTGGATTACTTGGCTGACTTGGCTGTGTTGGATTACTTGGCTGTGTTGGATTACTTGGCTGTGTTGGCTGTGTCTGTCCACCCTGATTTACTGCTTCACCATTGAATTTGAAGTTAGTTGGTTCATTACTTGAAGCACCATCAGCTACAAATCCAATAGATACTGTTGCATTAGGACCAAAGCTTGTATCCCAATCACAATTCTTTACAGAAACAGTGTTACCTGTTTTACCAGTCATAGATCCGCCCCAAAGGCTTGTGATCTTAGCTGCTGTATCAAATGTCATATTCCATCCATTGTATGTCTTGTTTGTGTTGTTCTTGATTACGATTTCACCCATAAAGCCACTTCCCCAGTCACCTGTTTTCTGGTAGCTTACAGAAATTCCATCTGTAGTCTGTTCTGTCTGACCTGGAGTTGGTGTTGGGTCTGGTGTTGGTGTTGGAGCAGGTGTTGGTGTTGGAGCAGGTGTTGGTGTTGGATCTGGTGTCACTACATCACCTGAACCTGAAACCTGTGAAATCTTTAAAGAATCAATATATGCATCCCATGTTCCATCATCAGTTGTAACAACTAATTCAATCTTCTGATTGCCTGTACCATGTTTAACATTTTTGATTGTATATTCTGCTGGATACTGATCTCCGTAATAGAAAGTACCTTTCTTTTCACCACCGATCAATAGATCCACTGCTGCCATGCTACCATTGTTAGAGCATCCACGTAATGTGAAATCATGTGTATCATTTGCAAAATACTGTGTATAAGAAGCAGTATCATTGTTTGCATATAATGCAACACCACTAAATGGGTTGTTGATTTTTCCTGCATAAGTGCCGCTTAATGTCATGTTCTCACATTCCATCTTATCACCTGTGCTAGGGGTTACTTCTGGTGTTGGTGTTGGAGCAGGTGTTGGATTTGTCTGTCCGCCCTGGCTAGAACCACCAATTGTAACAATATTCTTATATACATTGGCTGTACCAGCACTCTGATATCCTTCAACTGTTAACGCTGTTTCATACAATTTACCGCATTTCATTCCCATGCTTTCCCAAGCCTTGAAATGTTCTGAAACAGAGATTGTTCCGCTAGTTCTCTTAGAAGTACGAACGCTCCAGTACTGCTGGAAGGTTGTATCTCCCTTGATAGATGGCTGATTAAAACGAGTTGTTTCGTATACATCATATGTGCCACCATCTACTGTGATCTGTCCTTTTGCTGTAGCTCCTGGTGGTCTCCATGTACCCCAGCTGTCTACAATATAGTACTCTACCAATGGATCTACTGTCCATCCATACACACAAAGGTATGAATTTCCATTAGGCTGGTAGTTGCAACCATACTCAACAGAAATGTTACCAATCTGTTGATAGGTCTTTGTCTGGTCGAACTTCTTACCTGTACGGAATAAAGCATTGTTGATGTTACTCCATGAACATTCAAAAGAACCGTTACCAGTGAGTGTCATAGAAGTGGTTCCACGATCTTTCCAAAGTTCGTAGTCATAACCATCTTCTGTTCCTGTCTTGTTGTCATACATAGTTGTTGCAGCTTTAACATCCATAGGTGCAAACGCAAGCTGTGCACAAACCAATGCGGATAACAAGGCAGCTAAGCCTTTTTTCCTCATGACTTTTTTTCTCCCTTCATTTTATATCTCTAAAATGCTCTGATCAATACAACCAGATCATTCTAAAGGCGGTTTTTGAGTATTCCCTAAAACCAATAAACTTTTTTTCTTCACAATTTATCTTAACAGAGACGTAACTTGTACACTTGTCAAATACAAACGCATTCTTATCAAATATTGCTATTTTCTGTACTTTTTATCGTTTACATCATATTTGCGTCCAAATTCGCTTTATCGCACAAAAGTTTGTCGCTACGCTTACATATAGCTTACATTTCTGACAATTCAACTTCACATCTCCTTTTTTACAAACTATAATTTGAAAATCTGTTACTTTTGTACTCTTGTATACAATCTATTCCTTATGCTATACTTTGAACGAAAAAAAATACTGGAGAGACCCAATGTCAGAACATCCTTGTTTCTGATTTTTGGGAGCCGAAGGTGTAAGGTATTACTACCAATCTCTCAGGCAAAAGGACAGGAGAAAAAGAATATGGAGAATTTTCTATCGACACTGGAACGTGTCAACACACAGGTGAACGACTTCGCATGGGGATGGTTTGGCCTGATCTTACTTCTTGGTACTGGTGTTGTGTGCACTCTGATTACCAAATGCTTTCAAATCACACACATAAACCACTGGTGGAGAAAAACCATTGGTTCTGTTTTCAAAAAACATACCCACGATAAATCAGATGAAGGAGCTGTTTCACAGTTTCAGGCTTTGTGTACTGCCTTGGCTGCAACCATCGGAACTGGTAATATTGCAGGTGTAGCTGCTGCTATTGTTACAGGTGGACCAGGTGCTGTTTTCTGGATGTGGATGGCAGCTATTCTAGGTATGATGACCAATTTTTCTGAAAATGTACTCGGCATTTACTACCGCCGTCGTAATTCAGAAAATGAATGGTCTGGTGGAGCAATGTATTATTTAAAGGATGGTCTTGGTTCTTATAAGGGCTGTTCTGTACTTGGCAAAGTGCTTGCAACTGTTTTTGCAATGTTTGCGATTCTTGCTTCTTTCGGAATTGGAAACATGGGACAGATCAATAAGATCACTTTAAATATTGAATCCGCTTTCTTTAGCAATGTGAATGCTCCAAAGTTTCTTGGTACATCCGTTGTAAACTGGATCATTGGCATTGTTTTAATGATTATTGGAGGCTTTATCATTCTTGGTGGTCTTCAGCGTATTGCTGCTTTTGCCGAAAAGGTAGTTCCTTTTATGGCTCTTGTTTATATACTTGGTTCATTGATCATCATGTTTGCTCATATCACAGAGCTTGGCTCTATTTTTGCTGCGATCTTTAAATTTGCTTTTGGTATCAAAGCAGTTACTGGTGGTGCAGTTGGTGTTACCATCATGACTGTTATGAAAGCCGGCTGTAAACGAGGCGTTTTCTCTAATGAAGCCGGTCTTGGTTCTTCCGTTATGGTTCATTCCAACTCAAACGTAAAAGAACCTGTGAAGCAGGGTCTTTGGGGTATCTTTGAGGTTTTTGCAGATACCATCGTTGTATGTACCATGACAGCAATTGTTGTTTTATCGTCTGGTGCTATTGATCTTTCAACAGGTCTTGCCGCTGAAGGAACCAATGATGCGACCTTAGTTGCTGCTTCCTTTGGTAATCTTTTCGGCAAACCGGGAGAATGGTTCATTGCCATTGCTGTTTTACTCTTTGCATTTACTACAGTTATGGGCTGGTCTCACTATGGTTCTAAGGCAGTTGAATATATTTTTGGTATCAAAGGTGCCAAGATTTACCGCACAATCTTCGTTCTTATGATGATTTCCGGTGCAATCATGACATCTTCTATTGCATGGGATGTTTCCGATACTTTCAACGGTCTGATGATGATACCAAACTTGATTGGTGTACTTAGTCTGACTCCACTTGTAGTCAAGATCACCAACAACTATGTTGCTCGTAAAATCAAGGGAAAAGATATTGAACCAATCCTTTCCTATGATCCTGAAATTCAGAAAGAACATGCTGACCTGGTAAAAAAAGGTGCTGAATAAATAGTACTATTTGTTCATACATACACGAAACAAAGAGGTCTGGAAATCACCTAAGATTTCCAGACCTTTTTTATTTCAAAACAATACCAAACAAAGCAGCTAAAAGGATCAAAAGAATTGGCTGCACCTTTTTCTTTAATCCAAACAAAACCCCTGACAGCAAAACCAGTGCCAGTATGATTTCTTTGACATCCTCTCCTTTTATCATTGGGGTAAAAACGGAGATTCCCGTGGTAATAATAGCTGATGCGATCATGCCAACCACCATGCCCTTTAATCCGATCATAGCTCCACCAACTACAGTACTTTTTTGAAACTGATCAAAAATTTTTGCAATGAGTAAAATGATAACAAAAGATGGCAGTACAATCCCAAGTGTGGCACATACTGCCCCTAGAATTCCTGCTGTACGTGTGCCTACAAAAGTTGAGGCATTTACCGCAAATGGTCCAGGTGTACTTTCGCTGATGGCAATAAAATCAATCAGTTCCTCTTGACTCATCCAGCCATGCTTTACCACCTCCTGTTGGATCAGTGGAAGCATGGCATATCCGCCCCCAAAAGTAAAAGCGCCAATCTCTAAAAATGTAATAAAAAGCTCCCAATAAATCATTTTTTCTTACCCGCCTTTACTTGACCATATACGATTCCCACTAAGATCACACCAAATATGATCAGCAACGCACTTAATTTCATCACTCCAACCAAAATCAGTACTACAACTGCAATCCCGTAGGATACCGCATTCTTAGGACATTGCTTTAACATGGCAGTAAAGGCTTTAAGCATCAAAGCAATCACTGCAATTCTGATTCCCCAGAATGCCTTTTGAACGATTTTTTGATCTATATACTTTTGAAATGCCATCGCAATCAGAAAAAGGATCACAAAGGATGGAAGTACCACTCCAAAAGTTGCTGCAATGGCACCTTTTACCCCTTTTATTTTGTAACCCACGAAAGTCGCCGCGTTAATAGCAATGGGGCCAGGCGTAGTTTCTGCGATAGCAATCACATCTGAAATATCATGGTCGGTAAGCCACCCCTTTTGATCCACCACTTCCCTTTGGATTAAAGGAATCATGGCATATCCTCCCCCGAAGGTGAAAATTCCAATTTTTAAAAATGTTGTAAATAACTGAATTACTTTGTTATCTTTTATCACACTAATCTCCATTCCGCCCTGCGAAATCCGGAGCGGGCTATTTGCTTTTTTTCCTTATGATTACTGATCATCTAAAATAATAGATATCATAGATACCCTCACGGGTATCCCCATAGCTGTGCAGCTGCTTTCCATTCTTGTAAACCTCCACCCCATATACGTTCCACTGATTATTTTTGATATCCAAAACAACCTATTCATAATTCATAACATAAACTCCTGTATCAATCTTTCAAAGGCTTCCTCAAACCTTTTGTCATCCTCCTCAGTCCTCTTAGAAGGACCTTTTAAGTGATGTTTTCCTTTTCCCATTCTGGCTTTTTTGGCCATATGACGCTCCATCAGCATCTGATCAATATTGTCATTGGTATACTTTTTTCCATTTTGATGTATGGCTAATGCCTTTTTAGAAAGTGCCATAGCCGCTACACCATAATCCTGTGTGACCACAACATCATTCTCTTTACACAAATTGATCAATGCAAAATCAACTGCATCCGCACCAGAACCAATGACCTTTACTTTGGAATACTCCGAAAAAAGAACATGGTTGGTATCGCATAACAACATACAGGGAATATCATATTTTTCTGCAATCTTTTCCACTATTCTTACCACTGGACATGCATCCGCATCTACTAGAATTTTCATAAATACATCCTTTTTATTTACATGATCTTCTATAATAAATCAAAACAGCCACAAAGGATAACAACTGACCGATCATGATTCTAATTCCATAGAGGCAAGTAGGGCTTTTAAACTTCCATGTAAAGAACTATTGATCTAGGCACTACTGAACTAGGCATATTAAAAGCTACCAGTACTTTCTATCACACTTTCTTCATTTTAAATACACTTTCTTAAAATTCATTTTGTATTCTTGTACTTTTTCTTCTTATTTTCTTCTCCAAAGTACAACCCCTTTAAATACTTGAAAGTATTTTTGTACTCCTTAATCTATTATTTTCCTTTAGAGTACAATCCCCTTAAATCAACATAAACTATTTTGTACTTTTCTTTCTGCTTTTTTCCTTTAAAATACAATTCACCAAAACTCTTAGAAATATTTTGTACTCTCACATCTTTTTTTCTCTTCTAAAGTACAAACAAAAAAATACCTTCATATTCTTTGTACTTTTCTTTTTCCTTAATTTCTCTAAAGTACAATCCCCTAAAAAGCACTCAATATAATTGTACTTTTATTCTTAATTTCCAATAACAAAGTACAAATCTCTTTCCACATCTGAATCCCCCTGCATAGCTTGCACGATTCCATTCCTCTGCGACTCATTCTTTTTCGAACCTTTTCCCATGCCTTGATCTTCACAAAAAAGTCTGGTTCTCCTACAACCAAAATAGGCTGTTCTTCTTCCTGTATCCAATAATGCTCTCCACCATAATTTTTACGTGCCACTTCGAAGACATAGGATCCTGCCATGGTATAAATGCTGTAAAGCATATCATCATCAAATACAAAATCACTTACTTCATCCAGCAAATCATCCATTAACTGACCCATTCTACTTTCCCTCAATCTGCTCTAGCATATATTTCTTCACAACTTCTAAAGAGCTCTCTTTCCAGGCGCCAATCGAAGCTTCTAACGACAAAGGATATATGATCTGCATATCCAAAACCTCTCCTGGAACACGCCCGCTTCTTAATGGCTCGTAGAAATTATTGTAAAAATCCTCTTCAGTTGCATTCATAAAAACATCCGGCTTTAAAAAGCGAAGTTGTCTCTTGGTATTTTCAATAAACATTTTCGCTGCCAATGGTGCTAATTTCTCATATTCTTCTTTCTGTACATCTACAAAAATAGGTGGAACCACATCCGGAACAATATGATCTGTACTTCGATCGATCAGGATTCCATATGGTTCAAAGCAAAAAGTATCCTTGGTAAAATGCAATTTCAAAAACAGAGCATTCTCCGTATGATACTGAGAGCGCTGATAATCTGTATCAAAAATAAAATTACCCAAAGAATAAAAAATTACTTTCCCTTCAACGGTTTCGTAATTCATTGGTACATGTGGATGATGTCCCACCACAAGATCGGCACCCATGTTCAAATATTCTAAATATCTATCTCTTGTATAAGGAGAAGGCAAAGCAGTAAATTCCTCTCCGCCATGGGCAACAATGATACACCAGCGGCAGGTCTTTTTCACCTCATCAATGGCTTGCTTGATCGTCTCCATATCACTCCAACTAAGACATCCAGGTGTATCCTCTAGCGCTTTACGACAAGCCCTTTGGTATCCCACTCCGATCATACCAATACCTCCAGCTTCATCTAATATCACTGGCTTGGAAGCTTCCTTGATATTCATACCTGCCCCTAAAGTTTTCACACCACACTTTGATGCCTCTACTAAAGTATCACGCATACCATCTGCGCCAGCATCCATAATGTGATTGTTGCAGATATTCCACACATCTGCTTTGATTCCTGTAAAAAAAGAGGTACATGCGGGATCCATGGTATGTAACAAACTGGTCATCCCATTGGATAAGGTTACCTTTTTTTGCTCAGACAAAGGTCCCTCCACATTAATGATCAAATGATCTGTATCCAAAAGATACTCTCGCACCTTTTTATGTAACAACTCAGGATCTTCCCATTTACGATCCATATATTTATCAAATCCAATATCACCTGTAAAAATCAGTGTCGTTTCATTTTTCATATATTCTTCATTTCACTTTCTATATTATAATGTCCATTTCACTTATGAAATCCGGAGCGGGCTATTTTCAAATTCTTAGACAGCCCTACTATTTAAGGTTCCATCCATGTTCTCCATGATAGATCATCTGGCGGGTCATACCACCGTCTATACATATATTTTCGCCTGTAATAAATCCTGCCTTATCGGATGCTAGATATAAAACCATGTTGGCAATATCCTTTGGATTACCAACTCTTCCAGCTGGCTGTTGATATGCATCCGGACCCTCATAAACCGTATACGCTGTGTCGATCCAGCCTGGAGAAATGGAATTCACTCTTACTTTACCAGCAAGGCTTACCGAAAGAGCATGGGTAAGTGCTGCAATCCCGCCCTTAGCTGCCGTATAGCTTTCTGTCTGCGGCTGACTCATGCGATCTCTAGAGGAAGATAAATTGATGATGGAAGCTCCTTTTGCAAAATGCGGACTAAAAAGCTTTGCTAAATAAAAAGGTGCCGTAACACCAACATTTAGCGCATACTGAAATTCTTCAAAGCTGCATTCCTCTATGCCTTTGGAAACAGGAATGGCATTGTTGACCAAAACATCTATCCGTTGAGTTTTGGAAACAACATATTCCGCAAATTTTTCTAAAGTTTCTTTCTGACTGATATCCCCTACATAATGATCCCCATCTAAGATATCGATCACATAAACCTCTGCCCCTTCTTTTTCAAATTCTTCCTTAATGCATTTTCCGATTCCTCTTGCACCACCGGTTACTACTACTGTTTTTTCTAAAAAATCATTCATGCCACAATCTCCAATTTGAATTGTTTTATTTATTATCCCTGGAAAACTTCTTTTTCATCTTGTGCGCATAATTCTTTCTGCGCCACATTTTACGTTCACCCGCCCCTGTCTGAAAATCAGTATTCCAAAACACCTCATAAGGAGTTTCTGGGCGATTTACACAATATGGACACTTTGGATCATCACAAGCCTCCTCTAGCCACTCATCACAATCAATACACGCCCATGCATCATGGACATAAATTTGAATGATATTCGTATTTTCACAAAATGGACAGCTTCTATCATCGGAAAACATACCAATTTGTGACCATTTTCTTTTTTGCTCCTTTGCTTTTAGCTGTTTTGTTCGTTTCGTCATTCATTCACCTTTTTCGTTGTATCATGTCAGATACAACACTCCGCATACACGCTTCAATCATACCATTTTTACCTGTATTATCCAATATGCCCGTATAAAAGATTCCGTCTTTTTAAATGCCGATCAGGCATGTAAATGCTCTGTTAACGCAAACATTTTATATATTATCAGGTTTCCATAAAAAACAGTTGTTTTGTAATCATAAAAAATGACTGTTATTAGCCATTCCTTACTTCCCATTAAGTTTTGTAAAAACGTTATCTTTATCATTTCCAAAATCAGTTAACAAAACATTTCTGGTGGTGTGCTTCAAAATCGCCACGAGATTTTTTTGTGGAATATATGTCGGTTTTGCTGACAATCCCATCTGCACATCCCTACAATTCTCATAACTAATCATATCATTATAAACGATATAATCCAACATATTATATCGTTATTGTAACAAACAACAAACACTCACTCATTCATGAAAAGATGATATCGTTTGCAGTCTTTTACTAAAAAAGCGTATCGCTTGCGATACCAGCATAGCTTTGGCGTCGCATTAGCGACATCTTCCTCTGCCAAAGCGTGCGCATCCCCCGAATGGGCTTTTTTTCAAAAGGTAAGTTCGGGGAACTTTCCTTTTGAAAAATAAAGTGGGAAGCTTTCGCTTCCCACTCTCATTCCACTCTATTCTCCCAAAAGGATCTTCAAATCCACAATCTTCGTTAAATTTCCTCTGATCTTAAGCTGTCCATTCATATAAAGCTTACGAGCAGGCACTTTTCCAGTAATCATACTCCAAAGATTATCAAAACTTGTTGATACTCTCACATCAGCTCCTGCATAGGAATATGGTTCAATAATTACCTTATCTGACAAAAATTGAATATAGAAGACGCCCTCTCCACGTCCCTTGATATGCATCTGAACCGTCAGCTGATAATCTTCACCTCTGAATTCCGCATGCTCCAAATTTTTTCTGATATGTTTATCATGCTTTTGGTATTCCTTCTTCAATTTTGCAAATGCATCATCAAAGGAAAGAAATTCTCCATTTCCACCGTCTGAAACATCAGAATACATTCTATTATACTGATCAGCACTCTTATCCCAAGAAAGATCCTTTGTCATGCAGCGCTGAATGATGGTTTTGAATGTTTCTTCATCTCCAAAATAGATCTTTAATGCAAAAAGTATGGCCTGATACAATGCACGTCCATCATAGTTGCTAAAGGTGAAGCCATCACCGATACCATCAAATTCACGATAACCTCTGATGGAATCCTTTAAACCGCCTGTCGCATGTACCACAGGAACAGTTCCATAACGCATAGCCATCATCTGTGATAGACCACATGGTTCAAACCTTGATGGCATCAGATAAAAGTCTGCTCCGGCAAAAATCTGAGCAGCCACATCCTCTGTATAATCTGAAGAAAAACCAAGCTGACCTGGCCATCTTTCTTTTGCCCAGTTAAAGTAATCCACGTACTCCTTTTCACCCTGTCCAAAGACAATCAGCTGTGCGCCAAGATCCATGATGCCAGGAAGAACCTGCTTGATCAGTTCAATACCCTTTTGCTCATTTAATCGTGCAACAGAAGACAACACCGGTGCTTTTGGATCAACTCTAAGTCCAAAAAGAGACTGAATATATGCTTTACAATCCTTTTTTCCCTGCATATTGTTCACATCAAAATTGGCTACAATACGTTTATCTGTTTTCGGATCATAAAGCTCCATGTCGATTCCATTTAAGATTCCATACATCTTATTACCAACAAGATCCGCTACCCCCTGCAGGCCCATACCATACTTTGGAAGATGTAATTCCCTGGCATATGTAGGCGAAACAGTGGATACCGCATCTGCCATAAGCATAGCACCCTTCATCAGGTTGATATCATGTCTGCCCTCATATTCAAATCCAAGTCCACCCTCATACCATCCACCTGGAAGTCCAAAGGTCTTCTCAAGTTCTACCGCTCCGAACTGTCCCTGGTAGGCAATATTATGGATTGTATATACCGTCTTGATACCCTGTACATAAGTCTTCCAGCTTTGATCATTTTTCAAATATACAATAACCAATGCTGTTTCCCAGTCATTACAATGGATGATATCTGGCATAAAATCAAGATCCTGTAACAACTCAATGATTGCTCTTGAGAAAAAAGCAAATCGAAAAGCATCATCATCATATCCATAAAGTCTATCACGATCAAACAATTCTTCATTGTCTACAAACCAGGTAGCTACTCCATTAAAGACACCCTTATATAGTCCACAATATTTGACATGATCTCCAACTGCAATTTCCTTACTTAAAACCAATTTTAGCTTCTTAAAATATTTGTTCTTTACGCACTTATAAAGTGGCGTTATAACTGCAATCTCATTTCCACTTTTTTTCAGCGCTGGTGGCAAAGAGTACGCAACATCTGCCAATCCTCCTGACTTTGAAAATGGTGCACATTCACTGGTTGCAAAAAGTATTTTCATGCAAGTTTCCCCCTCATATATATTCACCTTTATCCCAAAAAGAATTCATTCTCTATGTATTCTCTATAGAAATATCATATCAAAAACTATTTATGAAAACATATATTGTCGATTTTTTGCACATGATTTATCGGTATAAAAATAAAGAGGGAGCACTGCACAACAGCGCTCCCTTCCACAGTCATTCTAGATTATATATTTGTTCAAGCTTACTTAACTGCATTCTTTGCTTCAAGTTCTACTGTGTAAACTTCTTTATCCCATTCCATCAGATCCTGGAATCCAAGGCCATCAAGCTCTTTTGTCATTTCATCCCAAAGCTTATCAAACTCGGCGTCATCTTTTGCATAGATCATTACCCACGAAGCATCACATACTGCTTCATTACACTGATTACGGATAACCTGGATATCTGTGCTGTCTGATGCAAGAGGAACTGAAATATTAGGAGAGATAACAATCTTATCGTTCTTGATCATATAATCAACAGGTGTTTCTGCATCATATTTAGCTCTCCAGTCTTTTACCATCTGAGTATCTGTCTTTTCTTTGTATGTTGACCACAATGTGGTAGCATAAGGTTCGCCTGTTAATGGATTTGTACAGTTAGAACCAACAATCCACTGATTCAGCTTGTTGTTACCATCGCTGTAACCAGCTCCGCCGTATTCAGCTGGAACATTCATATTTTCTGCAAGTGCAGATTCATTCATAGTGTAAAGTCTTCCATCATCACCCTTGTAGTAGTTGAAGCCTTCAATACCACAATGCTGAAGCATAAGTCCTTCAGGAGATGAATACCACTCCAAGAAGTCCATGATTCTTTCATATTTTGCATCATCTACTCCTGAACCAATTGCCCATACACGGCCTGATCCATAGTAAGCATCAGCATCAGCGTAGTATGTCTGATCTCCGATAGGAATCACTCTGTGAGCTCTACCATCATCCATATGACCAACACTCCAGAAACCTACCTGCCATGAATACCACTCAAGGTAAACCTGACCAGCACTCATCTTAGCACAAGCAGATTCCCAATCCTGTGTAGCTGAATCAGGATCAACGATACCAGCCTTCTGAGCATGATTTAAGAATTTCAAAATCTTGTAGTAAGAACCATTTTTATCTGTAAGAGGAATAAAGGTTCCGTCTGGTTTTAAGATAAGAGACTGTTTGATTTTTTCACCATACCATGTTGTAAGCTGAACAACGTTAGCGATACCAAGCATTCCATCGCCACCATCCCAGTCTGGCCATAATGACAGACCATAGCAAGGATCTCCATTATCATTGACTGGTTCAGCTTCCTGCATCTTTTTCAATGTATCAATAAGTCCCTCTAGGTCAGCAATATCAGGAGCCCCGATTTCATTATAGATATCCCAACGAATACGAGGTGATGAATAAATATCGTCTGCTGAGATAGAAGTTGGTGATGTATCCATCATTTCTGTAGGAATACCATAAATCTTTCCATCATAAGCATTGTTGAGATTATCAATCTGTGGTTTAAATGCAGCGATATTTTCTCCGGCATATACCTTATCAGAAATATCTTTGATCAAGCCTGTTTCAATACAATCCTGCCACTGGCTCTTCTCTAAGATCAATAGATCACCGAGATTTCCCTCTGCAGTACGTGTTGTGTAAAGTGCGTCACCACCTACCTGAGGTGCAACAACATTGATTTCGATATTAAATTTGTCCTTAATGATCTGTCCAAACCAACCAGACTGCATACCCTGATAGTTTGCAGCAACGTTGAAATTCTCGATCACCATTGGGTCTGGATACTGACTGTTTGTTGTAGTTGTTGTACTACTTGATGATGTTGTGCCATTATCACCACTTGTACCGTTCTCTTTACCACAGCCTGCAAGAAGCGACATAGTCATTGCAGATACCAGTGCTAAGGAAACTAATTTCTTAGATTTCATAATACCTCCATTTCTACGCAAAAGCGTAATACCTTATATTATCAACTCCCCCTCGGAGTAGATATCAACCTTTTACAGCACCAATCATGATGCCCTTTGTGAAATATCGCTGGAAAAATGGATATACCAGCATAATTGGAATTACTACAACCATTGTTACTGTCATACGGACTGAAGTCTGATTCTGCGTAGTTGCAAGCGTCTGCGCAATAGAAGTTGCATTTCCCGTACTTGAGATCAATGACTTAAGTGAACTTGCCGACTGGATGTAGTTGTACAACGTGTACTGTAATGTATGCAATCTTTCATCTGTTACCAAAAGTAAGGTATCCTGGAAACTATTCCACTGTCCTACTGCTGCAAAAATAGCGATGGTTGCTAAAATTGGTTTGATAACCGGAATAATGATTCTTACAAATACCGTCAGCGTTCCTGCACCATCAATCTCTGCCGCCTCCTGAAGCTCTTTTGGAACAGATTCTACATAAGTCTTACAAAGAATAATATAAAAAGGCTGAACAGCCGCTGGGAAAATATATACCCAGAAATTATTCTTAAGTCCTAAGTTCGACATTGTAATGTACCAAGGAATAATACCTGCATTAAAATACATTGTTGCCACTACAATTCGAAACCATAATTTACGTTTCCATAAAGTCTCTCTAGTAAACATAAATCCAAGAAAAGCTGCTACCAAAACAGTAACCAGTGTACCGATCACTGTTCTTTCCACAGAAATCTTTGCAGCGTTCATCAAGCCCTTTAACTGAAAAACCTGCACATAATTTGTAAAATGTATCTCCAGTGGATAAAAAATGACTTTACCTCGCTGTGAAAGATCATTATTACTAATCGAATTGATTGCTATGTAGTAAAAAGGATAGAGACATACAAAAGCAAATATCGAATAAATAACGTAAGTGATAACACTGATGATACGATCACCAGGTGACACCTTTTTTCTATGTTTTCTACCTGCCATGATTACGCCCCCCTTAAATAAATCCTTCGCCTCTGACAAGCTTAGAAAGCTTATTTGTCAGGAATAAAAGTACAACACTTACAATACTCTTAAGCATACTGATCGCTACCGAAAGGGAATAACCACCATTACCCATGGCCAAACGATAAACATAAAGATCAAGAACCTGAATGTAATCCTTATTAAATGCATTTTCAAACATGTAATACTGTTCCATACCATTTGATAAAAAGCTGGCAAGATTCAGCATTACCAAAACGAAATATGTTGGCAGAATACTTGGAATTGTAATATGACGAATTATCTTCATTCTTGAAGCGCCGTCAACCTTAGCCGCTTCAATCAATTCATCATCAATACCACTAATAGCTGCCAGATACATGATTGCTGCCCATCCTGCATTCTTCCAGGTAAGCCACAACCACATCTTAAACCAAATGTGCTCGCCTGACTGTAAGAAATTCACTGGACCATCTAAAAATCCCCATTTTTGTCCTAAAGTACTTACAGGACCAGTTGTACTAAACACACAAAACGCGATTGCGTAAACCAAAACCCATCCAATGAAATTAGGAAGTGTGGTTACTGTCTGTACAAATTTTCTAAATGGTTTACATTTGATTTCATTAAGAAATACCGCAAAAATCATCGGAAACCATGAGAAGAATAAGCTAATACCACTCATTGCAAATGTATTTCTTAATACTTTTAAAAGTTTTTCAACCTTAACTGGATTATCCACCATAAACTTGAACCATTTCAGTCCAACAAAGTTATCCCAAGTAAGTGGGAATGGTGGCTTATAATCAAAAAATGCATATACCCAACCATATAGCGGGTAATACGCAAACAGAAGAACCAAAAGAATAAAAGGTAAAATGAGAAGGAACTCCTTGTATCCTCGTATCTTTCGATAGTTCTTCACCTTCACTGTTTTATTGCTCATGAAATCACCCTCATATACTTTCCATTTAATTATCTTTGCAAACCGGTTTACTTATACAAATATACTAAATGTTGTTTACAAATATACTAAATCGCATTATGCATATCGTCAATCCCCTTTCTTTTTGCTTATTTTATTTTGTTCATTATGTATATTATTAGCTTATCTAAATCGTTTTCGAAACGTTAATCTCCATGCATTTTTCACAAATGCAAAAATAGTGTTATTTATCCTCATAATAAAAAACGATTGTTTTCGTATATATATTATCTTACCCATGAAATCACCCCATGTGTGATTTACAAAAACTATAAACGGAGGAACACAAAAATGAGTTATTACAATTCTATTGAAGGTTTGGAGAAAATGTATAATGCAATGCTTATTCTCGCTATATGTACAGCATTTGCATTCATTCCATTTTTAAATATTTTTGCATTTATTGCAATCATTGTTGCAACTGTATATTATTTAATGGGAATTTATAAGGTATCACAAGATATCGGAACCGTATCTATTGCGTTTTATATCACAATTTTAAAAACTGTTTTTTCATTATTTACGCGTAGTTCTGATAGTATACGATTAGCTATTTTTTCATCCATCCTAAATCTTATTGTTATCTTATGTATCAATTTGCCACTTGCAAAGGAACTTCATAATAGAAATGAGGACTCTACTGCACGATTTGGCAATATACTTGCCATTTTATATGTTGTTCAGTTTGTAACATCGACTGCACTTTATATTCATCCACTACTCACTCTTCTGCTCTCTATCATCCTTATGATCGGACAGATTATGTTCTATGGCAGAAGCCGTGAAGCATTTAGCAGAATGCAAGCAAATTTACCAGCAATTGATTCCTGCTCATATGAGGGTCAATAGTTATAAATTAAAAAAAATCATCGCAAAGAAAAGAGGAGAAAAAATGAATTATCACAACACTATCGAAGGATTAGAAAAAATGTTTTATGCAAATATAGCTATCATTATTTGCAGTATCTTAGGTATCATTCCAGGAATCAATATTCTAGCAGCACTCGCAATCATTGCTGCCTATGTTTTTTATCTGATTGGAATGAATAAGGTTTCAAAAGATATCAGTACCGTTTCAGTTGCATTTGCTTTAACAATAGCACAAACTATATTATCTCTACTTACAAATCGTTCCTCTAGTTTAGGATTGCAAGCATTCTCAACTATTATCAATCTGATTATTGTATTATGTATTTGTTTGCCTTTATCCGGTGAATTAAAAGCCAGAAACGAGGAAAGTGTTGCTTCATTTGGAAAAATTGTTGCTATTATCTGTGTTATCACATATGCTGTTTCCATCATTCTTTGTATCAGTCTCATTGCACAAATGAACGCATTGGATCAAGCAAGAGATATTTATAGAGAAGTAGAAAGATTACAGTCCGCAGCTGTCACATATGGAATTATCATGATAATACTTGGTATTGTTGCAGGTATCTGCCAACTTGTATTCTATCGTAAAAGTATTGATGCTTTCAGCAGAATCCAGTGCAATATCCCAGCTGTAGAATCTCATTCATTTGGTAACTACGAATATTAAAAAATATAACTGAACAATATACTCAAAAAGGCTGATCACAAATTTGTGATCAGCCTTTTGCGTGGACCAGGCGGGAGTCGAACCCGCGTCCGAAATCCCATTCATTGTACTTCTTCTATCATAGTTTGTTCTTTGACATTCCCTCTGCTACACCGAAACAAACATCGTTGCAGGTTCAGTAGCTTCATAATACGCCCACTAGCGCAAAGCTTTACTAGTGTCGTTTCTCACATAGTCGATGCCTGGGTCCTAATGTGTGAGTGCACTAGGTCAGACAGCTGCCATTAGGCAGCGATTGCTAAATTATCTTCAGCGTTTATTTTTAATTTTGCGTTTAACGCACTGCTGCGGATAGCTTCTCCAACTTCAAGAACCCCGTCGAAACCTTTACTAGCCCTTGATGGTACCTATATAAGATACACGAATTTATCTAAAAAAGCAATAAACCATTGGTTAAAAATCAAAGATTCTTTTTTATCCAAGATTTCTGATCTTAAAATCCTTCATTGCTTCTCTTGCCTGGTCTTTCTTGGCAATACTATCTCTCTTATCATAGTTCTTCTTACCTTTTGCAAGACCAATTTGCACCTTGCATCTACCCTCTTTAAAGTATACCTCCAAAGGAACTAAAGTATACCCCTGCTCCGCAAGGCGACCATTTAGCTTCATGATTTCATGCTTATGCATCAAAAGCTTTTTCGGACGAAGTGGATCCTTATTAAAAATATTACCCTTTTCATAAGGGCTAACATGCATACCATACACCCATACTTCCCCATTCTCAATTCGAATAAAGGACTCCTTAATACTACATTTACCAAGACGCATGGACTTCACTTCCGTACCATGTAAGACAATCCCTGTCTCGTATTTTTCTTCTATAAAATAATCATAATATGCTTTTTTATTGTTACATACCAACTTCTGTGGTTCACTCTTTGCCATAACAAACCTCCCCGGCAAACGCACTCAAACTTCGTGAGCCTATTTAACACGGTCTTCATTGTAGCATTGATCAGAAAAAGAATCAATAAACCAATGGTTAAATAAACCCACAAAATTTAAGCTAAAATAGACCCTAATGGATTTCTTCATTCTCCAATTCCCATTCCTCTGGGATCATAAAATCAATGGTTCTAGCAATCTTGTCAACATCATCAACTCTGATCACTACCTTCTCACCAAGTTTAAATCTTCGGTCTGTAGCCTGACCTACCATCTCATAATGCTCATCATCATAATAATAGTAATCACCAGGAAGCTTGGAAATATGAATCATACCTTCCACTGTATTTGGAAGTTCTACATAAACGCCCCAGCTTGTAATACTTGAGATAACGCCTTCATAATACTGTCCAATACGCTCAGACATGTAATCTACCTTTTTCAGCTTATCTGTCTCGCGTTCAGCCTCATCTGCACGTCTTTCCATGTCAGATGCCTGTTTTGCAACATCTGGCAAAATTTCATTGTAATGAGCCGTTCTGTCTACATTCATTCTGCCTCTTAACTGCTCCTTAATGATTCGATGAATCTGTAAATCCGGATATCGTCTGATTGGTGAGGTAAAATGACAGTAATACTGGCATGCCAAGCCAAAATGTCCCGTGCAATCTGTTGTATAACGTGCCTGTTTCATGCTTCTAAGTGTCAATCTTGAGATTAATGCCTCCTCTGGCGAATCCTCGATACGTCCTAATAACTTCTGTAATTCTTTAGGATGGATCTCATCCTGTGTGGTTTTAATGGAATATCCAAAGTTATTGATAAAGGTAGCCAGTTTCTGGATTTTTTCCGGATCCGGATTATCATGAGTCCTATATACAAATGGCATCTCCATCCAGTAAAAATGCTGTGCCACTGTTTCATTGGCAATGAGCATAAAGTCTTCGATGATCTTTGTTGCGCTGTTTCTTTCATATGGTTTAATTTCAATCGGTTTTCCATTTGGGTCCAAAATGATCTTTGTTTCTGGAAAATCAAAATCAATGGAACCACGTTTTCTTCTTTTTTCACGTAAGATATCCGCCAATTCCTTCATTTCAAAAAACATAGGAACCACATCTTCATACTTCTTGGTTTCTTCTTCATCCTTATCTTCAATGATCTTTTTCACAGAAGTATAACTCATACGATGATTGGTCTGAATCACCGATTCAACGATCTCATAATCCTTTACATCGCCCTTTTTATCAATGGTCATCAAACAGCTAAGCGCCAAACGAACCTGACCCTCATTTAATGAACAAATTCCATTAGACAAAGTATGTGGAAGCATTGGGATTACTCGATCCACCAAATATACACTGGTACCACGTTTTAACGCTTCACGGTCAAGAGCTGAATTCTCCTGTACATAGTTGGTTACGTCCGCAATATGAACGCCCAAATGATACAAATCTCCCTCTTTATACAAACTGACCGCATCATCCAAATCCTTAGCATCCTCACCATCAATGGTAACCATGCAAAGGTCTCTTAAATCCGTACGTCCTGCCATATCTGCCTCTGTTACATCCTTAGCAACACGTTCTGCCTGATTCAAACATTTTTCCGGAAATTCTGTTGGAAGATCAAATCCCTTTACAATAGACATGATATCCACACCAGGATCATTTACATGGCCAATGATCTCTGTGATTTTTCCCTCAGGCTTTCTTCTTTCATCACCATAATCTGTAATCTCAACTACAACCTTATGTCCGTTAACTGCATTTTTAGACTTCTCAATTGGAATAAAAATATCAGATGTGATCTTGGTATTATCTGGAACCACAAATCCAAAATTTTTATTCTTCTGGAAGATCCCAACTAACCTGCTTGTTCCTCGTTCCAATACCTTTACAACGCTGGCCTCTTTTCTCTTACCACGCTGTCCTGGAAGTACTACAATCTGAACCTTATCCCCCTGAAACGCTCCATTTACCTTTCCTTCTGGAATATAGTAATCCTCAGCTTCACCTTCCACTGTTACAAAACCAAAGCCCTTAGGATGACTTGTAAAGCTTCCTACGATGGACTGTTCCTGACTGCCATCATAAATAGAATATTTTCCCCGCTTGCTTACCTGAATCTTATTTTCTGACAACAGCTCATCCAAGACCTGTCTAAAGATTTCTCTGTCTTCTCTTTCTACCTGCATAAAAATAGCAAGCTCTTTTTCCTTCATTGGTACGTAAAACTGATCATTCATCAGTTCACAAACCAGCTTCTTCCTATTTTCAATATCATTATGTGCCATAACATTCCCTCCTTTATGTAATCAGTATTCCGTCCTTTTACCTTTTTTATTTAGAATATACTATTTTAGGTTTTTTTTCAATGTTAGCACAGGTGAAGCCTCATGTGCTAACAATTCGGGCGCTTGTTTTTCGTCCTCTTATTCGTAAAAGCACTTGCTTCGCAAGTGACGTCGCTTCGCGACTCCTTTTTTTACTCATATACGCTCGGGTAAAAACAAATGCCCTTCGGGCGCTTGTTTTTCGTCCTCGCTATAAAAAAACACAGGAATGAACTATCATCCCTGTGTCTCTCATTCAATTTCTTATTTATTGAGTACGCCTAAGTTTAACACAATTGCTAAAACCATGAAAAGAACTGCTAATGCTGCTGTACCTTTCTTCAATAAACCTTCGCGTGAACGACCTTTATTCTTTCCCCAGAATGTATCAGCCATACCACCGATTGTTCCAAGTCCCTGCTGCTTTCCTTCCTGCATAAGAACAATGATTGTTAAAGCAAGACAGTCAATAATATATAAAATGGTCAAAATAGTCTTTAATGTCTGCATTTCTACACCTCCTAGCGGTTAACCTTTACTAGTGTATCATATAAAATAGCCATTTTCAACAATTATTTTGAAATTAATGGACGAATTTTCGTTAAATTACATTTTTTTCCTTGATACACTGCAATGTCGCTATCACCTGCTCATATTTTTGCTTCAATGTGAAAACATCTTCTTCCTCTGGCAGTTGTCCGCTCCGAAGAATCTCTACAAGTGGTTTCAATGGTTCATACATACATGTAATCGCCAAATTTCCAGTTAACGCCTTTAGGGAATGAGCTGCATGAAAACAATCCTCAACCTCTTTTTTTTCAAAAGAATCCACCAATTGTTGCATTCCATCATCCTCTAAAAAGCGCAGTAAAAACTTCAGAAAAAGCGCTTCCTGATCCATAAAACGTTCTATACCTTCTTTGGTATCAATTCCGCATGCCTCACAGGCTGATAAACTTTCTTTCATTTTTTCAAAAAACATCCGCCTCTTCTATCAAGCATTGCCAGAGTAGAAAAGACGGACGATTATTCCTCGTCTATTATTTTTTAATCAATAATGATTTACCTGTCATCTCTTTTGGCTGTTCTTTGCCCATGATCTCAATCAATGTTGGAATGATGTCTGCTAATACACCTTCCTCACGAAGTGTATATGCTTCATCATAGTTAACTAAGATAAATGGAACTGGGTTTGTTGTATGTGCTGTGAATGGAGCGCCTGTTTCGTAATCAACCAACTGCTCTGCATTACCGTGGTCAGCACAGATAAAGGTTGTACCATCTACTTCTTTCAAAGCTTCAACTGCTTTTCCAACGCATTCATCAACAACTTCGATTGCTTTGATAACAGATTCCTGTACACCTGTATGTCCAACCATATCTGGGTTAGCGAAGTTTACGATGATCACATCATATTTATCAGAACGGATTGCTTCACATAATTTCTCGCAAACCTGTGGGGCACTCATTTCTGGCTTTAAGTCATAAGTAGCAACATCCTTAGGAGAGTTAACAAGGATTCTGTCTTCTCCTTCATTAGGAGTTTCAACACCACCATTAAAGAAGAATGTTACGTGTGCATACTTCTCGGTTTCAGCGATACGAGCCTGTGTCATGTTATTTGCTGCAAGCCACTCACCAAAAGTATTTGTAACAGCAATTTTGTGGAAAGCGATCTCTTTGTTAGGAATCTCTGGATCATAATCTGAGAAACATACAAATGTAACTTCTGGTCTGTGTGGTCTGTCAAATCCTGTGAAATCATTGTCACAGAATGCATGTGTGATTTCACGGGGTCTATCTGGACGGAAGTTGAAGAATACAACTGAATCTCCATCTTCTACTTTACCAAGTGGATTTCCGTTATCATCTACGATAACTGTTGGCACTACGAATTCGTCTGTAACATCTTTTTCATAAGAATGTTTCATTGCGCATGCTGCACAATCATCTGTTTCACCAACACCATTTACAATTGCATCATATGCCTTCTGAACACGATCATAGTTGTTATCTCTATCCATTGCATAGTAACGGCCTGAAACTGAAGCAATATCACCAACTCCGATTTCTTCCATTTTTCTATATAATTCTTTTACGAAATCTCTTCCACTTGCTGGAGGTGTATCACGTCCATCCATGAAACCATGAACATGAACCTTTGTAAGACCATTTCTCTTAGCAAGTTCAAGTAATCCATATAAATGTGTATTATGGCTATGAACACCACCATCAGATAACAAACCAAATAAGTGTAATGCAGAATCATTCTTCTTGCAGTTCTCAACAGCTTTTACAAGTGCTTCATTCTCAAAGAATGTACCATCCTGAATTTCCTTTGTAATTCTTGTTAATTCCTGATATACGATACGTCCTGCACCCATGTTCAAATGTCCAACTTCTGAGTTACCCATCTGTCCGTCTGGAAGACCTACGCTCATTCCGCTTGCATAACCCTTAACGAAAGGATAATCTTTCATAAGTCCTGATACAACTGGAGTCTTAGCCTGTGCAATACCGTTTCCTTCTACTTTGTCATTTAATCCGTATCCATCAAGGATCATTAAAACAACTGGTTTCTTTGCCATAATCTTATCTCCTATTCTTCTATTATTAACTAAAATTGCTATTGCTATTCAGTAATAATCCTGCATTTACTGATGCAGATTTCCTTATGCATTTTCCCACGTTTTAGCTTATTTGTCAATATATTAACGATTAGTTCTAAGGCTCACAGTCACATATTCGTTTGTACATACTACCTTATCATTTTTACGTCAATTTTACTTGCATTTATTCATTTATCAGAATATAATATAGTTATAGATATAATTTCTAAAAACATTATTTTATTTAGAAATGAAAACTAAATAGAAACATACTATGTCGATTTGGATTGGGGAATCCATCTTGACACATCTATGAAGGGGTGAACGAATGAATAATGTGATTTTTAAGAAAAAGAATTACGTCATTATCCGTGTACGAAATGGTTTTATTGTCTACAATCTAGACAAGTCCTTTGAAGAAGGGCACACTCATCTAACAAGCTTTGGTTCGGCAAAGTATCTTATTAATCTTGCGCTCGCGCACAGTATTCCATATCACTTAGATAAATATCGCCTTACTAGCCTTGTGCGCATTTCAGATGACGTCGCCTATCAGGAAAAGGTACAGACCTTAATACAAAATAAAAAACAGAAGCTACAGTACTACAATGCCGGTCGCAAGTCAACCATGATGACTCATTCCGCCTAATTGTTTGTGCTATAGCTTCTGTTTTTAATACCCAACTATTCAGAGCCTTGCGATTTTGAATAGTTAACATTTTTGTAATTTTTTCATTTGCAAGTAACTCCACGATATATTATAATGTAGTGGACATTAAATTGAATGCAATAGAATAGGAAAAAATTATGAAAAAAAAATTATCTTTAATCGTGATCTGTTGCCTTGCAGTTTCCACTCTTTTTGCTTGTGGCGGATCCAAGTCCAACAGTTCAACTGAAGCCGTTTCTTCAAACGGTGTAAATAAAAAGGATAGTTCGCAAAAGATTACAGGATTTACTTTTGATCTTCCAGATTCATTTGTACCTGACAATTCAAAGGCAGGTTTCTACGTAGCCGATGATGAATCTGGAGCTAACATCCAGTATTATACTCTTCCATTTTCTGAGTCTGTATACGACTGTGATGCTGATGGTATGAAAGCCGCTATGGAAGCTCAACTTTTAGAAATGGGATACGAAATTGAAGTAACTGTCGATTCCTTTGAAACTATTACAATCGATGGATTTACCAGTCACAAGATTGTTTTTTCTTATGAGCATGGTACTACAAAGTTTAAACAAATCCAGATTGTAGCTATTACACCAGAGCTTGTTGGAAACATTATTTATACAGACATCAACGATTCAGGTTGGATGGATGAATTTGAAGGGTTGATTTCTTCCATTCATGTAGCCTATGAAACAACTGAATAACAAACAATTGCATAATAATAAGGCGGTACTCACGTACCGCCTTACTTTATTATAATCTAGTTTGATACAAATGCTTACGCATTAACTATGCGTGTTAAATCATGCAGTCTCTCATGATTGCAAGCAATCACTGGCGACGCGGGTTAACGCCTATTCTAGGCGTTAACTACCTGGCCAAAGTCTGCCTTTAATGAAGCACCACCAATTAAACCACCATCGATGTTTGGTTTTGCTAAAAGTTCAGCAGCATTAGAAGCGTTCATAGAACCGCCGTACTGGATACGATCTCCATCAGCTCTAGCCTGATCGTACATTTCAGCGATCAACTCACGGATTCCTTTACATACCTCTTCAGCCTGATCAGATGTAGCTGTTTTACCTGTTCCGATTGCCCAGATTGGTTCGTAAGCGATAACAAGTTTCTTAACCTGATCTGCAGTTACACCAGCAAGGTCAGATTTGATCTGAAGACGGATCCAGTCCATAGTTACACCAGTTTCTCTCTGCTCTAAGCTTTCACCACAGCAAAGGATTGGAGTAAGACCAGCTTCGAAAGCTTTCTTAACTTTCTTGTTTAATAAAACATCATCTTCTTTGAAGTAATCTCTTCTTTCAGAATGTCCAAGAATAACGTACTTAACACCAGCATCTACTAACATTGCTGCAGAAATTTCACCTGTGAAAGCACCGCTTTCCTCAAAATACATATTTTCAGCACCAACTGCTACGTTTGTTCCTTTTGTTGCTTCAACAACTGGAACAATATCGATTGCTGGAACGCAGTAAACAACATCAACATCTGGGTTCACTACTAAATCCTTTAATAAATTAACTAATGCAACAGCCTCACTTGGAGTCTTGTTCATTTTCCAGTTACCTGCAATAATTCTTCTTCTTGCCATGATTTTTCTCTCCTAAATCAATTTTTCACATAAATATTTACTTTCGCATATCCTCAGCGCGTACGCGCCTCACAAATCAAACCAAAACAGCACACTCATGCAAGCATGAAACCTGTTTTGGTTTGATTTTCTCGATCTGCTATCGCGTCTATTTATCGTCAGCTGCAACAACACCTGGAAGTTCTTTACCCTCTAAAAATTCAAGAGAAGCACCACCACCTGTTGAGATATGGCTCATCTTGTCTCCAAGACCCATCTGGTTAACAGCTGCTGCTGAATCACCACCACCGATGATTGTTGTAGCATCTGTATTAGCTAATGCTTCAGCTACTGCTTTTGTACCATTAGCAAGTGAAGGGTTCTCGAAAAGACCCATTGGTCCATTCCATACAACAGTCTTAGCAGAAGCTACTGCTTCAGCGTATAATTCACGTGTCTTAGGTCCGATATCGCAACCTTCCTGATCAGCAGGCATAGCTGTAATGTCATATACTTCTGTATCGATAGGAGCATCAATTGGATCTGGGAATGACTTGATAGTTACAGCATCTAAAGGAAGAAGTAATTTCTTACCTTTTGCTTCTGCTTTAGCCATCATTTCTTTACAATAATCTAATTTGCTGTCATCACATAATGATAAACCGATTTCGTATCCCTGAGCTTTCATAAATGTGTAAGCCATACCACCACCGATAATCAATGTATCAGCTTTTTCAAGTAAGTTATCAATAACTGCTAACTTATCAGCAACCTTAGCACCACCAAGGATAGCTACGAAAGGTCTAACTGGGTTTTCAACTGCATTTCCTAAGAAATCAATTTCTTTCTGCATTAAGTAACCAACTACATTAGAACCACCTTTTGCTGTGATACATTTTGTAACACCAGCAACTGAAGCGTGTGCTCTATGAGATGAACCAAAAGCGTCACATACATAGTCATCAGCAAGATCTGCTAATTCCTGAGAGAATGCTTCACCATTCTTTGTTTCTTCAGCGCCACGGAAACGAGTATTCTGTAATAATACAACATCTCCTTCTTTCATTGCTGCAACAGCAGCTGTAGCAGCTTCGCCTGTTACGTTGTAATCAGAAACAAATACTACTTCCTTACCAAGCTTTTCGCTTAATCTCTTAGCAACTGGAGCTAAAGATTCTTTCTCATTAGGACCTTCTTTAACTTTTCCTAAGTGTGAGCAAAGGATAACTTTACCACCATCATTAATTAACTTCTTGATTGTTGGAAGTGCTGCAACAATTCTTGTTTCGTCTGTGATTTCACCATTCTTTAAAGGTACGTTAAAGTCACATCTTACAAGCACTCTTCTGCCTTTTACGTTGATATCATCAACTGATTTTTTGTTTAATCCCATGATTAAAACCTCCATCGTTTAATTGTTTTTAAAAAAAGGCCCGGCCCAATAGGCCGGACCTTCTAAGGATCTTTTTTATACAGTTCCCAGATTCGAAAATCATTTTGCTTCGCAAAGTTCGTAGCTAAGCTACTTATGATTTTCTCTTGGAATGCCTGCTAAAATCAAATGTCTGTTTCACAGTCGCTTGTCTTTATCTACGCAATTCCTATTTAAGCTCTGAGAAGTATTTGATTGTTCTTACCATCTGAGATGTGTAAGAGTTCTCGTTATCATACCATGATACAACCTGTACCTGTGTATTTCCATCTTCCATTGGAGCTACCATTGTCTGTGTAGCATCGAATAATGAACCATATGTCATACCGATAACGTCTGAAGATACGATTTCATCTGTGTTGTATCCGTAGCTTTCTGTCTGA